>NZ_BMIR01000001.1 GCF_014642655.1 Pullulanibacillus camelliae
AGAGATGACATAGGTCATAAGCATAAAAAGGGTTTTATGGATTATCAATCCATCAAAATTACAACAAAATCAAAGTCGATTTCAATTCATCACGGATTCAGGAATTATTGCTTGTGGATGATATTTTCCAGCCTCCGTCCTCGAATAAACAGATGCCTTTAACAAGCACTTGCTTAAAATGCTTTGTGAGAGCCTGTATATAAGCCCCATATTTTCCATTCGGGCTTAATGCCGCTTCACACCCTGTAAAATAAGGAAAAATTAATCCTTCGATAGCTGGTATGATCTTGGAATCATTTCCTTCACCGATAACTGCTGGAATATATCCGTCTTCAGTTACATTTTCGCCAATGGTATTGGCACACCTTTGCGCTTGTAATTCGGCTAACTGGGCGAGTTCAGCCCGATTATGTCTTTTAAAAAGTTTTTCTAGAGCGATATAAGCAGCCCAGCATTTACCTGCCAAATAAATATTGTTACGTGCCTGCCCAAGAGAAACATCTAAACTATCATATGTTGTAATTTCAGCCCCACCCATTGTTCTTGAACTATCCAGCCCCATGATCCCGTTGCGCTTGTCTGGGTCAGGATGATCACGATGAAGCATGCTTTGAAAGCATTCCTCGATAATAGAAAATTTAGCTTGCAACCATTCCTGATCGTCGGTTTGTTCAATATAAACCAAAGCACAAAGCAGCCAGTTGACCAACTGTTCTTGTGTCATATGCGAAAAGCAGCCATCAATCCCATATAATTCATAGGCCGAATAATGTGGGCGAGAAAAGGTATTGGCAATCCCCATGTCATGGGTAAAACTAATGCCACCCGGGTACTCCTTCTCATCTTCTGGAAAGCGGACGGTATCCTTATAGCTGTAACGCTCTACAAAGACATCAAGAACATTTTTTACAGTCCAAGGATTCATCTTTAATTCATAGAATAGCTGATCAACCGTCAAATCGAAGGTGTTCATCATGCGATATTCACCTTCATTCACCACCCACAAGGGACCTCCTTCAGCTTCCAGAAGCTGCGTTGAACCGTAATAACTTCGAATAGCATGGGCCATCATAAACTTCTGGTCTTCAGATAGTGATGCCGATTCTATTTTTTTATTGGCTTGCTTAGAATAGTCTACTAAGCGATCAAAGTGGGTCAGACTATAGCGTCCAACATCCTCAATGGAATCAAAAAATCGTGTATAGTAGTAGACACTGTTTATCCCTACAGTGGCCTGACCAGAACGGTAAAAGCACACCGCAAAGCGATAAGTTTCTTTTTGACCAGCAGGTGTATCCATGATTAAGAGTCCAACCTTACCTAAACCAAAGGCCCAGTTTTCCTCAAAAGGGTTAGTGAATATATCCTCAAGACTAAAATGCAAAGCAGACTTCACCATGGGATTATCTGTGACTATAGCCGTTCGACTCCCCTGCCCCACACCAATTAATTCCGAGGTATCCTGAGTTCTCCTCATAGATGCGTAAGGATCACTGCCTTCATAGCCAAAGAAAGCACGCCGCGCGTGTGTACCTTTCGTATTATCGACTGTCACTTCTACAAATAAGGCTGGAAGAATGGCTTCCTTCACTTCATCCTCGGAAGCAGAAGTAGGATCAGGGACAGGACGAACCTGAGAATAAATAGTAAAGGTCAAATCTCCCGCATGCCACGTATCACTTGTTGTCTTAAAAATTCTTTTAATCTCTTCTTTTGGAAAGGCGGAAAGAATATTGGGCTTATCCGGATTAGGATCAGGATTCTCAATATCATATCGTCCGCTTTCACTCTCACTCTGTTGGAAGAACGGTAAGGCCTGATACTGACCTTTTTCTATTGATTCTAAACCAATAAAAACATTTTCCTTCGGAGGTCTTCCTTGTTCAAGATCGAGACCGCCAGAGGCCCCTGGAAAACCTAAGGTTAAGCTAGCAAAGGCACCGATTGGAGAATGGTGCGCATTAAAAAATTGAT
The DNA here is from genome assembly GCF_014642655.1 of Pullulanibacillus camelliae. Classification (GTDB taxonomy): domain Bacteria; phylum Bacillota; class Bacilli; order Bacillales; family Sporolactobacillaceae; genus Pullulanibacillus; species Pullulanibacillus camelliae. The sequence goes on from NZ_BMIR01000001.1 coordinate 1,975, forward strand.
TATCAGGCATGAGAAATCATCTCCCCTTTCACTAGAAAGCATTCATTTTACATGTGGGTCATAATGACGCAAAGGACAGGAGTTCCTTGTCCATGAAGTCAAATTTTAATCATCGATTACTTTCCAAAACCAGCCATCATCCCACGACGGATAAAACGCCCTCCAAAAATATAAGCAATTAATAAGGGCAATGCGGATAAGGTGACAGCGGCCATAGTTACAGGGATATCCATTGTATGTTCCCCTTGGAATTGCACGACTGCAAGAGGCAGAACCTTGACATTATCACTCTGCGTAAGTACAAGGGGAAATAAGAAGTTATTCCATGCTAGGATAAATTGATAGATGGCTATCGAAATAATCGATGGCAGAGCTAAAGGTGTAACAAGATGAAATAATATTTTAAAATCAGATGCGCCTTCAATTCCCATTGACTCATATAACTCATTAGGAATATCTCTAACAAAGTTAACAAGAAATAGCAGTGTGAGCGGAATGCCAAAGGCAATTGATGGGAGCACCAATCCTCCTAAGCTATCATACAGCCCCATTTTTGTAATTAAGACATAAACTGGAATGATAGCAGCTTGTATCGGGAGTGCCAAGCCAATTAAAAATATATTAAAGATAATTCTCACCATACGACTTCGACTACGCACAATGACATAGGCTAGGAATAATGAGAAGGCGACCGTAAAAATAACAGAGAGCACTGACACAATAAGGCTGTTGAAAAAGAAATGCACAAAACCTGCTTGAAGTACTGTTAAATAATTACTAAATGTCGGGTGTATGGTCGGCAGCCATGTTGGACTTCCCGTAAGAAATCCATTTTGCTCTCGTAAGCTGGACATGAGAATATAGAGAACTGGATAAAACGAGATGATGAGCCAAATGACTCCAAATGTGGTAAACGCAATGTTCGTCCATGAGTGTTTATGCCGTCGTTGCTCATAGTTATTTGTATTTAGCATTGTTTGAGACTCCGCCATATCACATCCCCTCCTTCTGACTATCCATACGGTTAAACCCTGTAAATTTTAAGATGAGGAGTGAAAGAACGAGTCCAAATACAGCTAGAATAATAGCCATGACACTTCCCATTCCTAGGTCATTATTTATAAAGGCTTGCTTATACATATCCATTGCTAAAACCTGGGTTGCAGAGCCCGGACCTCCCCCAGTCAATACATAGATCAAATCAAAATACGTTAATGTTCCTGTAAGAATCAATACCGATGCCGTGACTATTGTATATTTTAATTGGGGCAAGGTAATTGAAAAAAATATACGAAATGGACCAGCACCATCTATTCTGGCTGCTTCATATAAGGATTCTGGAATCTGTTTTGCTCCACCCTGAAACAAGAGGGAATTAAACGGGACGAATTGCCAAGCAATGATTAAACTGACAATAAAAAGCGCTAAGTGTGGATTGCCCAACCAGTTTTCATTTCCATTTCCTATGCCTATAGCTTTTAAAATAGCGTTAACAAGTCCAAAGTTTGGATTTAAAATATAGGACCACGTCACCCCGATAGCTGCTGCGGAAAATAGCAAAGGGATGAAATAAAAAATACTAAAAACAGTTCGATGTTTTTGCTTACCTGCCATAAACACACCGAGTACTAGGCTCAGCGGACACTGTGTAATCCAGCACAATCCCATCAATTCAATCGTTAACCAAGTGGATTGCCAAGCTTCTCCATCCTTAAATACGGTTACCCAATTCTTCATTCCAACCCAAATAGGATCGGTAATCCCATCCCAGCTTAATCCGCTATAATAAACAGCGACACACATCGGGACTAACGCAAAAACCACAAAGAAAACCAAAGCTGGAAGCACCATTACCCACCGTTGCCAATTCATTCGCGTCCCAAGCATTTTTCAACACTCCAGTTGTTAAAAAGATTTAGCAAGGGGGGATATCCCCCTGCTATTACTTCAAATATTTATTCATGTCTGTAGAAAATTCTTGTGGCGACATTTGATTTAACAAAACCTTGCTTAGGTCTTCATTAAGTCTATTGCCCTCTTTTGTACTCAAAGCTGTATCCCATGATTGTTGGAAATATTTGGCGTTTTTAATAATATCATAGGAGAAACTCATATAATCCCCATTATCTGAATCTTTTAATTGTGAATCAATGCCATTTACAGCAGGGACATTACTAATCTTAATTAAATCACTAACATTTTTATCGTTTAGGTTAGCGTCTTTAAGGAACTTGATAGCTGCTTTTTTATTCTTGGTATTTTTTGAGATCGAATAAAATTCACTTGGGTTACCTGCGACATCACTTGGATCCCCTTTTCCACCAGACACCGTTGGGAAGGTGAACCAACCTAAGTTGCCTTTATCAACAAAGTCTTTAGCATCAGACAACACACTTGTATAGCCCCAGCTTCCCATCAACCACATTGCCGCTTTACCAGTATAAAGCAGCGCTGCATCTTCACCATCACCTGATCCCACTGAACTAAAGCCTTGTTCAAATGCCCCCGCTTTCACCAATTGCTGCATCATTTGAATGGCCTTTTGAATCGAAGGGTCCGACCAAGCATTATCTTTTCCCGCCGCAACATTATTAAAAGGTTCAGACCCGCCTATCCTGTCGACCAAATATTCGAAGTACATAAGATCGGGCCATTTATCTTTTCCACCAAGCGCAATAGGTGCAATGCCTTTAGATTTCAATACTTTAACTGCATCAAGAAGATCGTCCCACGTTTTTGGTGGATTAAGATTATATTTCTTAAATATTTCTTTGTTATAAAAGAAATTCACTTGTTGCAAATTACCATGTGGAACGCCATAAATTTTCCCATCGAAAGTAACCGATTTCATTATTGAGGATAAATATTTATCAGAGTCATCTTTCAAGTAAGGGGTTAAATCTAAAACATCACCTGCATCAATGTAGTCCTTCAAGCCTCCGCCACCCCAGTTACTAAAAATATCTGGTGCGTTATCAGCTCCCATTACAATGTGCAATTTTTGTTTATATGGGTTTGTTTCGAAATACTGAGACTTCACTGTGATATCTGAGTTTGCTTTGTTAAAGCGGTCGACCATCTTATCGATAGCATCCTTAGCATCTCCACTGACATCATTCCATACTACGACAGAACCACCTGACCCCTTGCCCGAGCTCGAACTTGAGCAGCCAGCCAAAAGACCCAAGAGCAATACAGCGCTTACAATCGTCATAAAAAATTTTTTACCTACCCGATTCACAAAATAGCCCCCAATCAAATCGATTTGTTTGTTTATTCAATAAACTAATAATATCATAGTATAACTTTTTTCAGATTGCAAGCAAAATCTACATAAAAATTCCCTTATATTTCAATATTTTAACTAAAATCTACTATTACCGACGAAAAAAAGACGAAATAAGACATCGTTCTATTGCCTAAGCTCAAACGAATCCCTTTATTTCGCCATTTTTAAAGACTATTATTCTATACCCTTTTTTTAATAGATTATAATTTTACATCAAACGCCCGCATAAGCCATAAAACCGCCATCAACGGGCACCGTAATTCCAGTGACGAATCCTGATGCCTCTTCATCTACCAGCCAAAGTAGTGTGCCTAATAAATCGTCTGGTTCTCCAAAGCGATTCATCGGGGTGTGAGTGAGTATTTTATGTGAACGTTCAGTTAAGGTGCCATCCTCATTTGTGAGCATTTTTTTATTTTGTTCAGTGAGAAAAAAGCCTGGCGCAATGGCATTGACCCGAATCCCCATACCCGCCATATGGACTGCAAGCCATTTGGTAAAGTTTTCAATAGCCGCTTTTGCAGCACTATATGCTGGAACCTTAGTCATCGGTGTCGGCGCACTCATGGAGGACATATTGATAATAGCAGTGGCCTTCTTACCAACCATCTTTTTAGCAAAAGCTTGTGTTGGCAAGAGCGTGCCTAGCAAATTTAGATTAAAGACGAAGTTAAACCCTTCCTCCTCTAAGTCAAAGAAGGATTGAACCGTGGGATCTTCCACATCTTCTAGCTTGAAAGTCTCATTGGTAGTTGCTCCTTTGGGGTGATTCCCGCCTGCACCATTGATTAAAATATCACAGGCACCATAGACATCACTTACCCTTGCCTCAGCTTGTTTAACGGATGCGTTATCGGTCACATCACACTGAACAAAAATGGCTTCTCCTGAACTCGCCTTAATTTCCTCAACAACCTGACTGCCTTTTTCTTCCGTCCGGCTGAGAATAGCTATCTTGCTTCCTTGGCGAGCAAGTTCTTTTGCCATCGCCCGACAAAGCACACCACTTCCACCAGTAATCACGACCACTTTATCTTTTAAACTAGGATGTATGGGTAGCACTATGCATCCTCCTCCTTTGCTGTAAATCGATTGCCTGTGTTTTCTTTTTATCCATTGCCGCAAAAGCCTGGGCAAGGACCCTTCTCCGAAAAGAAGGGTTGGCTTCATCTAGGCGAGTGGACGCTCCATCGCAGTGATGTTAATCGCCTGTTGTTCAGCAACAATACATAATTCAGCAGCTTTAAAGGCGTGCTCCTGAGTCATCGCCTTTTCCGTCCCATTTATACAATCCAAGATAAATGCCCCGAAGAATGGAAAGCCTACTTTTCCAGATAATTCAAAGTGCTTTTCTCCTTCTCCATTGACCAAATACAGATGATTCCCTGAAGCATCCCGTGCAATATCAATGTATTTTCTGACTTCAATATAACCTTCTGTCCCTAAAATCGTCACGCGCCCGTCACCCCAGGTTCCCAACCCATCTGGTGTGAACCAATCCACACGGAAATAAAAGGTGGCTCCGTTATCAGCGACAAGCGTTGCATCACCAAAATCCTCAAATTTTGGATACTCCTGATGATTATAATTTCCGACTTTACTATGCAGAACCTGCGCATCCTTCGCTCCAGCATAATGAAGGAATTGTTCGATCTGATGGCTGCCAATATCACATAAGATGCCCCCGTATCGTTCAGGGTCAAAAAACCATTCTGGCCGACTCTCAATATTAGCACGGTGGGGCCCTGTTCCTATCACCTGAATCACACGGCCTATTGCCCCTTGTTCGATTAATTGGCCAGCAAACATCGCACTTTCAACATGTAGACGTTCACTATAATAAATGCCCCATTTCAGCCCTGTTTCTTCAACTTTTCTTCTTGCTTGTTCCACTTGTTCTAGCTGTGTGAATGCGGGTTTATCTGTAAAGTAATGCTTCCCGTGATCCAGAACTTTCAGGCCTAATGGACCTCTATCAGAGGGAATACAAGCACTGGAAACTAACTGAATCTGTGGATTTAACAAAATCTCTTCTTCTGAATGAGCAGGTTCTACTCCAGGAAAGCTTTTACAAAAAGCTTCCACCTTTTGCTTATCTGGATCATAGACCGAAACAAGCGTCCCCCCTGCTTCTGTCAGACCATTACACATGCCATAGATGTGACCATGGTCTAATCCGATCACCGCAAACTGAAAGACTCCATCTTCTACTACCCGATTAAAGCTTCCCTTTGGGGCATAATTCATGCCATCATTTTTATCCATCTTGTTCTCCTCCCAAATATGTCAGACTTGGCCTTACGAATATTAAATTCAGTCAATTCTAAAGCGCTTCCCAAACCTGTGGAGATAACATGCTCTCTAATCATGAAGCTCTATCTTTTTTATTCTCTTGATGTCTCGTAATTTCCTCCTGTAGTAATTTGATCCGTAGAAAAATTACTAATGGAGTTTGTTTTTTCATAGAAATGAATGGCATTTTTTAGAATGCCTGCCCTTGTATAAAAGGGACTATCTGATTTTAATGGAAGCTTGACTTTAGTACCAAAGGTTGCTGATTGATAAATGGCTGTGATTAATTCAAGGGTTTGCCGTCCTTCCTTGCCATCAACAAGCAGTGATTTCTTCCCCTCAATGGCCTGCAAAACATCGTAAAGCTGACCTTGATGCCCTTCATAGTTAAGAACTGGAGTTTCATTATAAATAGCCTCCAGTTCAGCTTCGAGCTCGGGATTGGGAAGCGGAAAGCCATTTTCTTTTGCTTTAGAAGCCTTGACCTTCCAAGGAACGGATACCCGAGCCTGCTTCCCTTGGAAGATTAATTGCTGTTCTTCCCCATGGTGGACAACTGAACTGGTAATCTGCGCCAGTCCTCCATTATCATAACGACAAATTGCAATAGATACATCTTCAACCTCAGCGTTATCATGTGATGTATTACTTGTCACGGCGGTCACCTCAGAGGGCATACCGTTCATCCAGCGGAAAATATCAATGTGATGCACCGCATGGTTTAATGTACATCCACCCCCTTCTTTTTCCCATGTTCCTCGCCACCATAAATCATAGTAGCTATGTCCTCGCCACCAGAAAGAGTCCACTTGAGTATGGACAATTGGCCCCATTTTTTCCGTTTCAAGAACATGCTTTAACCGCATCATTGGTGTTCTAAAGCGATTTTGTGAGACGACTGATAAGATCTTCCCACTTTTTTCAGCAGCAGCAATCATATCATCACATTCTGCCAAGGAGGAGGCCATGGGCTTCTCCACTAAAACATGTTTACCCGCATTCAACGCGGCCACAGCTAATTCCGCATGCGTGTAAGGAGGTGTACAAATCGAAATCATATCAATATCTTTGCGTTCGAACACTTTTTGGTAATCACTATACACATCAACCTTCAACTGTTCTTCCTCTGCCTTCGCCTGAGCCTTTTCTGGATAACGGTCACAAAGTGCGACAATGTTACATTTCTCAGCAAAGGTTTGATAAGCCTTAATATGTGACGTAGAAATAGCTCCAACACCAATAATCGCTACATTTAACACGACGGTCATCTCCTTAAGATTTGTTTTTAGAATGATTGTGATAGGAACATTTTAGTTAAACATTGAAAGAACTGTCAGCGCCTCCTTTAATAAATGGTTCTGCCTTTTTCATCAGCAATCCCAGACTTTCTATAGAAATACGTATTAATAATATCCCGCCATTCCTTAGCATGTTCTTCCTGTTCGTTCAATCTTTCTAGCACATCTTTGTATCTTTTCTTGGTCACAGCCATTTTGCTATGTCCTTCTTATGAAAGAGTCGACTTTTCTCGGGCAAGATCAGAGGCTCTCATTCTCTCCAAACTATCCCAAAGACCTAATAGATACATAGCACCCAGTGCTCGGTCATATAACCCGTAACCCGGGCGAGCCACTTCTCCCCAAATCTTTCGACCATGGTCTGGCCGCACATAGCCTGAGAAATTCGTATCATGTAACGCTTTTACAATGCCATATATATCTTGAGAACCCTCTTCACTTCGATGGGCTGTTTCCTCAAAATCACCATTTTCATAAATCTTAATGTTACGGATATGCGCAAAGGGAACTCTATTTCTTTCAGAAAAGGTCCTCATAATGTCGACAAGGTCATTCTTTGGATTAGCACCTAAGGACCCCGTGCAAATCGTAAGACCGTTATATGGACTATCTACAAGCTTTGTAATGCGTTCAAGATTTGCCTTGTTCGTAACAATCCTCGGCAAACCAAATACCGACCAAGGGGGATCATCCGGATGGATAGCCATCTTGATATCGCATGCCTCAGCTACAGGGATAATTTTTTCTAGGAAATACTGTAAATGATCAAATAAATCTTCCTCTGTCACATCTTTATAGAGCTCAAAAAGATGTTTAATGGTTTTCAATCGCTCAGGCTCCCAGCCTGGCATGGAGAAACCTTCTGAGGCACCCTCCATTCTATTGACAAGGACTATTGGATCAATCGTCTCAATTTTACTTTTTTCATAAGCAAGAGCAGTGGATCCATCTGGGAGTGGCTTAGCAAGATCAGACCGCGTCCAATCAAAGACAGGCATAAAATTATAACAAATAACCTTGACGCCTACTGTAGAAAGATTGCGCATCGTTTCTATATAATTTGCAATATACCGGTCGCGTGTTGGTAGTCCTAATTTAATATCCTCATGAACATTGACGCTTTCAATTACCTCTAGGCTTAAGCCTTTTTCCTGAATCTCCTTTTTTAACGCCATAATGCGTTCAAGCGGCCACACTTCACCGACTGGGATATCAAATAAAGCACCAACAATACCATTTACACCTGGAATCTGTTTGATTTGCTCCAATGTGACGCTATCATCATCGCTACCAAACCAGCGAAATGTCATTTTCATTTTTGTTTACTCCCTTTTTATTAATGTTGATTTTCTCTGTTAGGAGGGTGGATCCAAGACAATCCTTCTATTTTTTCTTTTTCTATACATTCAACAATAAAAGACTGCTTGCCATACAAGTCTCCACCGCATTCTTTGTACATTACTTTCAAGTAGGTCAAATGACTTGAAAAAGCGGCTGATTAGAAATAAAGTGAATGGGAATATTCGGAAATTTTATTTTTAGGCCTTCAGCAAGGGCCTTCATACCAGGGCTCTCACTCTCTGAATGTCCCAATACCATTAATGCCTTGTGTTTTCCTTGGTCAATCGCATCGCGTACATATTCCGGAGTTTCCCACTCAGGTCCTTCTCCGGTAATGATCAAATCAAGATTTTCCTTTTCAAATAATGGAAGCGCCGTCTGTCCTCCACCTCGATATCCCACCAATAGCCCTACTCGACTACATGGCATGGATAAGTCGCCTTGGACACGTACGAAAGGCAGCTTCAATGTTGTTTTTACATAGTCAGATAAGACTTTTAAAGGGCGCTTTGGAAGTTTTAATAGTGTACTGATGAGTAACTGCTTCTCAATATAAGGTTGCCATCTTAATGCCTTCACCAAAGCAGCTGTTATGCCATCGGGCTGATAGCGATGAATATGGTCATGAAAACGATAGATGGCTAGGCCCGCTTGTTCAATTGCTTTTAGCTTTCCTTCAAAAACCGGATCATGTGTCAATAAATCAGAATCATGATGGCTATAAAAAGCACCTTCATGCGTGATAAGAAGGTTAGCTCCGACCTCCACGGCTTGCTGGATGGCTTGGTGTGTTGCCATGAAAGTGGTCGCAATCCCTGTTATTCTTGTATTTGGATCACCAAACTTAAGGATATCCACCGTATTTTCAATGGGACCTACCGAATCTGTTAGATGATCTATGACATCCTGTACGTTGGTCATGTTTATCCCCCCAGTCGTCATAACAAGGAACGCTTCATTCAAAGCTGGAACAGCTCTAGCCTTTTAATCCTTGGGTTGCAATGCCTTCTACTAAATAGCGTTGGAAGATCAAAAAGATAATAAATACAGGAATAACCGAGACAATCGACATGGCGAACATGTCTCCCCACTGTGTGTTACCCATATTTGTCATAAACATGCTTAGTCCAAGGGAAACGGTGTAAATTTTAGGATTAGAAAGATAGATTAATTGGCCAAAAAAGTCATTCCAGGTCCAATAAAAGGAAAAGATGGACATCGTGATGATCGCAGGTTGAGCGAGTGGGAAAATGACCGAACGAAATAGGCGAAAGGGACTGCACCCGTCGATTAAAGCAGCTTCGTCCAGATCCTTAGGAATCCCACGGACAAATTGCACCATCAAATAAATGAAGAAAGGGACTGTTCCAAGAAAACTCGGCAGCATCAAAGGAACAAAGGTGTTAACCAAACCGATCTTATGAAAGATAATATACTGAGGAATCATTACAACCTGTGCCGGCAGCATCATCGTCGCAAACATAAATCCTATAAAAAAGCGACGCGGTGTAAACCGTAGTCTAGCAAAAGCAAAGCCCGTTAGCGATGAACTGAATATTGTGCCCACGACAACAACGGCTGAAACTAAGAAGGAATAGAGAAACATAGGACCAAAATTCATTCCCGCATCCCCACTGAAGCCTGCCAAATAATGCTTGAACGTCCATGTTTTAGGCCATAGGTTAGAGGTTGAAAAAATCTCTGTATCCGGCTTAAAAGAAGAAGATAACATCCAGAAAATCGGGTAGATCATGATTAGCGTTACAATAATCAGAACGACATGCCGGATAATGGATTTCGACATAGAGCTTCTAGTCATTCGTCACACACCACCTTAAACATCATATTTGACCCAGAGTTTTGAAGTGAGGAAGATAATACTCGAGCAGATTGCAATGATAATTAACAAAATAATCGATAATGCTGAAGCATACCCCATATGGAAATAGCTAAATGCTTGTTGATACAAGTAATAGACATAGAATAATGTAGAGTTCATCGGACCACCACTCGTAATAATATAGACCTGAGTAAAGACCATAAATGAAGAAATGGTTCCCATTAATAGATTAAAAAAGACAATAGGTGAAAGCATCGGCCAAGTAATATTGAAAAATCTTCTCATCGGTGACGCCCCATCAATGGTTGCCGCCTCATAGAGATAATTTGGAATCTGCTTAATTCCAGCCAAAAAAATAACCATTTCTGATCCAAATTGCCAGACACTTAATAAGATCAACACGATGATCGCTGTTGAAGGATTACCAATCCAATTCGGACCATGAATGCCAACCATACCGAGCAGTGAGTTGATGGGGCCATCATTAGCAAAGAGGTTCTTCCAGCCAATCGATATCCCAACACTCCCACCGATTAAAGAGGGTAGGTAAATTAATGCCCGATAAAGACCGATGCCACGCACCTCCTTGCTTAATAGCAGGGCGACTAAAAGCGAAGCAATAAGTCGTGCTGGTACAGAGATAACCACATAAATTAATGTTGACCGAATGGATACCCAAAAATTAGGGTCATCTAATATTTGCGAAAAATTACGAATTCCTGTCCAATGTGCGGCGCTCAATAAATCGTAATCTGTGAAAGCGAGGTAAAAGGTAAACAACATTGAACCAACCGTAAGAAAAAGCATACCTATAAGCCAAGGGGTCAAGAAGGCGTAGGCGGTCAAATTTCTTTGGCGGGCTGTTTGCAGGCCTTGTTTTGCCTTTCGCTTTGACACTCCAGTGCGCACTTGAGCTTCCATTATGAAAACCTCCTTTAACACGGTGACTTACAAAAAAAGCCACCGTGTTAAATTATTGTGAAGAAGATATCATCCTTGTGAGAGTGCTTGATTAGCCTGTTGCATAAATTCGTCCGCTGCTTTGCTTGGAGTCAATCGCTTATTTTGCACTTGTTGAGAAATATTTTTTAATGTATCTCCCATGCTTCCTGCTCCCGGAGGATCTAGCTTAACTGGTGTTGCCACCTTTTCGATTTTTTCCATGATGTCATCTTGCTTTTTAACAGTCGCATCCTTCGTTGTTTCAGCATTTTTCTTCATATTGGCTGTGTTTGCTGGGATTCCTCGATCATTTTGGAAAAGTTGTGACACCTTAGGATCATTTTCAAGAAAATTAATCAACTTTGCTGCAGCATCAGCATGTTGGGTCTTTGAAGACATCGCCCAGTACATGGCTGGATGGAGTGGATATGGTTTATTGTCATTGCCCCATTCTGGAAGAAGACCTCTTATAATAGGCTTACCGAGATCTTGTTCAAATTCGCCACCAGTTCCTAGGAATAACCACGCAAAGGCCGTCTTTGCTTTGACAAATGGACTGGATGGGTGATCATTATGATTATAGGCCGCACTTTCCTGTGCTGTCGGAACGCCACCTTTTTCTTGTAAGTCTAACCAATACTGGAACCATTCAGTAAGTGTTTTCTTTGACATCCCAAGGGATTTTCCATCAGAAGAATATAAGTTTTCATTCTTGGTTCTAGCAAAATAATCTAAGAATGCAGTTTGTTCCATCTCATCTGGCATACCGTAAACCCCTGTTTTTTTATAGATGGTTTCACATAGCTTCGCTAAATCATCCCAAGTATAATTGCCTGTTGGAAAGTCTACGCCAGCATTTTTGAGAATCTCAGGATTATAAATGAAGATCTGGGCATTGAGTGCTGTTGTTAATGCATAAAGTTTTCCATTGAGTTTACCAAGAGCCACAGTGTTCTTATCAAGTCCCGAGGTGTCGACTTTTGTCTTGGATAAATCCATTAATTGATTTTTGCTCGCATACTCATTTAAGCGTGACCCATCCATTTGCATTACATCAGGGGCACCTCCACCCGCAGCTTCTGTTGAAAGCTTTTGCCAATAACTATCCCAAGAGGTATATTCCATCGTTACATGAATATTTGGATACTTTTTTTCAAAAAGCTTGATCGCTTCTTTCGTTTGTTTTGTACGTGTTGGATTGGTCCACCAAGAGAATTTAATGGTTACGGATTTATCTCCCGATGAGCTGGAACTGTCATTGTTCCCACAACCGACTAATAACAGCAACAAAGACATACTGATCGAAAGAAAAATAACAAAACTCTTTTTCATACGTTTCATGTATTCCCCTCCTAAAATGGCAATGTTTATTATGACAATTTTCATTGAATACCTATCCATCGTTAAAACACTGCTGATGCTCGTGTCACATCTTCCTCACCTCCCAAGATAACGCTTTCATTTATTGCGATCATTATTTTGTTGAATAAGCCAACTCAATCTATTTAAACCATGACTAAAATCACCTATGACCACAGATGACACTTGCCTTGCTTTACAAGAGTTTAGCGACTTATAGAAAGCGTTTGCATAGCTGTTTAAAAAAATTTTACGCATTACGATTTCTGTGGATTAAAGTACTCTGGGTAGCGTTCAATTAAAATTTCTTTTTCAAAAACAGCCAAGCGGAGATGCTTAATAATGACCTGTTCTACTTTATCTGACTCTTTATTTTTAATGAGATTAAAAATTTCCTTATGCTGAGAAATGATAATATCCCAATCCAAGCTCGATGATAGTCTCAAAATCCTCAAACGGTTAAAGTGGCTGTTCATCTGTTGCAGCATATTCCAAGAACGCACTTTGCCACATCCATAAAATAGAAGCCTGTGAAACTCATCATCCAATTGATACATTCTAGAGTAGTTGCCTTTGTTACTTGACAGATCCTGCGTCGCAATATTCGTCTCTAATTGAAATAAATAATCCTCAGAAAACTCCTTACATGCTTCCCTGACAATGGCTCGTTCAATATTCTCCCTGACGAACCTTGCTTCTTCTACATGCTCCAAATCAATAAAAGAAACGAAAGTGCCGCTTTGCGGATATATCTCAAGCAATTCTTCTTGAGATAGTTTTAAAAAAGCCTCACGGACAGGGGTACGACTGACTTGAAGTTTTTCTGCTACTTCTTTTTCAGAGAGCTTTGTACCTGGCTTAAGTTCCAGATTTAAGATTAATCTTTTTAGCGTTTCATAAGTTAATTCGCCCGTTGAACGGTTCGAGCGATTCGGTATACTTTGCAAACAATCACCTCTATTCAACACAGTTTTGTAATACTAATCATATTAGTATGGCAGTTACTCCAAAAAAATATTCGACAGGTATCGAATTGAAATTAATGCGTTTTCTCATTATTACTATTTTAATAATACTACTATGGTAGTTCGCCTTACAAGCATATTAACAGTTTATTAGAAAAAGTGCAACAGCTATTTTTAAATTTTTATAACTTTTAATCAAGTCAAAATCATACGAATAGATATCGTGGTATATGCCTAGTATTAATCAATCTAAAAAAGAAAGAGACTGAGACAAAACTAAAAGGGCTAACCCTCATACCGAACGATAAGATTTTAAAAGGAAATAGAGAAATTGAAAGCGCAGTCAAAATGCGGAGACTCCAGCGGGAAGTGGGAGATCGATAAGCCCCCGCAGCGCGAAGGCGTGAAGAGGCTTACCACTCCCCCGCGGAAAGCGAAGAGTTTGGCGGTGCCCTTCATGATGCACCAAAAAGCCGAACGCATGCGCTCGACTTCTTTATGTGCTAAATATTTCTGTCCCAGCCCCAATTGTAATTTTAGTACTCTCATGTAAGATAACCCTAAATATTTAAATCCTTTTGTTCAACATTTAATTCAATTAAATTACCATCGGGATCATGGCAAAATATTTGTGAAAATCCACTGGTACTATAAGGCTTTTCCACAATATCTACCGGCTTTCCCTTTAAATACTCCAACGCTTTTTTATAGTCCTTGATGCGGATAGCCATATGCCCATCTTTCGTATCAATGCTATCCGTTTTCCTTAAGGTCTTAGATTCAGGGTGAACAATTAAATGCAGCTGCCCATTCCCCACCTGATACCATGCGCCGGGGAAATCAAAGGGAGGACGCTTAAGCTCAGGCAAACCTAAAATCCCTCCGTAAAATTGTTTTGCCTTTTCCAGATCGGTCACAGCTAAACTCACATGGTGTAAATGATCAATATCAATCAAAATCATTCATCCCCTTTCCAATAATCATTCCATAGTCAATTATGGTTGCTTCAAAGCATAGCAACCCTATCTCTATTCAATACTTCTCCGAACCGTGTACATATTCCTCTTTCCACATTTTACTCCTTTCATAAATTGAAATAGAAAGACGCCAAGCCCTTAAACCTAAGACAAACGAGATATTCTATTCTTTGATTCGTCTAACAGCTAAAGAGGGGCTGGGAAAAAACCCAGTAAATTAAGAGTGGCATCTACCAAAAATTAGCAATTGCTACTCCATTGAATTAAAAAGTATAAAATTCTGTTTGTCATCGGAATTGGCAAGGTTGATTTCCGCTACAGAACGCTCACTTTCCTCATGCCCACACCCGGGGTCCCCGAAAAGGGTGCACTTTACTTTTTGGGGTGGTATTGATGTGGGTAGGGGCGGCGTTGTCACAGGACGTGACGTTTTAACCGATCGTCCTTAGTGGCCTCAGCTCACTTGGGAATGGACGATCTGTTTCCCAAGTATTTGTGATTAAAAGTCCCCTGTTCCTGCGTCTACGCGTACGGCTTCGAAGTCAGCTTTCTCGGAACAACTCGACGTTTATTTGTGAAGTAACGCTGGCCCCGTTCCTGAAGGCGCCAGAGCGTCTTTCGCTCCAATCCACTTGAAAACCGACGATACTTTTAGTATTAAAACCCTGACTTATGATGTCTTTCCCAATCCAACGGATACACGCACGTTGTTTCCTTTTCTAAATAACATCGAGAAACACTTTTTCGAACTCCCGCATTATATCGTCGCAGACGCCGGTTATGGAAGCGAACAAAATTATGAAGATGTCCTAGAAAATCGGAAACGCATACCCCTTATCACGTATAATATGCATCGTAAAGAGAAGAAAAAGAAGTATAAGCAAAACCCTTTTCATGTCGCTCATTGGGCATATGATAAAGAAAGTGACGCATTCCCCTGTCCAAATGGCAAAAAAGTAATAGTCCTCTACCCTTCGAAACGAAAAGACAAAACAGGTTTTACACGACCGTTTAAATGCGTGCGAAGACTGTTCGGACTGTTCATTACGTTGGCAATGTACGAAAGAGAAGGAAGAGAATCCTCGAAGAGTTTATGACAATGAGAAATGGGAACCACAAAAAGAAGCGATTAGAAAACAGCTTTCGGAAGAGAAAACTGGTGAAATCTACGGCAAGCGTAAAAGTGACGTAGAACCAGTTCTTGGATTTCTGAAGGCGAATTTGCGTTTCACTCGTACGTCAGTGCGAGGCAAAGAGAAAGTAGAAAATGGATTCGGCTTTGCGTTTATGGCAGTGAACTTAAGAAAGTACACTGCCCAAACGCTAAATATAGCGATTGATGAATAATTCAACTAAAAAAGGTTCCCATCATCCAAAAATAGATAACGGGAGCCTTTTTTCATTTTTTTTGACTAGTTATGTTCCAGCCTCTCCACGATCCTTTAATCCTCGCTGTCATCATCCCTGACATTTTCAGGTCGCAGCGATAAAAGCAAGAAAATGATGCCAATAACTAATAGGAGAATGCCCCACCATAAATCAATGTTAAAGGAAACTGAAGCAGACTGAGGGTTTACAAATAAGCCATAGCCACCGATTAATATCCCATAAATGGTCAATAATAGCCCGATTAAACGACGAAGATCAAAAAATTTCCGCTCTTGTTTTTCGTCCATTTTTGCTTCACTCCTACCAGAAGATGATATTAATAATCACAAAGATGATTAAACTCAGAATTCCGAGAATACCTGGACGTTTATACCAGCTTAATCCCTTGTATGAACGGTACTTGCTTGCTCCTAAAACAATACCTTTGAGCTCTTCTACAGGTTTTGGTTTTGTAATTAAGCTGACACCAACACCGACAGCTGTTGTGACCACCCAGACCCACCATGATCTCCAGAAGTTTCCGGCATTTGGCGTCGCAAAGTGGATCGGAATAAAGAAATAAAAGATGAAGGCAAAGGCAATACCTGAAACCAAGCCCCAGAAGCCTCCCCATGGTGTCATGCGCTTCCAAAACATCCCGAGTAAGAAGACCCCGAAGATTGGCGCGTTGAAGAAAGAGAATAAAGTTTGCATATAGTCCATAATGCTTGGAAATCCAGCGGCAAGATATGACGCCGCAATCGCGACAATGACGCCACCCACAGTGGCCAATCTTCCCATCCATACGTAATGTTGATCGGAAGCATCCTTTTTGATATAGGCCTGATAAATATCGTACGTCCATACAGTGGTAAACGCTGAAATATTGCCAGCCATTCCACTCATAAAGCTAGCCATCAATGCCGTGACACCTAATCCAACCATCCCAACCGGGTAATATTTAGCCAGGAGCAAAGGAAGCGCTAGATTATAGCTTGTGTCTCCATGCCCGATATTTGGAAATACAGCAAGTGCAATTAAACCAATTACAATGGTGATCGCCGGAATGAAGACTTTAATAAACGAAGCATAAATGGGTGTGACTTGTGCTGCCCTTTGGTTTTTTGCCGCAAAGGCCCGTTGCACAACTAGAAAATCTGTCGTCCAATAGGCGAAGGAGGTGACAAACCCCAGTCCTAAAACAACACCTAACCAGCTCGCCCCTAAGGAATTATCTGAAGAGCCTAAGCTGCCCCATGCATGACCAAAGCCATCGGGAATCTTTGCTACCAGGCCATCCCAGCCCCCTAAATGATAGAGACCGATAATCGTGACTGGCAGGATCCCCAAGCAGATTAAGAAAAATTGTGTAACCTCGTTAAAGATAGAAGAAGTTAATCCACCTAATGCAACGTAGATCAGCACGATGACTGCCGACAAAATAATACTGCCGGTCAATGACCAGCCGAGCAATGTTTTTAAAAGTAGGCCCATCGAATATAAACTGATGCCCGAAACAAGAAGTGTCATGACCGCAAAAGCAAAGGCATTAACGCCTCTTGTTGCCTCATTGAATCGCATCTTCAAATATTCAGGTACCGATCTAGCTCGCGATGCGTAATAAAAGGGCATCATATATAGGCCCATAAAAATCATGGCGGGAATCGCACCGATCCAATAAAAGTGGGCTTGGATCATACCATATTCAGCACCACCGGCACTCATCCCAATAATCTCTGTTGCACCAAGGTTGGCAGACATAAATGCAATCCCTGTAATCCATGTGGGCAATGCTCGACCAGACAAGAAGAAATCCTTTCCTGTCTTCGTATGCTTTCTTAAAAGAAAACCTACAATAAGTGCAAAAGCAAAGTAGATGATAACAATCAAATAATCAATAAAACTCAGGTGAAATAATCCGTCTGACATTTCTAGAACCTTCTTTCATTGAAGTTTGATCCTATTCCTAAGATGTTTAGCTCTCCCCTTCGATTCAGGTGGTTCTTTGAAAATGTAGGACCTAGCGGATACAGCAACAGCGTACCCCTAAGTGATTACTTCCAAGCCGCCTCGCTCCACTGAAGTTCTTTTCTAAGCTGACGAACCTGTGTTGTCCTATCTATTACGACACATTCTACCTTCACCATGTCTGCCCAGTCACATAATTGCTCAATGGAAACCTGACCAGAAAACACGGTATGATGTGCCCCACCCGCATATATCCATGCTTCGGTCGCTTCACGCAACGATGGCTGGGGCTTCCATAGCACTTTAGCAACAGGTAAGTGCGGTGTCTCTTTACTTGATTTAACCGCTTCCACTTCATTCACAATTAAGCGGAAACGATTCCCCATGTCAATAAGAGATACATTCACCCCCTTTCCTTCTACGCCATCAAAGACAAGACGTGCAGGGTCTGCCTTGTTTCCCATTGACAAAGGATGAACAACAATTCTTGGTTTTGTTGAAGCGACCGTTGGGCACACTTCTAACATATGCGATCCAAGGATCATTTCATTACCGGGTTCCAGGTGATATGTGTAATCTTCCATAAATGATGTTTTTTGGTTATTTGCAATCATTTTCATTATTCGAGTGAGAGCAGCTGTTTTCCAATCGCCTTCCCCTCCAAAGCCGTATCCTTCAGCCATTAAGCGTTGGACGGCTAATCCTGGAAGCTGCTTCATACCATGTAAATCCTCAAAATTCGTTGTAAATGCTGTATACCCTCCCTCCTCTAAAAAGGCCCTTAAAGCAAGCTCTATTTTTGCTTGCTCTTTAATGGATTCACGAATGGCCCCTTCCTTACTTGCTGATTCTGGAAAATCGTATAACGCCTCATATTCTCTACATAAAGCATTGGCCGCCTCTGCTGAGATGCTCTGAATCCTTTCTACAAGATCGCCGATACCAAAATAATCAACCGTCCATCCAAGCTTGATTTGTGCCTCAACTTTGTCGCCTTCCGTGACTGCAACGTGACGCATGTTATCACCAAAGCGCGCCACTTTAAGTCCTTTTCCTTCGTTATGTCCAACAGCCGTTTGCATCCAAGCACTCAAACGTGATTTGACTGCTTCATCCTGCCAATAGCCCACGATCACTTTTCGAGAAAGCTGCATACGTGTATGGATAAAGCCATATTCACGATCACCATGGGCGGATTGATTGAGATTCATAAAATCCATATCAATATCATCCCATGGAATATCACGATTAAATTGGGTATGCAGATGAAGTATGGGCTTCTGTAATTCGCTTAAACCTGCAATCCACATTTTTGCCGGTGAAAAGGTGTGCATCCAAGTCATAAGTCCGGCGCAGTTCTCATCACTATTCGCCTCTCTACACAACGCTCTTATCGCATCAGAGGTGGTTAGAACCGATTTAAAAACAAGCTTATATGGCAGGCGATCTCCTTGATTTAACCCCTGTGTAATATGAATGGAATGCTTCTCTACCTCCCTAAGCGCATCCTCTCCATAAAGATGCTGACTTCCTGTCACAAACCAAAATTCATAAGGCTTAATACTTATCATTATTCTCTCTCCTTTGATCTCAATCTGGCTCCTATTGACCATAGTAGGCGTCGGCACCGTGCTTTCTCAAAAAATGCTTATCTAGCAAATGACGATCCATTGCTGAAATTTCTGGGTTAAGATCAACCGTCCGATAAGCCATTTTTGCCACTTCCTCTAAAACCACAGCATTGTGAATAGCATTGGCAGCATCCGTTCCCCAAGCAAAAGGACCATGGCTGTGAACAAGGACGCCTGGAATCTGTTCAGGGCTTATGTCTTGAAAGGTCTCTACAATGACATTTCCCGTCTCTTTTTCATAATCATGAGCAATTTCAACTGGCGTCATCGGTCTCGTACAGGGAATGGTGCCATAGAAGTAATCCGCTTGTGTGGTACCAAACGCTGGAATATCTCTCCCTGCTTGTGCCCAGCTTGTCGCCCAAGAAGAATGCGTATGGACAATGCCACCAATCGTTGGAAACGCCTTATATAAGACAATATGTGTCGGTGTATCCGAGGAGGGATTGAGTTCTCCTTCAACCTTATTCCCCTCCAAATCCAAAACAACCAGTTCATCTTGGGTGAGCTTTGTATAAGGCACACCGCTCGGCTTTATTACCACTAGACCCTTTTCACGATCAATCCCACTCACATTTCCCCAAGTAAAGGTCACTAAGCCATGCTTAGGAAGCGCTAGATTGGCCTCTAATACCTCTTGCTTAAGCTTTTCTAACATTCGCGAGGACTCCTTACTTTTTATTTTTTAAGCTTTTTAAAACCTTCATCGCATCATTTCCTCCGCGGCCAAAGTAATCGTGGAGCTTTTTATACTCCTGATAGAGCGGCTCATAGCGCTGCCGATTTTCAGGATTAGGGACAATTTTATCTTCACTTAATTTCGCCATATGGTCAGCTGCTTCAGAAATATTAGAATAGCCACCAGCGGCCGTTCCAGCAGCAACAGCTCCAAACATTGCCGCACCGACTGCCGGCGTTTGAACATGCTCTGATACAGTAATGGTTTTTCCAGTGACATCCGCATAAATCTGCATGAGCATGGCATTCTTATGCGGAAGACCGCCACAAGCCACTAGTTCCTCCACGGCGATGCCATTTTTTTCATAATTTTCAATAATCAAACGCTTACCAAAAGCTGTAGCTTCAATAAATGCCCTGTAGATCTCCTCTGGTTTGGTGCTCAAAGTCAAACCTAGTATGACACCAGATAGATCTACATCCACCAAGACAGAGCGATTGCCGTTCAACCAATCCAACGCTAGCAAGCCGCTTTCACCCACTGACAGTTGAGTCGCCTTTTCTTCTAGCAATTGATGAATAGATATCCCACGCTTAGAGGCGGCTTTAAAATAGTGCTCTGGGACAGCCTGCTTCACGAACCA
This sequence comes from Pullulanibacillus camelliae, assembly GCF_014642655.1. Classification (GTDB taxonomy): domain Bacteria; phylum Bacillota; class Bacilli; order Bacillales; family Sporolactobacillaceae; genus Pullulanibacillus; species Pullulanibacillus camelliae. The sequence continues at coordinate 22,567 of NZ_BMIR01000001.1, forward strand.
GGCAAAAACATCCCCAACGGCAGGCTGTCCAGATTCATAGGCAAAATAACCTGGAATCGCGCCATCAAAGGTTACGCCACAAATACCCGGAACAGCGACTTCCTCCCTACTTAGCAAAATGTCACACGTTGAAGTTCCCATGATCATTAACATCTTGCCAGGTGCAATGACACCCGTGGGTGGTGCCGAAACATGGGCATCAATATTTCCTACCGCTACAGACGTTCCTGCCAACAGACCAACATGTTCAGACATCTTTTGTGTGAGTCCCCCTGCCCGAGAACCAACAGGCAAGAACTCTCGACCAATTTTTTCATCGACAACATGTTCTAAACGAGGATCAAGCCGTTTAAAGAACGTAGAATCCGGAAACCCCTGCTCTTTATGCCAAATTGCTTTATAACCTGCAGTACAAGAATTACGGACTTCATTTCCCGTCAACTGCCAAACCATCCAGTCTGTCGCTTCAATAAAGCGATCCATCTGATCATAAATGTCAGGGGCTTCATTTAAAATCTGCCATAGCTTTGGGAAAAGCCATTCTGAAGAGATTTTTCCTCCATAGCGCTGAAGAAAGGAATCCTCTAATTGCTGAGCAACCTCATTTAAACAATTGGCTTCTTTTTGTGCCGCATGGTGCTTCCAAAGTTTGACCCAGCTATGTGGATTATCCCGGTAGTACGGTATATTACATAGTGGCGTGCCGTCCTTTTTGACCGGCAATACCGTACAAGATGTAAAATCAATGCCTATTCCTACAATATCCTCAGCTTTAATCTCGTGCTTTGTTTGTGATACAACCGATTGAACGGTTGAGATAAAGCATGTGACATAATCATTAGGATTCTGCAATGCCCAATCCTGTCCAAGCATAATTTCTGTCCCAGGCAATCGCTCATCAATCACGCCATCCGGATAATTTTCGACTGCCGTTGCGATCACATCACCATTAGTGAGATCGACGAGAACAGCACGTGCCGATTCGGTACCATAGTCCACACCTATCGCGTATTTTTTTCCCATATTCTTTGCTCCTTCGACTCATTGCTCATAATGTTTATTTTCATTGATTAAAAACAAGCCTGTGCAACGCGCTCTAAGATGGTGGGCTTCTTGAAGACTGGCTTGTATAAGCGCTGGTTCAAGTCCTAGCTCCTTCGTGCTTCCCGGACCTCCCATTGTTTTTAATAAAGCTTGTAAATACTCTTTATCTGGTAATCTCTCAATGAAGTCGACGATTGCTGGCCAATGCTCATAAAGCGCCTCGCCATGAACAGGCAACTTCTGAAGCCTTTCTCTTTCTAACCGCTTACATTGTTTTTTATACAGATCAACAATTAATGTCGTCGCTACCCCGACCTTTGCCCCATGCAAGAGCTGCCGCTTATTTTGGCGAAGTAAGGCCATCTCCCAATAATGGGAAAGATGATGCTCCGCTCCTGACGCCGGACGTGAATAATCAAGAACTAACATAACGAGACCAGATTCGATTAAGGCCTGCATCAGTCGCTTGATCCCTCGCTCATCCCGCGCTGCAATCTCATGAACATGCTCCACGCAAGCTTGCAGAGAACGGTTTGTCATCTCCGCAGCCTTTTGATAATAGGGTTCTTTCCCTATTAAATGTGAAATTTTCCAATCGACTAAGGATGTATATTTCCCTAGAATATCGCCAAAACCTGCTGCCGTCATTTCCGCTGGTGCTTCTGCCAATACCCGTAAATCGGCGAAGAGTGCTAATGGTGATGCTGCTTGAACGGTTTGTTTACTTCCTCTTAAAATGAGTGGCGCTCCCTTAGATGTAAAGCCATCAACAGATGCTGCGGTAGGAACAGAGAGAAAGGGTTTAGCCATCTTATCACTTACAAACCGAACAATATCATGGATTGTTCCTGAACCAACAGCTATTAAAACATCTGTTGCATCGTCAATAGCAAGAAAAAGTTCAACCAAGGTCTCCTCGTTAGCCACCACTTGCTGATGCTGGTCCATCGTTAACAGGTGGCAATAATACGAAAGCGCCTCCTGCGTGAATCGCTCACTTAATCGCTTACCCGCTGCCTCAAATGTATTGGCATCAGCAATGATCGCAATCTTTTCAAACCCTTTTTCCTGTATATACTTTGGAATCTTAGATAGGGCATTGCTCTCAATCACAACGCGCTCCACACCAATGTCTTGCCCATTGATCTGCTTTGACAAAGCTTTAAATTTCGCGAGCATCTCCAAAGGTCATTCCCCCTCTAATATATGAGCACGTGACGCTAAAACATGGTCAGGCTTAAAAGGACTATGGGGCACCTGTTCAAGAGAAGTTCCACCGGTTCATAGCAAAACTGTAGTAACAGCATAAAGTTTGCCCATCGCGATGTCTGAGCTAAGGTTATCCCCATCGTTTTGGCGGGAGACGCAGCTGTTTTAAGGCTGCACCTGCCATGATGTGCGACGGTTCACCCACAACACTATCTGGCCGATTGGTTGTCGCTTCTATCGCTCCTAACATTCCAGCAACACCAATGGACTCCCCCTCCTCACTTGGAAAGGATTTATCGATCTTGGTCGCCATTATTCTTGCCCCACCCTTCACAACAGAAGGCATTGTTTAGGTCGTTATACATTATGTGTTCATGCAAGATAATGACAAGCCCATCCGCTTCTCCAAGGATGACTTGCCATGGTCAGCTTGGCATCCTACAATTCATCAATCAAACCTTGATCACCGAACCTCCACAGTGTCATACTTGGATAGTGCGCTTTCAAAAATTTGGCGGCAACATAGGTCGATAACCGTAGTTCTTCTTTTGTGTCTATGCCACGCCTATGTAATTTTTCCACACAGCTCTGGCGATAAATGACCTCAATTGCTTAAAAACACAATGCGTTTGTTAAGGGAATGAAGCCTGAAGATGGTTTGTACTGCTCCTTCGATAAGGTGTTCTCCCCTAAAAGCTGCGCCATTGCGATCAATGATAAAGCCCTCTTTATCCCCAATGGTCACATGGACATACCCTTCTCATTCAATATTTGTACGTATGAATTTAACATATTTTAATTTTATAAAATATTGTACGTATAAATATAGTGTATAATTCCTCTTTTTTCATGTCAATCATTTTTCGTTTTTTTAAAATATTAAAGGGATAAACGGTATGAATCACACCATCTATCCCATCTTCACTTTTATTTATCTTTCACGTATCCATACCAACATTTCCCCTGGATCGCGATTACACCAAGCATAATATGGAATCGCTTTGAACTTTAGAGAATCAGAACTCAACCCTTGATTAAAGTAAAGAGCTGTCTCATTTGAAACCCTTCCGGCTCTCTCTGCTTCTCCTGTTATAACAACGATCCCATCCAGTAAGCTCTTATCAAAATAACATTTTAGCGCCTGATCTCGTGGCAACACCATTTGATCAAGAAAGTTTCCATTATCAACCTCTTCTAGACAATAAACAACAGGTCCTCTCTGTAAAGCTACTTTTCCCGCATTCGCTCTGACTGCCGGATGAGACCGCATCCGCTCAATCGGCATCGCTAAATGAAGCTTTAATTGATCGCCGGCTCTCCAGAGTCTCTCTAGATAAACATACCCATTTTTCATGCAGCCTTTTAACTGTATATCTTCTCCATTAACAGTTAACCTTGCCTTCTGGCACCATCCCGGAATACGTAATGCTAACGTAAATTCTGCCGCTTTATCTGGCGTGACACAAATAATAACGGTTTCATCCCAAGGATAATGGGTTTGTTGAGAAAGTTTGACTTGTCTCCCAGCTAAATCAAGTTCTATTTCACTCCCGACATACAAATGAATCAAGGCTTGTTGATCGTGTGCAGAATAAATATAATGGCCAAGGGAGGCAATTAATCGTGCAAGATTGGGCGGACAACAGGCACAAGCATACCACTTTTGGCGAACAGGCTTGACATGAGCTCTCTCCTGTCTTTCAGTAATGTTTTCTGGAGACACTTGAAGAGGGTTAACATAGAAGAACTTCTTACCATCTAGATCCATTCCGCTGATCGTTCCATTATATAAAGCCTTTTCCATCACGTCAGCGTACTCACGGTTCACCTCATTTCTAAGCATGCGCCAAGCCCAAAACACCAATCCAATAGATGCACATGTCTCTGTATAGCAAAGATCGTTAGGCAGATCATAATCAAAAGAGAAGGACTCGCCATAGGCTTGAGAACCAACCCCACCAGTGATGTACATTTTCTGTCTCGTTACATTTTGCCATAGAGCTTGACAGGCCTCCCACAGCGGCTCATCCTTAGTTTCCTTTGCAAGATCGGCCATGGCGGCATACATATACATTGCTCTGACAGCATGCCCTACAGCATTAGTCTGTTCTCGAACCGGTCGATGCGCTTGCATGTAGGCATAATCATTCTTCCACCAAAACTGCTCATGATCGCCCCTTACTTCTTTTTCAACGTCAAAATAATGTGGCTGTGTTCCTCGTTCATCAATAAAATATTGACTGAGTTTAAGGTAACGTGGGTTCCCTGTCACACGGTACAGTTTCACTAACGCAAGCTCAATTTCTTGGTGGCCCGGATAGCCGCTCAGTTTTTGCGCTTCCGGCCCAAAAATAGAAGCAATATAGTCGGCATAACGACAAACAATATTGAGAAATTTTTCCTTGCCTGTCGCCTCATAATAAGCAACGGCTGCCTCTATCATATGTCCGGCGCAATAAAGCTCATGACAATCGCGTAAATTCTTCCATCGTTTATCTGGTGCTTTCACTATAAAATACGTATCTAAATATCCATCTTCTTGTTGAGCCCTTTCTAAAAGTTCGATCATTCCATCAGCAATAGCTTCTAGCTCTGGATCAGGATCTTGTTCAAGACTAAATGCCACAGCTTCAAGCCATTTCATGAGATCACTATCCTGAAAGACCATCCCTTTAAATTCACCCTCGCTTTCACCTGCTGCAATTCGGAAATTTTGAACGGCATAACTTGGTTCAGCATCAGGTAACCGATCATTTAAAGCCTCCCACTGATAAGGAATAACTTCATTACGGATGATATCCATCCGTTTTCTCCAAAAGCTATCCGTTATTCTCACCTTGCTTTGCTGAGATATCTTTTGACTTCTCATAAGAACGCCCCCTAGCTTAGTGTATTTCAATCATAGACCCCACCTTAATTCAGAATATTTATTATTTTTTAGCCCTTTATTCCGCCTGTTAAATTTGCCCCAGACATAATTTGCTTTTGGGCAAAAAAGAATAGAATAACCAAAGGGGCAAACATCACAACAGCTGCAGCCATTAACAAATTCCATTGTGAAGAATAATGCCCCTGAAAGCTTTGTAATCCTAGAGCTAGTGTCCACTTACTTTCATCATTCAAATACAATAACGGTCCCATGAAATCATTCCATACCGATAAGAAAGTAAAGACACCAATGGTTACCAATGCCGGCTTAGAGAGCGGCAAAATAATCTTATACCAAATTTGTAAGTAATTCGCCCCTTCCACCTTTGCTGCTTCATCATATTCAATTGGAATGGTCGAATAGAATTGTTTTAACAAAAATATATTGAAGGCATTCCCAAAAAATGCTGGCAGTATTAACGGAAAGTAAGTATTATATGCACCCACTACTTTCCAGCCGACAAATTGTGGGATAAGCATGACTGCCCCCGGCAGCATCAAAGTCATTAACACAAATCCAAACCAAAAATTTCTAGTTTTAAATGAAATTCGTGCAAAACCAAAGGCAATGAAGCTATTGCTTAAAAGAGCTCCGAAAACGTTTAGAACAACTAGAAAAATGGTATTTTTAAAATATAAGCCAAAGGGGGCAGATGTTAGAGCTTCCTTGAAGTTGGACCATTGGGGAATGGAAGGCAGCCATTTAACTGGCATTGTAAAGACTTCAACTTGGGTCATCAGCGCACTTCTGATTAACCAATAAAAAGGAAAAATCATTATTAATGAAATTAAGATTAATAATAAATAGATAAACGTTTTATAGATGATTTCCTTAAATGATTTATTTTTTCTTGAAACAATCCGTTCCTTTGGCTGTTCTAGAGAGCTTGGCAGTTTTGTTGTAGGATTCATCATTTCACCTCCGCTTCATAGTAAATGAGATTTCTTGAAAATCTAAATACAAGAAGGGTAACGATCACAAGAATCACAAATAAGATCCAAGCTAATGCACTAGCGTATCCCATATGCCCCTCTTTGAAGGCCGCTTGATAAATCATATATAAATAAAAATAAGTATGTTTATCGGGCCCCCCTTGAGTCATAATGTAAGCCTCATTAAATGCCTGCATCACGCCAATTAAATTCATGACGGCATTAAAGAAGATGATGGGACTCATCATCGGAACCGTAACATACCAAAATTTATGGATTCTCCCACCGCCATCCATTTCAACCGCTTCATATAAATAGTTTGGAACACCTTGCAATCCCGCAAGAGAAATAATCATTGCGCCACCGCCCATCCACATTGCCATAATGACTAAGGAAGGAATAACAAGCTTGTTACTCACAAGCCAATCCTGCGGAGGAATATGAAAAAACCCTAAGAATTGATTAAGCAATCCAAAATCCGGATTATAAATGAACATCCATAAAATCGCTACTGCGACAAAGGGAAGGATAGAGGGGATATAAAATAGCGTTCTAAATATCGACACCCCTTTAACCTTGCTATTTAATAAATTAGCTAATAAAAAAGAAAAAATTTGCACACAGGGCACTTGCACAATTGCAAAAATAAAGGTGACCTTTATGGAATTCCAAAAATCAATATCATCAGTAAATATTGTTTGATAGTTGGTCAAACCGATCCATTTAAATGATGTAATCATGTCCCAATCAGTAAAACTAATAATGAAACTAAAGATCATCGGTGCAACAATAAAAAGTGTTAAACCAATAATAGCTGGAGCAATAAATAAGTAACCCCATGCTAGATTCTTCTTTTCAATTTTGGTCATTTTTTCGAACACCCACCCTCTAGAAGATTTCTCTACTCTTAATCTAAGAAAAAGGTGAAGTTCGTTACTTCACCTCTCTTTAACCCGTTGACTTATTATTTATAGGCACCGTCTAACAATTGTTTGATCTTGTCCGTATCCAATGTCTTTATAGCCTTCTCTGCTGAGGTCTTACCATTGCCATCAAATAACTTTCCTGTGGCGTCATCAAAGTATTTCTGCATATCATTGAAATTTTTAATCGTCACAGTATCAGGTAATTGAGCAATATTATCGAGCATCGTTGGTAGAACGACCTTGTTATAGTTACCTGAGTGCCTGCTATTTCCTGTCCAGAGCTTTAGCTTCTCTTTGTCTGTATACCACGATTTCTTGGTCGGTATCCATACAGAATCCGAGTACATCGATTTTATATTCTTTGGATTAAGCATATACTCCATGAACTCCCATGCTGCTTTTTTATGCTTACTCCCCTGGAACATAGAGAACCCTGCAGCCCAAGCAATATTAGAAGGCTTCTTAAACATAGGAATAGCCGCATAACCAGGTTGATAACCATTTTCTCCAAATGTCGCATTATCATAGTTCCCACTGATATACATGCCCAACTGCTTGTTCTGTACCATTATCGGTGCATCTGGCAAAGTAGAGGCTTTCTTTGGAATCGGGGCTACATGGTCTTTAAAGCTTAGGTCAGCCACCTTTTGTAGAACCTCTAAAGAGTCCGGCGAATTTAATTCAATCGTTTTACCATCACTTGATACATAACCTCCATCATTGCTCCTCAATAAAGGGTCAAGCGTATTAAACCCAATAGGAATCATAGCACCATAGGTTTTAATTCGATCTGCATTAAAAGCAGCATCTGAAGGGTGTTTCCCGTTAACATCCACAGTTAGCTTTTTGGCCGCATTAACAAACTGGTCCCAAGTCCAGGGATGATGGGGGTCGGCTGATGGGGGAGCCATGCCTGCATCTTTAAATAATTCTTTATTGTAAAATAGCACCATCGTCTCTGGGCCAATCCCCGCTCCCCATGTTTTTCCTTTATTATTAAATAAAACACCCGGTATAAAGTCATCCATACTAACATCCTTGCTTTTTTCAAAATAAGGCTGCAAATCCTCTAGAATTCCCTTTTCTCCCCATGCCATCGTGTTATATTCATAGACATAGGCGACATCAGGCGGATCACCTGCTGCAAGAAGAGAATTGATTTTGGTATCATAATCCCCAGTAACAAATTCTTGCTTGACATAAATATCTGAATGCGTTTTATTAAAAGCCTCAACTGCTCGCTCCAAAGAAGCCTTTTCACCACCACCGGCCCAGTTCATGAAAGTAATAGTGACCTTTCCATCTGAACTAGATGCGCCAGACCCAGAACCTGCACATCCAGTCATAAAGATTAGCACTATTGAGAAAAGAACGAGTAGAATGCGGTATTTTTTCATCCATTCTCCACTCCCTATTTTTTATAGACTTTACAAAGGACCTTCCAATCAGAACTTCTATACAGATAGATAAATGTTTTATTGTAAGAAAACATATAAATATAGTATTTGGAAAAACAAAAATGTAAGGGCTACCAAAAGTGATGATAAAATAAAAGGCTCACAAATCGAATCATAAATATATCTTTTTACCTGTCTTAGCACTCTCTACTGCTCCAAAGACCATCGCAATGCTCTTAATATTATCTGAGCAATCCGTTTCTGCTAGTCGATCCTCTTCCAAAGCCGTGAACATTTCATCTAAACATCCAAAATGCCCTTCTTGACCATTCCAGTTTTCTGTCACATCCAATGTTTTGAAAGTGTTCATAAATCCTGATGGCTGCGTATCATCAATAGCTTCGGCAATGGGGGTATGGTAACCGTCCCATGTCGCTGAACCTTGACTGGCAGTCACACGCCAATCGGCTTCCCACGACGTTGATAAACCTTCAGAACACCAAGAGCCATTATAACTAAAGACGGTGCCATCATCCATTTCAAAAATACATATCGCAGCGGCATTCCCTTTATACCATGATCCGTGTGGATTATATTCATGACAATAGACAGATACAGGATCTGCCCCCGTTATAAATCTCGCTTGATCAAAGGTATGAATAGCCATATCTAAAATAAGTACGTGATCCATTTCATCACGAAAACCACCAAAATGTGGACCTAAAAAGAAATCAGCATGAATAGACCCCGTCCTTCCAATCGCTCCAGTCATTAAAAAATCTCGGAAGGCACGAATGTGCTTATTATAGCGACGATTTTGCATCACGCTATAACGTTTCCCTATTTGTTCACTCAGCTCGACAACCTCTTTTGCATCATCCATAGATGCTGCCATCGGTTTTTCACCAAAGACATGACATCCTTCTCGTAAGGCCGTCGTCACAATGTCTTTATGACTTGAAGGAACTGTGACATCAAATACAAGATCGGCAGCCGTCTCCCTAATTGCCTGTGATAGATTTGTAAAGATAGGCACATCAAGCCCCCGTTGTTCTGCCATCTTTATAGCATTTTCTTCAAAAATATCAACAAGACCTATAATTTCAGCATTTGATCGTGCTTGGGCATAATCCAACCATTGGTTAGACATGCCTCCACAACCTGCAACAATAATTTTATGTGTCTTCATATCCCATCACCTCTGAAACATTTTACTTAGGATTTGCTATAAATTCCCCACCGCGACAACGCTTGAGATAATTTAACCCGTGAACTTGACCCGTCATTTCCCATTCCTCCCTGTAAACAGGATCATGATAGCCCTCTATATCTATACTCCCCTCATAGCCACCCTGTCTTAATATCGAAAGGATATCTACCCAATTGGTATCACCAAACCCTGGGGTGCGGTGCCAAACAAAGTCTTTTGGCCCATGAATGCCATATTCTCGGACAACATCCCAAGCTATCGTAGCATCCTTTCCATGTACATTAAAAATCTTCCCTGTATCTACCCATTTACGTAGCTGCGGGATAGGATCAATTAAGCTAACCATTTGGTGGCAGGGCTCCCACTGCAATCCAATATTTTCTGCTGATACCGCATTAAATAGCATTTCCCAAGCCATTGGATTGTGTGCAATATTCCAATCTCCCTGTTCCCATGTCCCACCCATATCGCAATTTTCAAAGGCTAATTTAACACCGGCATATTCTGCGCGTTTCGCCAGCTCTCCAAACACTTCCGTAAAGCGAGTCATGGATGCATCTATGGAGCCAGGCATTCGTCCTGTAAAACCTGTAACAAGATCCGTTCCAAATGCATGCGCCGAATCAATGAGGCGTTCCCAGCTTGCTAAGGTGTCCGCATTATTTCCTTCACCAGTTAACGCATTTCCAAAAATCGACAAACATGAAATTACAATATCTTGATTCTCTAAACTATCCATCACTCGCTTTGCCAGTTCTGATACATCAGTCTGACCCGTTGATTGCCAAAACGTTAAGCTAAAAGACTCAAAACCATGGGGTATAAGTTGTGGAAGTAATCGGACTGCATCTTCCCCATTAACCAGAGTTCCTATGCGAATTTGCTTCATTTTCACCACTCCTCTCTATCTATTATTTAATTTTATATAAACAGATCATGGCAAACTATAAACAAAATTGCTTAATAGTCGGATAATTTTATCATTTATACAAAAAGAAAGCGTTGACAATCTTATTTTCTCCTGTTATTCTGCTAAAAAAGTCCGAATTTCTGGGAGTGAGATATAGTGAATATCAAGCTATTAAAAGAGCAAACTGACATCCCAGATAAAACCTTTCCAATTAATGTATTTTTCACACATGATATTTACTTACATTGGCATGATCACATTGAATGGGTTTTTATAAAAGAAGGAAAATGTAGGATACAAATTGATGAGACTTTCGTAGACCTTAATAAGGGGGAACTGGCATTTATCAACTCTAAACAACTGCATAGTACCACAACCTTAGAGCAAGACCTAGAACTGATATGTATCGTTTTTAATGAATCTCTTGTCAGAGGGAATGGCTTAGATTTTATTGATCACCATTATTTTTTGCCTTATTTGGATAAGCGGATGAAGTGGCCCAGAACAATGAAAAAGGACGATCCTTATATCCAGGAAATCAATGCGTCCTTCTTAAGATTGATTAATGAATTTGAAAATAAAAATCCCGGTTATGAACTGCTTATCAAAGCTGAACTCCTTCGCATTTTTGGATTATTTTTTCGCTATACATTAGTATTTTTAAACCAATCCACCACCTTAGATTCAAAAAAAAAATATGATTTTTCACACCTTTTCCAAGCCCTGCGCCAACATTACAACAGAAGCTTTAGTTTAAATGAAGCAGCTCACATGGTAAACTTAAGTCCCAATCACTTTTGTCGCGTTTTCAAACAAGTTACTGGAAAAACCTTCATCGAGTACGTGCATCTATTAAGAATTAATGAAGCGGAAAGGATGCTTATTGAGACAAATGATTCCATTACTGAAATCGCAGAAAAAGTTGGTTTTTCCGATATTAACTACTTTGGGCGGGTCTTTAAAAAAATAAAAAATGCAACCCCTACGTGTATTAGAAAACAAACCTGCCCATTCAATTCATAAGATATTAACACAGGCCATACCCCTCAGGATCAGAAATTTTATACTTTCTGATCCTTTAAAAAAGGGCAGAGAGTCTCTCCCTCCATCCCCTTCTGTCAAACTATTTTCCTAAACGGATCACATTCCACGATAATTTTGGCAGTGCTGCTCTTAGATACCCTGATTCTATAACTGATTGACCGTTGTGATGTGGCGTGACATGATTATGATTTTCATGGTTTGTCGCCTTCACATTTTGATTTTCTAAAATAATATGTTCGATCACTTTATAGCCCTCAAAACATCTCACATCTGTTTCTAGAATGAGAGCGTCCTCACTGCTTCGGTTTACTGCAAAGATCGTCAGTGCTTCTTCCTCTTCCTTATACACAGTGATCGACTCCAAATAAGGCACATCGGTAAAAGCCTTAGTGTCATAAACCGGCGAGGTAATCACTGGGTTTAAAACGTTCCACGTCCATAGAGAGAGGCATGCAGATAAGGATAATAGATGGTTTGTTTCCAAGCTTCTCCACCCTTTTGGGTCATAATGGGAGCAATGACATTAACAAGCTGGGCAAGGCAAGCGATCTTAACACGATCAGCATGTTTCAGCAGCTTAATAAGCAGCGTTCCAACAACAAGGGCATCCTCCAAATTATAAATATCCTCGAGCAATGGCGGTTGTAGCCCGTTACAAAGTTTCCACCTGGATAGCGAACAAGTGGCACCCTTAATGCTTTCACCATGTCCATGACATCCCTACGAAACCCTTGCTCATCAGCTGTAGGGTGATCTGGCTCATAAATCCCACCATAAACCGCTCTGCCTAAATGCTCAAGAAAAGAACCCTAGATGCGATCATCCACTTCCGAGAAGTATAAGCTTTATCCAGAATCATTTTAGCTTTTAAAGCAGTCACCGCCATCACCTCTCCTTGTTATAAGTTTGATGCATTGAACACACAGAATACATACAGTTCTATAGTGTTTGAGCATCGTCTCACAAGCAAAATGATACGCACAAATAATCAAGATAGCGCTTTCAAAAAGGATGCGTACATTCTAAAGCCATCAAAAATTAAAGTCAATTTATTTAGAAAAATATATAATTTAATTTGTTTTTCTCATAACCCCCAATTCTTTTTTTTAAATATGGTACTATATTTGTACGTATAAGTTTTCTAGGAGGAACAACGCCATGGTAGCCAAGTATATCCAAGTGAAAGAGGCCATTAAAGAATGGATTTTAGAAGGTAAAATTATACCTGGAGAGAAAATAGGATCAGAAAGTGAATTAATGGAACAATTTAATGTGAGTCGTCATACTGTACGTCAAGCGATTGGTGAACTCGTCCATGAAGATTGGTTATATCGAATCCAAGGAGGCGGCACCTACTGCAAGGACCGTCAATCCACTGTTGATCAAAAACATATATATTCTCAAACCATTGGTATTATCACAACATATATTTCAGATTACATCTTTCCTTCTATTATCAGAGGGATTGAGTCTTATACATCTGAAAAGGATTATAGCCTTCTTCTCACAAGTACGAATAATAATGTTGAATTAGAAAAAAAGGGGTTACAAAACGTCTTAACTAAAAATATTAACGGCCTGATCGTCGAACCTACTAAGAGCACTTATCATAACCCGAATCTTAATTATTATTTAAATTTAGAACGCAGCCAAATTCCCTATGTGATGATCAATGCCTCATACTCTGAGCTCGCTGCTCCCAGCATCACGGTTGATGATGAAAAAGGGGGGTATATCGCCACAGAACACTTAATCACACTTGGTCACAGACGGATCATGGGGCTTTTTAAAACCGATGACTTGCAAGGCATTGAACGGATGAAGGGCTTTATCCGCGCCCATCGTGAACATCAATTGCTTCCTTATCCTGACATGGTCATTTCCTTCAATACTGAGGATAAAGGCAACAGACTCCAAGATACGGTCCGTGCATTGCTGACTAAGGATAAGCATAACCGTCCCGAAGCCATCGTCTGTTATAATGATGAAATTGCCTTAAGCATTCTTCATGTTATTCGCGAGCTTTCATTATCAGTTCCTGACGATCTCTCAATTGTCGGGTATGATGATTCTCATCTTGCCGAGGCCTCAGAAATCAAATTAACAAGTGTTGAACATCCAAAAACTGAGCTTGGTCGGGCCGCTGCCGAAACGATCATAAAGCTTATTGAAAAGCGCACAAAGAACGTAGAGTCCATCGTTTTTGAGCCAAAGTTAGTAATACGTCGTTCGACAAAGCGGGTCTAAGAAAGTCAAAATCAGCGGTAAACAAATGGGGATGAATGTTTTAAGGCGAAACACCGTATAGAGTAAATGCCTGATTCTTTACCCTCAAAACCTTAAAAAGCCGCTCTTTTAAGACAGTCTATTATTCGTTCTATAAAAAGTAATTGCCGAGAAGGCATTATCCCTTTGTCTTCTCGGCAACTTTTACTTAATACACCACAACTGGTTCATATTGCGTAAGATTGTCATAAACTTTTTTCATAATACTTGGAGGAGTATTTACACATCCCCCTGATCCATTATTGATGTAGGCATGACTTGACCAATTGGTCCTCCAGCTTGCATCGTGAAAGCCACTGCCACTTTGCGTAAAGGGTGCCCAATACTGAACTTTAATTGAATAATTCGGATTACCAACTTCGCTCCCTTTAAGAACGGAGGGGGATGCCTTATACTCAATATACCAAACCCCTTTTGGCGTATCTTCATTGTAAGCATGGGTCCCTGTTACAACAGGTGTTGTCACTGCTAATTGTCCTTGTCTATAAACCCATATTCGCTGAGCCTTAATTGACACCTCCACATAGGTATCACCTATCCCATGATTTGTGGGATTATGATAACCGACGCCATTCACATTCCATCCCTCTCCATAGATATTATAGGCGGGAATGGTATCCTCTCCTTTTATAAAGGCTTCCTTAATTCTTTTCGCTTCAGCAGCGCAATCAATCGCCCACCCATAGGATTGGCCTTTTACTGAAATCACCTGACCAGAATGCGTCTTAAACGTATAATTTTTATGAAGTGTCGACAGAGACTGATTCAATTTATCCAGCTTTTCCTCAATCATGCTCTGATCTATGTTGTACTTCATATCTTTGGTTAAGGTGACATTTTTGATCACTTCACTGCCCCTGAAGGCATATGTTTTATTCTGTAGCTTGTAATTTACCGTTTGTTGAACCAAGTCCTGCAGCTTTTTCTTTTCTTGTTGTAGAACAGCACTATCCGCCTTAGTCTGTTGCTGATGAATGGATGCCAAGTGAATTTCACTATTAAAGGCCTGTTTCTGATAAGCCTTTAATAGACTTGAAACATCGTAACGTGTTCCCTTCTTTCCTTTTAAAACGATGATCTTCCCATTTTTTAAACGTACAGAAGCATTTTGAGGAGCCGCTAAGTCCTTATTTATTTTCAAGAGCTTTTCTTTTAGTCTCGTTTTGATTGCATCCACTTGTCTTCCCCCCATTGCCTCTGGCCTTAACACATAATTTTTCTCTTTTGCAGATGGGAATATCGTACGTTGTTGACGCAATAACGTTTTAATATTATTTCTATCTTTTTCTGTAAAGCCCATACTCGTATCCTTTCCATCCATCAGTCTCGTTTGTCCAACATAAATGACATGTTTTGAAACTGCCCCTTTCAACTTGTCTATTGCCTGTTCAGCTGTTAATCCACCAACATCTATATGATTTATTTTAATATGGCGATTGAAGTGCGTAGCCTGATGATAATAAAGACATCCCAATAAAAGTGCCATTAAGAAAATGAGACTGCTTGGCACAATCACTCCCCATCTGTGCATGACCCTAACCTCCAAAATAATAATAGATTCAATACTTTTCTTTTCCACCCATTAAACTGTTCTATTCATATCAATAGGCAAAAATGACATCAACTTGTCTAGGGACGGTATTGAATGCTCGAGAAAGAAATAAAGAAAATGGAGGCTAGACGCTTGCTCCACAACATAAAAAAGTACAGGAGTAGCACCGAACGCGCAAGGGTCTCCTGTCCCTTTTTTATATCAAAAGCGCCAACTCTTACCTTTACCTTGTTTACGACATTCGATTTACAGGATTTATCTTTTTCAATCCACCAGATATTGAGAGACCCCTAACATTTATTAACCTTCCACTCTATCATTTGACATAAGATTCCTTAGAAAAATCAGAAAAATTATGATATTATATCACCATTATAAAAAATTTGTCGATTAATGGATCGTACTCTTTAAATAGGTGAAAAATATAATTCTTTATTGTTCAGAATTGAGATAAGAACGTGATGAATCACTGGAGGGATTCTTATGAAAAAAGAATTAATCATAGATTATATTAAAGAAGCTACCCAAGCCTTTCTATTTCATGATGAGTATGATCTTAGCCAACTTCAGACAAATGTTATTGCCCATCATTTTTCAATGGAACGAACATCAATCAGTCGCATTCTAAATGATGCTGTTAAAGAAGGTTTACTTATAAAAATCAACACTAGGCCCGTTTATTTTTTACATAAAAGTACCAT
The DNA here is from genome assembly GCF_014642655.1 of Pullulanibacillus camelliae. Taxonomy (GTDB): domain Bacteria; phylum Bacillota; class Bacilli; order Bacillales; family Sporolactobacillaceae; genus Pullulanibacillus; species Pullulanibacillus camelliae. Next base: position 38,707 of record NZ_BMIR01000001.1, read on the forward strand.
TGAAAATAACTTTGGTATGATACAAGAAAATGAGTATAAAAATATTGAAGAACTCAAAAATAGCTTAACCAGACATCAAACCAAAACAGTATTTCAAGAAATAATTGGACATGATAAGAGTTTAAAAGAAGTTATTGAACAAATGAAAACGGCTATTTTTTATCCAGAAAACGGCCTACCAATAATGTTAATTGGACCAACGGGTGTCGGTAAAACCCATTTAGCTCAACTTATGTATAAGTACATTAAAAACCAAAATTTAATTTTGCGAGATGCCCCCTTTCATATTTTTAATTGTGCACAATATGCTAATAATCCAGAATTATTGTCGAGCCATCTATTTGGTCATGCAAAAGGAGCCTATACTGGAGCGGATAAAGATAAATCTGGGCTATTAGAACGGGCTGATCAAGGTGTTCTCTTTTTAGACGAAGTTCACTGCTTAAGTCGTGAAGGACAAGAGAAGCTTTTTACGTTTATGGATCAAGGTACATTTTCTAGACTTGGCGAAAATGACACGCTAAGAAAAGCGAGGGTAAGATTAATTTTTGCAACCACTGAAAGCCTATCTTGCTTTTTAGACACCTTTTTACGAAGAATCCCCATAAAAGTAACTATCCCAAGCTTAGAAGAAAGAGGAACACAAGAAAAAAATCAATTCATTCAATACTTTTTTATGGAAGAAAGCAAACTATTTCAGCTACCTATCGAGGTAAGTAATAAAACTATCGAAGTATTAAATCACCATGAATATATTGGAAATATTGGTGAATGCAAAAATATTATTAAATACACCTGTGGATGCGCCTATGCCAATAAAACTCAAGACACAGATATAATTAAAGTAACTATTAACGATCTTCCAAAAGAAATATTTAAGAAGTCTCCTCACTTATTTGATAATTATATACCTCATGAAGGCGCCTATGTATTTCAACCAGATAGTAAAACGGTTGCCAGCAAAAATAATGAGAGACAAAAAGGTAGAATAAGGAACAGTTTCTTTAATTGTCTAAATTATTTTAAAAATGCAGATGATCAAACCTGGCAAGAGGACGTAAGCCATCAAAAAATCATAGAAGAAATAACTGTCTTAATGGATCACTTAATTTTCAAAAGGCCCAATAATAACATGAATATCATGATGGAAATTACAATAAACTCCCTGCAAAAAACCTTCAGATATCTAGAAACAAATTATAATATGAAATATGATGGGAATTTTTTATACGCAGTCGCTTCCTATCTTTTTTTTAAGCCTGTAGTCCTTCACTTAAGTGAGCAGGAGGAAACATTATTTCATGCCATGTGCCATTATTACGAACATAAATTAAAGAGAGAATACTTATATGTATTAAAACTGAAACCCTTTATTGAAAACGGGTTGGACATAAAACTGGATGACTTCGATACACTACTGATAACCTTATTTTTATCAACAACCGAAATGCCTCATCATCAGAACAGAGCAAAAGCAATGATCATCGCTCACGGTTATGCAACTGCAAGTAGTATTGCTAATGTATGTAACAGAATCCTCAGATCAAATATTTATGATTCAATGGATATGGAAATTGAAGCAACCTCAACAGACATTATTGAAAAATTGCAGCATTATTTAGAACTTAACGAAACAGTGAATGGTCTTTTAATATTTATTGACATGGGGTCCCTTAACTTAATTCACGATCACATTCAAGAGCATATTGATGGACCTCTCTTATTTATTGATCAGGTTACAACAATGACCGCATTAGAAGCAGGCCAATATATCATGAATGGCTTTACAATCAATGACATAGCGATAAAAATGAAGCAGGTTGATAAACCTAAAATCAATTTATTTTACCCCAAGAAAAAGAAGGAATTTGCAATTATTACATCCTGTTTTACCGGAATTGGCACAGCAACACAAATCGAGGATTTACTTACTGAGAGCATTAAAGATGATATTGCTATAAAAATTATATCTCATGACTTTGAGCGCTTGAAACATAATGGGATTCAAGAAGCTCCATTTCAACTATATGATGTGCTGGCAATTGTAGGTACTGAAAATCCCAATATACCTGAGATTAATTTTATCCCCTTAGAAGACATTATATCTGGAAAAGGAGAAAGAGACGTCTTTCGTATTTTTGAAAAAGTAGCAGATGCCGAAACCATTCGGCGTGTTAATGATAAAATTATCATTAATTTTTCACTTAATAGAGTTATTGATTCCCTCACTATTCTCGATACAGATAAGCTTATTAAAAGTGTAGAAAAAGGGATCGTACAATTAGAAAAAAAATTAGGTAAGAAAATTTCAAATGACAAAAAAATTTCTTTATTTGTACATGTAAGTTGTATGGTGGAACGTTTAATTCGATTAAGTCCTATTGAGGAATACCCTAATCAATTACAATTTGAGCAAGCGCACACTAAGGAAATAACCATGATCAAAAATGCATTTAGTGTGCTTGAAAGCAATTATTGTGTGCAATTAAATATACCTGAGATTGGCTATATCTATAACATTATCTTTGGATATTAAGTCATATCAAGGGTTCTACAATTTTATCCTTCTATCGCAAAAAGCATGTCACTAGGTTGGCATGCTTTTTGCATGTATATAAGTGACTAGTTCTTAAGAAGGAAGGAAAACCAAATGAAACGCTTTTTATTTGCTACTCATGGAGATTTATCTAAGGCCCTCATCAATACTGTATCTATGATTATTGGCGATATGCCAAATGTCAGCTACTTTCAGATGACTAAATTAAAATCAAGCGCTACAGCAAAAAAGGAATTGAAGGAAATTCTAACAGATAAAGAAGAAAATGATCATTTTATCGTTTTGACCGATATGTTTGGAGGTAGTGTTTGCAACATTTGTTCAGAACTATTTATGGAATTAAAAAATTTCGATTTACTTACAGGAGTCAATTTACCTATGGTCCTCACCATGTTATTAGCTGGAGAAGAAGCAAGTATTGCCGATACAATTTCCCAAGGCTTCGAAGCAGCTAAAAATGGGATTATTCATATAAATGAAATCATTGAATCACAGAAAGGAAGTGTACAGGATGATATCACTAGTGAGAATTGATGATCGTTTACTTCATGGGCAAGTTGCCTATGGTTGGACTCCGGCCCTCGATGCCAATGTTATTTTTATTGTTAACGATGAAGCAAAAAATGATCAAATGAAAGCAATGTCACTAAATTTAGCAAAACCAAACAATGTCAAACTTTATATTCGAGGAGTTGAGGAATCCGGTGAAATTATAAAGAAATTTGCCGAAGCCAAAAAAAGCAAGGTACTAGTTTTGGTGAAAAATACAAATGATGCCCTAGCGCTAGCACAAGAATCAGGGGGAACAATCAAGTTCATTAATGTTGGGGGATTACGCTACGAAGAAGGAAAGCGTAAACTGACAGATTTAGTAGCTGTAGATGATCATGATCTTGATAACCTTAAGAAACTAGAAGAAATGGGGGTAGAATTGGAGTTCAGATTGTTGCCACGTGATAAGAAGAAAAGCCTAAGTGAATTACTAAAAAAGTAAGATGAAGGAGGATAAAGTGAATGTTAATCAATGCCATACTGCTTGGAATTGTAGCAGGTATTGCCATTCTTGATGAACGTATCTTTGGTGTCGTATTACTCGAACGGCCTCTTGTCATTGGAATGTTAGTGGGTTTAGTTCTTGGGGATGTAAAAAGTGGAATTATCATTGGTGCACAATTGGAATTGATTTGGATGGGCATCGCAGGAATTGGGGCCTCAACCCCTCCAGATGTAGTAACAGGTGGCGTTCTTGGCACAGCCTTTGCCATCCTCTCCGGACACGGTGTAGCTGTTGCGCTAGCTCTCGCAGTCCCTATTGCTGTTTTAGCACAATCATTAGGTGTTTTAGTCAGAGTCATTAATAGTTACTTTTTACACAGGGCTGATCAATATGCAAAGACCGCAAACTTTCGAGGGGTAACATTGATGATGTGGATTCCTCCCATCTTATTTTTCCTAAGTGTCTTCATCCCAACTTTTCTAGCCATTTTAGTTGGTGCAAACGAAGTTTCTGCACTTATTAACGCGATTCCTAAGACAATATTAGATGGCTTAACTGTTGCAGGGAATTTATTACCGGCTATTGGCTTTGCATTATTACTAGACATGTTATTTACCAAAAAAATGGCTGTATACTTCTTCCTTGGTTTTCTTGCTGCTTCATATCTAAAACTAGATATCACAGCGATAGCACTATTCGGTACATGTCTAGCCATCATTATATATGTTATTTTAAATCGCGATGATCACACCCCAGCTTTTGAACAGGTAACAGATAACTTAACTGAAGGAGAGATTGATTTTGAGTAGTGCAACCTCACTAACTAATAAAGAGCTTCGCAAGGTTTTTTGGAGATCCTTTGCTCTTCAAGGGGCTTTCAATTACGAAAGAATGCAAAATGTTGGATATGTCTATGCCATGATTCCTGTAATAAAAAAATTATATAAAGATCATGATGATCAAGTCAAAGCATTACAAAGGCATTTAGAGCTTTTTAATACAACTCCCGCTGTTGCACCAGCAATAATGGGAATTTCAGCAGCTATGGAAGAACAGAATGCTAATGACCCTGACTTTGATGAGCATTCTATTAATGCAGTAAAGGCCTCATTAATGGGACCGCTTGCCGGAATAGGTGATTCACTATTTTGGGGCACATTTCGGGTCATTGCCGCTGGTATTGGTATTTCCTTTGCCAAGCAAGGAAATTTTCTTGGCCCAATACTATTTCTTTTCCTCTATAACCTTCCGCATTTTCTATTAAGGATATTCGGATTGAAGTTCGGTTATCGCCTTGGAATTAGCTCATTGATAAGAATCCAAAAGCAAGGCTTGATGGATAGAATTATGTCCATTACAACAACAATAGGTCTAGTTGTTGTCGGAGGAATGATTGCAACAATGTTAACCGTCACAACGCCATTGAAATTTGAAGTTAATGGTGCAAAAGTGGTCATCCAGGATATACTCGATAAAATTCTTCCAAACATGCTACCACTTGCATTAACTTTTATAATCTATTTTCTAATTAAAAAGAAAATGAGTATTACAAAGTTAACACTTCTCCTAATTGCAGCAGGAATATTATTACATGTTGTTAAAATCTTATAAAAGAAAGCGTGGAACGATAAATGAAAATTGAAGATTATGTGAAAGAGACACCAAAAAAAATGAAAGAAATCCTTCAAGGTGCTGATGAATTGTTTTCAGAGGTTCGACAACAGAAGTTTTCTAAAATTATCGTAACAGGCTCCGGAACAAGCTACCATTCTGGTATACAATCGTTAAAATTGATGCAACATTTTTTAGACATTGAAGTCACTATATTATATCCATTTCAAATTGATCAAGAGACATTTCCCGCAGATTCTTCAGATATATTATTGATTGGAATCTCTCAAGGTGGAAGCAGTTATTCAACTTATAAAGCTATGAAAATAGCAAAAGAAGCCGGATGTAGAATTGCTTCAATGGCTGGAACAGAGAATGCATTAATTGATGAAATATCCGATTATGTACTCACGGTCAATTGTGGAGAAGAAAAGGTGGGCGCTAAGACAAAAGGCTTCTATGCAACCAAATTGAATTTAACCTTATTTACTCTGCAGCTTGCAAGGGAATCCGGTAAACTCTCATTGAATGAATATCTAGAAGAAGTAAAGGCAATTGAAAAATATATCAATCATTTTCCATTCATATACGAACAATCTATAAACTGGGTCTCTACTAATAAGACAGAATTTGCTTCAGCAAAAGATATCCGTGTCATTGGGACAAAGGATATCTATGGAGATACGCTAGAATCCGCTTTAAAATTATTAGAAACCATGCGCATTCCAGTTACAGGGTATGAATTTGAGGAATTTGTTCATGGGATCTATAATGCAATAAAAGAAGATTCGACAATCATCATTTTAGATACTGGTGAAGAAGCCCGTGTCAAAACATTAGTTACCGTCTTATCTGAATGGACCAAGAATATTTATATTATAGGAAAGAATACAGCTGACAAACCACAAAATTTAAAAGCTGATTTTTTAAATCATCCTTTCTATAGAACCTATGAATATATACTTCCGATTCAACTCATTTGTGCATTAGTTCCACCATTAAATGGCATTGATCCTGGAACACCTAAAGACACAAGCTTCCATCAAAAGCTGGCAAGTAAGAAGATTTAATCAATCAATTATAATTATATTGAAAACCTACCTCAATCATAAACTGAATGGCATGCTCCCCAGCTGCGCGCTGTAAAATCCCTTCCTCCAGTAGGGGGCACAAAGAATGCTGAGGAATTTTTAATTACACACTTAAACGATAAGGGGGAGACTGCGAAGCACCTGCTGCAAAACGCGCATCAAGATCTCACAACACCAAAAACAAGTAGAGAGTCTAAAACATTTGTTAGAACCAGGTGAGCAGTTTCCCCCCATTATATCCTTTAATATTTGGATGAATTATAGCAGTGATTTAACATAGGCAAATCATAAGTAAACTTACTAACAATCTTTTGTAATATTCCACCTATAAGGTTTATACACTGCTTAATATTATTTAACTCCATTAAAAGTATATGTGGTTTCTGTCTGATACACCTGTCCTGCTTCTAATGTACACTGCTTAAAATTGGGGTGATGGATGGCATCTGGTGGCCCTTGCGTTTCTAAGCAAACGCCCATGTACTTTCCAGACTGAGTCCCGCGAATCTTAAAGGTATCCTCCATTGTATTACTCGTATAAAGCACGACACTTGGTTCTTCCGTCGCTACGATAAGCTGGCGTCCACTTTCAGGATCTGATAAAACCATCTCTTGAGATTGCTGCTTATTTAAAAGAAAGGGATGATCATATCCTTGACCTACTAAGACGTTCTGAGGATGGCTAGAGGTTATACCATCGGCAATTTTTCGACCTGATCGAAAGTCAAAGGGAGTGCCTTCCACATTTAATAGTTTACCTGTCGGCAGCAAGGCTTCATCTAATTCAAAAAATTGCTTACTGTCCATGGTTAATGTATGCTCTAAAACATTCCGTTTAAGATCGCCACTCAGATTAAAGTAGCTATGGTTTGTTAAATTGACTAATGTTGTCTGATCTGTGGTTGCATGATAACGGATCTTAAGCTGATTAGCTTGGTTCAAAGTATAGGTTACTTTAACCTGCAAAGTGCCGGGATAGCCTTCTTCTCCATCTGGGCTAACGTAAGAAAACTGAATTCCCGATTCATTTTCTCCTTCAATGATAGCCGCATCCCAGATGACATGACTAAACCCTCTCGGCCCTCCGTGAAGATGGTTTTGACCTTCATTTTTTGGTAAAGCAAACCGTCTCCCATTTAGTTCGAACTCTGACTCAGCAATTCTTCCCGCCACTCTCCCAACAATAGCACCAAAATAGGGTGAATGGGTTAGATAGTCTTCAATAGAATCAAAACCAAGGACAACGTTTTCAAAATTCCCCTCACGGTCAGGTGCAAATAATTCAGTGATAATACAACCATAGTCCAAACACGAAAGGCGCATGCCTTGTTCATTCACCAAAGTATATTGATAGACTTGCTTACCATCGACTTGCCCAAATTCTTCTTGTAATACCTTCATATACGCGTCACCCACTTAATAAATTTAATTAATATAGTTCTAGTATAAACGTTTATGCAATGGGTTTCAAAACCCAGCTTTACTGAATCAATGAAGTATTAGGAGAAGGTTCTACTCGATTTAAAATGTGGGGCACACCATGGTTTGAAAGCCACACGCCAAAACAAATTATGCGCTTCTTATATAGATAGCCTTTCATTGATGACTAAGGCGGCCGATCCAACAACCACACTGTCTGAATACAATGTTGTTTTAATCTGTGTTTTCTTTCCACCGTTTCCTACAGCCCGGGCTTTTATTGTTTCCCTCACTTTTTCCAAGAAAACATCACCTAATTGAATTAACGCGCCACCAATAATAATTAATTTCGGATCAAGTAAATTAATAAGATTGGTCAACCCAATACCTAAGTAGGTTCCCGCCCCCTCTACCACCTGTATGGCCACTTCAGATCCTCTTTCCATCCCTCGCACAATATCACCGAATACCAATTGATCAATGTCTTTTTTCCAGATAGACTCCTCCTGCCGTGGCATTTGCTTTAATATTTTCTTTACCTTTTCAGTGATTGCAATAGTTGAAACTAACGTCTCTAGACAGCCATAATTTCCACAACTACATTTCTCTCCATTGATATCAACCATGGTATGTCCAAGCATGCCAGATTCATGATGGCTTCCTCTATGAAGTCCACCGTTGACAACTATACCACTTCCAACACCAGCATCAGCCATGACATAGACAAAGTCATCGCTGCTCTTCCCCAGTCCAAACCACTTTTCCGCTAGAGCCGCAACATTGGCATTAATGTCCAAAATCACCGGAAGCCCTAATGCCTCTTCAATAACAAACTTAATAGGGAGGCTTGCTTCATTGTAAAAATTATAAAGTGTAATGAACCCTTCTCTCGTCTCATTTAAAGGGCCTGGCACGCCAACTCCAACCCCCAATATTTTTGATATGGGGATATCAAATTCTCTTAATAATTTATAATAACTTTCTTTCAAAAATTGAATGATATTACTAAAGTCTCCTTTATTATTTGTTTCAATCTTTCGAGATGAGACCACTCGTCCCCTAAAGTTAACAAGAGCAATTCTAACTATAGTACGCCCTATCTCAATACCGATGGCGTACACTGATTCTGGGTTGAAATCTAACAAAATAGGTCTTCTTCCAACTGTCGTCGAGCTTCCTAAACCACTTTCTAAAAGTATCTCTTCATTTAATAATTTATCAATAAGTCTTGTCACTGTTGGTTGAGGAATATTCAACGTCTTTGATAGTTCTATTCTTGAAATCGGACCATTATTTCTTATACTATCAATGATTTTCCCAATATTGTGATCCTTTATTAATTCAACGATTTCCAATATAGCCACCTTCTATGTACAAAAGTCTGATCCTCTAATCCAACGCTAAAGAAACTTGGCTTTCGTTAACTCGCCCTGTTGTGATTATAAAAATAATCACGCACTAAGGTTGCACCGCAAGTCGCAGGTGGGTCAAGGCAAGGCCTAACTAATACTATCCACCATAGGGTACGTCAGCGAATGTTTATAAATTCTAACGGGATAAAAAAACGGCAGAAAAAAACCACACCTCTCCTTCTATAGGAGGGAAAAAGGAATTACAGCATGATCATGTGGCAGCTCATGAATCCTGAACACTTATCGTTCAAGAGTTTTCAAGACCTATTTGCTCATAGGAGGATTGACGAGAAGGCTATGGAAGCGCGAGCCCCTTCTCATTCTGAGGCTTCGGAACTTTCCACCGTCTGATAAAGAGTAAATGATGCCCACCTAGCCAATACCTCTCCACCTCACAAATGATTCAAACACCAAAGCGCTTCTTTTATCAATCCTTCCTTCTAAATAGCTTAACAATAATTACACTTTTTGTTGAGTAAGAATACCTCACTGCCTAATCTTTCAATAAATAAGTGGATAAGACAAAACGAAAAGAGATCGCCCTCATACTGAACGATAAGATTTTAAAAGAGGCAGGGGAACCGGGCGAAGGTTATTCACGAATAAACGACGCGTTGTCCTGAAGAAGCTGACGACGAAGCAAGGTCTAGAAACTCAGGAACAGGAGCTTCTTGGGTCTAATAGATTTGAGAATCCTTAATGCACTTTGTCTAAGTGTCTTACATTTTTCAAGACACTTCGGCTAAAAACATCACATCCATGTGCTAACACCAAAGCTAGCACATCACTACCACCCCAAAAAGTAAAAAGCACTTTTCAGGGACCCCGATGGTGCGCCTGAGGAGGTGCCCGTGGAAAGCAAAGTGTTTTGACGGAGCGGCTCATCACTTACTCAAAAATCCGAACGCATGCCTTCAAATTGTGAATGCGTCCGGATTCTCTATGAGCTGAATCCTTCTGTCCCAGCCCCCTATTTATTTCTTACTTATTCAATGCCTTTTGATAAAGATCTGGACTAATAAAGTCATTACCATCCACCACTTTATCAAGTGAGCCATTCTCAACAAATAATTTCTCTAGATTTTCAAACCATTTCTTTGCGGTGCCGTCCTTCATCTTTGCTGCAATATCCTTAGAGGTCATAAATTGCGTCGTCGTGACTTGGACCTTAAGCGATTCTTGATCTACCCCTGTGAAATCAGAGGTCAGCTTAACGGCTTCATCAGTATGATTTGATCTGTAATTATTAGCCTTTCCTAAAGCCTCAAGGAACTTAATAACATTCTCTTTGTTACTTTTAAGATACTTTGGATTGGCAACCCAGCTTTGAGGAAAGACATAGTCTGGGAAGAAGTTCGTGTCGTCAGCTAACTTCACCATATTGCTCTTTCCAACTTTTTTTTCAATCTCATTCGTAAAAGGAGACCAAATCGCAACGGCATCTACTTTATTCGCTATGAACGCTGAAACTGCTCCTGAAACATCCATATTTACTTTTTTGACATCAGTTTCCTTAAGTCCTGCATTTTTCAAAGCTAGATTAAGAACCATATCACCAGAAGTTCCTTTTGGAACGCCTATCGTCTTGCCCTTTAACCCTTTAATCGACGATATCCCTGATTTTTTCGTAGCAAGTACCATGTCACCAGTATTCAAGCTGTCCACCGCAATAATATTTCCTTTTCCTTGTGCTGCTAAGAAAGTGGCTCCTGGTCCAATATAAGCAATATCGATGTCCCCTGAAGCCATCGCAGCAAATTCAGGGGGACCACTATCAAATTTAACTAACTTCACTTTAATACCTGCATCTTTAAAATAACCTTTTTTCTGGGCGATGACCAATGGTGCTGCACCATGTATATCCGGCATATAGGCAATTCTTAAAGTTGGAACTTTTTTAGAGTCCCCAGAGCTTGAGGAGCCACTACTTTTCCCACTAGAACACGCACTTAAAATCATAGAAAGAGCCATTATAATAGCTGTAATAATTAAATACTTGCGTTTCATACCTTTCACTTCCTTTAAATTATTTTTTCACAGATAAGTATTCTTTATAAACCTTAGACCAAATATCATTTTTGATTTCTGAAAATCTTTCTGATAGCTTGGTCTCTTGATTCCTTGGATATGGGATGTCAACATCGATGATTTCTTTGATCCTACCTGGTCTTGCACTCATAATGACAACCTTTTGTGCTAATAAAACAGCTTCATCAACGTCATGCGTTATAAAAAAGCACGTTTTTTTCTTAGTATCCCAAATGTGTAAGAGTTCTTCTTGTAATTGTGCCCTTGTCTGAGCATCCAGCGCACCAAAAGGTTCATCCATAAGTAAAATATCTGGTTCTGCAGTAAATGCCCTAGCAATCGCCACCCGCTGTCTCATCCCACCTGATAGCTCCTTAGGGTAAGCGTTTGCAAATTCTGTTAAACCCACTAGATCTAGGTATTCCATTGCCTTCTCTCTTCGCTGCTGTTTTCCCACACCATTCAGTTTAAGACCAAACTCCACATTCTTAAGTACAGTCTTCCAGGGAAACAACGCATATTGTTGGAATACGACCCCTCTCTCCTTTCCCGGCTTTATGATTTCTGCATTATCTGCCATAACAGAACCAGACGTTTTATTTTCCAGACCAGCTATTATATTTAAAAGGGTACTCTTCCCACATCCACTTGGTCCTACCACACAAATGAATTCATTAGCTTGTATTTCTAAGTTGACATCATTCAGGGCAACAACTTCTCCATGTCTTCCTTGATATATTTTCGAAAGATTCCTTATATTTATCTTAGGCATTATCTCATTCATCATTTACTCACCTCTTGCCAACCTGCTAATTTTTTCTCGAGATATAACACCAATTTGTCCATTATAAATCCAATGATCCCAATTAAAACGATGCCAAGAATGACTTGGTCCATCCTAAAAAAGGTGCCGGCCTCCATAATCATATTTCCTAGGCCTTTAGAAGCCCCCGTCATTTCAGCAGCAACCAAGGTTGTCCAAGCCGATGCTAATCCAAGTCTTACACCGACAAGAATATAAGGAAAAGATGCTGGAACAACCACTTCAAAAAAGATATCTTTATCATTTGCCCCAAGCACTCTAGCAGCCTTTATTAAGGTGGGATCAACATTGCGCACCCCTTGGTAAATGGAAACAACCATCACTAGAAAAGTGGCAACAAATATGACTGCTATTTTGGCACTTTCACCCACACCAAAAGCCACGATAACAAGTGGGATTAAAGCAATGGGGGGAATCGTTCTAAAAAATTGAATCCAGGGCTCTGTTAAAGAGCGGAAGGTGCCATACCAACCCATTAGAAATGCGATGGGAATAGCAACGACTAAGCCAAGAAGAAAGCCTGATAACACCCTAAAGATACTCGTATAAATATCAGAGATTAAGCCATTTTCCAGTTCTGAGATAAACGTTTTGATTAGGATAATAGGATTCGTAATAATCGTAGAGACTGAGGGAATTAATGCGAGTAAAAACCAAGCAATAATCCCTAGAGCAAGCGAAATGATAACCATTATCCGGTTGTCAATCCGAGATAGACTCAACCTTTTTTTCTTGATTTCCATAGCCTCTGCTTGTTTCTTTTCAAAATCAACATTATTAGTAGCCATACTCGACCTCCTTATGCACTAATAGCTTTTAAACTTCTCCGTAGGCTGAAGCCAATTCATCGGCTTTAATAAATTTTGCTTCCAGTTCCTTTGCCGCATTTCCCCAGCCTGATCGATTTAAATGTTCAATCCATGACTCTAATGTGACATATTTCCATGGTCCAGTCTTAACGACCTCTTGTAATGGGTCAACCATATTAAGTGGATAGCCCAAATGCTCTTGCTCCCATTCAGCTAATCTTGAATTCATTAAAGTGATGATTTCAGGAAATGCCTTTGCCACATTTTTTGTTTGATTGGGATCATTTATCATATCGTAGAGTGTCACATCTTCAAATCTATACAACCCTGGATGATACGTCCGAATGTAGTACCACTTCTCATCCCTCACCGCCCGCTGACACGTATAGAGTGCATGATCCATGACCAAGTAAGGTCTGCCCTCTTGTTCTTCCCCCTTTAATGTACTGACATAGGATTGACCATCCCATCCTGAAGGAATTGGTAAGCCTACTAAATCGGCAAGTGTGGCAATCACATCGACATTATATAAAAAGCCATCATACTCTTGACTCGACTTTGTAACGCCTGGAATTGACATAATTAGTGGCAAGTGATGCACTGCCTCAGTGGCACTTGCGTGTTCCCCATATATACCTTGTTCTCCTAATGATTCCGCATGATCAGCACTGATAATAAAGCAAACCTCATCTTCAATTCCGAGGGATTCTAAGGTTTTTACAATGTGGCCAATCTGCTCATCCATAAATGAAATGGCACCATCATAGCCATCAATTAAATGCTTGTAATCGTCTCTATTATTAATTTGTCTTGGCATGGTTGGTGGAATATTATCAACAGTGTGCAAAAAGCTAGCTGATCTTGGGAAACTATCTGATTGATGCTCCCGAATAATAGCTTCACTCGGAAAAGCGTTGACCGGGCTCTCTTTCCATTGCTCAACATACTCCTTTGGACATGTATATAAGGTGTGCGGATCCCAGTATTGAATATGCAAGAAATAGTTATCCTCTGTTCCATGTGCTTTTAACCAAGGGATAACAGATTCATTAACCTCATCCGCATTTTCATTTCCTTCCCTCAAGGTATGTGTATGCACTTCATTCCAGCCTGCAAAGTACCACCAAGCATGATGGCGATCACCAAATGAGGAGAAGGTTACCGTTTTATAGCCGGCCTCACGGAGATATCTTGTGAAAAAAGGATACTTTGCTGAATGCCCATCACCTTCTGGATAATAAAAGTTATATCCCGGTCCCCAATGTGTTAATGCACCATGATTGACACCAAATCGTCCTGACATAAAACTCGCTCTAGAAGGAACGCAGGGTGAAGAGGCTGCATAGCACCTATTGAATTTCATTCCCCTCTCAGCAATTTTGTCTATATTTGGAGTCGTCTGCCTATGATACCCATAACAACTCATATGATCAGGGCGCAGTGAATCAATATCAAAATAAATAAATCTCATAATAGCACCTCCAACAAGATAATCTAAATTCTTGTTTTCAATTATAGCGCTTTCACTAATTATATTCAATATGAATTTAATTAAAATTTAAAATAGGCATAAAACTGACAAAACGACTTTAATCAAGCATTTTATTCACAATTATATATTCATATTGAAATTATCTATCGATTAATTGCTTAAAAAACTTAGCTTATGCCGCTTCGTGGGTACCCCTGCGCCTATCATCTTAATCCAAAGCCATTACATTTCTATTAAATTAAATTATAATTAATTTTATAATTTTTATATGAAAACTTGGTTTTATTAATTTTATACGATCATCATACGGATTTTTCTTTTGAATTTGCAAATACTTTATCCTGATCGCTTCGGAACTCCTGTTGTAAGTTTCAAATCACATTTATGGTTGCCTTCAAGCCTCAGATGACGAAAAGCCAAGCCTGGTTAGTACTATCAATCTTAAAGACGTCAGCGAAGCTATAAATTTTGATAGTATAAAAATTACTCCATCCTTTAAGCGAAGCTCATCCGTTCTGGATAGGGTCCTTCAAGTTCTGCATAGACATCTATTAATTTCATAAACATCTGATTCTTTATTTCTTTATATCTCGGATCATTAAATAAGTTTTTATATTCATAAGGATCTTCTGTTAAATGATAAAGTTCACCTTCTGCACGATTTAAATAGTAGTTCATTTTATACTCATTCATTACTAACGTCTTAACATAGAAATTGGGCTCTGCCCGATTTTCTACCAAACACCAATCTCGTTCAGACCGATTAGGATTTTTAAAGATATTCTTTTGGCTCATCCCTTGCATTTCTGGCAACGGATCAATACCGCAAATATCCAATAGTGTAGGTGCCAGATCAGCAAGACTGATTAAGGATTCAGACTTAACGTCTTTTGGTAAAGTCTCAGGCCAGCTTACAACAAAAGGGACGCGAATGACATCTTCATAATGAATAGGACCTTTTAACCACAAGCCATGATTACCCGCATAATCCCCATGATCTGATGTGAAAATGATCATTGTATTTTCTAAAAGGTTTTCTTCCTTAAGCGTTTTTACTACTCGACCTAAATGATGATCCATTAAGCTTATCATGCCATAGTAAGCGGCTAACCACCTTTTGGCTCTCTCTATACCAATGGTTTTATTAGTATGACCAAGACATTGTATACCTCCAGTATCATGACCCGGGTCTGATGTTGTTTCAACATCAAGTTCATCCATTTTGCCTGCAATCAAATGTTGATGGATAGATGGCTTATCCATCATCTCCCCTTCCTTCGCATTAAAAGCCGGCAGGTTATCTGGATCATAAAGACTGTTCCAAGGTTCTGGACATAAGAAAGCATTATGAGGATCTTGAAAGCTACACCATGCAAAAAAAGGAGCCTCTTTTGATTGTTTAATATAGTTAATTGTTTGATCCGCTGTCCAACGCGTATAATGAAGTTCTTCAGGTATGTCCCATGACCCTTCTCGGTGGCCTCCACCTGGACCAAAATATTGTGAGGGATCCACACCTTGTTCTTCTAACCAAGCCCCATAGTGCATGCCATGTGAAGAATCTTCATCAGCGTGTCCATGGACCATCGCTACTGTTTCAAATCCATAATAGGGACCATTCCAGTTCTTCCAAAATTCACGATCATGAATATTAGGCGGGGCTTCGAAGCTTTCCTTATTCAAAACCGGCTTAAAATGTGCTTTACCAAATAATCCAGTATTATACCCAGCCTTCGACAACTCAGAACTCAATGTCCGACAATTTTCATCCAGTTCCACTCCAATATTCCAACATTTATGCCGCGATGGGTATTGGCCTGTAAGAATACTTGATCGACTGGGGGAACAGACTGGATTGGTGACATACGTCCTCATGAATGAGACGCCGTCTTTAGTTAATTGATCCAAATTAGGCGTAGAAATTGTCTCATTACCTAACGCATGAATGGTATTCCAGTGTTGTTGATCTGTAGTAATTAACAAAATGTTAGGTCTGTTAGTCATTCAATCATTCACCCCTTATGGTTATTGCCATTGCAGAAAAACTGTTCATTGATTGTAGTCGGTATATTAAAGCAATATTTATCTTTTAATTTAAACTGAAACTATTAAAAACGGAGCCAAGAATAAAAACAAAGCGTTTTCAAAATAACCGACCTGTAATTAAGCTTAAAACTTAGAGCGAAGTCTCTTCTCTATTAACTTTTATAAAATAGAAGCGCCACGCCGTTACTCTGCTGATCTATCTGCCAAAGAGCTGTTCATTATTGAAGGTTCACACCACATCCTTTCATTGCTTAAAATAAATACTGTTCGAGCTCTCTCACGCTTTTTCAATTTGTAAAAATATGATACAGGCTACCTTCACTTTTTCGACAAAAGTTTAATTTAATAATAGTGTAATAAAACAATGGTGTGACTAGAATAGCATTATGTTAGAATTATTTTAACATTATGTTAGATAGGGGGCTAAAGCATGGACAGTTTCACCCATGAATATGCGAGCCACTGGTATCATAACCCAACGCTTACCGAAAAATCAGGCGGCCTTTGGATTGTAAGAGGGGGGAAAAATAAAGCAAAGCCTAACTATGTCGTTGGGCCACGGTTCATCAATTATTTCAGTTTACATTTTATCTTTGAAGGGAGTGGGAGCTTAAGCTTTAATAACGAGACCTTTCATTTAAATAGTGGGGACCTGTTTTGCTTATTTCCCCAACAGTCCTATATCTATAATACAGATCCGGAGAATTTGCTGCATATGCAATGGATTGCTATTGATGGCAAGCAAGCCCCCTCCCTCATTTTCCAAATAGGCTTAACGGCCTCCAAGCCCATTCTTAGGAAGGTAATTACTGAGGATCTACTCACCGAATTAAATGCCTTATATGCTTCATTTGAACTTGATGATAAAAAATTTGCCCTACATCGCTTGGGACACTTATTTGAAATTTTTCATTTACTTTCCTTGCAAAATCAAGAGGTAGATCATTTTTCCTCAGATGACTGGATTCATCAAGCAAAGGATTATCTCAATATCCACTATACTGAAAATTTATCCGTCGAGGATGCTGCACAATATTTTGGTGTCCATCGAAGTTATTTTTCTGACTGCTTCAAACACACCTTTAACATTTCACCAAAGAAATACCTTGTTCAGCTTAGAATGAACAAGGCGTATCAGATGATTGAAGACGAAACCTATTCCTTTACAGAGATTGCTCATTCCACAGGATACTCAGATATCTATTCCTTTTCAAGAGCCTTCAAAAACTATTATGGCTTTTCACCAAGACAGGTAAAGGAAAACTGATCGAATAATGGTGTCTATTTTTTTGAGGATACACTCTTTTTGAGCGGGAATGGATGATATAAACAAAAAAATTCCCCACGTCCTACAAGAGTAAAGCATGCAACTTGGGGAAGCCTCCTCATAGAAACATCGTGGTTCCTATGTTTTTTCCAGCCTTTTATATTAGAAAGCTTAGCTTATACTCAACCGCTGCGCCGAGCACAGCCTGATGTTCATGCTTTCTTACCTGTTTAGAAAAACCGGGCAAAGAGCATGCCCGGTCCTTGCTTGGTATAGAGCATCATCCAATATGAAAGAGGCTTCATTACCTGGTCAAGTGGATGGAGCGCAAGGCACGAGATTCGGGACACTCTAAAATCGTGTGTTCCTCGGGCGCCGCTGACTCATGATGCGGAAACTAGAATCCTGCGGGAAGTGGGAGATCGGTAAGACCTTAGCAGTGCGAAGGCGCGAGGAGGCTTACCACTCCCCCGCGGAAAGCGAGCGGCCTGGAGCGGAAATCCGCACCGTCCTCATGATCAGCTTAAACTTTCCTTAGGCTGTGCATTCCCATAAACAGGCTTATCACGTTTTGACGGTGCGACATAATGTGCCGCATTAATGATGACCTTCTGTACATCGGATTGGTAATAGGTTGGGAAGGTTTCATGTCCTGGTCTAAAGTAAAAGATTTTCCCTTGACCGCGATGGAACACACAGCCGCTTCTGAAGACCTCTCCACCCTTGAACCAGCTCAAAAAAATCAGCTCATCAGGGACTGGAATATCAAAATGTTCCCCGTACATTTCTTCATGTTCTAGCTCGATGGTTTCCCCGATCCCTTCAGCTATCGGATGGCCTGGGTTGACCACCCAAAGACGTTCATTCTCTCCTGCCTCACGCCATTTTAAGTCACAAGACGTCCCCATCAGACGTTTAAAGATTTTAGAAAAATGACCGGAATGGAGAACAATTAATCCCATGCCATCTAAAACCCGTTGGTGGACACGACTGACAATCTCCTCAGACACCTCATCATGGGCCATGTGTCCCCACCAAACAAGCACATCTGTTTGCTTTAAGACATCCTCAGTCAGACCATGCTCCGGCTCATCAAGTGTCGCTGTTTTTGTTGCGAACCCGGCTTCATTTAGAAAGTCAGCAATGGCTTCGTGAATCCCACTGGGATAGACTGCTTTGACGGCTTCATCATTTTTTTCATGTCGAAATTCATTCCATACTGTTACATTCATCTCTCTAACACTCCTCTACGTTTGTCTATTCTTTTACTGATCCCGAAGTTAGTCCTGAAACAATGCGACGCTGGAAAATAAGGACTAAGATGACAAGTGGAACCGTCACAACAACTGTTGCCGCGCAAATTTCTCCCCAAGGTACGGAATACTGTCCTGAAAACATTGAGATTCCAACGGGTACGGTTTTATAAGCCTCGTCGGTATTAATCGTTAATGCAAAAAGGTATTCATTCCATGCTGCTATAAAGGCAAGGATAGCCGTGGTAAATATCCCAGGGACGGCCAATGGAAAAATGATCTTCCGATAGGTTTGCATCAGCGTGGCGCCATCCATTTTAGCCGATTCCTCTAGCTCTTGTGGTATTTTTCTAAAGAACGTAACCAAAATCCATATGGAAAGCGGCAGGGTAATCGTAATATACGGAATAATTAAACCCGTATAGCTATTGGTTAACCCCAAATGCATCAGAATAATATAAATTGGCGAAAGTGTTGAAATCTGCGGAAACATTGTTACTGATAATGTTAACCCTAGTATCACGGATTTGCCACGAAAACGTAATCTTGCCAGAGCATACGCTGCAAATGAAGCAAATAACACGGAGATAATCGTTGTGCTTGCTGCGATAATAAAACTGTTTTTAAGATAGTTTAAAAAAGGATAATCAACAAACACTGAAACATAATTATTTAATGTTGGATGATCAGCAATCCAGTTAAACGCCTGGCTCCCGTATAGCTCTGTCGGAGGCTTGAAGGAGCTGAGAAACACCCAGAGAAACGGAAACATGATAACAAAAACAAAGACAATGAGAAACAAATAAAAGGATACCCCTGCTTTCTTTTCCATTTCTATTCCTCCTTATTTTTTTGAGCCTTCGGGTAAGAGATCGGAGCCCAACAATTTGACAAAAATGGCTGAAATGATGGCCACACAGATAAAGACGATAACAGACAGCGCTGAACCACTTCCAAAATCCGTCTCAGAGAACATGACTTTATACGCGTAGATTGAAATCGTTTCTGTCGAGTTTGCTGGTCCTCCCCCCGTCAAAACCGAGATAAGGTCAAAGACGCGGAAGGCATCCAAAGTACGGAATAAAAGAGAAACCAAAATACTTAGCTTTAGCAATGGCAGCGTGATGTTAAGAAATTGCTTCCATTTATTTGCTCCATCAATTGCAGCCGCTTCATAAAGTGATTTTGGAATGACTTGCAGTCCTGCTAAGAGCAATAAAGCCATATAAGGTGTAGTCTTCCAAACATCGGTCAAAATGACAGAGAACATGGCTCCATCTCCGGTTGTGAGTAAGGTCCCCATATTATGGATCAAACCAATTTTTTCAAAGAACTTTGCGATAATCCCGCTCTGTCCATCATAGAGATACTTCCACATCATTGCGGAAACGGCAGTTGGTATCGCCCATGGCACAAGTACGGCGGCTCGAATCAAACCTCTACCAAAGAAGGCTTTATTAATAAGCAGGGCGATCGCTAACCCCAGTACAAACTCTATTGCGACTGAGATCACTGTAAAAACAACGGTATGCAAGATGGCTGCCCACATTCGCGAATCCTTCAAAAAGTGCGCATAATGTTTTAAACCAATAAAATTCGGCTTATTCAAGGTATCTTCAAGGCCTGAAGCTAGCCCAATATCCTTTTTTGCATTGGATAAGACCTTAGTATTTTGATTCAGAGCCTTCAATTGCTTTGTGACTTGATCTGTGGCCTTTTGAATAGCCTCAGCTGTTGACTTACTAATGGTCACTATCGAAAGCTTTTCTGACGGTGTTTTATAATTATTGAGGATGTCATTGACTTTATTATAACGATCCCCAGATTCTTTTCGGATTTCATTATCAATCGTCGTGAGCTGTTGATTGATTTTCGTTAAGGTAGCTTTCGGCTCTCCCGAAGCTTTAGTCGCATCATTTTTTAAATCCGCCATTAAAAAGGGGGCATTATCTAAATAACGATTTAAATCAAGGCTATAATGCCTCGTTGTTGATGCCTTTGTCGGATCATTCAACTTGTAATCAAATAAACTAAAATACATGGATTGTAGGACCGGGTAAATCGCAATGACAAAGATCAGGATAAGAGCCGGACTCATTAAAAGATAGGCAGCTTTCCAATCTGATTTTTTATGAAGTTTTTTCTGAGCCTTCACTTTCAACACCTCGTTTAGGAGTATTGGCCTTCATGGACATGAAGGCCAATTTGCATATCAGCATGCTCCCCGTTGTTGGTTTTACATTTTGAGGATATAGTTACTTCATGGCTGCTTTCATTTTTTGATCCATATTGGCCGCTGCTTTTTCCGGTGTTTCTTTGCCCGCTAACATTTTTGATAGTTCAATTTGAATAATGCTTGAAATTTCTTGATAATTTGGTGCAACTGGGCGAGACACCGCGTTAGCCACAGCATCTGTGAACCCTTTTTGTTTAAAGAATGGATTTGCTTTTAATACATCTGGATCTTTATACAAGCTCATGATCGCTGGTGCACTCCCTCCATTAATGGCCAGGATCTTTTCTCCTTCTTTGCCTGTCATGAATTTTAGGAATTCCCAGGCTTCTTTTGGATGCTTAGAGTACTTATTGATGCCCATTTGCCAGCCACCGAGAGAGGAAGCGGAGCCGTTATCACCTGCTGGAAGAACGGCGACACCAACCTTACCAACGATTTTAGATTTGTCTTTATCATTAGCATCTGCCCACATATATGGCCAGTTACGGGCAAAAACGGTTTGCCCTTCAATAAAGGCGTTATCTGTATCCGTTTCTTCAAAGTTCGTGACATTGTTTGGTGTAATCCCTGAATCGATGACCTTCTTCAACTCCTTAAGCCCCTTGATGGTTTGAGGAGTATTCACAGCTACATTGCCATCCTTATCAATAAATTGTCCACCATAGCTGCCAAGATACTCTACAGCATTACATACAAGTCCTTCATACTGTTTGGCTTGTAATGCAAAGCCATATTTTGTTCCGTTTTTCCCTTGAAATTCTTTAGCATCTTTAATCAATTCGTCCCATGTTTTCGGTGGGCTTTTAACAAGATCTGTGCGGTAGAATAATACACCTGCATCAACAAAGAGAGGAAGCGCCCATTGTTTGCCATTAAACTGCGCTGCACTTAAAGCGCCTTTGTTGTAGTCGCTAAGGTCGACATTATCCTGTTGAATAAAGCGATCAAGTGGTAAAGTATAGCCGGCTTGAGCAAATTCAGCTGGCCAAACCACATCCATGTTGATGACATCGATAGCACTGGATTTTGCATTAAACGCTGTCACATACGCATCATGCTGTTTTCCTGTGTCATTGGGTTCTTCTTGAATCTCCACGTGAATATTAGGGTGTTCCTTTTCAAAGGCTGCAATCATTTTGGTTGTAGCATCTGTTGTATCTTTACCACGGGCATAAACGATCGTTACTTGCTTCTCCTTACCTGAGGACTTGCTGCTCTCTTTACTTGATGAGGCACTTGAATGATCCTTAGATGATGAACAGGCTGACAAAATCAGTCCGAAAGCCAATACGATCACTACTAATACGTTAAACCTTTTCAAATTCATGAGTGCTTCCCCCTTTTCAAAAGTAAACGCTTACATATTGTGGAATCGATTTCACAAAAACAAAAAATTGATTATGTGGAGTGTCTTACCACCAAATGTAAGGGTAATTCAGTGATTTCATTGACGGGTACCGATTGATTTCTGAGAAAACGAATCATCATTCTAATGGCGGTTATACCAATTTGTTCAACGGGTTGATAGACGG
Organism: Pullulanibacillus camelliae; assembly: GCF_014642655.1. Lineage (GTDB taxonomy): Bacteria > Bacillota > Bacilli > Bacillales > Sporolactobacillaceae > Pullulanibacillus > Pullulanibacillus camelliae. The sequence goes on from NZ_BMIR01000001.1 coordinate 61,280, forward strand.
TAGAAATCGCTGGATCCATCAATTCAGCAATGGGTTGGTCGTCAAATCCTAATATGGCAAGATCATCGGGGACAGCCGTCCCATTTCTCTTCGCTTCAGCAATCATCCCTAATGCCACTTCATCGCTGCTTGTGAACACAGCCGTTGGTCGATCGGCTTGCTGCATCAATGCATGATAAATGCGCTTGCCATCTCGTGTATCGTAGGCATCCTTAAACATCCACCGCTCATTTAATGGGAGTCCATACTCATCTAAAGCCTTTTTATACCCTGCATAGCGTTCTCTTATATTGGTAAACTGACTGCCTGCATAACAATAAGCAATCTTTTTATGCCCTCTTTCGAGCAGATGCTTCGTCCCTATATAGCCACCCTTTAATTGATCTAAGCAAACAATAGGCGCTTCAGTATGTGGTGGATATTCATTGCAGAACATAATCGGACCAAACTCTTTATATGGCTTAATAACATCCCACTCATTCTCCGTTGAGGCAAAGATGATGCCGCCAACCTGTCGGGTCTTTAACCAATTGAGATATAAGAGCTCTCTTTCCTTTTGTGACTTCGTCTGACACACAATGAGCTGAAAACCCACTTCAGCTGCAATGTTCTCCATGGCATCAACAAGCTTGCTAAAAAAGGGATTTGATAGTCTTGGTATCAATACGCCTATTGTTTCATGCGTTTGCGTACGAAGTTGTCTGGCGATGGAATTTGGGACATACCCCAATTGCTCCATTGCCTGTTGTACACTTTTGCGCTTTTCTTCCGTTACATAGGGATGATTATTAATCACTCTAGAAACGGTAGCTCGTGATAAGCCTGCCAGACGCGCCACATCCTCGATTGTTGCCACGATGATTCCTCCTCTCTGTCAGCACCTCCCTATTTGATTTAGAGCATCAGCTTAACAATTCTGAAATCGATTTCAACTCAGATTATAAATGAAAGCGCTTTATCATTCAAGCGTTTTTTGCTTTTTAAAATAATTTTATTTTCTTAATACCGTTAAAAGCCTTTCAAAACGCTGATTTTTTTGCTTAAAAATATAAATCCCCCTCTGCTACAACCGCATTGCGACAGAGGGTACTGCTAAAGAAATGGGAGTGTACTCTTTTTCATTACATAGACAAGCGGTGATACTATAAAATAAAATCCGTCATGGAGCGCACAATGATTTCACCTGGAGTTTTAGGAACAAGGAACTCTTCAGAGGGCTCGTGTTGATAAAAGCTGACCACTTTTGGAATCCCTGGAAGCAAATCAAAAAAGTTATCAGAAAAGACACCATCGTATTCAGACGACAACCAAACCTGCTTCGCCAAGCCATCCGTCGCCAATCTATATTGTGTTCCATCAGTCCCTTTTATTGGCTCTAGGCTTATTGTGGGATGAGGGAGATTGAGCTGCTTTGTTGGAACAAAATAATGTTCCTTTGACTCTACTCTTCTCCTATTTGTCTCTAAAACGATGGAGAGTAGCGTTTCCTGTGCGGAATGCCCGCCCAGAATGTCACCGTTGACTCGGCTCCAAATCTTTTGCGAAGTATTAGCAGGAATGGAAACAGCCTCATGCCATTCGTCAAGTACGTTTCCATTAAAATCAAGCAGTTTAATGATCACCTGCCCTGCCTCGTCCTCCCACGCATCCGATACGATGTAAAGATCAACGCGTTCCTCTCTACCATCTACGGATAAAATCACTTCTTTAAAGCTGTTTTTGGCATAATATTGAAGGGCCTTCCAGCGCCCATAATAATCCATACTCGACCATGAGGCAACAGGCCAGCAATCGTTCATTTGCCAATAAAGGCTGCCCATCGTATATGGCATCCTTCTCCTGTGTGCTTCAATCGCCATTTTAATAGCTTCTGCCTGCTGAACTTGACTCATATATAAGAAAGAAGGAAAATCTTTAGCCTCTGGAAAATACTGTTCCATGTACTCCTTGATCAAACGATTGCCTGCACCATTTTTCTGATGCTGAAGCATGACCTCGGATTCTAAAGCCATATCTGCTTCTTCAGCATAGGTGCGTACCGTTCTTTCCTCAGGAAAGGATTGAAAGCCATATTCACTCATGAATCGACCAATTTGCACATTATAATTTTCAAAGGGCTCGACATTATGCCAGACTCCCCAATAATGGATATCGCCATGCGAGGAATCATTCGTTGCATGTTGCTCTTTGTTATTGGTCAACGCTTGAAGCGGTGAAGACGGCCAGTAATCGACGCCAGGTGCTAAGCGTTCGATTGTCTCAGGAAGCAGACGATGAAAAATCGCTTCATAATCCTGCCAAATTTTTTCTCTCAGTTCAGGCTCATATTGCTCCTTCCATCCCCAGCCTGCCTTCTCATCATATTGAGACCACGCTGTATCCATTTCATTATTGCCACACCATAAAGCAATAGAAGGATGGTTGCGCAGTCTTTTTATATTTTCCTCTGCTTCAAGTCTAATATTTTCAAGGAAAGCCGTATCCCCAGGATACATGCTACAAGCGAACATGAAGTCCTGCCAGATTAAAATGCCGTATTCATCACAAAGCTCATAAAAAGCATCGGCTTCATAAATGCCCCCGCCCCATACGCGAAGCATATTCATATTCGCTGCCACAGCACTGAGAATTTCGTATTTATAGCGCTCACGCGTCACTTCTGAGAGAAAACTATCATTCGGTATATGATTGGCACCCTTAGCGAACACTGGGCGACCATTAAGTTCAAAATAAAACGATGATCCAGAGTCATCCGGCATGCGAACGAGCTTTAATGACCTCAATCCTGTCTTAACAGATCGCGAGGATACGTGTCGATTTCCTTTCCGGCACTCCGCAGTAAATGTATACAGATGCTGTTCGCCAAGCCCATTACTCCACCATAGCTTTGGCTTGTTAATAGCAACTTTCATTTCCAGCACATGGCTCCCTTGTTCCAGGGCAACCTGTTTCTCAATGAAAAGAGCCTCTGCCCGCAGTTGAAGCATGCCTTCAAAACGATCTGCAACCTCCACTTCAACAAGGGCAGTCATCAAAGCCTCGGTGGGGGTGACATCGTCTTGTTTGATGTATAAATCAGTGATGCGTGCTTCATTCCATCCCTGAATACTTACCGGCTTCCATATCCCACTGGTTACAAAGCGCGGACCCCAGTCCCAACCAAAATGATAGGGGGCCTTTCGTGAAAAGACACTGACTTTCCGATCCCCAATACCGCCAATTTCTGAAACATCGTTGGTTGCTGGCAAGTCGTATCCCTGTTGAGCAAGCTTTACCAATCCTTTATGGATAGGAGAATAAAAATACACATTAAGTGCATTGTCCTCCTTTTTTAGGAGGGATTTAATATCGACACGCCACGAGCGAAACATATTATCTGCCGCTAGAATCTTGTGTCCATTCAAATACACATCAGCATAAGTATCCAATCCAGCAAAGAACAGTTCTACACGGTCATGTGCTAACAAGTCCTCGGATACAGCAAATGTTGTTCGATATTGCCAATCCTTCTTATCAATCCACTGAAGCTCACGCTCGTTTGTCCCATAAAAGGGGGCTGGAATTTGCTGATTGTTTAATAGATCTGTATGGACACACCCTGGGACCTGTGCAGGTAACCATTCCTGGGAATCACTGGCTTTAAACGTCCAATCTTGCAATGCCACATTCGTCTCGGTCATAGTCTTACGCTCCTTTTTTGTCATCTATTATTGAAATGAAAAAGCCTAGCTGAGAAACCTGCGATATTCAGTTGGTGTCATCATAGTCAGCTGTTTAAATACTTGGACAAAATATTTATAGTTTTGATAGCCCACCTGCTCGGCAATTGCGGTTACCTTATCAGAGGTTTCCTCCAACAAGCTTTTCGCCTTTTCTACGCGGAGGTGGTTCAAGTATTCGTTAAAGCTCATGTGAGTATACTGCTTAAAGAGCACACTGAAATAGTTTGGCGAAATATTGATATAATCTGCTACCTCAGTCGCCTTCACATCATATTTATAATAATCTTGAATATAACTCATCGCTCGATCAATTAACCAGTGATGGTGATTTTTTTGATCAGGATGAAGCCATGCAAAAATAAGCCGCATATCCTCTTCAAACAAAGCCTTTAGGGACTCATAGGAATTATGGCGATGCACATTCACCTCTTGGGTAAAGGCAAGCTCAAGAGTTGAAACATCATAATGGGAAGACCTTTGCCCATAAAGCTTTCCTATACGTTTTTCTATAGCATGACAGCACTTACAAACCTCTGTTAACAAAAACCGCTGTTGTTTCAGATAAGCAAAAAGGACCTCAATCCCTTCATTGAGTTCTTTAGCTTCAGCAGCTTGGAGCGGTCTGATGACCGCTTCTTCTAATTCGTGTGGCAATTCTTTGCTCTCTTCCCTTATTCTACTTTCTTCAGTTAAAACAGAGTAGGTGCCTTCTTCAATATATAATTTTTCTAAGGCATAAACCATTTTCATTTTCACTTCTGGAAGCCTCTTAATAGGGATAATCTGATTGGACACAATAAAATGAAAGCGCAAATGACTCTCCAAAGACACCTTTAACTGCTCAATGATTTTCAACATATTTGGGGTCTTGTCATTTAAACAATAAATACATGTAAGCAAAAGATTATCCTCAATATACAGAGACGCACAGCTAGATCCCCTTTGATCAACGAGGCTGGAAATCAAGGTTTGCCACTGGTCAAAATGCCGCTGGTGGGCGCTGTCCTGCAATTCTCTAGTGAGCTGAGCCCCTTGCTTCATACTGCTCAATATCGGTAAAACAGAAAGAGTCCCTATATCAAATGATGGCGAGGCGTGTTCAAATGGCGTAGCAAATAAAACATGCGCCATGACATCTTTCATCTGTAATTGATTGAACTGTTGACGGGCTGATTGCTCAGAGACAATGGTTTTTTTGACTTTATCTACGGTCTGAAGAAGTTCATCGACATCAACAGGCTTTAATAAATAATCTTTTACCCCTAAGCGTATCGCTGTTTTTGCATAGTCAAATTCATCATAGCCACTTAGCATAATGACTTTTGGGGCATTCGGTCGATTTTGCAGCTGCTCAGCGAGCTCAAGTCCATCCATGATCGGCATCTTAACATCCGTAAGCACGATCTGAACCTCCGCATACTGTCGGACTTTTTCCAGAGCTTCTCGCCCGTTGCTGGCGACATCAACAATCTCAATGCCGTAAGTATCCCATGGAATGGTTTCACGCAATCCTTGGATAATAATAGGCTCATCATCCACTATGATCATTTTCATCATTCATATCACCTGCCCCTTTATAAAGGCTTTGGATTTCGGACGGCTGAGTTAATAGTGGCATTTGAAGCTGCAACCAGGTTCCCTGTTGATCCATTTTTAGCCATTTCAACCCATACTCTGGTCCAAACGCTAATACTAAGCGATCCTGTAAATTTTTAAGGGCGTGTCCTTCATTACTTGCCACCTTTTCTAAAAAGAGGTCCTTGTTCATCCCCATACCATTATCCATGACATCAATATATAATGTGTGTCCAACAGGATAACAGCGAATATCAATGACTTTTTCAGCTTGCTGATTCTCGAAACCATGCTTAATAGAATTTTCAACAAGAGGTTGAATAATCTGCTTCATAATATAAACATCATGAATGCTTTGATCTACCGTCACATGATATGTCAGTGAGCCGCCCATCCGCTGATTTTGCAGATCAAGATAGCTTTTGACAAATGTACATTCATCTTCTAAATGAATGTACAAAGCACTTCCTCTTAAACTATTTCGAAAAATCCTTGATAAGCGTTCGATAAGATGACTCGTTTCTGGTGCTTGCTCTAGCCGAGCCTTCCAGCGAATCATATCTAATGTATTGTATAAGAAATGTGGATCAATCTGACTTTGCAACGCCTTTAATTCAGATTCCTTTTGTCTGATCTTTAATTTGTATTCCTGGTTAATATGATTCTGGATGGTCTCCACCATATGGTTAAAGCGAATCCCCAATTTACCAATCTCATCTTTAACAACGACGGGGACATGAACAGAAAAGTCCTTCTGCTCCAATTGTTTCGTTGAGTGCGTAAGAGCAATAATCCGGCGAATATCTGAAAAATAATAGCCAACTAATGCGATAAGCCCCAATAAAATTAAAATGATAAAGGTATCTCTCATCAATTCACGGATATGAATTAAGGATTGATCAATCTTATTCTTGCTCACAAGTGCCACTAAGTACCAATCGATCCCCTTGACCTTTTTTGATACGGCCAAATAATGGTGACCTTGAGCCTTATAGTTAAAATTGACCTGATTATCCTTTAAAATTGTCTGTTGCAGCTGTTGGAGATCGCTGTCGCTAAACGCCTCACTCTTATTTCCTTGGATCATCACATCGCCAGCCTGACTCATCAAAAAGACTGTTCCTTGTCTTTGTAAAGCGGGAATCTGGATCAGCTTTTTCAACTCAGAAACGTTGAGACGAATGCGCATGAACCCAATGGGATGCTTGATATTATTAAAGTCATTGATCACCCGTGATAAACTAATTACATTGACTCTACCATCAATCCCTTTGGACAGTTCATAGGCATCACTCCACACAATGCCGCCTTCCTTCTTAGAGGCTAAGCGATCCCATTTGGATTCATCGCCCGAAACAGGATCGCCCATTTCCACAACATTGCCCCCTTCACCTTTTAAATAAAAGGAACTGATATAGTCCTTAGACATGAGCTGGAAGGTTAAATATCCCTTAATATTTTCTAAGCTTTGTTGCGCCGATAAGTCATTGATTTTACTTTCCGGTGTCATCATAAAATTACGAAAGTCTTCATTATAAATGGTATATAATGAGACATTTTCCATATCTTCAATGATCGATGTGAGATTGCCTTCAATCTTATCCACTGTTCCTTTGGTCGATTCTACCGTTTGTGCTTGAAATGATTGATCCATCTTATGATAGATATACATTCCAAAACCAATCGTCGGCAATGTCACTAATACCGCAAACATAATCAAAAACTTATATTTAAGACTTATGTGTAAAAAAGGGAGTTTGCTTAGCATCTTCTCAGCCCCAACTTTTCACGCCATTTAACCCTTCACCGCACCTGCTGTCATCCCTTTAACAAGCTCCTTCTCTAATAAGAGATAGACGATAAGAATGGGCACAAGTGCCATGGTGAGCCCTGCGAACTGAGCGACATAATTCGTCACATGATCACCGGCAAAATTCTGCAATCCTAAGGGCAGCGTTTGCAATTTCGGGTTATTAATTAATACTAGCGCAAAAACGAATTCGTTCCAATTGTTAATGAAGCTTAAAATCACAACGGTTGCGATAGCGGGACGCGTCATAGGTAAGATAATCGCCCAAAAGATTCTTAATATCCCTGCACCATCCATAATCGCTGATTCTTCAATATCCTTTGGAAAGCTTCTCATGAAGCTGACAAGTAAGAAGATTGTAATCGGTAGATTAAAAGCGACATAAGGAAAAATCAGAGAAAGACGTGTGTTCAATATGCCGAGCTTTGACATTAAGATAAACATTGGAACCAGGGTCGCATGAATAGGAACAAGCAAGCCAAAAATGAAGAAGTTATAAATGGTTTTACTCATTTTAAAATCAAAGCGGGCGATAAAGTAAGCGGCTAATGCCCCAAATAGTACCGTGATGATCACAGCGACAACCGAAACAACAATACTGTTCCAAAAATACTCGCCAAAATTTGCGGTATGCCATGCATCAATATAATTTTGGAAATGTAGACTATGTGGTAAGCCAAGCTTATCCACAGCATACTCTTTAGTGGTTTTAAAGGAATTTAAAATCATCCAGAGAATCGGATAGGCGTTCACAATGGCAAAAAGGATTAAAACAACATAAATTAAAGTCATTTTGATTTTTCGATTAGAATATGTTTCCATTTTCGATCCCCCTATACAGCACTTTTACCGATGAGTTTATTTAACACTAAGATAAGCACAAGACCAAAAATGAAGATAAAGACAGAAATGGCACTTCCGTAGCCAAATTGTAGCGATTGAAAGGTTTTATTGTACATATACAAAGCGGAAACATCTGTTGCGTGGTTAGGTCCTCCGCTTGTCATGACATAGATTTGGTCGAATGTTTTCAGACTTCCTGATATTGCCAGCACAAGGGCGGCTGTAATGGTATCCTTCATCATGGGTAGAATAATCTTCCATGTCTTGCTCCATTCCGTTGCCCCATCGATTTCAGCTGCCTCAAGGATCTCTCTTGGAATATTTTGCAGTGCTGCTAGAAAAATAATCATATAGAGACCAATAAACTGCCAAATAATAGTTACACAGACTGAAATCATGGCCAGATGCTCATTGCCTAGCCAATTCTGCGTCCAGCTTTGTAGACCAACGGCCCGCAATAATTCATTCAATAGACCGTCCTCTGAGTTATAGATTAAGCTCCATGTGAGCGAGACAACAACAGAGGAAAGGACAACTGGCATAAAACCAATCGTTCTAAAAAACTTGGCTCCCTTTAGCTTGCGATTCAAGAGTAAAGCAAAAAGAAGGGCCAAGGAAAGCTGACCTATAACAGAGGCTAAGATGACATAAACATTATTCTTTAAAGAATGCCAAAACAGCTGGTCTTTAAAAAGCTCCTTAAAATTGTCCAATCCGACGTACTGCATAGGGGAAAAGCCATCCCATTTCATAAAAGAATAATAGAATGAGATGATGATCGGAACTATTGCAAAACCGATATATATTAATAAAGCAGGGCCGAGACCAAGAACGATCCCCCACTTGGCTTTCGTATCTATTTTCATAGTTTCTTCTCACTCCTTCACTCAAACTCGGACTAAAATGCCTTATCTCATGTAAAGGCAAGGGGAGTCAAACTGATTTTGCTCTATAAATTTGACGCCATTGCTATCACGATTAGAAAGATACCAGACTGCAGAATCTAAAAGACATCCTGCAGTCTGAACAGCTATTACAGCAACTTATTGATTCACTTGACTTTGCATTTCTTTCGCGAGTTTTTCAGGAGTCATTGAGCCCGTTAATATTCCTTGTAGACCATTGTTCAATGTCTGAGTAAGTTCTGCCGGCAACACACCATCATAGACCGGCGCGGTACCTCCCTCGGTGGCTTGATAAGCCTCTTTAAAGAGTGGATCCGTATCCTTTGGAAGATCAACCTTTGCAGGGATAAGTAAACCAGCTTTTAACAAATCCTCATAAAGGTCTTTGCTGTAGAAATACTTTAAAAATTCTAAAGCGGCCTTTTTCTTTGCACCAGATAGATTGCTGTTAATACCTAATCCTACAGCACCAACACCTGATACTTTTGTCGGGTCTCCTTTACCCCCTTCAAAGGCTGGCATGCGCGCTGTTCCAATGTGTTTGTCCTTTGATTTTTTATCCAATAAGCCAGTAGTTGACCAAGAACCAGAAATGAAGATCGCACTCTTGCCTTGAACAAAGTTATCCATCGCTTGATCATCATTAATTGTATTCACATCTTTATTAAAGGCCTGCATATCATTAAGTTCCTTAACCACGTTAAGGGCTTTAACAAAACCTGGATCAGTAAATTTGGCTTTACCAGCCAATACCTTTGGTAAATAATCACTTCCTGTAATTCTGTCAGCAATCATTGACACATAGATGGATTGAAGTGGCCATTGTGGCTTGTTTCCCAATTCAATGGGGGTAATCCCTTCCGCCTTTAATTTCTTAATCAAGGTTTTAAAATCAGAATAGGTCGTTGGAAACTGGTCATAGCCTACCTTTTTAATCATATCCTTGTCATAGAAAACAAGGTTTGTATAACTTACCGATGTCGGAATTGCGTATTGTTTACCATCGACTGCAAAGTCTTTTAAAGTATTTTCATTGATTAACTTACCTTTCAAATCATCTGTTAACGAATCGATAGGAGCCATGGCGCCCCCTTTAACGATAGGCTCTAATTCCGAACCTGGCCAGACTTGAAAAATATCCGGCAGCTGTTTCCCAGCAGCTCGTGTTTTTAACTTTGTTCTATAGTTATCACTATCTGTTGTTTCTGTTTTAATCGTGATGTCAGGGTGGGAATCATTAAATTTCTTAACACGTTCATTGTAAAGTCGTGTGTCTGATGTATCGCCAGACCAAGCATTCCATAAGGTGAGTGTGACCTTTCCATCCTTACTTGCACCATTTGAATCATTGCTTCCACAGGCAGATAGAGCAAAAACTAAGACAACGCCTAATAACAATAAACTCCAGCTTTTTTTCATCTTGAAGACCATAGGATTTCCCCCTTTATTTTTATAAACCGCTTTCACAAACCTATTGTATCCGCATACATGCAAACTGGAAATACAATAAATTTACTATAATATCCACTTTTTTAAGAGGTTTGTAACCACTTTCAAGCCATCCTATCATTTTAAATGAATTGGAAGCAATTGTGGATTTAAAAAAAACGACTTAAAAGCGTGCCCTTTCCTTATCTGGGTGCAGAGCATCATCAGATATGGAAGATGCTCATTGCGTGGTCAAATGGGTTGGAGCGCAAGGCGCGAGAGGCCTTCGGAAACCGGGCGAGGGTAACTTCACGAATAACCGATGCGTTGTTCCGAGGAAGCTGACGACAAAGCATATCTAAAAGTCGCAGGAACAGGAGCTTCTTGATCATAAATACTTGGGAATCCTTAAAAAACTTTATCTAAGCGTCTCACATTTTCAAAGAAATTCAGCTCAGGCACGTGCATTTCTACTTTTTTGTCCCCTTAGAAAACTTGGCTTGCACCACTGCACCACTTCGCTGGTACTCCTGATGTGATTTTTGCCAATCACACACTTAGGGTGCCCGCAAACCTTAGAAGGCGAAAGCCAGTGACACTTATACTCTCTTCCTTTGAGAGCGTCAGCGAAATTATACATTCTGATAGTAAAAAAAGCCAACGAGTGTTGCCCACTCATCAGCTTTGATCACTTTTCTAAATTACAATGCACAAAACTTGTATAAACGTGATTGATAGTCACCTTCGTAGGGAGATGAGCGTGTCGCAGGACGATCCATTTCTAACCCCGCAAACATTAATTCATCTCCATGATAGATGTCTTCTCCCCCTTCCAAACGATAGGTCAAGCTTGGATCTAATCCAGTGAGTTTCACCTTAGGGAAACGTGCATTTGGCTGCGCCAATTCTTGATAATAACCTAAAATCGCCTGCTTCTTATCCTCTGAAACAACCAGCCAACTTGTTAGACCGTCCTTTTCAAAGGGGCTGAGAAGGCGGTAAAAGCGGCCAAATTGAAGCAAAGCGCGATTGGCTTTAAAAAATATAATTTGATCTTTAACACGTTCTTGCTCCTCTTTTGTTAACCCATTAAGATCGAGTTCATAGCCAAATGCGCCAAAATAAGCGACGTTAGCCCTTGTCTCCAAACTGGTAACTCGCTTGACTTGATGATTAGGGACTGCCGAGACATGGGCCCCCATTGATGAAAGCGGATAGACCATTGATGAGCCGTACTGAATTTTTAATCGCTCCACTGCATCTGTATCATCACTTGTCCATGCTTGCGGGGCATAATAGAGAAGACCTGGATCAAAGCGCGCCCCGCCACTTGCACAGGATTCGAATAAAATATCTGGATACCTTGATCTCAAACGCTCGTACAAGTCATAGACACCTAGAATATAGCGATGGGCGACCTCTTTCTGCCGCTTGGCTGATAAACAGGCAGAGCCGATCTCAGTCATGTGACGATTCATATCCCATTTGATATAAGAAATTGCCGCTTCATCCAAAATAGAGCACATCTGCTTAAAAATATAATCAACCACTTCAGTTCTAGAAAAATCAAGCACATATTGAAACCGGCCTTGTGAGGGCATTCGATCAGGCACACGAATGATCCAATCTGGATGATGCTTATAGAGTTCACTGACAGGGGACACCATTTCCGGCTCAAACCAAAGGCCAAATGTAAGACCCTTTTGGATGATCTTCTCTGCCAATCCCTTAATGCCATTCGGAAGCTTTTCTCGATTGACAAACCAATCGCCTAGCGAGCTGTGATCATTATCTCGCTTGCCAAACCAGCCATCATCTAAAACAAATAGCTCCACACCAAGGCTTTGTGCTGTATCGGCTATGTCCAAAATCTTTTCTTCATTAAAATCAAAATAAGTCGCTTCCCAGTTATTAATCAATACAGGGCGCTCACGATCTCGCCAGACACCCGAAGCCAGCCGTTTACTATAAAACTGCTGATAGGTCTGGCTCATGCCATTCATGCCTTCATCAGAATAGACACACACTACTTCAGGCGCCTGAAAGGAGTCCCCTTCTTCTAAGCACCAACTAAAATCAAAAGGATGAATGCCCAGCATTACCCGAGAAATATTATAATGATCCACCTCAACCTGCGCTAAGAAATTACCACTATACACTAAGCTAAAACCATAAATCTCTCCCTGATGTTCTGTAGTTTCCTCTCTTTTGAGAGCAATAAATGGATTATGCTGAGCGCTGCTCGCCCCACGGATACTAGAAATACTCTGAATCCCAGGCTGTAACCCTCGAGTTTTCACATATCTTTCTCTTCCCCAGGCGCCCGACAATTGCACAAGTTCATAGTCTGCATCAGACAAATCTACGCTTGCACTCAATACTCGATCAAGCAGTAGCGTCTGTTTGCCATGGTTGATCACCTTAACGTTACGTGTGAGTACGTTATACTGTTCAAAAATAGAATAAGATAGGAGACATTCCGCTTGGATGACAGCATCATACATAGAAATCAATAAAGTAGTTGCTTCATCTTCTGCTTCTACATAAGTTGCTGGCAACCCATCGAGCTTCGGTTTACCTTTAATAATATGGTGACTTTTATACTTAAAGTCAGTGATCCGACTGCCATTTACTTGGGCGATTTGAATAGCAGGATCTCTAAAGTCTGTTGTGCCATAAGAAGGAAACTCCTGTCTAATCGTCTCTAAGGAAAGCAAAGGATCATCGAGTTGAAACGTTGAAGCCGGCATCTCTTTTGGGCTAAAAAGGTGTGGAAATGCTTCACGATGCTGAAGGGCCTTTCCATAATACAAAGAGCCAAGCTGACCATTGTCTAGCACCTTAAAAATATAGCTTATCCGTTCATTTTGAAGATGAAATTCCTGAGTGGCTGCATTAAAATAGATGGGCATAATGAACCTCCAATCACATAACCTTTAAATGATCGTGACTTCCTGATAGTTTATAAATTAATTTAATTAAATATAAACTATCGCAAGAAGTAAACGCTGTCAATATAAACTCATATTTTTAGGCACAGTTTTTGAGCATGCCATGATCCCGAGAAAAGGAATAGGAGCAGCTCACTCACCACTGCCCCTGCATAGCTTGTATGATTTAAAAGAAGTGCCGTTACTTCCTATACATTTAGACCCTTACCAAGCGTAACTAGCCCTTTAATCCAGATGTGGCAATGCCTCTTGTAAGATGTTTTTGGAAAAACAAAAAGACAATAAAGACAGGAATTAAAGACAAAACAGACATCGCAAACATTTGCCCCCATTGACTTTGACCCTGCTGATCTAGAAAATTCTGTAGCCCTAAGGCAATCGTATATTTAGATGGAGAATTCAAATAGACGAGTTGACCAAAAAAGTCATTCCAGCTCCAATAAAAGCTAAAGATTGAAACCGTCACTAACGCTGGCTTAGTCAACGGAAGGATAATCCGCCAATAGATCTGAAACATATTACATCCATCTATTTTTGCTGCTTCATCTAAATCTTTTGGGATACCGCGTATGAATTGAATGCTTAAAAATGTAAAAAATGGTGAAGCGCCAATAAAACTCGGAATAGTGAGTGGATAATACGTGTTGATCCAATTCAGCTTATGAAAAATAATATATTGTGGAATTAAGGTGACCTGTGCTGGCAGCATCATCGTTACCATTAATATCGCAAAGAGCGTCTTCTTAAAGGGAAACTTTAAACGGGCAAAAGCAAAAGAAGTTAAAGAAGAAGTAAACAAGCTTCCGATCACAGATATAAAAGAAATGAAAATGGAATTGCGAAACATTGTACCAAAATTAATTTCTGGAAGTGCTGACCAGCCTTTAGTGTACTGAGAAATCATCCAGTGTGTCGGAAGAAGCTGCGATGAAAATATCTCAGATTCTGGTTTAAACGAACTGAACGCCATCCATATAATAGGATAAAGCATCAGGAGACCAAATAAGATGAGAAAGAGGTGAAGTACCCCTCGCGTCCATCGTCTAGTGTGCGGGTATGCCATCATCATGTTTATTCCTCCCCACTTTCATAATGCACCCAAAATTTTGAAGTGATAAAGAGTAGAGCAGTCAATATTCCTACCAAAATGAGTAATAACCAAGCGAGAGCTGAAGCATAGCCCATTTGGAAATCTGTGAAGGCTTTTTGATAAAGATACAAGGCAAAGAGAAGTGTAGAATTAATCGGCCCTCCATTGGTTATAACAAAAGCCTGTGTAAACTGCATAAAACCCTCAATAACTGCCATGATGAGATTAAAGAAAATGACTGGAGACAGCATAGGAATTGTAATTTTAAAGAATTGTTGTAGCTTTGATGCCCCATCTATTGCTGAAGCATCATAATAGGATTCCGGTATCTGCTGAAGACCTGCTAGAAAAATGACCATCGTCGATCCGAATTGCCACACAGATAATAAACTAATAACATAGAGAGCGTAATGAGGATCCCCTAGCCAAGCCGAACCATGAATACCAAATACATGCAGCGCTTTGTTAACGAGTCCTGTCTCCCCAAAAATATTTCTCCACATAATCGATATCGCAATACTTCCACCCATTAATGAAGGGATATAATAAGCAGCTCGATAAATGCCAATCCCCTTAATTTTTCTATTTAAAAGCAATGCCACAAATAAGGCGAAGGCTAACCTAAAAGGAACTGAAGAAACTACATAAATTGCGGTAACTCGCAAGGATGTAGTGAAATATTCATCTGCAGTTAATATCTGTTTATAATTGCTTAAACCTGCCCATTTTGGGTCCTGAAGCAAATTGAAGTGGGTAAAAGACAAGTAAAATGAAGCGATCATTGGTCCAATAGTTAAACCAACTAATCCAATAAGCCACGGGAGTAGAAACAGGGCTGCAGCTTTGTCATATTTTGGTGCTACACGTTTACGTAGCTTTGATTTTTTGATGGTTATTTCCGTATGCGTCGTCGCCATACTTAGATGCCCTCCTTTATACTATTTTCACTAGACCACTGACCTCATCCTATTATTTCTGAAGTCAGTGGAATGTGTCCTAACCTTATGCCGCAAAAATGATCGTCCATTATTAATTGGGATTATTTAATATCGTCTTTGCTTTAGTGAAAAATTCATTAGCCGCTTGTGTGGAAGATATTTTTCCAAAGGCATTTTTTTGAGTAATATTGCCAAATAGTGTCGTAATTTGAGAGGCAGCAGATGGCGCTAACGGTGACATTGGTCTTGCTACTTTAAGCTCAGCTTGAATCGCATTCCAAGCGGTCTCTTGATTTTTAGGAAGGGATTTGTGGACTGTTTCAGCAACCTTAGAAGATACCGGTACACCACGCTGCAGGCCAAGAATTTTACCAGCCGTTACATTGTTCGTCAGATAATTCACTAGCTCTTGAGCTTGCTTAGGATGCTTTGTTCCGGCATTGACTGACCAATACATGGTTGGCCGTGGATAATTGACCTCTTTTCCGTCATCTAGCGTTGGACTCATCATCATGCCTAAGGAATGCTTAAGATAAGATTCATAATCGGTGAAAACGGAGTCCCCAGAAAAGCCAAAATGAAAAGGAGTTTTTCCCGTTGCAAACGCATCGTTTCCTGTAGCAACATTGGCTTGTGAAGCAGTGAATGTTGCTGAGGGTGCTGCACCAGATTTACGCAGTTCGGCCCAGTAATCTAACCAATCGATGAGTGATTGTTGCTTAAATCCTAATTTACCGTTCGTTGTATACTCATTTTCGCCTTTACCACGTAAATAGTTTTGGAATGCTACTTCATCCCCCACTTCGTCTGAAGTGCCATACACACCATCCAGCTTTTGTTTAACCTGATTTGCCATTTGAGCAAATTGCGTCCAAGTGATTTGCTGATTCGGTTTAATTTCCACCCCAGCCTTTTTAAGGAGATTCGGATTGTAGAATACCGCAACCCCCTCAATACCAGAGGGAATACCATACAATTTTCCATTGATAACTCCGGTCTTTAATACCGTTGAATCTATTGACGCTGTTTTAATTATCTTTTTATCTAAAGGAAGAAGGGCACCTTTTTGTGCATAACCCGCTATGGTTGATACATCCTGCTGCATAACATCAGGACCATTCCCTCCACTAATTTGGGTCCCCATTTTTTCCCAGTACCCATTAAACCCTTGATAGGCTGTTTTCACTTCAATATTAGGATGAGCCTTCTCAAACTCTTTTATAGCTTTGATAGTCGCGTTGGCTCTAGGTGCACTCCCCCACCAAGCCATATTTAAAACGATCTTGCCACTAGAGGCACCGGAATCTGCCGAACAACCTGTTAATGTGAAACTAGCAATCAAAACGACTCCCATGACAAAATACCTCAACTTTTTCATTACTCCTAACCTCTCCTTTTTAGTAGAATTTCACATAGGCGAATTCTAGAGGTATTTTTCTATTCCGGTATAATGCCTACGTTTCACCTGACACAAAGCGTATTGTTAACGCTATATTCATCCACTTATCCTCAACAGCTAAAAGTCAGCGTTGTCATTATTTTAGAGGAGCTTGTATTTAACACTTTTCTTATACAAATTGACTAAGACCATTGATTCATCTCACGCACCCTTTTAAGGTCAACTTTCGGTTGACGCATCTCCGTCAATAAACCGTTAATTTCTTGCTGGACATCTGTAATTTGTGTGTAGCAATAGCCTGTGATGTAATCACACCCCTTTATAGCCTGGGTAATATTGCGATAGCGTTCAAAAAATTCCTCTTCATTGGTCACTTGATTCCCATAGCCCCAGCCACTTCCTTCATCAAAAGCGATACCACCATATTCACTAATAATGATCGGTTGCCCTGTATATTTATAGCCTTTAGCCAAGGCAAATTTATCACGATTATGGGCCACTTGATTTGTCACGATTTTTTCTTTATCCGCATACCTTTCAGTAAAAGCGGAACCTAATTCCTCATAATCATGAAGCGTGAGGATGTCCGAAATCGTATGCTCCCAGCCATCATTGACAATAACCGGACGCATAGGGTCAATCGCCTTTGTTAAGTGATAGATCGCTTCTGTAAATTTTTGCTGCTGTTTCTCGGTAAAAATACGACTCACGCCCCAAGACTCATTAAACGGTGTCCATGTGATAATTGAAGGATGATTATAATTTTGCCGTACAATATCAAGCCATTCTTTTGTAAAGCAATCCATAGCCTCATCTGAAAAGGTATACGTTGCCGCAACCTCTGACCAAACCAATAAGCCTTTTTTGTCACACCAATAAAGATAGCGAGGATCTTCAACCTTTTGATGCTTTCGCACGCCATTGAACCCCATCTCTAGTGTGCGATCAATATCTTCAATCAGGGCAGCTTCTGACGGTGGTGTTAAATGTGTCTCAGGCCAATAGCCCTGATCCAATATCAGCCTTTGATAAATCGGGGAGCCATTTAATAACACTTGACCATTTTCGATAGACACCTTACGCATGCCAAAATACGTATACACTTCATCGATAGCGGTTTCATTTTCAATTAAGGTCAACGTCACATCATAAAGATTAGGATGGTTAGGGTGCCAAAGCTTAACCTTCCATTCATCTGTGTCACTGCTTATGTTAATTGTCATCTCTGATGCCGATGTATCAACACTTTGAATGAACGTTTTTATTGTTTTTCCTTCAATTTGAATCTCTGTTTTTAGTGCTAAATTTGATTTTGCTTCAGCTCCTTTTACCTGATAGCCAATCGTAATTGAAGATGTATCAATGTCCGGTGTCATCTTAATGGACTGAAGATGCGTTGCATTGACAAATTCCATCCAAACGGTTTGCCAAATCCCAGTAGTCTGAACATACCAGCATCCAAAATTTTCAGCCATCCAGCGCTGCTTCCCTCTTGGCTGAGCGCAGCTATTGGAATCTTCGATCTTAACGACAAGCTCGTGTTCCACTGCCTGCGTTAAGGCTGCTGTGATATCAAAGGAGAAGCGTGTGTATCCTCCCTGATGTTGCCCGACAAAGGTGCCATCAACCCATACTTTTGTTATATAGTCTGACGCATTAAAATGTAAAATCGCCCGTTGATCACTCAGATGACTTGGGATTGCAAAGGAACGTCTGTACCATATATAGGGATGAAAGGTTTGTTCACCGATACCACTTGCCTTAGTTTCATAGGTAAAAGGAACTTTGATTTTCTTATCAAAATTTTGCTGAACATACCAATGCTCTTGTTCCCCTCGATTCTGATCATCAAATGCAAAATCCCATTCTCCATTAAGATTGAGCCATTCACTTCTTGCAAATTGCGGTGTTGGATGTGTTCTACAATCTTTCGATGCATTCGCCATTACCAAATCTCCTCTTTATTTTTATAATAAAAGTCTTATATCTAACTCCTGTCTATTTCCTGCTCTAGAATAAATAAGTATAGTAAGGATCCCTTTTGTTAAAAGCCAATCACTTATGCTGAGTATTTTTGCCCGCCTGCCTCCTTTTATCTTTTTGGAAATCTACACCACTCCAAGATAACGCTTACATTAATGGCCTAAAAGCAAATGTGATCTCTGATAAAAGTCCGTGTTACTAGAAGTTAAAAACAAATTCTCCACTTAAAAGTTTTGTGCTTCTTCCATCCTTTGTACGGTTATATTAATAAATTAAATTAATTTATTAATATAACTCCACATCACCACTTTCCACCTCCCTTTTGATTATATTTAATATAACACCTTTTATTGTTTTATTACAATATTTTTTTATAAAAAAAGTGAAAAGCAGGGGCTGTCCTTGTCTGAGTATAGAGCATCATCATATATGGAAGCTACTTCATTGCATGCTTAAGTGGATTGGAACACAAGGTGCTGATTCATGATGCGATACGAGAGTCCTTCAGAAAGTGGGAGTTCGGTGAAATGCCTGGAGCGGAAATGTGCACTATCTACTCCATTTACACTCTAAATTTTATACTTTGTTATTATTCAAAAAAGGCCATCTGTAATACATTTGATTAAAAAAAACAGAGGTTCTTCTCCCCTCTGTCTAGGAATACAGCCTATTCATTGATATAAAAAGGGGATTTCCCTCACTTCTGGCAGCTCTCAAGCCAAACTCTCATAATGAAGTTTCATAATGATATCTTGCTCATAATTGCCGAATCGCTTGCCGAACAGGTTCATCCCCCCTCGATTTAAAGCATCCTTTTTAACGCCTAATTTAATAGAAATATAGGGCTTGGACCGTAGCTTTAGGGCATCAATCACTTGATCTGATAATTTCGTTCCATCAATATAGCACCCATTATCAGTAATTTTCCAACGCTTTAATAAGCCATATTGTGTATTATGTGTTTCCCACCATGACGGCGTTAAAAAGCCCCTTTGTCCGCCAAAGTCTCCTGGCGATGTCCATGTTCCCACTTCAACGCCATTTACCCAAAGTGTAATATCAGAGGGCCAATCCATTTTTGAACAAGGGGCTTCTGAGCATATTTCCGCAGAGATCTCAATCTCTGTACAACGTGTCCCATAAGGGATTCTATTTGGAAAGCGATATTCAACATACCCTGCTCTGAACCAAAGCAATTGGGCTTTCTTATGTTCTGGTTCATAAAAGCTTCTTGGATCATCCTGTAGTCCCAAAATCTCTTTTTCACTTATGAGGCCACATGTGGGTTCAACCTCACAATCTACATATTCTCCAATCGGCATTTCGATAATAACACTATCCACAGGGGGAGAGGTTCTTGAATCCAAATCGATGATAATCCGTTCATACTTACTTGAATTTATTTTTTGACTCCCTCTCCCCGGAACGATCTCCGTGGTAATGAGCCCAGCATCTTCAAGCTTTTTTACATTAACAGCCGTCGTTGAAAAGGGAAGATTCAAGCGCTCTGAGAGTTCGTTGACATTAAGTGGTCCCTCATTGAGTAACTTCATGATATGAATACGATGCTCATTAGCTAGTGCTTTACTTACTTCAAGGGCATTTTCGAAGGTTAATTGCAAAGTTCTCAAATAAAATTCTCCTTTTATTACAACATTTATTAAAATAATAACACACCTGAATAAATATTCTAATCAGAATGCCTCCCAAATCCAAACTAAAGACACTCAGCTTTTACCATTTGGTACTCCTGATGTGATTTTTGCCAATCACACACTTAGGGTGCCCGCAAGCCTCAGGTGGCGAAATCAAAGCCCGCCTTATACTCTCCTCATTTACGAGCGTCAGCGAAATTATAATTTCTGATAGTATAAAAAAAGCTGAAAGGCAGCTCCTTCTGCTCTTTCAGCTTAGAAAAATGTCAGTAATACATATAGCTATTACGCCCACCACATATCTGCTGGCTTATCTTTGATCAGCACAGATTTCAAGTTAGTGACGGCTCGATTAAAGCCTTCTTCAATCGACATCAGTGGATCTTCATGCTCAATGCTGACGACATAATCATAGCCATAAGTCCTTAAGGCGCTCATCATATCTGACCATTCGTTTACCCCATGACCACATCCTACTGAGCGGAAGGTCCATGCTCTTGTCTGCACATTTTCATAAGGCTGCATATCAGTTAAGCCGTACATATTAACATTGTCTTGATCAATGTAAGTATCTTTAGCATGAAAATGGTGAATGGCACCGGCTTTTCCTAAGATTTTGATAGCACCAACAGGCTCAATGCCTTGCCACCATAAATGGCTAGGATCAAGATTAGCCCCTATGGCATCGCATGTTGCCTCACGAAGCTTGAGAACAGTATAAGGCGTATGAACAAGGAAGCCTCCATGAAGCTCAAGCCCCACTTTGATCCCATGATCCTTGGCAAACTGACCAGCTTCTTTCCAATAAGGAATGAGCTTTTTTTCCCATTGCCATTGCAGAACGTCATTGTACTCCGTCGGCCATGGCACCACTGGCCAGTTCGGATATTTTGCCCCTTCATGATCCCCAGCTGTTCCAGAAAAGCAATTGACAACAGGCACATGAAGCATTTCAGCGAGGCGTACTGTTTTAATAAAGGTTTCATGTGATTCCTTTGCATAAGCAGGGTCTGGAGAAATGGGGTTAGCATGACAGCTGAAAGCACTGATGGTCAGTCCGCGTGATTCAACAGCATCACGATATTGTTTACGTTTCTCTTCACTCTCCAATAACTCATCAAGAGGACAATGAGCATTGCCCGGATTGCCACCTGTTCCGATTTCCACAGCATCAAGACCAGCCTTTTGAGCGGTATCCAGCATTTCTTCAAAGGATTGATCTGCAAATAGTACTGTAAATACGCCTAGTTTCATCGATTAGTAACCTCCTAAAAATTCGCATACGCAAAACTTACATGATGCTTCACTGAATTAGAGCTTAATAAATTGCTTCGATGCATTGGATTCAAGTGCAGCAAGAATAACCTGTAAAGATTTCATGCCTTCTTCACCTGGGATTGGTGGCTCTGTGTCATTAATGATACTATTAATAAAGTTCTCCATGACATGTGTCGTCGTTTGGCCGCCTTCCTCATTGGTTTGAATCTTATCAAGCGCATATTTTACGGTTTCACCATTTTTATATTCGACGATCAAAGAGTACTCTGGATCATCCTCTAAACGAAGAACGCCATTTTCAGCATAAATAACGGTTGAATTATCCCCATAGCGGACATAGGCCCAGCTCGCTGTAAGTGTGCCAATGGCACCGTTAGCCATTTTTAACAGCGTTACGGCATTGTCATCAACTTCCGTATTTTCCTTCGCATTCGTCTCCACAAAAGAGCCCACCTCGACAACCTCACCTAATAAATAGCGAATGAGGTCTGATTTGTGCACACCAAGATCCCCTAATGCACCGATGAAGGCTTGCTCTTTATTGAAGAACCAGCTTTCCCTACCATCTATGCTCCATGCTTCCGGACCTGGATGACCAAATGTCGTTCTAAAGCTATACACTTTACCGAGTTCACCACTGTCAAGAATAGCCTTGGCTTTCACATGGGAGCTCACGAACCGCTGATTATGGGCAATCATTAGCTTTTTATGATTGGCCTTAGCGGCTGCTATCATAGCTTCAGCTTCTTCTTTCGATGTTGCCATCGGCTTTTCACAGAGCACATGTTTCCCAGCATTGAGAGAATCGATAGAAACAGGTGCATGTAAATAGTTTGGGAGACAAACACTAATTGCATCAATGCTGCCGTCATTTAACAGCTCTTTATAATCAGTGTAAGCCTTCGCACCATATTGCTCTGCCATTTCTTCCGCACGCGCCCGAACGCTATCACAAACCGCTACTATTTCCACATTCTCCAGAGCTGCGTATTCTGGTAAATGTCTCCTTCTGCTAATACTTCCACACCCAATGACACCCACTTTAACTTTGCTCATTTCCTGTCTCTCCTTTACCTCATATAGAGTAGTGAATTATTTTCTGGATTTTAGATAGTTCATGCTCATCTCAATGCTTTCAAATGGCGTGCGCCGTGTTTGATCCTGTTCGACAATCCACCATTCGACATTTGCCGCTTCTCCATAGTTGATCACGCTTTCGAGATCAACACCTCCTGTCCCCAGTTCAGCAAAGAACTGTTCCCCATCCGTTGTCATATCTTTGAGATGAACAAGCGGGGTGCGATTAGGATAGCGTTTGATCCATTCAAGGGGCTTTTCTCCGGCGCGGGTTAACCAATAGATATCGAATTCTGCTTTTACCCATTCCGGATTGGTCTCCTCTAGCAGTGTTTGAAGTGCAGTTCGTCCGTCACTTAAACGCTGTAATTCAAAGTCATGATTATGGTAACTAAAAATGAGGCCTTCTTTGTGGCATGTCTCCCCTATTTTATTAAGACTGGTCACAAGCTGTTTATAATCCTCTTCTGAGCGACGATCTGGCATTAAAAATGGACAAACAACATGACGGTTGCCAATGGTTTGTTGATAGGTGATGACCTCGGCTAACTCGTTTTCTAATAGATCAATAGACACATGACTCGAAGCGGCACGTAAGCCCAGCTGATCGAGTAGCGCTTTCAATTCTTTCGCTGATAAATTGCCATAGCCTGCAAATTCAACGCCTTGATAGCCGATTTCAGCAACCTTCTCTAAGGTTTTTGCAAAGTCCTTCTCGCTCTCATCACGGAGCGTAAACATTTGTAAGCCAACAGGAATTGTACTCATTTTTTCTCTCCCCTTCATGTAATCGATTGCATTTTTTATTCCCTTTTATTTAAATGCGCGCCACAGGATTCGCGAATAATCAGGTCGGCACTATAAATAAAATGGTTTTTGCTTAATGTTTTGCCATTCATTCTGTCTATTAGGACTTTCATAGACTGCCTTCCCATTTCTTCTAAAGGCTGAGCCATCGTTGTTAACGCGGGTTCAAAAATGGAAGAAAACTTTACATTATCAAACCCAACAATGGCAATATCCTCAGGAACCTTTAATCCGTGTTGCTTGATTCTCTTGATAGCTCCCATCGCGATTTCATCGCTTGCACAAAAAACTGCAGTCGGTGGTACTTCCATTAACAGAAGCTGTTCCATTTGTTTGAATCCAGCCTGTATAGTAAAATCCCCTGCCTTAACCAATTCATGGTCAAAGCGTATGCCATTTTCATGCAAGGCTTGGCGATAGCCTTCTAATCGACTCTTACTTGACGACAGATGAAGTGGGCCAGCAATATGGGCAAGTCTGCGATGTCCCAAGCTGATCAGGTGCTCAGTAGCCCTTTGGCTGCTGCCAACATTATCAACAACAACAGTTGGGACGATTGCATCATCACTTGAATCTGGTGTGATGACAAGCGGTAATTCATTAGCAAGATCTTGCAGAATGTGATCGCTCAAATCAGAGATAAGCATGATCATACCATCGATTTGCCTCTGCCTAAAATGATCTAAATAGTCATAGATTTTATCAACCTTGTGATTGATATTGCCCAATAACACCTTATACCCTTTTTGATTGGCGACGGCATCAATCCCGCTAAGTAATTGTGAGAACACATTGTTTTCAATATTCGGGACCACAACCAAAATCGTTTTCGTCTCCATCCGTCTAAGCTGTCGTGCTAATACATTCGGAGTATAATTTAACGCTGTTATTGCCGCTAATACTTTTTGGCGCGTTTCTTCTTTAACGGATTCCGGATGCTGCAAGGCTCGAGAAACCGTTGCCGTTGAAACATTTGCATACTTTGCTACATCACTCATTTTTGCCCTTTTTGCCACAAGCCTTCACCCATTTTTCACCGTCATCAAACACAATGTAATCGATTACAAACCCTCATGTTCATTATATGTGTTTTCAAGAAAAATCACAACTATTAATTAATATTTTCTTCAAAAAAATTTATTCCCCTTACAAGGCATGCCACATTAAAGGAATGAGAGACAAGTACTTGAAGATACGTAAAATGGGGATTACGCCAGTAAAGACGCAATCCCAATGCAACAATACCTTTTATTTTAATCCAGACATTGTAAAGCCTTCGACAATATATTTCTGGAAGATAAAGAAAATGATAATGATCGGCACAACCATAAAGGCTGATCCCGCCATTTGCAAGCCAAACTCATTGCCATGCTCCCCTTGTAAGAGCTGCAAACCAACTGAGAGTGGATAAAGACTTTCATCGTTGGCAATAATCAACGGCCATAAGAAATTATTCCAAGCACCAATGAAGGCTAAGATCCCTTGGACTGCAAAAATCGGCTTGGCCACGGGAACAATTAAACGAAAGAAGATAAAAAACTCCCCCGCACCATCCAATCGCGCTGCCTCAATGAGATCTGTCGGAATCGTCGTCATAAACTGCCTGAATAGAAAAATGCTGAATGCCGCAACGAGCCCTGGCAAAATAATACCTGCCATCGTATTGGTTAAACCCATCTGATTTAAAATGAGATAGACAGGTATCATCGTCACTTGACCTGGAATCATCATGGTGGCTAAAATTAAATAGAAAAACTTTTCGCGCCCTCTGAAATTAAATTTGGCAAAGGCGTAACCCGCCATCGCATTGAAAAACATACCAACGAAGCCAAAGACAACGAGAATCAAAGTATTTTTTAAATAGATACCAAAATCCAGCTGCTGGAAGAGATCAATGTAATGCTGAAAGGTCACATGCTTTGGAATGATTGTAGGTGGGATTTCTAGAATTTCTGCATCGGGCTTAAAGGAGCTCAAAATCATCCAAATAAAGGGAATGGCAACAAGGATGCCTCCAATGATTAACACAAGCGTAACAATCGTTTTGACGGTCTGACGTTTCACTTTTTCAGTCATTTTTTAAAACCACCCTCCACATTTTTAGTACTCGACATCAGACTTTCTCAGTTTAAATTGGATCAGGGTCGCAATAATGATGATAATAAAGAGCACGAAGGACCCTGCCGCTGCGTAACCAAAGTTACTGTCTTGGAAACCCTTTTGATAAATAAATAAAGCGATGGAAACCGTACCATTTAATGGACCGCCTTTAGTCATCACAAAAGGTTCTTCGAAAAACTGCAGCCAGCCGATGAGCGTAGTAATCGTCACAAAAAATGTCGCAAAACGCAGTAAGGGAATGGTAATGAAAATGAGTTTTTGCCAGCCCTTTGCCCCATCTATTTCAGCTGCTTCATAATAGGACTTTGGTATGCCTTGTAGAGCGGCTAAAAAGATGAGCATATTTAGCCCTATGCCCTTCCAGACAGCTAATATGATTAATGAAAACTTTGCGATGAGTGGGTCTTCTAACCATTGCACCTTATCAATATGGAAAAGAGAAAGAATATAATTAAAGAGACCGTAATCAATGTTGTATAAGAAGCCCCAAATGACGGCAACAGCAATGATATTGGTAATCGCCGGCATATAGTAAATGCCTCTGAATAGCTTGAAGATAAAGCTATTGCCAAAGTTCAAGAGCAAAGCAACACCTAGTGAACAAATAATGACCAAAGGCACACCAATCACGACATAGAAAAAAGTGTTAAAGATCGACTTGAGGAAAATAGCATCCGTAAATAAGTCCACATAGTTTTTAAACCCTACGAAATTAATGGTTGACCAATCAGCTAACCCTTTTAAATCCATATCTGTAAAGCTAATCACTAGTGCAATGCAAATTGGCAAAATAGCAAATACAATTAGTAAAAGAACTGCTGGAGTAATGAACGTATAAGGATGCCTATTTTTATACAGGTCTTTGAAAAACTCAGCCATTGTTATCCCACCCATCTCAATTCTAATATTCCCGATTAAGATATATTTAGAAAAAAGAATAAATGGTGCTGGCTCAGGGTTTCTGGACCAGGCACCACTTATCTAAAGCCTCTTAATAATGGAAACTATTTATTCATTTCTTCTTTGGCTTGTGCCCTAAAATCATCCAAGGCTTTATCCATATTTTCGTTTCCTTTGATCGCCTTTTCCAAATTATCATGCATATCTTTTGAAATTGCTTCCCATTGTGTGACTTGTGGCTGAGCCTTGGTATCTTGTAACTGTTCATTAAACACAGATACAATTGGATCATTCTTTAAGCTATCCTCATCATAGGCTGCGGTTCTTGCTGGTAAATCATTAGAGATTTCTCTCCACTTCAGCTGAGTTTTCACCTTATTCATATACTCGATAAACTTCAGAGATTGATCCACCTTTTTCGTATTGTGGAAGACGACGAAGTTAGATCCGCCCATGACAGACGTATTCGTGACCTTTTTAGGCAATACGGCAATGCCCCAATCTTTTCCGTAAGTTAAGCCTTGATCTTTAACAGTTTGCACCATCCATGGGCCACTGATAAACATCGGTTTGATGCCTTTTTTGAAGGCTTGTCCAATATCCAACCCTGTTGTGCTTTGACTAATGCCCTGCTTAAAGAAGTTGGCAAAGTATTTAATCCCATCGTTAAATTCCTTGGTATTAAAGTTCAATTTCCCATCCTTTGTCACAAAGTCACTCCCGTTTTGCCAAGCAAACATAAATGGGGTAATTTGATCGTTAAGGTCTAAGTCTAAGCCATAATCCTTATCATTTCTGGCAGCTAGCTTCTTACCAGCATCGACTAACTCATCCCATGTTTTTGGCGGTTCATTATAACCAACATTTTGGAGTAAATCCTTGCGATAATAGAGGACCCTTGCTTCTACGTACCATGGAATTCCATAGACCTTGCCATCATACTTCATTGATTCTACTGCACCAGGGAAAAAGTTATCTTCATTAAAATCAGGATGGTCTTTCATATACTTTGATAAATCTAACAATGCACCAGCGTCAGCAAATTCTGGCATCCATGATGTTCCCATTTGGATGACATCTGGGCCCTTTCCTGAGGCAACGGCTGTTAGCAGTTTATCATGCGCGCTGTCCCAAGGTAAGGATTGGATCTTAACCTTTATCCCTTCCTCTTTTTCAAAACCAGGCACTAATTTCTTTAAGAGTTTGCCTTCATCACCCATTGCCCATACGGTAATGGTTTTACTATCTCCAGAGCTGCTATCTGATTTGCCACATGCACTTAAGACAAAGCTAGCAATCAATACGACGGAAAGCAATGACCAAAGCCATTTCTTCATTCTATTCATCCCCTTAATTTAGTCATTATATCTATCACTGTTTCACGCATAATAAGCTCGGTATGAAGCGTAAACGATTTTTCCGTCTCTTCCCCATCCAATAATTGAAAAATGACATGTGAGGCAAGCGCCCCCATTTCATATTTAGGATGCTGTACCGTCGTGAGCTTAGGTGCCGTGTATTTCGATTCCAAAATATTATCAAACCCTATTATTGAAATATCCTCAGGAACGCGGATGCCTACTTTTTGAAAGTATTCCATAGCACCAAGGGCCATTTCATCATTAGCAACAAAGATTGCCGTTGGCCGCTCATCTTGAGCCGCTATGATTTTCGCCGCCAGCTCCCCACCTTCTCTTGTAAAGTTTCCCGTGACCTTCCATCTGCTTTGAAAATCAATGTGATGCTCCTGTAAGGCTTCTAAATAACCTTCAAAGCGCATTTGCCCATCATGTGAATCAGCTGGTCCTCCAATAAAGGCAATATTGTTATGCCCCTTTTGGATTAAGAACGTTGTCGCTTTGTAACCGCCGTTTTTATTATCAACGATGATGGGGACTGTATGGGCCCTCTCAAGTTGTCGATCGAGTAAAACAATCGGAAAAGCAGGACTCGCAGACTTTTCAATCATTTCATTCGTAATATTATGCGCTAAGATGATGCACCCATCGACGCGCCTTTCTGTTAAAAACTTTGCAGCTGTTGAATTTTGCCCTCCTAAAGAATTACAGGCAATCAAGTCGTAACCATGGTCAACTGCAATATCTTGAACACCTCGTATTAACTCCGAATAGAAGGGACCAGATAAGTCACTTAGAATTAACGCAATGGTTTGTGTCTTTGACTTTTTTAAATCTGCGGCAAACCCATTTTTACGGTAGTTTAGCTCCTCCGCTGCTTGTAATACCTTTCTCCGTGTTTCTTCGCTGACCTTCTTAACACCATTTAATGCATATGAAGCCGTGGAAACAGCAACATTGGCCCTTTTTGCTACATCCTTTATAGTTACCACGATATCAACACCCTCATCTGAAAATCCCTTTTCTATTCATTGTGCTATTTGAAACGTTTCGAATAAAAGCGTAAAATTTTTGTTGAGCCGCTTTCGGTATTAACAGTGCCTTTCAAAGCGCACACCCGTTTATCCACCGGAGAAGATTCCCGATAATCTTCACCTATTCATCCTCTAATTGTTTCTCTATAATAGCGTATCCGTTCCAATAGCGTAAAAAATAGAAAACAGAGCCGTTCATGCTACTGCCAATCTTTAATTTTCTATTTTCTCACCTCTTATCTCGAACTATTATCATCGGCATAATAAAGTGAAACGTTTCGATGTCTCAAATTTTAACCGTTTTCATTTTAAGTGTCAACCCTAAAATTAAAATTCTAACAAGCTCACACATTTAGCAGTGGCCCTAGCGTGTATAGAACGAATGATGTTCATTAGAAAAGCTTTGCTTGTCCCTCTTCGCTTTCGCTTGTCATTCCTGATGGTACGCACTAAGACTAAAAATCAGATCTTGATGGTGGATACCATAGCTCGTGCTTATACTTTTTTCTTAAACTATGAACGAATTTCATAAATCTTAGCCTTTACAAGATACTCAGGCCACCCTTTTATTACAAGGAGATATGCGAGACTCCAGCGGAAAGCAAGCATATGTCATTGACCAAAGCTAGGTACTAAATTTTACAAGAAAAACTGAAATTCTATTTCTGTCAAAAACAATTATGAAATCGATTCACTATACTCTCAAAACAAAAAAAGCCTCCACTGGCATGCGAAAGCTTTGAGTCCGCTATTTATTATTCAAATCAATAATGCTCGTAGATACCCATTGACCTATCATTGCAAAAAGTACGATTCGCCAATTAATAAGAAACCCTGCCAAAATAAAGACAGCTATATTTAACCAAAACATCGTACGCCCTGGTGGAAGCTTGCGGGCATTTGCAATCATCAACGCTGGAATAAGTAAACCACCGCTTGACGCGCCATGCTTCACAAGCAACCCCACCCCCAAGCCAAAAAGAATCGCGCCAAAAAACAGATCGATATACACATCATGCTGCTGAATCGTCATAGTATGATAAATCGTTTGTATCGTATAAGAAGTGACTGTGACGGAAAACATTGTGCGAAACGTCCAAGCAGCACCAAAGTGATAAAAGGCTAAAACTAAAAAAGAAAAATTGATCAGCCATAGCGCCCAGCCATGTGGAAGATGGAATATGTGATTCAAAATAATCACTAATCCCGCCGCTCCCCCTGAAGGAATGTGATGAGGAAACAGAAAAAGTGCCATTGCTACACCTTGAAGCATGGCACCACTTAATAAAATCCCATATCTGGCTACACCGATGAAGGCTGTCGATTGTCGCATTATTCATTATCTCCTTAACAGCAGATGTCCAAAGCTTCTCCTGCCATCTTATTGTTTTGGAGCAAAGAATATGCTTCACTGTCCATATTTTTCAAATACACTATGTCGCCCATTTTAATTATAGGAAACAGCCTGACGATGCTGTTGAACCCAGCTTTCTTCGAAATTCTTTTTGGATACTTTACGATCCTTGATACCTGCTAAAGGATCATTAAAATAGACATAATCTTGATCGTAGCCTGTTAATAACACCGAGTGCTCTTGCATCGTTACCTTCATCGTGCCATGCTTGGTTTTCCAATCCTGCCAATAACTATCGGGTAATTTACGAAATTGCACATTAGAAATCACCCACACAGGCTTCCCTTTATTCAACTGCTTCTCAATTGTCGCCCAATTACTCCCTGTTAAATCGACGACCCTCTTTCCGAGATAGTGTTTCGCTAGTTTTGCTACAGGTCCATGATACACAGCGTATCCCGGAGCCCCATGATACATATTTCCAACAAATCCATCATTAGGGTCACCGTAAATTCCATTCTGCTCAAACGGAACCTTTGTCATTTTATCAGCCAATGTCATTTTATCAACATCGATGCCCGCACTCTGAAGGAGCATATCAAGACTCGTCACTTCACATCCATTGGGAAGCTCTGGGAGCTGTTTGACGAGAGGGGCATCAATATGCTTCGATGTCAGAGGGGCAACATCATCAGAAAGAACCCAACCTTTTTTATCCCCGTGATAAGAAACGTGATACCACTTTTCGCCATCAATACTCGTCTCTTCAAAGGCCGTTACATTTTCATCCTTTTTCAAATCATCAATTTTATCCTGATCTGTGTCAGGAACCTCCCTGATACCTGTAGTAGAGGCCGTCACCTCAAGCTGTTTTTGTATTTCTGTCGTTTTAAAATCCGTTGTCTCAATTTTGCTCTGCACTTTTTCAGGCACTTGCTTCTCAGCACTAGCAGCAGTCGCTTCACTCTTTTGTTCTACTTTCTGAGTGGACTGGGATGTTGAAGTCTCTTCATTTTGACATGCTGTCATGACACTTGCAGTAATGAGCACTAAAAAAAATGAATACCATTTATTCATGTCATTCTCCTCTACGCTGGTAAAATTTAGTTTAAAACCATAATATTCACATATTTTACTATAGAGATGCTTCTCGCTTATACACGTATGACTAATTTTCTATAAGTCTTTCAAAATTTAAAACTGTTATTTTTTATATTGTATCGAAAAAGCCGCAAATAATCGACCTTAAGCTTCCTAACTAAATACGCGCTATATTTTAGATAACTTTTCTTAAATTTATATTAATAGTCTCTTCCCTCTTATGCTCCATCATCATTAATATGTTTATCCACTTATTCATTCGGCTAAAATGAAAAGAATATGACTAACACTATGATTTTCTCATTCAAGGCTTTAAAGACATCAACTCCATGTTATAATGGAGTTGACTGTCTAAGTAATGGTGTGTGAAATACCTATGGAGGAATGCGCGAAATGTTAAGTGTAAATAATATCAGCCTGCAATATGGTGGCCGCAAGCTGTTTGAAGATGTCAATATAAAGTTTACTCCTGGCAATTGTTATGGTCTTATCGGTGCAAATGGTGCTGGTAAATCAACTTTTTTAAAAATATTATCCGGCGAGATTGAACCGCAACAAGGGGATGTGCACCTCAGTCCTGGTGAAAGATTAGCTGTATTGAAACAAAACCATTTTGAATATGAAGAACATGAAGTTCTGCAAACTGTTATTATGGGGCATACGCGTCTATATGAGATCATGCAGGAGAAGGATGCCATCTATGCTAAAGCAGATTTTACTGAAGAAGATGGCATGCGTGCAGCTGAGCTTGAGGGGGAATTTGCTGAGCTCAATGGCTGGGAGGCAGAACCCGATGCAGCGATTTTGCTCCAGGGATTAGGCATCCCTGAAGACTTGCATACGAAAAAAATGGCAGAGCTCAGCGGTTCTGAGAAGGTCAAGGTTCTTCTCGCCCAAGCGTTGTTCGGCAAACCGGATATCTTACTCCTAGACGAACCGACCAACCACTTGGATCTCAAAGCGATTCAATGGTTAGAGGAATTTCTCATCAATTTCGAAAATACGGTTATCGTTGTCTCTCACGACCGTCACTTTCTCAATAACGTCTGTACGCATATTGCTGATCTAGACTTTGGTAAAATTCAAATCTATGTCGGAAACTATGACTTCTGGTATGAATCCAGTCAATTAGCTCAGAAGATGGCACAAGAAGC
Organism: Pullulanibacillus camelliae; assembly: GCF_014642655.1. GTDB lineage: Bacteria > Bacillota > Bacilli > Bacillales > Sporolactobacillaceae > Pullulanibacillus > Pullulanibacillus camelliae. Next base: position 93,763 of record NZ_BMIR01000001.1, read on the forward strand.
CAATAAAAAGAAAGAAGAGAAGATCAAAGAACTGCAATCTTTTATTGCTCGTTTTAGTGCGAACGCCTCAAAATCGAAACAAGCAACTTCACGTAAAAAGCTTTTGGATAAAATCACACTGGATGATATTAAGCCATCGTCAAGGCGCTATCCTTATGTTGCCTTTACACCAGAACGGGAAGCTGGCAACGATATCCTTGAGGTTCAAGGGATTTCCAAAACCATTGACGGTGTGAAGGTTTTAGACAATGTCAGCTTTATCATGAATAAGGGTGACAAGATTGCTCTGGTTGGAAGTGACGAACTCGCGCAAACAACACTTTTCAAAATTCTTATGGGTGAAATAGAGCCTGACAGTGGAAGCTATAAATGGGGCGTCACAACATCCCAAAGTTATTTTCCAAAAGATAACAATGCCTATTTTGAAAATACCGATGTGAATCTTGTCGATTGGCTGCGCCAATATTCTCCTCAGGATCAAACGGAAAGCTTTTTAAGAGGCTTTTTAGGTCGCATGCTCTTCTCTGGTGAGGAAGTATTAAAAAAGGTGAACGTTCTCTCAGGGGGAGAAAAGGTCAGATGTATGCTGTCACGAATGATGCTAAGCGGCTCCAATGTTTTATTGCTTGATGAGCCTACTAACCATCTTGATCTAGAATCGATTCAAGCCTTGAACAACGGCTTGATGAACTTTAAGGGGTCAATGATCTTCACCTCTCATGACCATCAATTTGTTCAAACTATCGCCAATCGCATTATCGAGATTAAATCTGAAGGTATTTTCGATAAGCAGATTACTTATGATGAGTATTTAGAGCTTCAGCTACAGAAGCAATAAAAATCTCGATAAAGGCCGGGCAAATGCCCGGCTCTTTTTGAAAGAAAAGAAATTATAAAATTTCTGGTCATGAGGACGGTGCCGATTTCCACTCCATTAACACTCAAAATTTTATCCCTGCTTAATGATAAAAAAAACTGCCGAGAAGCCTCTCGACAGCTTTATTAATGTCTAATCTTTAGCATCCGTCACCCTGATGCGCATAAATTCCTGTGTTTTGGAGGATGATGGTGCTCTTGTAAAGAAGCTTACAATGATAAATACAAGAGCCGATACAATCAATCCCCATACCCCTGACCCAAGCTGCAGTGGTGGTTTCATGCCTGAAAACTCTACAGTAAGAACGACAATAGCCCCGATGACCACACTGGTTATGACGCCAGCCGCCGTCCCCCTTTTCCAAAAAAATGTTCCAAAAATCGCCGGAACGACAACAATTAGCCCTGCCGATGAAGCAACAGAAAGAACGGAAATCAAATTCAATTGCAGCTCAGCAAAGATAAAGGCCAAAATCGCAATGATCGGCAAAACGACTTTGCCAACTTGAAGCTGTTTCCTATCCGACACATCACTTTTTACATTATTGTAGACATCCCTCGAAAAGAGAGAGGACAAGGTTAAAAGAATCGCATCAATAGTTGAGACCGCTGCTGCTAAAATACCTATCATAACAATAATGCCCAACGCAGTCGGTACCAAGCTTGATGATAGTAGCTTGGGTGTAGCTAAATCCGCCGTTGCAAGATGGGGAAAATAAGCAAACGCGGAAAACCCCCACAAAACAGACACTAAGGTATAGATAAAGCCAAAAACAAGAAAGCCCATCAGCATATTGCGCAAGCCTCTTAATGAGCCTGGCATATAAAGGCGCTGGCTGACTTGTGGATTGGACATACTAAAGAAAAACCATGGCAATGTCAAGCTTAAAAATGTGGTAAAACTAAAGTAACCATTACCAGGTACCGCTAACGATTCAGGATGCTTCTCTTTTAATGTAGTAAAGAAGTGGCCAAACCCTCCTAGTCCATGAATCACGATTAAAACAACAATAGTAGAGGTGATAATCATGACTATCGCTTGCAAGGCATCGGTCCAAACGACAGAACGAATCCCCGCGATCACTGAGAATAAAAGCGCTAATGCCGTAGCCAACACCACGCCAACAGTAAATGGAATGGCATTATTGGTCATCCCTTGAAGTAAGTATCCCACCCCAGCAAGCTGAACAGCACTATAAGGAATAAGGAAAAGACAATTCGACAAAGCGATAATCATAGCAACGCCTTTACTTTCATAACGATCACCAATCATCTCGGATGGTGTGACATAACCATTCTTTTTTCCAATCAACCAAAATTTTGGTCCAAATAGGGCAACAAGTGATACGCCAATAAAATAGACGATCTCAAACCCTAATGCCCCGACACCCCCTTGATACGTCAGGCCTGCTAATCCAACCATCATAAAGGCACTATATGTTGTCGCACTATAACTCATGGCAGACATAAATCCATTCATTTTTCGCCCACCAAGAAAATAGCCTTCCATATCTGTCAAACTGCCTCGCCTTGAAATCAGCGCCACAAGCAAAGATAAGATGATATAAATAATAACGCCTAACCACACCCACTGTGTATTCAACTTACTTCCCCCAATTCCGTGTTACGAAATAATTAAAACCGATAATGACCAGAGCTATAATAGCCCAAAATAAAAAGCTCCCATACCAAGCATGCACATGCGAAAGCAGTGTATACGGGATGATATACGTTATTAGCACAAAAAAAATAAAGATAATAGCAAGAAACTTTTTTGTCATAATGTTCTCCCTTTCCCCTCTACGGCATTTTAATATTACATGTGTCATTACACCTATATTTACATAAAACCAGGGAAATGACAATCTATTTACTTATGAACGAATTTAGTCTCTAATAAATAGCACCCTCCTGATTCCCCACCAAAATAACCACTGATCACTTCTTATAGACCTATTGAAAAAATAACTGGCCCACACTGTGGGACCAGTTATTTTCCTAGCATAGGGCGACTTTTCATTTCATGACGATCCAATCTTTCCACTAAATATTTATGAAAAAGCCATTCCCCAGCCGCAATTATCAGTGCCGAGATCATTGGCTCTCTGACCATAGATACCGCTCTGTCTAAAAAGACATTGCCAAGAATCCAGAGGATAGAAAGTCCTAAAATAAAATCAATTAAAGTGGCCATCACATTGCCTGCTGTCGATAGAATCCATAAATCTCCGATTAGATAGGCTACCACAGTTAGCACAATGCTCGTCCAAAGGACAGAAGAAAAGCTCCATTCATAAAATAAACCTGCTACAACATATAACACAGCGAATACCATGATAAATTTAATAAGCAACGGAGCGAAGTGTTTCAGTTTAATCACCCTCCTCTTTTTTCTACATTGCCCAATCACAAAATACTTATGCTTCACAATACGTAAAACATTATAAGAGGAGCTTGGCTCAGACTTGCTGACTTTCACTTTCGTTTCTAATCTATCGCACAAGTGAAGAGGAACTTTCTTATATGTTCAACTGCTTGCTTTTTGTTAGATATCCAAAATATTAAAGCTATCAATAAAAATCGCGTCGATTGAGCAAGCCCTTCAAAATAGTATATTTGTGATTATATTGAGGATTTGACTTTCTATATCCACACTATCACGGCAATAATAATTGATGAAGCTGCTCATTACTCCCTTGAATGATGACAGAATGCTTCTCAGGTGTTAACCATTTTAAAAGTCTTAAAAGATTTTCCTCTGATACTGCCGTACAGCCTGCAGTATATCCATTGGGATCTGGCCAAATATGCAAAAAAATCGCGCTTCCCTTACCCGGTATCGCCTCTTCGTTATAGTCGATCACCGCAGCGTATTTATACAACGGAATATGCAGTCTTTCAAAAGAATGCCAGCGCGCTTTTGGATCACCTTCATAAACCACCCAACGATTATAATCTTCAGAAGTTACATCATCTACCCAATAATCATGAGGCGACGTTTGCTTATAAGGAAGCCTGATTCCCTCAGGAGGGCTTTCAGTCCCAAAGCCTTGACTAATGGTGTATATGCCTGCAGGTGAGCGCATGCCACCCTCCTGCATCGCAAAAGTGATACCCTTCTTCCCAATCACCGCAGGCATCCTAAAAAGGTAGTGCCAGGTCTCCCCACCATATTCATAACCTCTAAGTACTGCGGCTGAACGATTTTCTGCCTCCGCTGTTACAAACATCACCTGCTCCGCCTTGAAATAGCTTTTCACCTGCTCCAAGAGCCTGCGATAAACCTCACTTCTGTTCGTCATCCAAAAGCCTCCTCCTAATAAAAACACGGTGCTCGCCTTAACACTGGCAGCATCTATTGTTGCCTTTATCTTGTTGAATCAGGAGATGCCTTGACTTCAGACTCCTTTTGGCTTCCTGATCCCGTTCCTGTCCGAAGAAATGCAGGGAGGTTATCTCATCTACTTTTTTAAGTATTTTACAAACAGTTACCCACAAATTGATGATTTCAATAATTTCTTAGTCAATTAGAAAACTTGGCTTGTCGCCAAGCTTTAATGGCGAAAGCTAAAGTTACACTTATACTATCTTCCTTTATAAGCGTTAGCGGAGTTATACATTCTGATAGTATAAAAAAAGTACCTAGAAACATTTCTTCTAGATACTTTTATGACAACACTTATAAAAATATGGCACCCATACCACCAGCTATCACACCGAGCACAGCCACACTTAACCCCAAAAAGCCCAAGACTCTCCATGATAAAGCTTTGCGCACCATAAGTGCAGAAGGAAGACTGATCACCGGCAAAACGATAGCGAGCACTGCCGCAGGACCGCCTCCCAAACCAAAATTCATAAAGGTTTGGATGATCGGAATTTCCCCAGAAGTTGGGATAACAAATAACGTCCCAACGATAGCAAATAGTAATACTATGAGCAAGCTGTTTCCCCACTCAGGACCAATGGTCGGAAATAGCCATGCACGAAACGCACCTAAGACAAACACACTTAAAATATAAACCGGAATCGTAACAAGGAGAATACCTCCAATGCTTTTGAGCCATCGCAATCCAAAATTGCCCTGAGGTGTAGCCCCTTGTTCAATATTATCAACAAATTGTTGGACATCCATATTTTTGACAGCCACTCGCCCCGCCAAATAGCTCACACCAAAGACAAGAATGAGTCCAAAAATAAGACGTAATAAAGTAAACTTCCACCCAAGAGTAAAAAACATAAAGATTAAAACCGCTGGATTAAGCGCGGTATTGCCAAACCAAAAGGCAACGGCTGCCGAGACGGAGCTCGATTGCTTTCTCATCCCAACGACAAGCGGCGCTGTGCAACACGTACACATCATTCCCGGCAAGGCAGAGAGACCGGCAATCACTGTACTTCCGTAAGAGGTTTTACCCAAGACTCTTCTGATCCAGTCCTTCGGTAAGGCTACCTGCACTAAAGATGCTAAAATAATCGCCACTAAATAGGCCTTCCAGATCGATTGAAAATAGCCAACACTAAAATCCCATGATGCTTTCCAAGATGGATTTGGTGCAGCTTGACCATCACCTGAAATAGAAGATGAACCTATCACATGATCATGCGCAGCAATAAACGCTTTATGATAATAAGGATTCCATTTTGCCCAAAATAAACCCATAATAACTGCAATGAAAAAAATCACCACACCGATCAGCCATGCCTTATTGTGCCTTAAAGTCGGGCCAGCAGATAGAGTGTTTAATGGTTCCTTCATGGTCAACCCCCACAAATATCAAAAATAAATAACTCTATCATTCTACCGAATGCCTCGTATTTTGTCATCTGATATCACTTGGGAAAAGCATCCATCAAAGCAAGCTTATACTACTTAGGGATTGACTTATACAAGGTCAGTTTTTCTTATTTCAATCAAGCAAGCCTTATAGCTTTTTATAAGACAAACAAACGGGTTTTTTAATCGTATAGGTATGACCATTAGCGACTGGCACACCTTCATCATTGATATCCATAACGACAATTGAATCGGAATCTTGGTTGGCTACAAGAAGATGCTTCCCTGATGGTGTAATGAGAAAATTTCTCGGCGTTTTCCCTAAAGTCGGCGTAAACACTTTATTTTCCAATTTTCCATTTTCCGAAATGTTGAAGGTAACAATGCTATCATGGCCACGATTTGAGGCATAAAGAAACCGGCCATCCGGACTCAAGTGAATATCCGCCGCAGTATTCTCTTCATCAAATCCTTTAGGCAATGTGCTGATTGTGTCGAGCAAATGGAAGTGTTCTTGATCATCAACCGCATACACTGCAATCGTTGAATTTAATTCATGGAGAATGTAAATCAGACGTTTATTGGGATGGAATGCCACATGCCTCGGTCCTGACCCTGGGGTCGCTTCAATTTGATCATTAAGAATCCAATGATGCTTCCCATCTTCTGCCTCATTCCGATAAATATAAACATGATCCGTACCTAAGTCTGTGACTAATTGATCTCTCGTCGCTGGGACGGTTACGATCGTATGAGGATGCGGTGCCTCTTGACGTTCAGCGTGCACACTATGGCCAGAGTGCGTGATGCTATCCATAATTGGCCCAACAGAGCCCTTGTCTTCTATCGGAAAAGCCAATACGTTTCCACCTAAATAATTGACTGTAAACACGTAGTGTTCCGACGGATCAAGGCTAACAAAACACGGTGCCGCTCCTTTAGTCGATTGGCGATTGATTTCCTGCAGCTTTTTCTCTTCTTTGTCAAACCCATAAGCGACTAGTTCACCCTCTTCAACCTCACTAACAGCATAAAGCCTTTCTCCTGTGCTATTCATTGTTAGGTAGGAAGGTGCTTCAATACCAGAAATGCCTGTAAAATATTCCAAGCTGCCAGTTTGTGAATCAAAACGCAACACTTGAATGGCTTCCTCATCGCTCGACATATAGGAGCCTACAACAACAACCTCCACCGCATGTGTCCCCATCGCTCTTCCCTCCATTTTCTAAATGATTATTGACACAATCATCACTTTACACCGGGTCCGTTCTTATAAACATTGTAATAAGAGGCTGGCTCATAATGAGTCAGCCTAGTGTCTGCTTCTTTAGATGTTAGCCTTTTCCGAGGCACGCTCTGCCTGTTTTGCTAAAATCAATCCGCCCGTGATCCCGGCATGGTCTCCCAGTCCTGGCGGAACGATGTAGCTCTCAATAGCCTCTGTCACTTCTGGCAAGGCAAGATAGCCATTTAATAACGCTTTTACCTTGTCCTGTATGAGCGGAAATAGTTGTTTTTGCTTCATAACACCACCGCCAAGGATGATTTTCCTTGGAGACAGGATTAATATATATTGCATTAAGGCTTCAGCAATATAAAAGGCTTCAAGCTCCCACACGTCTTTACGATCGGATAATGCAACACCTTTTTGTCCCCAACGTGCTTCGATTGCTGGCCCTGCAGCTAAGCCTTCTAAACAGCCTTTATGGTAGGGGCATTTCCCCTCATAAGTGTCTTTTGGATGTCTAGGAATAAGAATATGTCCCATTTCTGGATGTGAAAGCCCCGATAAGAGCTCGCCATGTACAACTGCACCCGCTCCAACCCCTGTCCCAACAGTAATATAAAGACAGCTATCCAAACCTTTCGCGGCCCCTAACGTCGCTTCTCCGAGGGCAGCTGCATTAACATCTGTATTAAATTCAATAGGAATAGGAAAAGCCTCTTGAATGGTTTGAACAAGTGGATAATCCCGCCAGGCCAGCTTAGGTGTAGACGTGATGTTGCCATAAGTCCGACTGCCCTTATCAATATCAACGGGTCCAAAAGAGCCGATGCCCATCGCCTTTAGCGAATATTGCTTAAAAAAATTGATCACTTTCGGCATTGTGACTTCTGGTGCTTCCGTTTTGATTTGTATGGCCTCTTGGATGTCTCCTTGATCATTTCCTACAGCACAAACAAATTTAGTTCCACCCGCTTCAATTGATCCATAATACATTGTATTCACCCTTTTAATTAGAAAACAACATGGTTCATCAAAGTAAAACATCATGAGCTTTCTTCTTATATAAAAAATTCAGTAAAACAAAGCGTTATCATTGATCACACTACTCTTATTATACAATCTTTTCTACTTCTTGAAAGGGTTTTTTTAAGAACGACGATCGGTCAATTCTCGTAACCCATTACTTAGCATATAAAATCCAAGCACTATAAATGTAATGGTGAGCCCCGGAGCCAGCGCATACCATGGATCATCCGTGATGTACTCCTGAGACTCACTTAACATCCTGCCTAGGCTCGGGTCAGGAGGCTGTACGCCTAAACCGAGATAACTTAGTGAGCTTTCTGCGAGTAAAGCACCAGCAAAGGCTACTGAGCCTGCGACAATCAATTGCGAATAAATATTAGGCATGATGACTTTGAAAATAATACGAAGAGGCGAAACCCCTATCGACCGAGCAGCGACCACATAATCTAAATCCTTATTCTGCATGAAGCCACTGCGCACGATCCTTGCAATACTTGGTGTAGCGAGCACACCAAGAGCAAGAGCCGTATCCGTAATCCCTGTGCCAAACACAGCAACAATCATGATGGCAAGGATAATCCCTGGGAAAGCCATGAGTGCATCGATAAAGCGCATGACAATTTCATCGAACCAGCCACCCAAATAACCTGCTAAACCACCGATTATTGACCCGAAGAAAAGCCCGATGACCACAACAACAGCACCGACAAAAAAAGCGGTCTGCGTACCAGTCATAATCCGACTTAAAGTATCTCGCCCAAACTTATCCGTGCCCAGCCAATGGGCACTGCTTGGTGGCTGCAATTTATTGGCGACTTGTATTTTATTTACATCATAGGGTGTATAAAAAAAGCTAATGACCATGATCGTTAAAAAGAAGAGGAGTATAGTGCCACCAATGATGAGGTTCATGTTTCTCTTTTTCTTGCTATGTATCATTGTTCTATCCTCACTTTAATCGGATTCTCGGATCTAGCACACGATATAACAGATCCACTATAAAATTAATGCATACGACAACAAAGGCAATATACAATACAAGGCCTTGGACAACAGGGAAATCCCTGCCGCTGACCGATGTAATAAGCAGCGTCCCTATTCCAGGAAGTGAGAACACTTGCTCCACAACGATTGTACCAGCAATGACTTCAGCAAGTATGAGTCCAAAAACGGTCAAAACGGGGATTAAAGAATTCCTCAGGATATGCTTAAATAATGTGGCCCGTTCCGTTGCGCCTTTTCCTCGTGCCGTCCGGACATAATCCATGGTGGTCTGCTCTAAGATCTCATTGCGTACATAGCGAAAACAAACAGCGATTTGTGGGATAGCAATCGTTAGTGCTGGCAACAAAAGCGAGCCAAGTGCACCAAAGAAGCTTTCTCCCCATGGAATGTAACCTCCCGGAGAAAACAAACGAAACATTGATCCGAATAGGATCATTAACAGCATGCCAACAAAAAAAGTAGGAATCGCCATCCCGACTTGTGTGATGGAAGATAGGATGATGTCTCCCCAGCTATTTTTGCGAATGGCCGCTAGAACACCTAAAGGGATAGAAACGAATACAACAATCACTAAAGACATGAGCGCCAAAGAAAAAGTAAGCGGCAACCGGGCAAGGATCAATGTTTTTACCGGCATAGAAAAACGCAAGGATTCTCCTAAATCTCCTTTTACAAACCCCTGAATAAGATGAATATATTGCTCGAATAACGGCTGATCAAGGCCTAGTTGATGACGCACCGCTGTGATACGGGCTGGGTCTGCATCTGGTCCCAGCATGATTTGAACAGGATCTCCTGGTAAGATACGAAAGACTAAAAAGGTAATAATGGAGATAAAAACGAGAGTGAGACATAAAAATACAAGGCGGCGCAGGATATAAGCCATTCCTCGTCACTCCTTTATATTCTAAAAATCAGCAACAGTTTAGTGGGGAGCTAAAAGCTCCCCATTATTTGCACTATCTATGAATGTATGACTTGTGTTTGTTCCAATCCTTTTCTCTTATTTAGCAGGCTTTATATGAGCGAGATCTAAATAATAAATCGGATATTTAGTGAACCCAGTAAACTGTTTATTCAACGCCCACTCTGTCTGATAATCACAAATAAATACAGCAGGGGCTTGTTGACTGAGTTCTTCCTGTGCCTGTTTATACAAGGCGACACGCTTATCCTCACTGGATTCATTTAAAATCTGACTCATTAATGTATCGAATTTTTCATCACTGAAATTCATCATATTTTCCGGGTCATTGGAGCGATACTGGCTCAATGTATCAAAAGGGCTTAGCTTACCAGTAAAGTCGATAATCGTGGCTTCATAGTCTTTCTGTTTATAGACATCATCAAGCCACTTTGCCCACTCAATCACATTTATTTTAGCATGGATACCGATCTGTTTAAGCTCTTCAACAATGACTTGTGCAGCCTCGGAATAGACCGGACTATGTGAGCTGACTGTGATCGTCATTGAAAAGCCGTTGCTGTATCCCGCTGCTTTTAATAACTGTTTAGCTTTTTTCACATTGGGCTGATAATCCCCTACCGTTGACTTATCAAAATATTTACCCATGGCAGGGCTCATATGTGAACCTAGCTTCGAACCATGTCCTGAAAAGGCCGCATCAATGATGTCCTGCTTGTTCACCACATCATTAATTGCTTGACGCACACGAACATCATTAAAAGGCTTTTTAGCATTATTAAACCCCATTAAAAAGACAGCATTGCTATTCTGAGGAATAATATTAAAAGCGTTCTTAATTTCATCCACCTTATGTGCCGGTACACTTGTCAAATCTAAGTTGCCTGATTTTAAACTCATGAAGGCTGCATCATCATCCGGTTGGTAAGAGAATGTCACCTTATTCAAATAAGGCACACCTTTTTTCCAATAATCATCGAATTTTTCCAAAACGAGCTTATTTTCCGGTTTATATTCTACGAATTTGAAAGGTCCTGTCCCGATAGGATGCGTATTCTGTTTGGCATCATTCTTTTTATCAAGAATGGCTGCATCAACAGCGGTCAACTCGGTTAAAAACGGTGAATACGGTTTTTTCAGCTTAATCACAATCGTTTGATCATCAGGTGCTGTGACAGACTTGATAATGGCCGCCAAACTGCTGGACAAAGGTTGGCCTGTCGACTTACCCGTCAATCGATCAAAAGAATATTCCACATCTTGCACAGTAACAGGATCCCCATTATGAAACTTTATGCCGGGCCTCAGTTTAAACGTATAAGTTAATCCATCCTCTGACATTTTATAAGACTTAGCGACGCCTGGCTCAATGCCACCATTTGGCGCGGGGTTCACTAACCCTTCAAAGACATTAAGCATCATCTGAAAGGTAAGTGAAGCAGTTGCCTTATGCGGATCAAGAAAATCAGGATCAGCCATCATCCGAACGGTGATGTCTTTTTTTGGCTTACCACTCTGCTGCGACTCAGAGTGACCAGAACACCCAGCCATTAAGAAGGTCATCGCCGCAATGGCTAGTAACATGTATACATACTTTCGCATTTGAACGTCATCCTTTTAACATTTTGTTAAATTGGTATTTTAATTCCTATAAGTTGGGTGGACATCTGCATAATCTTCTTCAACCTTGCTAGAGCCATCCTCCGCTTCTTATAGATTCTACGTCGATTATATACAAGGGGGGCTTGAAGGTCGAATACTAACCACTAAAATAAATACTTCCCCTCAACTATAAGTGATTTCGTTGTGTCATAACAGTCTTTCATAGAAATTTTTTTCTGATTCAATATTATTTAAGTATTGTAATATTTTCGAACACTATTATAATTTAAAGATATCTAAAAACAAGGGAGAGAGAAGTCATGAAAACTTTAGAAGCTATCAGTCGTTTTTGTGGGAATACGTTCGCCATATGGGTTATCCTTTTTGCAATTTTAGGCTTCATTTTCCCTAGCGGCTTTACTTGGATTGGACCTTATGTACAAATTTTACTTGGCATCATCATGTTTGGTATGGGACTGACACTAAAAGTCCAAGACTTTAAAGAAGTCTTTAGAAGACCAAAGGATGTCGCTATTGGCGTCGTCGCTCAATTTGTCATCATGCCTCTATTAGCCTTTTTACTCGCCAATTTCTTACCTGTCTCTAAGGATGTTGCTGTTGGTATCATTTTAGTCGGAGCCTGCCCTGGTGGAACGGCCTCCAACGTCATGACGTATCTGTCTAAAGGAGACACCGCCTTATCTGTTGCAATTACATCTGTATCTACAATACTCGCGCCCTTGCTTACGCCATTTATCATTCTTTTATTAGCGAGTAAATGGGTCGCTGTCGATCTTGGCTCACTTGTCTTATCGATCTTAGAGATTGTCATCATACCGATTTTATTAGGCATTATGGCTAGACTCCTTCTCAAAAGTAAAATCGAAGCTGGAGTCACCGTTCTTCCCCTTGTCTCAGTTATCGCAATTATTGCGATTGTTGCTGCGGTTGTCAGCCTAAGCAATGAGCAGATCGCTAAAACTGGCGCCATGATTTTTGTCGCTGTCATTTTACACAATGTTTTAGGACTCATTATCGGTTTTCTAGCGGCAAAGCTCATGCGGATGACACCCGCCAAACAAAAGGCTGTATCCATTGAAGTAGGCATGCAAAACTCCGCCCTTGGTGCTACACTTGCTCAAGCACACTTTTCACCACTCGCTGCGGTGCCAAGCGCAATCTTTAGTGTCTGGCATAACATTTCAGGTCCAATCATCGCTACACTCTACCGCAGATTTATAGATAACGGGCCAGAGCAAGAGGAAACCACCAAACGCATTTCATAACTAGAAAAAAAAAGACTCGTCAATTTGTGAAACAACCTAAAAGGTTAGATAATAACTAACATTTGGGGCATAAGTTCACGACATGATGAGTCTTTTTAAATGATAAGAATGTACAACCTTGTTAACTAATCTTATAAGGGTGCTCATATAAGTTTAGGCTTTGACCTTCACCGCCTAAAGCTTGGTGTCCCCTTAATGTGTGATTTGAAATATCACATCAGGAGTGCCAATACGGTAAAAAAACAAGTTTTCTAACGCTTTCACTGGATAATATCCATATGTAACACTTAAAATCACACTTAATTCTTAGTATATTTCTCGTTTATATTGGTTTTTTTAAGCGTGCGATTGCCGACTGATCAAAGCTTCCCACTCCTATCTATAAATAAACGGATAATTCCATAAATTTAGACTTCCCGCAAATATGTTTACATTATTAGCCAAGGGTGTTTATCATATCTATAAAGTGTTTTAATGCACTAAATCGTTTTTTTATGAAAGAAGGAAATTCGATGACTGAAGAGTGGCTGTATATCGATACTGGTGATCAATCCGCATCCTTTAACATGGCCTTTGATGAGACCTTATTAAATTGGGTCCATCAGGGAAGACTTAAGCCAATCCTTAGGTTTTATGGATGGAACCCTGCAGCGCTATCTCTCGGCTATTTTCAAAAAACAAAAAATCGCATTGATGTTGACGCAACCAAAAGACACGGATTTGATATTGTCAGACGGCCTACTGGAGGATTAGCGGTTTTACATGACAAGGAATTAACTTATAGTGTTATTATTAGTGAAAGTCATCCTAAAATGCCCTCCTCTATTACACAGGCTTATAGGGTTTTATCTCAAGGGTTATTGAAAGGCTATCAAGCCTTGAGCATTTCAGCAGAACTCGCTGAACCAGAAAACATTCCAGGAAAATCAGGCACAGCGGTTTGCTTCGAGGAGCCTTCGTGGTATGAATTAGTCATTGACGGACGCAAGGCTGCTGGCAGTGCACAAACACGCCAAAAAGGCGTGATCTTACAACATGGCTCGATTCCACTCGAAATTGATGATAACGTTCTATTTGATCTATTTGCTTTTCCAAATGAAAAAATTAGAGCGCGTGCTAGGAAAGCCTTTGGAGATAAGGCTGTTGCCATTAATCAAATCTTAGAACTCCCTGTTTCATTAGAGGAGGTTAAGACCGCCTTTAAAAAAGGCTTTGAAGAGGGATTGGAGATTAAACTCGTTCCTTATGAACCCGAAAAAGAATTATTAGAAGAGGCCCGTCAGCTTGCTAAAGAGAAGTACGAAAACCCTGAATATACTTTCTCACGCTAGGAGTGATCGATATGTCCACTAATAATGAAGGCTATCAAAGAAAGCCTGAATGGTTGAAAATTAAACTGAATACAAATAAGAGCTACAAAAGCTTAAAGAAAATGATGCGTGAAAATCGTCTACATACGGTCTGCGAAGAAGCCAAATGTCCAAATATTCATGAGTGCTGGGCTAGCAGAAAAACCGCTACCTTTATGATCCTAGGGAATATTTGCACAAGGGGCTGCCGTTTTTGTGCAGTTCAAACCGGTAGACCTACTGAGCTTGACTGGCAAGAACCAGAAAGAGTCGCTGCTTCTGTTGAAACAATGGGTCTCCGTCATGTCGTTGTTACTGCCGTTGCTCGCGATGATTTACAAGATGGTGGTGCTGCTGTCTTTGCTGAAACGATTCGTGCGATCCGTCGCCGCGTGCCAAATTGTACGGTTGAAGTCCTCCCTTCTGACATGAAGGGCGACTATGAAAGCCTGAAAACTCTTATGGACGCCAAGCCAGATATCTTTAATCATAATATCGAAACTGTGCGTCGCTTAACCAAGCGCGTCCGTGCGCGTGCAACCTATGACCGTTCCTTAGAATTATTAAAACGCGTTAAAGATATGAGTCCTGAATTGCCAACGAAATCCAGTATGATGCTTGGACTTGGTGAAACCAAAGAAGAAGTACTCGAAGCCATGGATGACTTACTTGCCCATAAAGTTGATATTCTGACATTAGGTCAATATTTACAACCAACTAAAAAGCATCTTAATGTCGAACGTTACGTTCATCCCGATGAGTTTGATGAATTTAAAAAGATCGCACTGGAAAAGGGCTTTCGTCATTGTGAATCCGGTCCTATGGTTCGCTCTTCCTATCATGCCGATGAACAAGTCAACGAAACGGCTCGTCGTCGCCAATTGATGAAGGAATGGAAGAAAATAGAGGAAGCGAGGTAAATCTCCTTCTCAGTCACTTGATAAACCCTTACTCCACCTGCACCCCCAATTTTTAGGTTCGCCTTAAAATTGGAGGTGCGTTTTTATGGACACAGAGAAACACCTGGCTCTGGAGCCTCTTCTCTAGCTTGATGCCATTGACTTTGGTTATTTTTTGGAAGGCTTTTGTTAAATTGGGCATACCAGTTGTTACGCTCACACCTTGATTTCCGAAACTTGTATCCTTGGATGAATTCTCCTTTTGGTAACTTGGGGCTCTATGTGTTATTTTGGTCGAGACCTTTGTTAAAATGTCCACGTCTTTAGTTACGTTCACCCTTTGATCTGGGAGCGCCCACCTTTTGTCGTGCTATCCCCCAACTGATCCTATCACACGATTACAGGCCCTTCTCATGCCTCTTCGTCTACAAATTGACAAATGATACGCGGTCGTTTATTGTAATTTATGAATCCCCTTACACTAACTCCTCATAAAGGTGTGTGATACTATCCTCTTCCTTTACATCTACTTCTTCCTCTTTGGACTTATCATGGGGTCCTTCTTTACCCTTGTCAGTTTCCGGCTTCCCCTTGGCAATTCCATCATCCATCCACCCTCGCATTGTGACTTTTGTGAGCGAAGATTGACAGTTTCAGAGCTCATTCCTATTCTCTCTTTTCTTCTGCTAAAGGGAAAATGCCAAACCTGTTCACAGCGTATTCCCATCACTTATCCACTGATTGAATGTTTCACAGGTCTGCTTTATATCTTTATCCTCTATTATTGCCTGCACCATCACCAGCCCCTGCTACTCCCTATTTCCCTAAGCTTCAGTGCTATGCTGATTATTTTAACCCTGTCAGATTTGACATATTTTTTAGTTCCCAATAAGCTCTTACTCTTTTTTATCCTGTTATTTGGCCTTCTTCACCTCCTTTTCACCTGGAATTCATGGGCGGAAGCCCTCTTAGGGGCATGTATCAGCCTCATCCTCTTATTCTTAGCCTCTCTGGTCATCAAAAATGGTATGGGTTACGGGGATATCAAGCTATTTGGTGTGCTAGGTTTTGTTTTGGGATGGAAGGATAGCCTTTTAGCACTCTTTATTGCTTGCTTTGTTGGAATGGGGATCACTTTTTTGGCCCAACTGCTACGAAAGAGAAAAAGAAAAGGACCGATCCCATTTGTTCCATTCCTTGCTATTGGCGCATTTACTGCCTTTTTCTATGGGGACAGTCTCCTGCAGGCCTACGTCTCTTTTGTTAAGGATCTGCTTCTTTTCTAGTTAAAAACCTGCATCTCAAATGACAAAAGATCCCTTCTTTATCACTCGTCAACCATTTTCAATAAAATCATTAGCTGATTCTCACTAAAGCCTACCTTCTTTAGATCAAATAGAAGCAAAACGCCATAGCAATATATGTGCCTATGAGTAATGCCCCTTCAAACCAATTGGTATCTCCATCATTTGTAATGGAGATAGTCATAAGCACAGCTATAATCATGGCAACCAGTTCTGTTGTATTAAAAACAAGGGGCAAAAAGGTATACAGCCATGAGACAAGTACAAGGACTGGAGCGACAAACATCGCCGTTTGCACGGTCGAACCAATGGCGATTTCCATCATCACATCCATGCGATTTTGATAGGCCATATAGATCGCCGACACATATTCGGCTGCACTTCCTACCACCGCTACAACAATAATGCCAATAAATACATCACTCCAGCCTAGAGCATTGCCGACAGGCTCAATCGTCCCCACTAATTTTTCACTTATATATCCAAGAACCACTGTCGCCGCTCCGAGAATGAGCATTGCTTTCCCCATCGACCATTCTGGCTTTTCCGTCTCTAGTTGTGCTTCTCCTTCACCTACGTAAGCTCCCTTATGGGTCACCAATTTGAAAAATAAAGCTAAAAGATATAGCAGGATCATGACAATGGCAAAGGCTGTTGATAAAAAATGCATATTCTCTGTGCTCATCCGCTTGGCAAAAATAAAGGGCAACACAAAAGTTACAGCAATCGCAAACATGAGTAACCCCGTATTATGTCGTGCTTTAAAGACGTTAAAATTTTGTCGTTTGAACCTTAAGCCACCTATCAAAATAGATAGCCCACCAGCAAAGAGCAGATTGACTAAAACGACACCCGTTATTGAAGAAATCACGACTGTATTCAATCCTTCACGCAAAGCAAAAAACGAGATAATAATCTCTGCAGCATTACCGAAGGTTGCGTTTAAAAGGCCTCCTACGGTATCTCCCACCACAGCCGCTAAGCTTTCTGTCGAACGGCGAATATAATTGGCCAAACTAATGATCGTCACGCAATAAAAAACAAACATCATGATATCATTCCATTTTAATACATGGCCAACGATAGAAAGCGGAACACCTATCAACATAAGAATAAAAAATAATCGATTCATCGCAACCTCCGACTCGTTTATCTCTCTACTCCTTCTTAGCATGGACGCTTTCAAAGAGGGATATGCATAGCCAGATGTGAGAAGAGAACCTAATTTCACTGGCACGCTCCACCTTTCCAGACGTAGGCACCTGGAGGGGAGGATTAATGTAACCGTTCACTAGAACATACCCATAAAAAAATTTTTTTCTTTGCCGCATCAAGGGTGTAAGCGCAACCTCTTCTCCTGAAATACAAAATGAGGATTGACAGATTTTCTTACGCGAGATATTATTAATCTCGTTAACTTTACAAAAGTTTATAGACACCTAAGAGAAACCTATCCGTTCTCTTTCCTGTATGACATAAACTAAATAACTATCTTATCAAGAGTGACCGAGGGAACAGGCCCAATGACGTCCAGCAACCTTCCTTAATGGAACAGGTGCTACATCCTGCAGAATGATTATCTCATTCTGAAAGATAAGGTTTTCTAAGATACGAACCTCTTTCGGAATGAAAGAGGTTTTTTTGTTGTTTACAATGCGTCTTCAGTTCAGTCAAGTAAGGAGGTTCCTATGCTAGTACTTAAAGATATTCACAAGGTATACGGAAAAGATAGCAAGCGAGTGGAAGCATTAAAAGGCATCAGTTTAGAAATCGGTCAAGGAGAAATCTTTGGCGTCATCGGATTTAGTGGTGCAGGGAAAAGTACACTCATCCGTTGTGTCAACCTCCTTGAACGCCCAACATCAGGTGAGGTGTTCATCGATGGGGTTAATCTACAACACTTAACGGCCAGTCAGCTTAGAAAAGAACGCAAGAAGATCGGTATGATCTTTCAACAATTTAATCTACTCAATGCAAAAACAGTTTTTAAAAACGTGGCGATGCCACTCATTATTGACGGTAGACCCAAAGAGGAAATTGAGAAAAGGGTCAATGCCCTCCTATCCTTTGTCGGACTCTCGGATAAAGCCAAGCAATACCCTGATCAACTTTCAGGCGGACAAAAGCAAAGAGTTGGTATCGCCCGGGCGCTTGCGACTGATCCCCATATTCTTTTATGTGACGAGGCTACATCAGCTCTTGATCCAGATACTACACAGTCCATTCTTGCGCTTTTAAAGAAGGTTCGAGATGAACTAGGGATAACCATCTTAATGATCACACATGAGATGAACGTCATTCGCGATATTTGTGACAAAGTCGCTGTCATTGACGGCGGGGTTATTGTTGAACAAGGTTCAGTATTAGATGTTTTTTCCGAGCCACAGCAAGAGATAACAAAAAATTTCGTGCGCACGATTATTAATGATGCCATCCCACCAACGATTAAGGCGTTAATCAAAGAGAAACATCAAGAAAATGATTCAATGTATTTGTATCGCGTGCTTTTTAAGGGACAGTCCACTCATCTTCCATTATTGTCGACAATTGCCAAGCGCTTTCCCATCGATGTCAATGTCATTCATGGCACCATCACGGAGCTCCAAGGCATCCCTTTTGGTCATTTAATCATTGAATTTCAAGGTGAGCCTAGTGCCATTGAACAGGTCTTGTCTTATATTCGGCAGCAAGAGGTCACTGTGAGGGAGGTTGATATTCATGGCGCTTGATTGGAGTTATTTTGGTCCAGAACTCAGAACTGCCATCGAACAAACGCTACTAATGGTTGGATTGGGCCTTGTATTTTCATTAATTATCGGAATCCCTTTAGGCGTGATACTAGTTGTGACACGGGAAAATGGGATTTTACAAAATAAAACGATTTTCACTAGTCTAAGTGTCATTGTTAATATCTTTCGATCAATTCCCTTTATCATTCTTATCGTCGCCATCATCCCTTTTACACGGCTGATTGTTGGAACATCTATTGGAACTGTTGCGGCTATTGTCCCTCTGGTGATTTTTACTGCACCCTATATTGGACGATTGATCGAAAATTCATTATTAGAAGTAGATCATGGCGTAATCGAATTGGCTCAAGCGATGGGAGCAACACCTTGGCAAATCATCTGGCGCTTTCTATTACCAGAAGCGTTAGGGTCTATCATTCTAGCGATTACGATTGCTACAATAGGCTTAATCGGAGCTTCAGCAATGGCTGGAGCCGTTGGCGGCGGTGGCTTAGGGGACTTAGCCATTGTCTATGGCTATCAGCAATTCCAGACAGTTGTGATGATTATTACGGTTGTTTTATTGATTATTTTCGTCCAGCTTATCCAATCGATTGGCAACCTTCTTGCTAAAAAAATTCGCAGGAAGTAACCCTATAAAAATATAAACATTTTGGAGGTAAACATCTTATGAAAAAAGCATTATTAGCACTCATTCTCGTTTTTGTACTTATTGTAACTGCTGCTTGTGGCTCTTCTAACACTGGTAAAGATGCAAGCAGCAGCAAACCAGCAACCGTCAAAGTTGGCATTTCTCCGGCTGAATTGCCAACATGGAATTTAGTGAAAAAACTAGCTAAGAAGGAAAATATCACCATCCAAATTGTAAAGTTCAGTGATTATGTACAGCCAAACATTGCTTTAAATAATGGCGATATTGACCTTAACGCTTTCCAAACCGTTATCTATTTTGATTCCTTTAAAAAGCAGCACCATTTGGACTTAACCGATATCGGAACCACTGCGATTTGGCCGATGGGGATCTACTCTAAGAAAATCAAAGATATTAAGGACATCAAGGATGGCGATCAAATCATTGTGCCTAACGACGCAACCAATCTAAGCCGTGCCCTTGCCTTGCTCCAAAAGGCAGGTTTAATTAAGCTATCCTCTAACTTTACTGGAACTGAAGGTAAAGAAAGCATTAAGGAAAATCCAAAGCATTTGAAAATCACGCCTGTAGAAGCAGGTCAAACCCCTCGCGGCTTGGATGATGCAACAGCAGCTATCATTAACTGCGATATGGCGATTAATGCTGGCCTCAACCCAACCAATGACCCGATCTTCCGTGAGGATTCAAGCAATAACGCCTATGTTAATATCATTGCAGCTAAAACAAAGGACAAAGATAATCAGACCTACAAAAAAATCGTAGACATCTTCCACAAAAAAGAAGTCACAGATTTTATAAAGAAACAATATAAAGGCGCAGCCATTCCAGTCGTCAAACCCGTTTCAGATCTCAAATATTAAGCTCATCAAATGAAATGTTTAAAGTAAGAAGAAAAGCGCTTGGAAAAAATCAGTCAAGCGTTTTTCTTTCAATCTTGGAGAGGGAGTAGCCATGACAACAAACGTTTATGATTGCATTATTGTGGGAGCTGGAACCATGGGGCTGGCAGCCGGTGCCTTTCTGGCAAAAAGCGGGATAAAGCCATTAATGATTGATGCCTTTCATCCGCCACATACTCATGGCAGTCACCATGGGGAGACGCGCATGATCCGCCATGCCTACGGTGAAGGGCGTCAATATGTGAAGCTCGTTCAACGCGCACAGGAATTATGGGAAGACCTTGAAGCCGCAGTCCCATATAAAATTTTTGAGAAAACAGGTGTTCTTGGATTAGGACCAAAGCATTCCCCATTTTTACAGGAAACTATTGAAGCCGCTGCTAAATACGATCTTTCCTTAGATATTATGAGTGCACAAGGCATCATGCAAAAATGGCCAGGAATTACGGTTCCCGAGCATTTTATCGGATGCCTAGAATCAGACTCAGGCGTATTATTTAGTGAACATTGCCTTAAGGCCTATAAGGAGATAGCCTTAGCCAATGGCGCTGAGCTCATTGGCGGCGAGCCCGTCGTAGACATTGATTTTAATGGGCACCCGATCAAGGTCACAACAAAAAATAGTCACTACTATGGGGAAAAGGTAATCATCACGGCAGGGGCATGGACTGCTAAACTGTTAAAACCCCTTAACCTCCCCATCCAAACGATTCGAAAGGTGTTTGGTTGGTTTGAGGCCCCTGAATCCTTGTATGCAGCAGACGCGTTTCCTTCCTTTTACGTCGATGAAGGCACACGTATGTTTTATGGATTTCCAGCGCTGAATAAAACAGGCTTAAAAATCGGTCGAACGGATGGTGGTCAGCCCATAGATCCTAATCAGCATAAGCAAAACTTCGGCTCCCACAATAGTGATGAGAAAGAGCTAAGGGAATGTCTTCAAGCCTACCTTCCTCAAGCCAATGGCTCGCTTTTAAATGGCCGGACCTGTCTGCAGACACGTTCCATCGACAGTCATTTCATCATTGACGAACACCCGGATCAGCACAATATGCTCATTGCCACCGGTTTCTCAGGTCATGGATTCAAATTCGCCAGTGTCCTTGGTGAAGCATTAAGCGAATGGGTCCTTCATGGTGCAACACAGCATGATCTCTCTCTATTTTCCTTAGAGCGCTTCTCTTCAAACGAAAAGCGCAATCTAACCTAAAGTCAAATCTAAGTCGTCCCGAAAAAAGCTGCGCAACGCGGAGAGACTTGCCACTCCTCCACGGAAAGCGAACGGCCTGGAGCGGAAATCCGCACCGTCCTCATGATCAGAAATTTTATACCTTCTGATCTTTTTAGAAAACTTGGCTTGCACCCCTTCGCTGGTACTCCTGATGTGATTTTTGCAACTCACACACTTAAGGTACCCGCAAGCCTTAGAAGGCGAAAGTCAAAGCCCGCCTTATACTCTCTTCCTTTATGAGCGGCAGCGAAGTTATACATTCTGATAGTATAAAAAAAGCAAAGCCACAGTGAACATCCACTGTGGCAGTTCCTCCCTCAAAGCTTGGGGGAGTGTCGACATTATAGCATTTCAGAGATTGTTTTTGCTTCCATAAAATTGAGTAAATAATCTGGTCCACCGGCTTTGGAGTCTGTTCCAGACATTTTGAATCCACCGAACGGGTGGTAGCCCACAATGGCTGCTGTACACCCACGATTGAAATATAAGTTACCCACATGAAACTCTGTACGCGCGCGATTCAAATGCTCCCGATTATTGGAGATAACCGCTCCGGTTAAACCGTATTCTGTGTTATTCGCAATGGATAATAACGCATCAAAGTCCTTCGCCTTCGCAAAAGCCACAACAGGACCGAAAATTTCCTCCTGCATGATGCGAGCATCAGGTGCAACATCAGCAAAGATAGTAGGATGAACAAAATACCCTTCTGAATCATCCGTTGTCCCACCAAGCTTAAGCTCACCTTCTTGCTTGCCAATTTCAATATAATCCTTGATTTTATCAAACTGCTTTTGGTTGATTACTGGCCCCATGTAAGGATCCTTAGTAGGATCATCCACAACAAGTTGCTTCGCTAGTTCAATTGCTTTCTCCAATACTTCATTATATACGGCCTCATGAATCACAGCCCGTGAACAAGCAGAACATTTTTGCCCAGAAAAGCCAAAGGCAGAATGGACAATGGCATCCGCTGCCAAATCAAGATCCGCTTCCTTATCGACAATGATCGTATCCTTTCCACCCATTTCAGCGACAACCGTTTTTAAGAAGGTTTGACCAGACTGAACCTTAGCTGCTCGCTCATATATCCGTACACCTGTTGCACGAGAACCGGTAAAGTTCACAAAGCGGGTCTGCGCATGATCCACTAAATAATCACCGATTTCTGTTGGCTCACCAGGAATATAGTTGACGACACCTTTTGGCAACCCTGCTTCCTCTAAGATCTCCATCATTTTATAAGCAATAACCGGCGTGCTTTCTGCTGGCTTTAGAAGCACCGTATTTCCACAAACGACTGGGGCAACCGTTGTTCCGAGCATAATAGCGAATGGAAAGTTCCACGGTGGAATCGTTACGCCCACACCCATAGGTTGATAGATAAATTGATTGTTTTCCCCAACGCGATCATTCACCTTTTTACCTTTAGCCAGTTCAAGCATTTGTCTGCCATAATACTCAAGAAAGTCAATGCCCTCCGCCGTATCAGCATCGGCTTGCCCCCAAGGTTTCCCTGCTTCATAGACCATCCAGGCTGAAATCTCGTGCTTGCGACGGCGCACAATGGCTGCGGTTCGGAATAAAATATCCGCACGCACTTCCGGTGCCCATGTTCGCCATTCTCCAAAAGCCTCTTGAGCGACTTTCATGGCCTGATCAACATGCGCCTTTGTCGCCTTTGATACCTTTCCAATTACCTGATCTTTTTTGGCAGGGTTATACGAGATCAATTGATCCTCTGTTGTCATCTTCTCACCACCAATGATGAGAGGATAGCTCTTGCCAAGTTCCCCTGCTACTTTCTTTAAAGCCTCCTTAAACGCCTGACGATTGTCTTCATTTGTAAAATCTGTAAGTGGTTCATGAGTATAAGGTAAGACCATGATATTGCCTCCTTTGATTTGTTATATGACACCATTTATCTTTTAAATAAACCTTTTAAAACAAAGCCAACATTTGCAGGACGCTCTGCTAGACGCCGCATATTATAGCCATACCAATCCTCGCCGTAAGGCACATAGATCCGCATCTTGTATCCTTCATTGACGATTTGCTTTTGGCGCTCTGGTCTGATGCCATAAAGCATCTGAAATTCGAAGCGATCCTTGGACACATTGTGTTTCTTCACAAGCGATTTGACAAACTGAATAATGGCTTCGTCATGCGTTGCCACTGCCGTATAATTCCCCTGAAGCAGGTGAATCGTCACCAAATTTTTATAGTTGTCATCCACATCCTTTTTATCAGGAAAAGCAACCTCTGGTGGTTCTTTATAGGCGCCCTTAACAATACGCAAGTTCGGATGATAGGCATTCAATGCTTGAAGATCGTCTACCGTCCGGTATAAGTATGCCTGAACAACCGTACCAACGTTATCATAGTCAGCCTTTAATGCTTTGAAGATGTCTAAGGTTATCTCACAATGGGGTTCATCTTCCATATCAATGGTGACAAACACATCGTGCTTTTGACCCGCATCCAAAATACGGCGCATATTGGCTAGCGCCAAATCTTTATCAATATCTAAACCCATGGAAGTCAGCTTCAACGAGAGCTGAGCATCTAAATGTTCCTCGGCAATGGCTTCAATCGCGTGGATGCAGTGGTCAGCCATTTCTATAGCTTCTTGTTCATTGTCGACAAATTCCCCAAGGTGATCAATCGTCACAGCGAACCCTTGCGCATTCAAGTCTCGGATCGTTTGTATAGCTTCTCTCAATGAGGCGCCGGCGACAAAACGACTTGCGCCAAAACGCATGCCATATTTTTTGGCAAGCGTGGTGAGCCGTCGATTTTTTCCCATGAACAAAAAGAAATTTCTTAATAATTGTTCCATCATTTCACCCCCATGTCACTGCATCCGCAGCAGTTTTCAATGTGATAGGTTGCAAAACCCCTTTTCTCTCTAAAAGACCTTCCCTAAATAATCCTCTCTACACCTTATTACCTTGCAAAAATCATGCCAAAAAATAAATGTGCAGAGTATACGGAACCAAAGTCTGATGTGTTTACAATACCAGTGTAAAATCGTATATTATATTTACAATTGTATAAAATGTATACACTTACATTTAAGGGGTGGTGAGGCTTGATGCGAATCGAGGACGTCATTCACTATTTACACGCGATCTTAGATACGGATACTGATGCCATTACAATCATTAATCGCAAGAGTGAAGTTGTGTTTTGGAACAAAGCCGCTGAAGAGACCTACAATATTTCTGCAGAAAGGATCATTGGCAAACCCATTTCAACCTTTTTTAAAGCAACAGATCTTATGGTTTTTACGGTCCTCCAAACAGAACAGCCTGTAAAAAATGTCTACCACAGACCACGTGAGGATAAACATGTCTTTGTCAATTCCTCGCCCATTTATGACGATAATCACCAGCTTATCGGCGCTTTATCTATTGAACAGGACATTACTCATATCGTTAAACTCAATGAAAAATTGTCGACGACATCCAATCAGCTTAATGAACTGAAGCATAAAGTGTATGCTCAGCAATTAGAAAGTCCCTTTTCTCGTTTGAAAGGGCGAAGTGAAGCCATTCAAAAGACCATTCAATTAGCAATGAAAGCCGCTGCAACACATGCTACTGTCCTGATTCTCGGAGAAAGTGGAACAGGAAAGGAGCTCTGCGCTCAAGCAATTCATGAAACAAGTTCAAGAAGAGAGGCACCTTTTGTCCCTGTCAATTGCGGCGCTATCCCCCATGCCTTATTTGAGAGTGAATTATTCGGTTATGAGAGTGGTGCCTTTACTGGAGCTGTTAAGGAAGGGAAAATGGGCAAAATCGAATCAGCAGATGGCGGAACACTATTTTTAGATGAAATTGGTGAACTCCCTTTAGATATGCAAGTGAAGCTTTTGCGCGTCCTTCAAGAGGGAGAGCTCTTTCGTGTAGGCGCTGCCAAAAGCAAAAAGATCAATGTCCGCTTTATCGCAGCGACTAATCGTCATTTAGAAGCTATGGTGAAGGAAGGAAGCTTTCGCTCAGATCTTTTCTATCGCCTTAATGTCATACAGATCAACATGCCACCACTACGCGAGCGCTTGCAAGATATTCCAGAACTCGTTCAGCAATTCTTAAATGAATTTGCGCTGCAGTATCATCTTACGCTACCTACTTTCACAAAAGAAGCTTACCGTTACCTTTTACAATATAATTGGCCAGGGAATGTGCGAGAATTGCGTAATGCTGTGGAGCGTGCAGTCATCCTTTCTGATCAATCCGTTATCGGAAAAGCGGAGATTGCCAGCTTCTTTTCAACAAGCATCCAGCCTAATGAAGATCATCACATCATGCTTCAGGAGGAAGGCACGACCTTAATTGGTGAAAAAATCGCCCTGGAAAAAAAGCATATCGAAAACGCTCTACTAAAGCATAATGGAAACAAAAGTGCAGCCGCCAGAGAGCTGGGAATCTCTAGGGTAAGCCTATATAAGAAGCTCAAGCAATATCAAATCAATGGATAAGTGTCTACATTTCAATAATTGTGTCAACACTATTATTAAAATGAATTAAGATGGTGACACACATGCAAAGGATATTTTTAACCGTTAGTTTGAGTTTACTTTTGATGATCGGACTTGTGTTCATTCCCCATCCAAGTGAAGCCATTGATAAAAAGGACACGGACCTTTCACCTTCACAAGTCAAGGACTATTCTAGTCATGCCAAGCAGTTAAGCAGTTCCTGCGGACTCTCACAAAGTGAAATCAATCGGCTCTTTATTCACTTCGGAAAGCTTGACCTGTCAGCGGCACTTCCAGCGTTAAAGAATGTCTCTGCAGAACTAGGCCACATTGAAAATCATGCTATCAATGGGCAGATGACAGAAAAAGAGCGTCAGCAATGGGTAGCTAAGATCAACGATGGCCTTGAGCTGCTTCAGTTAAAGGCCGATTTCTATATGAAAACTGACGACGGTACAAAGCCACTGTCATTGAACACACTTGTCAGCAAGCAAACGCTTGAAGACACGCAACCTATTATCATAAACATTTATGATACCCATAATAAAAAGCTAGCCGATTTACTGATTAAACCGCAAACCTTGCAACAAGTTTCCAGCGTCCTAAAACATACCGCACTTTAAACTTGCAAAGCTTTCACCTTAAACAGGGTTCTAAGCCTAAGCCTATCTGGCACTTAGAACCCTCTTTTTGTTTTTCAATATACCTTGTCTTTTATACAGAAGCCATTGCAAAGCAGATCTGATGGTGCTGCATGCAAAGCTACACGCGCTCACTCTTCTCTGAATATGTCAGCAAATAAGAAATGCACCGGCATCATATGTTAAGAAAAAATGAAGGGCCATATCCATCAAGTAGGGCAATCTTTCATGCCCATATTTTAGATAGATCAAGAGTTCCTTCTCCGACTGAATTTTATTATAGGTCGCAAACTGTGTTGATGGTAGACACACTGTGTCCTCTCTGAAATGATTGGGATCAAAAAATCTAAAGTAATAGGCAAT
This sequence comes from Pullulanibacillus camelliae, assembly GCF_014642655.1. Classification (GTDB taxonomy): domain Bacteria; phylum Bacillota; class Bacilli; order Bacillales; family Sporolactobacillaceae; genus Pullulanibacillus; species Pullulanibacillus camelliae. The sequence continues at coordinate 121,059 of NZ_BMIR01000001.1, forward strand.
CTCCTCATAGACTGAAATAATGATATCCAAGTCAAGCATACGCTTATAATCCGCCAAAAGCGATTGTTCAATCCAGGATGATAGCGCTTACTTTTAAATTAATAGTAGTGATTGTATACATAACTGTCAATGCATCTTTATTCAAAAATCATCCAAAATTTTCTTACTTTAACAACAAGCGCTGATGTTTTTATTGACTTAAAATCCGACTCTTCTTATAATTAAAAAAGGTTACTTATAATGTAAGGAGATCTGACATAACATGAAAGTTGTAGATGAGCTCTATCAACGTGTCCGTTTTATTTATTCCCCTCAGCAATTGCTGCAAAGGTTAAAAATCATACAAGAGCAAAAGGAACAAGAGATTGTCCTTTTGAAGGATAAGATTCAAAAATATGAGCAAAAACGTCAAACAGAAGATGCCCTATATCAATCCCGGTCACCATTAAGAAAGCTCTTTTCTGGAAGGCCACCAAATCATCACCAAGCTGTAGAGTATCTTGTTCATGTTAAAGATCGCTTAAATAAAATCAAACGGATAAAACAAGAAATCACAACACTTCAGGCGCTTATTCTCATGATTGAGCATGGGCAAACGCAGGCGCAGATTGAGCTTCCTGTATCAGTCATTGATGCTTTAACAAAAATCGAAAAGGATCAGGAGAACCATTATGACGATTAATCATTTAAGTACAGGGATAGATACTATTTGGGTTGTTCTAACGGCGGCCATGATCTTATTGATGGAAGGCGGCTTTGCCCTTCTCGAAGCAGGCTTTGTACGCCATAAAAATAATATCAATATCATTATGAAGGTCTTTGTCGATATTACTATAGGAACATTGTGCTTTTACGCGATCGGCTTTGCTTTTATGTATGGTTCAGACGCTTCCGGTATTATCGGAACCACAGGCTTTTTTCTAAGCGGTGATCTTTCACACCTCCACCCTAGCATTTCAACGGATACATTTTGGCTCTTTCAAGCCGCCTTTGTTATTGCGGTCATCTCAATTGTTTCTGGTGCAGTCGCTGAAAGAATGAACTTTAGAGCCTATATTTTGTATGTCATTTTAATGACAAGCTTGATTTATCCAATAGCAGGCCATTGGGTATGGGGAAATGGCTGGCTTGATACACTGGGAATGGAGGATTTTGCAGGCTCAGCAGTCATTCATGCGCTAGGTGGCTCTTCAGCATTGGCTGCCGCCCTGTTCATCGGACCCAGAAAGGGAAAATTTACTTCCCGAGGGACAAGCACTATTGCGCTGCCAAGCAATCTGCCTCTAGCCTCAGTCGGTGCCTTTCTTCTCTGGTTTGGTTGGTTTGGTTTCAATGCGGGCAGTACATTAAGCGCCAGTGACCCTCGCATCGGTCATATCGCTATTAACACGATGTTATCTGCAGCAGCTGGCGGAGCCGTCACACTCATCTATACTTTGTTTCGATACAATCGCTCTGATGCTCCTGCCGTTATCAATGGCTCCTTAGCAGGACTCGTTGGCATCACCGCAGGTTGTGCGTATGTTAGTGATGCGGTTGCGATTCTGATCGGTACGATTTCCGGCCTATTGATGTTGGCAGCTACCCAATGGTTAGAATCCAAAAGAATCGATGATCCTGTTGGAGCTTTTCCGGTCCATGCTGTGTCTGGAGCATGGGGCACCCTTGCCATTGGCCTATTCTCTAGCAGTGGTGGCCTCTTGACTACCGGTCATTGGCACTTACTTTCGATCCAGCTCCTCGGCTTAATCATTTTATGTACCTGGGGCTTCTTCTGCACATGGCTCGGACTTACACTTATAAAGCAGTGGATTCCAGTCCGAGCAAGTGAGGAGGAAGAAGAAATTGGTCTCGACATTAGTTATCACGGGATGCTAGCCGCCTACCAACACCATGACTTTTTAACGGAAGAGGACTACAAACCACAATCAAATATAGATAAACCATAATACTGTCCATATAAGAAAAATTGGCTTTTATCGCTACGGTATACAGATTTTTAAATCATTACTTAGAGGACACCCAGTCTTTAAAGGCGAAGCCAAAACCCGATTTAAAAGCACCTGACATATTTAGTCAGGTGCCTCACTTATCTATATAAAACTGTACTGTAAACCTGGGCTGGCGCTTTTGGGTTCAAATAGAGTGCCGCACTATTCACTGCCGCAATCGCTTCAGTAAAGCCAGTTGCAACAAGATTGGTTTTCCCTAAGTACTGAACCACATCCCCTGCTGCAAAAATTCCCTTGATATTCGTGAGCATCTTACCGTCAACCGCAATTTGGTTTTTCACCGTTTCTATCCCCCATGGTTCAAGCGGAGGGGCAATCATTTGCACTCCGTTATACACGAGTAGATGATCAATAGGTATAGACGTTTCTCCATCGGCTTCACTTTTTAAAATAACCTCTTGTAACACACCATCAGATCCGTGCAAGGCTTCAATCGTTGAAGCCGTTTTGACATGGACTGATGATTCTGCCAGCCGTTCCAAGTCTTCATCTGATACATGCAGAAAACGTGCCTTTTTATTCACCAGGATGACTTCTGAAGCAATGTTTTCTAAAGTCAACGCCCAATCTAAACCTGCCCGTTGATTAGAATAGACCATAATTTTTTTATCTGTGAATTGCTTAATATGATTAATATCATAATGAAGTGTTTTTTCAGCATAATCTCCGGTTTCCTGAAGATCTAATCCAACCACTTCATAAGTGCCTCTTCCCACAGCAAGAATCACTGTACGCGTTTGATGCTGAACACCGTCAGTCGTCGTCAATGTAAACTTACCCTCATCATTTTTATGAATGGCTTCGACAAAAGTATTAGATAGCTTTGTCAAATCTTTGTGTTCAGCTTGTTCAACCATCAACTCTGTTAATCGCTCCCCCGTAACATTAGGAAAGCCACCAATATCATAAATTTTTTTATGAGGATAAAAGGCAGAGACTTGACCGCCAAACACATTGCGACTTTCAATAATTTTTGTTTTTAGCCCCCGCAATTGACTATAAAAAGCAGCATATAATCCCGTTGGACCGCCGCCGACAACCGTTACATCATAAAGTACATCCTTCTCTTCTCCCATTGTTAATCCCCCTTAGTGTCTTAAAAGCTTTAACCGAGCACTCGTCATGGTTTTACAACCATTCGACGGCGTCTGTCAGTGAATTATTTCCCGAGCAATAAATTCCCCTGTATTTCGAGTTGTTTCATTAAAAGACGTGTTTCTCCATTTCACTTCTTAGAGATCTTGCCATTTCCATATAAAATATGCGTTTTTCTCACCATTCCACTTATGGAAGTAAGAGTAATTTACAAAACATTAAGCTTATGTAATTGATAACGATTATCATTACCATTATATTTTAATATCAAGAGTATTTCAAGACCTTTTGAAATCCACCTCTTTTTGATAATCAAAAAATTAATAGCTCATTCCTGAATAATTGTTTTGGTTTGGGACAGTATAATAAGCGAAGGGGAAAGTTTTAAGAAAGTTTTTGGATAAAAATCGGCTGTTTTTAAGGGAGATGGTTCGGTTGAACAAGGATAATTGGTCAATCTAACAACAACCTTTGAAATGAGGTGTCTCCGAAAGACAATTACCGAATGACCCCAATAACAAAATAAAACCTTCCTTCTTCACAAAGGGTTCTGCCATCTTCGGCAGAGCCCTTTTCTAATCAGTGACAAACAGTGGGACATTTGTTAAAATGAACTGCAGTGTTTCACACCAATCCTAAAGCTTATAAACGAATATTTCCATTAGGATTGTCTTTATTCCTTTTCATCGCAAGGAGGATAAACAATGGTTGGAAGAACAGATGAGGATTTAAAGGATTTAAGTCTTTTGGGGAATCAACAGACGAGCTATGCCTTTGATTATACGCCTGAGGTCCTGGAGACCTTCGATAATAAACATGTGAATCGAGATTATTTCGTCAAATTCAATTGCCCTGAATTTACAACGCTTTGCCCCAAAACAGGACAACCTGATTTTGGTACTGTTTATATCAGTTATATTCCCGATCAAAAGATGGTAGAAAGTAAGTCATTAAAGCTCTATTTATTCAGTTTCCGAAACCATGGAGATTTTCATGAGGATAGCATGAATATCATTATGAATGACCTGATCACCCTCATGAACCCACGTTACATCGAAGTCTGGGGTAAATTCACGCCCCGCGGTGGCATTAGTATTGATCCCTACGTCAATTATGGTCGTCCAGGAACGAAATACGAAAAAATGGCCGATCACCGTATGTTAAATCATGACTTATACCCTGAAAAAATTGATAACCGATGAAAAATGGCGTTTAGCGATAAAGCTAAACGCTATTTCTAAATAATACTCTAATTATTACTATTATCAACGCCATCTCCCTTTATCAGTGCTGCTTTTGCCTTCTGACGATGCTCCTTCGTCACATATTTTCCAAGATAGGCAATAGCCGCAGCCACGGCACTAGCATCATCTGTATAGCCGAGCACTGGCATGACATCAGGGAGGGCATCTGTGGGAACGATAAAATAGGCCAGCGCCCCAAAAGCCACTCCTTTTGCCCAAAGTGGTGTGTGTTTATCCATTGCACAGTAGTATAGCGCCACGACATCCGTAACAAAAGGAATTTTCCCTATGAGACGTCTTGTCTTTTTCCAAAAGCCCTTCTTCACATACTTTTCCTTTTGGTCCAAATGCTGAGTGGATATGTCCATATCCGAAATGGAAATCAAGCTGCGCTCTTTTTGATCTTTTGGTTCATTAGCCATGATTCACTCGTCCTTTTAAAAAAACTATGATTTCTTAAGGCTTAAATGCCTGTCTTTTTTCATTGGTCTTCTTCTCCAACACTTTACCCCAATTAGAGCTAAAATAATCCCAAATAAGTCAAAACTATAGACATCAATAAGATGACCGGTTCTCCCAGGAATAAAGCTTTGATGCCACTCATCACTCAGAGCATAGAGCAATGGAATGAGTACATTCCCTATCCTTAGCCATCCGGACTTCATCCGCCACTGCCTAAGAAAAAAGGCTACAAGAAGGGTGAATCCTGCATATTCAGCGACATGCCCTAATTTCCTTAGAATAAATTCAATAAAGGCATATGGTTTAGTTGATGTGACCTGCTCTCCGTCATAATGAAATGAAAGATGCGGCAGACTATCTGCTTGTAAATGAATGGTTTTTCTTAACAACGGCTTCATGTCTTGATCCTTATAGGGGGTATTGGAAGCCTTAAAAATAAATAATGCAAAACCAAACAGAATGAAAAAGGAGAATAGCCCCCATTTATTTTTTAACATGCGCACACCGCCGTTCTTAAAACAGGATTGCGCTTATTATACCTTACTCTTCCTTTAACAAAAAGCGAGTATTGCAGCTTAGATGGATTTAAAGTGTTATTCATAAATATTTCTATAAGGCTTAACCTTACTGAAGGATTGCAGCATTGATAAATAAAAGATCTTCTAACCCCTCACTTATTTTTTAAGAGTTACCCTCCCTTTCATTCTCTTTATTCACCCTTTTGATCAATATCTGATAAAATAAGCCTAAATCATGTGACGGGGTGATACGAGTGGCTAAAAGAACATTAATTGTCGCACAGGATCTTAAAGAGGACTTAAAAAAAGCACTATTATCTGCTGTTCCAGATTGGGAGGTCTATATTGGAAAGGATAGAAGCAGTTGGGAAGATCGGCTCCACCAAGCTGAGATCATTGCTGGTTGGCAAAAATCTATGGAGGAGCCCTGCTTAAAGGAGCCTTCCCAGCTTAAGTGGATTCAAAGCTGGAGCGCAGGTGTAGACAGCTACCCCTTAGACCTTCTTGAATCAAAACACATCGCACTCACCAGTGCAAATGGTGTCCACGCCTACTCCATTTCGGAAACAATATTTGCAATGATGCTGGGATTAACTCGAAAAATCAATACCTATGTTAAGCAGCAACTGGAAAGGAAATGGGCACATGGGGGACTGAAGCTAGAAATCCATGAGAAAACCATCGGCATCATTGGTGTAGGCGCTATCGGAAAAGAAACAGCCAAAATTGCCAAAGCCTTTGGCATGAAGGTGATTGGGGTCAGGCACTCTGGCAAGCCTGAGGAATATGTAGACCAAATGGTGAAGAGTGAACAATTAAACACGATCCTTCCTCAATGTGATTACGTGGTCTCCACTGTGCCACTTACCAAAGAGACGTATCAGCTATTTACAAAGGAGCAATTTGATGCCATGAAATCCTCAGCCTTTTTCATTAACATTGGTCGCGGGGAAACTGTAAAAGAAGCCGACCTCATACAAGCTTTACAAGAAGGGGCGATTGCCGGAGCAGGTCTCGATGTTTTTGAAACCGAGCCTTTAGAATCTGAAAGTCCTCTTTGGTCTCTTGACAATGTCATCATTACCCCACATTCTGCAGGGTCCACAGAGCGTTATAATGATCGTGTCATCAAGGATATCTTCCTACCAAATCTACAACACTATCTTAAAGGCGAAGCTTTACTGATTAATCTCGTGGATTACCATAAGGGATACTAGAATGGCAAAAATAAAAAGGCTGTCCTATTAGTTGGCGAGTAGCGGTTAGGATTGGCCTTTTTATTTTACATAATTATAGGCGCGGTGTCGTACTGGAAAAACAGGCGTTCGAGCCCCCACAACACCATCAATAAAGTAGGGCGGCTTAGACATTTGTCCCAGCAAATTTCAATAGTAATATGAGTGACCCCAAAAATTTTTTGAAGTGAAAATGAAATGCTATGCGTTTTAAAAGCAATTAGGCAATGGAGTCATCGGGCAAAGAAAAACACAGCCTTTGCCAGCTGTGCTTGGTATCAAACAATAAATAAGTCCCTTATTTTAATATAATAGTAGCGCTTCTTCCCCTCTTCATCTATTACAGGAATGCAATCTATGTTCTGTTCAACTGAGTCAAATAATCGATCAGGGTATTCAAGGTTCCAATCATCAATTAATAGCAATTCCCTCGCGTCCTCATTCAATAGCTCCATATTCATTCGGCGTTTAATAGACTGCGGCGGAATGTCAGCGCGAAAAAAGGAAAACACCGCTGTCGGAATCGTCGCATCAATGGAAGTGGCTAACGCTGTGATTTCTTCATTCATCAGATCCACTTGATTGGCAACATTGACATAGAAGACAGCGTAATCTTCCAGTGATTCATCATAGAGATTGGTCTCGATGCCGACGGTCACCTGACCAAAGAGCTGATTAAAGATTTTACTTCTTTGATATAGATCTTCAAAAGCTCCCATTGCTCTATCACTCCCTACTCAAGCCATTTTTACTAGACTATGAGCAGCAAATGATAGATATGACTATGATTTTTATTTTTTAGGATATAGTGACGCTATATTTACGCTGTTGCCGTGTGACCGTTATGATTTGTACTCCCATCATGACGAGATTAACAAGAATTAGCCCAATGATTGCGACGAGATAATTCCCTGTAAAATCATGAAGCATCCCTAATATAAAAGGACCTGCCGCACCGATAACATAACCAGCTGCTTGAACCATCGCTGACCATGAGGCCGCTTCTTGAGCATGAGTGGTCACATCAATAGGGAGCAAGAGGTTAAGAGAAAAGAGTGCTCCAGCACCAATGCCTATACTCGCCGCTGCTAGCCATGGTAAAGCTGAAAAGGTTAACATGACAAATCCTATCAGTTCAAAGATTGAAGCGACAAGCAGCCATAAGAGTCGGGAAGGAAATTTCCTTAGAACGAATGGAAGAAGGAGACTCACCGGAATTTGAATAAAGGCAAACAGGGTTAATGTATTGGCAGCATAGACCTTGTTATACCCCATGCTTTGTACAATTGGTGGCAGCCAAGCTGTGACCGAGTAAAAGATAACAGCCATCAAACCAAAGGATACCGTTATCAACCAGGCCTGCCCATTGTTCCAAGGGAGCTTGGTCACATGCTGAGGCTCTGTTACTTTTGGCACAGGGACAGCATGGGGCATAACACATAACCACCAAATTATCGCACCCATCACGGCTAATACCGCCCAAATCGCTAAAGCATTTTGCCACGTATGCACGATGTCCTCAAGGGGAGCAACCAGCCCCGAAGCTAAACAAGCGCCAATGGTTAGACCGACAGTAAACACTGAGATTAATAATGGTCCCTTGGATTGAAAATGCTGCTTAATAAAGCCGGATAATAAGGGACCGATGGCTGCAATCCCAAGGCCTGAAATAAAGGCTGTCACGAGTAAAAAAAATGAAGAATGGGTGAACATTCGCAGAACTGTTCCAATGATTATGATGACTAAAGACCAGCCGATCACCCGTTCAATCCCTAAACGCTGGGCACATTTTACCGCAACAGGAGAAAAGACCCCCATACAAAGAACAGGGATTGATGTTAACAAGCTGGCTGTCGCCGCCGACATCCCCAAATCATGACGAATACTATCAAGGATAGGCGACACCGAATTAATGGCTGGGCGCAGATTTAAAGCAGCAATAAAAAGAGCTACTGCCATAAATATATAAGTGCCTTTTTTCATGATCTCCCCTCACTTTAATTAATAATATTCCTTATAACTATAGCTTCCCATTAGGCATTATTCAATTACCTGGCTTAAGATTTGCCATATTATAGGTATTCATTATTTGAGGCGCGTATCTTTCTTCTTTATCCAAAGCTTGTTGTTTTCCTATTCAAAAGCTATAATTAATACAGTAATAACAACGTTGTTTTTTAAGGATATATGAAAATTTTTCTATGAATATGGAGAGGTCCTAACATTGAGTGTAACGATTAAAGATATCGCTAAGCAGGCAGGCGTCAGCTATTCAACGGTTTCTAAAGCACTGCGCGATAGTCCGCTTGTCAAGCCCCCCACTAAAAAACGGATAATTGCTATTGCCGAACAGCTTGGCTATAAGCCAAATGTCGCTGCACGAAATCTTGTTTCTAGACGATCACAAACCATTGGTGTGGTCTGGCCAACGATTGAGCGCGTTGCTCATTCAGCCCTTATTACGAGTCTCAATCAGCGTTTAGAAGCTATAAACTATACAACGCTGATATCGATTAATGATATGAAGACCGCTTTCAGCACCTTTAATCAATACCCAGTAGATGCTATCCTGGCCTTCAATGATTCCTATTCACCGATTGATTATACCTCTTCCGTTCCCATCGTAACTTATGGTATTGCTGGTCAGCACTCGCCTTTTCTAACGATCGACGTCAATAGAAAGAAGGCCATCCAAATCGCCGTCGAGCAATTGATCCAGTTGGGACACCAGCACATCAGTTACATTGGCGATTTAAGCGGGGACTTTCTCCAAGAAGAAAAAGTGAAGGGATTCAAAAACGCTCTGGAGTTATTTCAATTAAAACCATTTGCTGATCAAACGATTAAGGTTCAGGGTTTAGAACAATATGACGGCTATATAGCGGCTCGCAAACTATTAGGTAAAAAAAGTCGCCCCACTGCCATCATCAGTGGGAGCCACGACTTATCGCGCGGCATTTTACAAGCCATTTATGAAAATCAGCTTTCAGTGCCTGTAGACATTTCTTTAATTAGCTATGATAACATTCCAGAAAGACACCATTTAGATATTGCCTTATCAACGGTTGGTGTCCCCATTGATACCATTACAAAAACACTTGTCGATGCATTAATGCACACTATCGAAGGCAAAGCTGTCCCCCAAACAATCTATTTAGAGCCTGAGCTCAATCTCGCTTCATCCTGCCAAGCGCTTACCCTATAGTGGGGTTAATGTAGAAAAAACGGGCTTAAAAATGTGCCCGTTCCTTGTCTAGGTATAGAGATATATAGAAGAGGCTTCATTACCAGGTCAAGTGGATTGGAGCGCCGCTGACTCATGATGTGATACTAGAGTCCAGCGGGAAGTGGGAGATCGGTAAGACCTTAGCAGTGCACGGAGGCTTACCACTCTTCCGCGGAAAGCGAGCTGCCTGGAGCGGAAACGTGCACGATCCGCTCCATTACACCCAAAATCTCACTGAAAACTTGGCTATTGCCAAGCCTCTGAGATGGCAATAACCTTCCACAAAGTTATACATTCCGACGTAAAAATGACCTCCTTATCCCATATCAAAAGAGGTCATTTTTTAACGTTTTTTTAATCCCATCTTCTATAAGTCGCGTTAAATCGCGAAGTACAGCTTGATGAAGCTGGGGAATTTGCATCAGGTTCTGCCCCCACAATGCTTCATTTCCCAAAATTGTCGCAACCATATGCGCTAAAGAGTGCTGACTGCTATCATACATTTTCCACGTTGCCTCTAAAAACTCAAGCCATGCTTCACTTTCTTTCAATCTATAGATGCTTTTATCCGTTTGACCATACATCGCTTCTCCCTCTCGATGGACAACACGAAAATAAAGCAGATTGGTCACTAAAGCGAAGACAAGAACATCTGGTACCTTCTTTTTTTGTTCTACATAATCCAAAAGCGTCGGTAGAACTCTAACCTTAAACTTACTCAGTCCATTCAAGCCAAGATCAGCTAAACGATGGTGATTAAAAGGATTTACGAAGCGTTGTACCACACTTTTAGCATAGGTTTCTTTTTCCTCATCCTCCATCGGCAAAACAGGCAAAATCTCTTCATAAAGACAGTGATGAATCAAAGGCTCCAATAAGGGGTCTTCCATCGCCTCCTTAACCGTTTCAAGACCTAACAAGTACCCCATTGCATACATCACGGTGTGTAGACCATTTAAAATTCGTACCTTTAAATCTCGGAATGGCTTGACGGCAGCCCAATGCACGTTCAGCCCCGCCTCTTGAAAGGGGAGCTCATGCTCTAGATTCTGTTGGCCCTCTATCACAAATAAGTGGTAGGGCTCTCCCACTGTCAATAGAGCATCTCTGTATTGCAAGCGTTCTTGAAAGGAGGCGATGCTTTCATCCGGATATCCCGTAACAATTCGATCGACGAGCGTATTATAAAACACATTAGCTGTCTTGACCCATAGTCTAAAGGCTTCTGGGAACCTAAAATCATGTGAGGCCTGTAACACAAGGGATTGTAAGACAGCTCCGTTCTCCTCAACCAGTTCACACGGAAATATATGAAAGCCTGCATCCAGAGAGCCACTAAACAGACGATAACGGGCGTAGAGAAGGACAGCGAGCTTTCCTGGATAAGACATTGGTGCTATCCCCTCACGATATACTTCTTTTTTATAGGTTAATCCTGCTTCTGTCGTATTCGAAAAGATATAGCGAAGCGAAGGATTCTCCGCAAGCGCAAGCACCGCTGCCCAATTGGTATAGGGATTAATCCCTCTATGAATTGAAGAGATGATTTCTTCCTGATCGATGGTGCTTCCTTGTTCTACCCCTCGTAACACGACGGTATATAAATAATCTTGCTCTTCTAGTTTAGGCAGTACCTTGCCAGATGGCGTCGGTTGAATGGCTACCACACTGCCATTAAATAGCCCCTTGTTATTCATTCTCTGTAGCATCCAATCAATAAACCCCCGCAAAAAATTACCTTCCCCAAATTGAATGACCCTTTCAGGATATATCTGTTCAGATCGTATACGTTGTCTACTAAGCTGCTCCACCCTCACCCTCCTCTCTCCTATCATCATTTTGTTCAAAGCTATGAAGCACAGTATCAGATCAAGTTCCCGCAGTGCCAAAAACGCTTCGGGATAAAATCGCCAGACCCAAGCGACATTTCCGTGGCTAGCACGTTCTATGCGTTGAAGACACTGAAGCGCACTCACGGAAATCAACAGCCTAGCTTATAGCGCCTCATTTAAATAAAAGTTCTTATAGTGATCTTGGTTCGGCTGCAATCGTGAGCGTTTTTACCGCCATTACAATGTCACGCCCGTTTTAAAAATGGCAATCTCTTTAAATCCATAGGTCTCATTATTGGTGACTGCTGTCCCTGAGGCCACATCAATAATATAATCAAAGAAATCATGCTTCACTGTTTCCATGGTATTTCCTTCTAATAATACGCCAGCATTATAATCAATCCAGTTTTTCTTTTTATTATAAATCTGTGTGTTGGTAGAGATTTTTACTGTCGGCACTGGGCCACCAAAAGGAGTTCCTCGACCTGTTGTAAATAAGACCATATGCGCCCCAGCTGCCGCGAGAGCGGTCACCGAAACAAGATCATTTCCAGGGCCTTGAACAAGATTCAAACCGTGTTGGGTTACCTGGTCACCGTAATCAATGACATCCACAATCTCAGCACGGCCACCTTTTTGAACGCAGCCTAGGGATTTTTCCTCAAGCGTCGTAATTCCCCCCTTGATATTTCCTGGGGAAGGATTCTCATAAATAGGTTGATCATGAGCGATGAAGTAAGATTTAAAGTTATTGATAAGATGGACAGTTTTTGTAAAAACCTCATTATTTGCTGCACGATTCATTAAGAGCGTTTCTGCTCCAAACATCTCTGGAACCTCCGTCAGAATCGTTGTACCCCCTGCTTCAATTAATAAATTCGAGAACTCACCGACAAGAGGATTTGCCGTAATCCCCGAAAAGCCATCAGAACCACCACATTTTAGACCAACCTTTAATTTTGAGACAGGCACCGGCACTCTTTTGTCTTTTAACATCTCGTCGATTAATTCACCAATAAGGTCAACGCCATCCGCAATTTCATCATCCACTAACTGACTCTCAATAAATTTGACGCGCCTCTCATCGTAATCCCCCAACACATCCTTAAAAGAGGCAATAAAATTATTCTCACAGCCCAAACCGATAACAAGAACACCGCCAGCATTTGGATGCTTCACAAGCTGGCTTAATATTTTTTGCGTAAAGACAAGATCGTCGCCTAATTGAGAACAGCCATAAGGATGAGGATAATGGTAGATACCGTCAATCGCTGTCCCAGCATACATTTGACTGGCCAACCGTACAATATTTTCTGCCGTTTTATTAATACAACCAACAGTATTAATCACCCATACTTCGTTTCTGATCCCAACCGCACCATTCTGACGAACATAGCCTTGGAAGCTCCGTTCTGACTCTCCTATCTTGATGCGCTGACTATCAGGCTGATAATGATAGTCAAGTGTCCCTTCTAAGTTTGTTTTGCAATTGTGCGAATGCACCCATTCTCCTTGTTCAATTCTCTGCGTTGCAATGCCGATAGGGTAGCCGTATTTGATAATCCTTTCACCTTGAGCGATTGGCTTTAAAGCGACTTTATGACCTTTAGCGATCGCCTCTTTAACTCGTATAGCTTCTCCGTTGTATTGAACACTGTCACTAGCCGGCAGATCCACTAGAGCAACACCTACTGAATCATTAGAATGAAGCACCATCAATGGATTCCCCATCATACTCCGCCTCCCCACTCAACCTTTTTTGGTCTACCTCAAAGCCATCACTTTATTCACTGAGCCAGCGATGGTCAGGGTCTTCATAAGGGTTCAGGGTTCTTCCCGAGGGCCCAGCCATGAACCAAAGATAATAGATTTGATAGCCCCCTGCCCCGCCTACTGGATGATAGCCCTTATCTATCGCAAAGCTATCTCCTTGCTGAATTCTATAGGCCTGATCGATTTCCCCATCTTTTGTATACAAAAATTGTACGCCAAACCCTTGCTCTGGATTGACTTGATAATGATAGATTTCCTCTAAATTGGGCTCTTCTGGAGCAAATTCTCCATCGTGTTTATGCGGTGGATAACCTGACCAGCTCCCTGGATCATTAAAGGTTTCTCCTAAAACCGTCCGCTGCACTTTACCAGGATAATCATTTTCAACAATGATATCGTGGACCACGCGTTGCCAGGTGTCCTTACCACGACGATGAATAACAATGTCCTCGGGACGAACAACAAAGGGACGGTACTTTTCTTCAGCCTTAACCTTACATACGGCAATTTGCGCTACTGATTCAGCGGTGATTTTATATGTGGCTTGGCAAGGAATATAAACAGCAGTTGCCTTTCCATCAAAGACGCTCGTTCTTCCACCTAGTGCCGTCCAGCTTTGTCCTTCTGTTTCAACCGAAATCGTTCCTTCTAAAATCACTAAGGTCGTTTCATATTCATTTGTAGCGCTTTCAAAGGTTTGCTCCTTATTTAACTCTAATTTTCCAAAGGCTAAATAGTTAAGCAAGGCATCCGCTTCAGAAAAGATCTCCTGATAGCCATTGACCTGCTTTCCTTTCATAAAATGTGTCATGCGCTTCAATCCCTTCTTTTTAAAATAACAACGTTGTTATTTTTATTATACGCAGTATTCTAACAAATATCAATCCTTGATCTCTTTAGCCCCCTCATGAAAGCGCATCATTTTCCTCAACCCCAAACATGTGATTAAAGGAAGTCGTTTTAATGGATAGGATATGAAAGCAATTTGTGGTACTATTTATAGTAACTGCAGATAACAGTAAATGCTATTGAATACATAGTAAGGAGATTGATAATATGGACAAAGTACTCATATTCGGCCACAAAAATCCAGACACAGACACCATATGTTCAGCGATTGCCTATGCTGACTTAAAGAGTAAGCTTGGCCACAGTGTCGAAGCCGTTCGCCTAGGTGATGTTAACGGCGAAACTGCATTTGCCCTAGAGACATTTAAAACAGAAGCCCCAAGACTTGTTGAGACGGTAAGCAACGAAGTCAACGCGGTCATTCTAGTGGACCACAATGAGCGGCAACAAAGTGTTAGCGATATCGACCAAGTCCGCGTGTTAGAGGTTATTGACCATCATCGCATTGCCAATTTCGAAACCAGTGACCCTTTGTATTATCGTGCTGAGCCGGTGGGCTGTACAGCAACCATCCTCAACAAATTATACAAAGAAAACAACGTTGAAATTTCTAAGAATATTGCTGGATTAATGTTGTCAGCCATTATCTCCGACTCCCTTCTTTTCAAATCGCCGACATGTACAGACGAAGATGTTACTGCTGCTCGCGAGCTTGCGAATATTGCTGGTGTCGATCCTGAGGGCTATGGTCTAGACTTGTTAAAAGCAGG
Organism: Pullulanibacillus camelliae; assembly: GCF_014642655.1. GTDB lineage: Bacteria > Bacillota > Bacilli > Bacillales > Sporolactobacillaceae > Pullulanibacillus > Pullulanibacillus camelliae. Next base: position 136,075 of record NZ_BMIR01000001.1, read on the forward strand.
CGCTAACTTAGATGATAAAACCATCGAAGAGCTCATCTCTTTGGATGCCAAAGAATTCTCAATGGGTGACTATAAAGTTGAAGTCGCTCAGGTCAACACAGTAGATACGGCAAGTGTATTAAGCCGCCAATCCGAGCTTGAAGCAGCGATTAATAGCGTGATTGAACAAAAAGGTCTTGACTTATTCTTGTTTGTTATCACTGATATTCTGGAAAATGATTCAACAGGTCTAGCGCTAGGAAAGCAAGCGGCGGCTGTTGAAAAGGCGTTTAACGGTACCCTTGATAACAATACCCTTCTTCTTAAGGGCGTTGTATCCCGTAAAAAACAAATTGTTCCAAACCTAACAGAAGCCTTAACACAAGGCTAAGTCATCGACACTGTCCCCCCTCATTCTCTGGATGAGGGGGGTTTTGATTTTAACAACAAGGGCGTTTACGCCTGCGTCTTCCCTCTTTTAAAGCGAAGGGACTATGTATAAAATAGAAAAGGCAGTTTATGATAAACATATGCTTATCAGAGCAAATGCATTGAAATGGCGGCCTTCTCATGAAAGCGACTATAGCAGCTATTTACAAACAACAAAGAAGTGGGGAAGCGAAAGAGACCTTGCAAGATGTAACCAAGAGAGGCATCGGCACCCCCCATGGAAAGCGTGTCCCAGGAAGTAGCGACCTTAAACTTCTTTCGAGAAAAGCTTGACAAACATGCACTCGAATATAACCTCTTCCATTTCCCCATTCAGCCGTATATAATGATTAAAATATTAAGGGAGTGTTATACATGGCAGATTCAAAAGCGAAAAAATGGCGAAAAAAACGCGTGCGTGAAGGCCATAGAAATCCTGAACTCAGTCGAAGTCCTTTTGCCCTTGCAGATATGCGCACACGCAAGACCACAACAAAAAAAGAGCTTCTCTATAAACACAAACATAAGAACCGTTTAACCGATCCAGGCGAAAAGGGTTCTTTTTTATTTCTGAGCATTCACTAGAAAGCTTGGCTTATCCTTCACCGCTTCACTAAGCACTGCCTGATGTAATTTTTCAAATCACACGCTAAAGTTGCGCCGTATTGGCACTCGTGATGTGAAAAATCACACACTTAGGGTGTCCGCAAGCTTTAATGGCGAAAGTCAAAGCTACACTTATACGCTCTTCCTTTATGAGTGTCAGCGAAGTTATACATTCTGATAGTATAAAATAACAGCTGTTGCTTGCCTTTACATTCGTAGAATCTACCGTTGCATTTACCTTTTTGAAGCGAGTGACGCCCTGACTTCAGACTCAAAGAGACCTCCTACTGCGATTCCTGTCCAAACACACTCTAGCTTCGGACACCTCTTGTCTTCCTGCTCTCCTTACTGTATGAAAATGTGCAGAGAAGCTTTTTTTTAATATTTTACTCGATACCAAGGAAACTGATGCTCCAGTTATGATTGAACACTCGTTTTAAATATTAAATGACTGGCGCTTCGTGTATCTCCTTGGGTGGAATCATTTAAAATATCACATCCCCATTATTTTACTTTATGAGATAACGCTATCCACTCCAAAAATTATACTGCTTGAATTTAAAAAGCCACATGAGGCATGCCTCATGTGGTTCGATCATCGTCAATTATTTATCTTTTAACTGTTCTTCAATTTTATTGTGTGCGTTCTGGAACTCAGCATCCGAAACAAATACCCAGCTGATGCCATCCTTCATTCCAGTTGAGCCTTTAAGCTCGTAATCCTTAATGTTCTGTTGCGCTGAACGATATTCTGTCGCCAAACGTTTCATATCATCAAAGGAGAGGTTTGTCGAAACATTGTCTCCTAATACATTTAATACGTTATCAATCTTAGTGACAGAGGTAAAGCTCTTTCCTTTATGGAGAATCCCCTGTATGACTTCACGCTGTCTTAAATTCCTTCCGAAATCACCGCGGTTATCTTCATGACGCATTCTGACAAAACCCATAGCCTTAGGACCATCTAGATAGATGTCCCCTTTTTTATAAACATAGCCTTTTTTGTAAAAGCCTTCGTCTGTCCACTGAATATCATTATGGACTGTCACACCCCCAACAGCATCGACAAGGTCAGCCAGACCCTCCATATTCATTTTGACATAATAGGGGATATCAACATTTAAATATTTTTTCACTGTTTGAACAGCTAATTCCTCATTCCCATATGCATAGGCCGCATTAATTTTGCTGTAGCCTGCCCGTCCTGGAATTTGCACGCGCGTATCCCTTGGAATACTGGTTAACAGCATAGAGTGCGTTTGCGGATTTAATGTCGCTACAATCATGGTATCTGAACGCCCTTTATCTCCCTTACGTTCATCCACACCCAATATTAGAATATTGAGCGGCTTAGCCGTTGACGTATCTTTCTTCAGAGGTAAATCATCATTATTAACCCCTTTAAGTGGATTGTACATTTTATCGGCAGTTTTATTGACCGTATGATAGAGATAATAGCTATATGAACAGGCGCCAACAATTAATACACCAACAATAATACCGAAAATTAAAAGAGCTCTTTTGAGCTTTGATTTCTTTTTCGCACGTTGCGTTCTCAAACACATTGCCCCCTAATATAGTGTGAGTACGGGAAACATATTTTTACAATTTCATACAAATTCTACTTCTCATTTATCTATTAAACGCTATTTTGACCTTTTTGTAAATAAGTTATTTTAATAGAATTTGAATGGATGTAACAAAATGTCTAATTCTCAATTCATATAAAGAAAGTCTGCACCTTTTAAGTTAAGATCTTTGGGAACTTCTAACTTCAAAAAAATATCCCCTTGGATACCACTATGCTGAAAGCCTTGCTCTGGACTAAATTGCGAGACAGTAAAATTGGGTTCTAGCTCTATAAAGGAAAGCTTTTGCATCCTTTTTTTCATGGTTAGGGTATTTCCTTGTAAAACCAACTCCTGTGACTGGATAAAATTCGTTACATCGACTTGGTCGATATAGTTTCACTAAAAATAGTGCATATAAATAACACCGACCAAAGGTCGGCGTTAGCGTTTCCCTATTTATTAAGCATCTGCAGCACAACGGAATCCCATATTTCCTGTTGAGCTATCTGGGGTGTTCGCGCTACGAGCCGCCACTCGGTAGCGGTTGCAGTAAGAGTGATGACATAGATAGGATCCTCCTCTCACTACTCGGCTCGTCCCATTTTCTGCCCCTCTTGGATTTTGCCGACCACCACGACGATGAATACTGCGACTAAACCAATCGGAACACCATTCCCATACATTTCCCGACACGTTATACAGTCCAAAACCATTGGGTAAAAAGGAGCGTGCCGGCGCTGTTCCAGCATAGCCATCCTCTAAAGTATTGGTTTTGGGAAATTCCCCCTGCCAAATATTACATCGATGCTCGCCTCCTGGAGTCAGTTCATCCCCCCATGGATAGCGTTTTTGCTCAAGACCACCTCGAGCAGCAAATTCCCATTCAGCTTCAGTCGGGAGCCGCTTCCCTGCCCATCTGCAATAAGCCATCGCATCATTCCAGGAAACATGGATGACGGGATGAGCCAGACGCTCCTCTATAGATGATCCTAATCCCTCTGGACACTTCCAATAAGCCCCTTCTACAGCGAGCCACCAAGGCGTTCCTCGGACAGCATGTGATGCATGGGCTACTTTTTTAGGAACAAAGCTATAAAATACAAAGGACCAGCCAAAGCGCTCGGCTTCTGTTATATATCCTGTTGCTTCAATAAACTGAGCAAATTGTGCATTCGTTACCGTGCACGCGTCGATATAAAATGGATCAACCGTCACTTTTCTAACTGGACCTTCTCCATCCGAAGGAAACCCTTCTTTACTATTTGTTCCCATGAAATAACTGCCACCTTCTAGATAAATCATGTGACTGTGGTCCCTTGATTCTTGCATAATTTTTGGTTCTCTAACCGCATGATGTATCAGCTGTTCCTCCGACGCTCGACTGACCGAACAGCAACATGACATCTCCGTTTCCTTCAAGGCCCTTGTTTTCTCATTCTCTGTCGCCATAAAACACCCCTTTCCCTTTTCATCCTGCTCCTTTGTCATCATCAGGCCATTGCCCTCCGGTTAAGATAAAAGTTTATTGCTCTTAATCGCCTTTTCTGAACTGACATAGGAATAGCCCGAATGCACCCAAGCTATTCCTAGTGATATGATTACTTTTATATAAACTCGCGAGGATGACGTTTTGTCAATTCAGGTATCGCATATTCGCGTCCTGTTGCTTTAAGCTGTTCTATATACATTTTTAAGTTGCCTTTCGCGTGATAGGGCCCACCTTCTTTGATGACGGTCCATAAAGGGTCAATATCATAGGCCATACTCAGCATCATCTCATCATGCCATTGGTTAAGAAAATAGACAGCATCTTTACAAATTTCTGGATAGTGCTCAGCAACATCATGCTGTTCAAAGCAATCCTCTTTAATGTTGTACAGCATTTCTCTATTAAACAAATGATAGCCATCATGGTAAGTGCGCATATATAACCACTCTCCAAATCTCACACTTCGTTGGCAGACATGTGCACATTGGGAAATGACAAGATAATCACGGCTACAGGCTTCCCCCTTTTGTAAAACAGGCGCAAAGCTCTGTCCATCCCAAAATGACGCAGGCTCTAACCCAAATAGCTCAGCAAATGTTGGCGGCAAATCCAAGTGGTAATGAAAGCCATGATCCACATGTCCTTTTGGAGCACCAACACCAGGCCAACGAATAATCATTGGAATCCGACATGTCCCTTGATCAGCAGTTCCGTGCTCTCCATAAATTCCGAGTTCTCCTAGATTTTCACCATGGTCAGCTGTGATGACAATAATCACTTCATCCATAATGCCCTGTTCTTCAAGCGCAGCAAATATCATTCCGATATTTTCATCCATATGACGGACACCACAATCATAGCCATCAATCATTTCTCGCATATCCTCCATTGTTTGGATTTCTCCAGGATAGCGAGGAAATTCTGGAAGTCTATCATTATTATACATATTGACCTCATGTACACTATGTGGCCCAATTTTTTTCTTATGTGCTTCAAGAACTTCTTCTGTCATCCATTCAGGTAATGGTGCATTAGTAAACGGATTTCCAAAGCCCTTTGGAGCTCTATATGGCGTATGAGGGTCCCAATAGTTGACATATAACAGCCAATCATCTATTTGCCGATTCCGATCAAGCCAGTCCAAAACGGTTGGTGTTACCTCTTCGGCAGATTCCATGCCTTTTTTCCCGGTATTATGAATTTCATTAAACCCAGCATAGAAGGTCCAGGCAGAATGCCGCTCAGCAAAAGGACTGATCAATGTCGTTTTAAGCCCGGCAGAGCGAAATAACGCCGGAAAGCTCTCGGAAGCAAGTCGATCCTGGAACCCACGGTCAATCCCTTCAGGACGCACATCACCTGCTGTCCCTCCATGACCAACCACTCCATTATGAATGCCAAATTGTCCCGTCATCAATGCTGTCCGTGATGGAAAACAAGGGGCATCAGACGTATAATAATTGGTAAAGCGCACCCCTTCTTCGGCGATACGATCAATATTTGGTGAGGTTTCTCTTTGATAGCCATAGCATCCTAAATGCTCTGCACTCATCGAATCTAAATCCAAAAATAGTACCTTCAACTCATCCTCATCTCCTGTAATAAATTCATATCAATTAATCATTAAGACTACGTAACCAGATAAAGATAACCGCTTTAAAAGTTGAATTCTATGCTATTATTAATTTAGATTATATGAAATACTCATTCTAAACTCATGTATGATTTTACGATTTTATGTAGGATGCTCATCCGTATTTCAAAATAAGAGGGGTAAAAACAATGATTGCTTTCCATTCTGCTAACTTTGATGACTTTATTCCAAAATGGAGAACACCTAAAGAGGATCTGAGCCTAAACGTCCTTGCGTTGGTCACGAAAGGATCTGTACACTATACATTAAACGGTCAGAATCTTATCGCTGAAAGCGGAGACCTTTTATTCATTCCTAAGCATACAGAACGCGCAGGGCAGAACCTTGAAGGAACACCCCATCAAAAATATACCGTCCTATTTTATCACAGTGAAGAAGACGAGAAAGAAATCACCTTTTTAGGTCAACCAGAATGTTTAAAAATACATACGAGGCATTTTGACTATCTTAAACATCGTCTTGAAAGACTCTATGAGGAATTGCGAGGTCAAGAAAGGTTTCGTTCCTATATTTGTGTTGGTATACTCCAAGAATTGCTAGGGATGGTCTCAAGAGAGTTAGAACAGCCAGAGGTTACTCCGATGAAACTGCGCTATGTGCAAACCCTAAAAAACTATTTGTATACACATTATAGAGAATCCATCGATATTGAACAGTTAGCGCGTCTCATCCATCGCTCTCCGAACTATACGATTTCTATATTCAAAGATGTAATGGAAACATCGCCAATAAAGTTCATGCATCATATTCGAATGATGGAAGCTTGTAATTTGCTTTGTCATTCTGACATGACAGTCACAAGTATTGCTGGTTACCTGGGCTATTATGATGCCGCTTACTTTTCGCGGACATTCAAAGCGATCATTGGCATGTCGCCTCGCACCTATAGGCAACATGATACCCCACCACTATAGACTTAGACGCGCCCATCAATTCATTCTAGAACGAAAACGCGCCTATAAGTCTATATCCATGTTAAATCGTGATATGTGCCACTAACGGATAATGATCAGACGGATAGTTGCCTTCAAAGTGTTCTCTATGAATGTGGGACTGATGTAAGGTTATCTCTTGGGTTACAAAAATATAGTCGATCGGTTCCCCGCGTGTATCTCCCGAAAAATCATGGAACGTACACCCAATGGATTCCCCACTTGAGTTATCAAGCACCTGGTAACTGTTTTGCAAATGTACCCGGACCCCCTCAAGCTCTAATTGTCCATCGGCAAACCGAATGGTATCTGAATCTGGTGCAGCATTGAAGTCCCCCATTAATAAGGCAGGACAATGAAACTGTGCGATCAAGTTTTTCATTCTCGTCCATATTAATTGCATTCCCTTGGTTCGAGCTTCTTCACTAATGTGATCCAAATGGGTATTAAACGCTAAGAAGACCTTATGAGGATTTTCTTTATTCTGAAGCCGTCCCCATGTACAGATTCGCGGAAGATCCCCCCAATCATTACTCCCAGGGCGTTCAGGTGTTTCCGAAAGCCAAAAAGTGTCATGGTCTAAAAGTTGAAAAAATGCTTTATCATAAAACAAGGGATTGGCCTCATCATTTTCAGCTCGATACTCTCCAATCCAATGATAATTATCTAAAAGCTGTTCCACTGTCTTAAGCATATGAGGCTTTACCTCTTGAAGCCCTAAAAGATGTGGCTTTATAGAATGCATCAGCTTACCAATATATTCAGTGCGATACCCCCAAGCATTATCTCTATCACTTTCTACATCTACACGGATATTAAAGGTCATGGCCTTCACTTTCATTCTCTTCCCACCATTCTTATGGATGATCGATCGATTTTTAATAGAAGAAAAGAACTACAGATAGCTGCTTTCTTTTCCTCCTATCCTTTCCTCTTACTCTATAACTTCGGGCAGCTCACTTGAAAGTCCTTTTAAGGCGAAGCACTTTTTCTACTTATCGGCAGATAGGTGAGAAAGAAGCCTGGCCCTCACTGCTTGATTGGTCTTCTGCCACGACTAAAACTCATACATTATGGCAGCCGCTAAAGTTAGACTTATTACGTTCTTCTTGAGGGCGGGGTTAAAAGTGATAGTAAAAAATAATCCGAAGCTACTATGTATGTAGCTTTCGGATTCAACAATTAACTATATAATGCTTCAGGAAAGAAATGAAGCTGTTGTGTGGCTAATACTTTAAACGCCTCGGCATACCCCTGGTGGGGTGCTCCATAATCATTGTGGATAGACTGGAGTTGGCTGTACCATTTTTGTGCTTGATCGGCTAAGTACAGCGAAAGTCCCTCCCACTCCTCATTCTCAAATTGACTTTTATGGAGAAGTAAGGCAGTCAATTTTTTCTCCCAATAGGCTGTAATGTCATTATACGTATTGGGATAACTCGTCGCATAAAAGGCAACCTGATGCATAGGGTGAGGAGGACCTGCCTCCGGCCGAAAGGTATGACCACTCGCAAGAACAGCGGCTGCCACCGCCCGCCCCGTCTTATAATGATCAGGATGCGCCTCATAAGGCAGCCATGGATCGACAGTCATCACCATTTCTGGTTTTTCTAATCGCAATATAGGGAGCAAGGCTTGCATAACAGCCCTTTCAGTGTAGTCCCCACAGTCTTCAAAACCTAATTCATATTGTCTGTTCACTCCAAGATACCTTCCAGACTGTTCGCGCTCCTGACGCCTCTTCTGGATTAAGACTTCAGGTGAAACATCGGAATCCCGTGTGCCATAACGTCCATCCGTTACAGTCACAAAGCACACCCGGCACCCATTTTCAGCAAGTTGCCTAATGGTTCCCGCAGCCCCCACCTCATTGTCATCGGGATGCGGTTGCACACATATAATGGACTGCACCTCGTCGAATGCTTTCACCCCTAATTGTTCACTGATGTCCATCGGCTTTCCCTCATTTCAACATAGAACTGCCGTATTACCTACCCTAATCTTCACTTTTTCGGGCATAAAGCCAACATAAGTCTTAAGCCTTCCCAATACTTCTATTCATATGAAACGCTTTCAAAATAGCTGCTTAAGTTTGCACATTACTTGGTTAAGAACCTGTTTGTTTATGTATATGCTTATATTCCTCAATAAAATGACGGATATCCTCAAGCGATAGCCCCAATGCCTTAGCTTCTAATATCATACTAAGCCACTCTTTATCGATTTCCCTTTTTTGATCCATATATAGTATATCCCCCAGTACAGTCATCCTTAAAGAAGTATACGCCTTAACCCCTTATTTTTTATGGACAATCAGATCATTATCATTTTACATTCACGAGGTGAGGTTTTATAATTTTCTTTATATTAAACCTTTTCTCACTACACGAACGCTACACTGTATTAGGAGGAAACGTTATGCCTTTTCTGCAACAAGGAAAAGAGAGGATCTATTACATAGTGGAACCAGCGACGGAAGAAAAAAAACCGGAGACAATAGTTATGCTTCATAATAATATTACAGACCATTCATTGTTCGACCCAGTTGTGCCACTGCTTAATAAACGGTTTACAATCATCAGATATGATCTCAGAGGGTTTGGAAAAAGTGATTTAGGAGAGCAAGAGGTTTCATATGGTCTTTACATTAAAGACTTGCAATTTGTTATCAAGGCGCTGAAGCTTCAATCTTTTCATCTTGTGGGCATAGGATTCAGTGCATTGATTGCCGCCAAATATGCAACACGTAATGATAAAAAAATGAATAAACTCATTTTATTATCCATGCCCTGCCACCCACCGAATACAATAGAAAAAGTAAGGGAACACAGAAGAAATATAAGTCACTCAGGGGAAACCATTCCTATTGATTACATCACTCGAGTGGGGGCGTTGCTACCAACTGACCACCCATCCATCAAAAAATGGGTAAGCATTATTAAGCGCACAACGCCCCATTTTTACTATAAAATCATGGATCTATCCGTCAGTGGTACACCACTAGATGACTTAACTCACATCCAAAGTCCAACCCTTATCTTATCAGGAAAACAAGATAGACTCTTTCCACAGCATTACCTTATATCACATTTGCAGGACTTACCCCATTGTCATTATATCAGCATACCGAATTCATCAAACATGGTTGTCTTAGATAAACCCGAATCAACTGCAATGTTGATCGCGGATTTCATTAACGAGAAGACAAGTGTTCAACCGCTTCCGGATGAGCGGCTTGCAGCCATCTATGACGAAGTCAGAGCCTATAGCACCACAGGGCAACAGACTGTCTCTGAAAAAAAGGTCTATCCTCACACCATTGAAGCCAATTTAATGACAGCCTTTTATGTCGTCCTTAACGACAAACCCATTGTTAGCGGGTGGAATATGCGTTCAGCAAAATCCATTTTCATCTATTTACTGTTTCATCAAACCGTCACAAGAGATCAACTCTGTGAAGCTCTATGGCCAGAAATTCCAATTCGACAAGCCAAAAAGAACTTAACAGTCTATTTATCCTATTTAAAAAAACTTTTATCAGCAGTTGAACAAAGGGAGCCTGTTCTCATTACTGATCGCGAGCACATTCATCTCAATGCCACGATCAAATGCGATGCCCTAACACTGCTCACAGAATTACAGCATATATTATTTGAAACTGACACGGAAAGAAAATTTGTCTTAACGCAAGACTTACTCAGTCGCCTTATCACTATATCTTCACCCGCCATATACGATGATTGGTTTGTCAACTTTATAAATTGGGTGGAAACGAAGTTAATCGCTTTAATTCTGTGGGTCGCAGATGTCCTGTATGAAAAAGGCAACCGAAGTAATGCACTCGTTCATTTAAAAAGCTTTTATACCTTTTTTAATAAAGATGAGCAGATTAAAGAAAAAATAGAAGAACTCCGTCATGGTAAACAGAATATTTTATAGATTTATAATATTATTGATTTCACTTTTTGTCAAATCCTGTTAGGTTTTGTCGTTCATGGGATGCTCTCACATTAAAAACCTTTTTTCTTATCGCCAAGCCCTAATAGTGAAACCCAAAGTTGCACTTATTAAATTCTTCCGCAAAGCTATACATGCGACGTTAGAACAAAAGACTTGACCATTTTAACAAAAGGCTCAAGTAAAATGACAAAAAGGGCAAAAGTTAATAAATAGAGAATAAAGCCGAGGGAAAAGCCACTGCAAAACAAGGTGAGGATTTTAGAGGGAAGTAGGCCGAATAAATACAGCAAGACACAAATTGAACATGCATTAAATTTATTAAATATCCATAGTTACAGACAAGTAGAGACATGACAGAAATCTCAAAAAGCACACTAATAAGAGTCAGAGGTGGCTTATATTGCCGAGTATTCCTTTAGTGCTTTAGAACTTTTGTCTGATCAAGAAAATTGTCTTTCATCCATATGCCAACATTTAAAGGATGATGGAATTCTATAGTTCACCTTTTTCTGCCTAGTCGCTCGGGATATTAAAAAACAGACAATTACAGGTTTTTTTTCATTTATTTGATGCGTTGAAATACAGAATAAACCACTTGATAGATAAGCCTTTTTACTGTGTTTTGGGAACTTCTATGAATAATCTAGGTAAGGAATTGTTTTGTTGGTGATAATCCTACTATTTAAAAAGGTTATGGATTTGATCTAACATAATGGGATAGTTTGTAAAATTCCATATTAAAAGGCCTAAACCTTTATTGTATAAGGATTTAGGCCTTTTCCTTTATACAATAGCTTTGCTCAACTCACTGTTCCACCGGCCTCAACGATATCTTTTTCATAGGTAATAGTCGCCGCTATCGCAATTTCCAGCCCTCGAATAATATCATCAAGATGAAGTGACGGCTGTTGAAGCTTATCGGCAACCTGGGCAGGAATAAATGGAATATGGATAAATCCACCCCTCACCCCAGGTTTTTGCGCAAGATAATCCATTAACCCATAGAAAATATGATTACATACATAAGTTCCAGCCGTTTGTGACACTTCTGCCGGAATTCCCGCCTCTCTTATTTCTTTGACTATTGCCTTAATAGGCAATTTGGACCAGTATGCTGCTGGCCCACTGGGATTGATCACTTCATCAACGGGCTGCCTCCCTTTATTATCAGGAATTCGTGCATCATCAATGTTTATGGCAACCCGCTCAACACTAATAGCATAGCGTCCACCGGCTAAGCCGACACTGATCACAATATCTGGTTCCACTTCATCCAGCCACTTTTTAAGGAGCTCCCTTGATTCCCCGAAGACAACTGGTAGTCCTTTTCCGATGACTTCATAGCCTTTTATCGTTTTTCCATTCAGTGCCTGCATCGCTTCAAAGGCTGGGTTCACAGCCTCTCCATCGAATGGTTCAAATCCAGTGACTAATACCTTTGGCATCAACGATCACTCCTCTATTAAAAATGATAAACCAAGAAGTACATGAGAAACATATTAACAATAAAAATAGTAATGGCAGAGGGAATTTGCTTCTTTACAACGGCATTTTGATCCTCTAATTCAAATAACATGGCTGGAACAATATTAAAGTTTGCTGCCATTGGCGTCATAAGCGTTCCACAATATCCTGCAAACATGCCAAGTGCAGCCATAATCCCGGGATTACCTCCATGCATCTGTACAATAAAAGGAAGCCCAATGCCTGCGGTAATCACTGCAAAAGCTGCAAAGGCATTTCCCATTATTATAGTAAAAACCATCATGCCGAGACAATAAGCGAGAACTGCCACAAAGGCATTAGTCGTTGGCAAATAATCTCCCACTAAATCGGAAACCACCTTCCCCACACCTGCTGCAGCAAAAATGCCTCCTAATGTTGCCAGGAGCTGTGGCAGAAGCACCGCCCAGCCGACAGATTGCAGCAAACGACTCCCTTCTCGAGCGGGTACCTGCCATTTGGCTTTTGTAATAACCATAGCACCAACGAAGGAGAGAATGGCGGCAATACCTAATGAGATTAAAGTGACTTGCGTTGTATCAATCAGATGCCACTTTCCAAAATGGATGTGTCCCAATGTTAACGTTCCAATGACAGTGAAAACGGGAATCATTAAAGCAGGGATAAATAATTTTCCTTTTAGCCAATTGGCCTTTTCCAGCCGTTCCTCTTTTGTGCTTGTATCGCGCCCACCATTTTTCACTTGGCCGAGTGCTGAAAGAGCAACCATTGCTAAAATCATATAGCCAATAACAAGATGCGATACTTTATCCCCAATGATAAAAGTCATGGCGAAAAGAAACCAAAATAAACCAGATGTCCAGCGCTTCGGATGATTGCGATCAAGTAAAATTTGACCAGCCACTACTAGGACAATCACTCCAATTAAATAATATAGGAATTGCATCCCTAAAATATAAGGCATCTCAGTCCACCTCTTTATCTGCTGATTCTGGATTGTCTTTTGCCTGAGCTTCCACGGTGTGACCTTCTGATGAATGCGCCACCTGTAGTGCTGCCTGTGAAATACGACGGTCCAAGCGACGCAGTCTAAACCAGCTAATAATAAAAGCACTCAATGCGGTTGGAATTCCCCAAAATGCCATATTCCAGACACCAACATGCATGCCCTGTGTTTCAAAAAATCCTTTCATTAACAAAATCGCGCCCGTCGCAATAAAGATATCTTCTCCAAAAAACCACGCTGTGTTTTCCACTGTAGCCGCAAAGGTTTTGATTTCTGTAGATAGTTTTTCAGGGAGTGGGCCCTTTATCTTCGCTTTTGCCGCAGCTTCGGACATAGGGGCAACCAGCGGCCGAACCGTTTGCGGGTGTCCCCCTATATTCAGCCCAACAGCAGCTGAGATCTCACGTATTCCTAAGTATGTGAGCATCACTCGACCAGCTGTCGCATTTTTGACGCGCTTGATAATTTTCTCAGCCTGTTCCTTCAACCCATACCTCTCAAGGATGCCGATGACAGGTAATGTCATCGCAATTGCTAAGGACATATAGCGGTTTTCAATAAAAAACTTTCCAAAATCACTGACGATAGCGTTAAAGGACATTCCTGAAACCAATCCTGTAACAATGCCCGCTAATACGACCACTAACAATGTATTAAGACGTAGCATAAATCCAACAACAACGACTAAAATACCGATAAGTGATAACATATCTCCCCATCCTTTCTCTGCAATAGCATTCTTAAAGGCTATTATTTTCCACTGCTGTACACTTAAAGGGGGCTTATTCTATAGATTAAATTAAAAAGATTATTCAGACAAGTATTTAAAGTTGGAAAAATAACCAAACCCTACTTTAGTCATAGATAAAGGTTTATCCAAACACTATAAAAATCATAAGAAAAACCGGGCGAAAAGCATGCCCGCCCCTTGTCTGGTACAGAGCATTATCAGATATGGAAGGTGCTTTCATGCATGGTCAAGTGGATGGAGTACAAGGCGCGAGATTCGGAACACTCTAAAATCGTGTGTTCCTCGGGCGCCGCTGACTCATGATGCGGAGACTAGAGTCCTGCGGGAAGTGGGAGAGCGGTAAGACCTTAGCAGTACGAAGGCGCGAGGAGGCTTACCACTCCCCCGCGGAAAGCGAGCGGCCTGGAGCAGAAATCCGCACCGGCTTCATGACCAGAAATTTTACACTTTCTTTTCTTTTAAGAAAGCTTGGCTTGCACCCCTTCGCTGGTACTCCTGATGTGATTTTCGCCAATCACACACTTAGGGTGCCCGCAAGCTTTAATGGCGAAAGTCAAAGCCCGCCTTATACTCTCTTCCTTTATGAGCGGCAGCAGAGTTATACATTCTGATAGTATAAGAAAAATCAAGCGAAACATGCTCGCTCCCCATTTCAAAGAGTAAACTGTGTTTACCCAAAGACAGCATCAGTCAGTTGATTGGAACGAAATACACTCCGGCTCCTTCGGGAACAGCTCGAGGGCACTAAAAAACTACTGAAAGCTAAAGGTTTATACTAGCTGAAAGTATAAAAAATCCCCTCGAATCATTACGAAGGGATGCACAGTCATTCCTATTTTTCTTATGTTCACGCGACGTGCTCATTTAAAGTAAATAAACCGCTCCCCAGGGGCACTCATGTGGAATTTTTGTCCTGGATAGCGCTGCAGGAGATAATCTACAAAATAGCTTGGATTTTCACGGTTATTTGGAAAAAGATCATAATGAACAGGCATAATAAGGTCAGCTTTAATGCCAACACCCAAGTCAGCTGCTTCTCTAAAGCTCATATTAGGAACGATCCGCCGACCGATTCGAAAAAAGTCCCCACCATTAATGGGCAGGCACGCAATCTCTGGTTGAATGGTTTGTAATTCTTGATAGAGAGCAGCCGTTACCAAGGTATCACCACTGTGATAAACCGAGATCTCATCGCAAGTAAAAACATAGCCAACAAAGCTATCATTCCCTTGCTCATCACGCTCATAATCCGGATGAGCACTGGCAATAACTTGAATGGAGAACGCTCCAATAGAGAAAGGAGTATCTGCTTTCACTGCAACAGCATGCTGTAAACTCGGACAATGCTCTTGAGCATACTGCACATGTGGAGCTGGCATAAAAATTGGAGTCTCCGGAGAAACCTGTGCTAATCCTTCAATCGTTACTGTATCCAGATGGTCATCATGATGATGGGTAATAAAAACACCAGCAATTCCCTTCAAGTCTTCAGGAGCTAAGATTGGCGGAAAAACACGCCTAAATTCTGTTTCAGGGTTCTTTTGCTCAATCGCATCAGTTAAATAAGGATCAATTGCAATAAGCTGTTGCGCACTATTTTTGATAAGAAGGCCCGATTGACCTAAATTCCAGAGCGCTAATGCGCTCTTGGGAACCTGTGTTTCATGAATCTCTGCTAGTAAAGCCTTGCCCTTTCTATAAACATTCATCCAGCAGTCCACTCCCTTACCATTCAGCTACACTGCCATCCTGATGTCTCCAAATGGGATTTTTCCATTGGTGTCCCACATCCGCCATTTGTTTCACGTGTCCTTCATCAACGTCTATCCCTAGTCCGGGTCCTTGAGGTATGTTCACAAAACCTTCTTCATAATCAAATACTGAGGCATCTGCGATATAATCTAACAAATCATTCCCCTTATTATAGTGAATCCCTAAGCTCTGTTCTTGAATGAAGGCATTATGGGAGGAGGCATCCACTTGTAAGCATGAGGCCAAAGCAATCGGACCTAGAGGGCAATGAGGGGCAAGTGCAACATCGTAGGCTTCCGCCATTGCTGCAATCTTTTTACACTCTGTTATCCCGCCTGCATGAGAGAGATCTGGTTGGATGATATCGACGTACCCCTCAGCTAAAAGCTGTTTGAAATCCCACCTTGAAAACAGTCTTTCACCTGTAGCAATCGGGGTCGACGTAAAATGAGCAAGCTCACGCAGGGCTTCATTATTTTCTGGAAGAACAGGTTCTTCAATAAACATCGGTCGAAACGGCTCTAATTCTTTTACAAGAATTTTTGCCATTGGTTTATGTACTCTACCGTGAAAATCAATGCCTATCCCTACATAATCACCGACTGTTTCTCTGATCGCTGCCACTCGCTCGAGCACTTGATCGACCTTTTCATGCGTATCGATATAGTGTAATTCTTCTGTTGCATTCATTTTAATGGCTGTAAACCCTTGCTCTACAACCTTCTTCGCTGCTTGGCCTACATCGCTTGGGCGATCCCCGCCGATCCATGAATAAACGCGAATGCGATCCCGACAAGCACCTCCCATGAGTTCATGCACTGGGGCATGATGAAATTTTCCTTTGATATCCCAAAGGGCTTGATCAATTCCAGCAATAGCACTCATGAGAACAGGTCCGCCGCGATAAAAGCCACCGCGATACATGACATTCCAGTGGTCCTCAATGCGCAATGGATTTTTACCTATTAAATAGCTTTTAAGTTCTTGCACCGCCGCTTCAACTGTAGCCGCCCGCCCCTCGACAATCGGCTCTCCCCAACCACTTATCCCTTCTTCATCGGTCTCAACCTTGACAAAAAGCCAGCGTGGAGGAACAAGATAGGTCACCAGATTGGTTATTTTCACTTCGATTCCCTCTCCCTTTTTACGACTTGTATAGCTAGGAAAACTGCTAAGCAGGTTTAGCAATCATTCCATTTTTCATCCGGGTACCTACAGTCATTCCCAGGTCACCGAATATAGCAAGCGGTTCAGCACTTTGTTTTATCTTTATTCCATCAATCGCTGGGGGATTACATTCCTCTTGCCCGAAAGCCTTTAATTGCGGTCATTGCTCACAAGTGACGATTTTACTGCTCTTCTTTTTTAGGTTTAACGTATCCTAATCTTTCAGAAATTTGTTCAGCCGTATTAAGCAATTGGGCAATAACAGTGTCCTCATTTTTCGTAATGCGTTCCTTTGGTCCAGCTGTGCTAATCGCTGCCTTTAATTGTCCCGAAGCGTCAAAAATAGGAGCGGCGTAGCAATAAAGACCCTCTTCATTTTCCTCATCATCAATGGCATACCCCCATTCTTTAAAGTGTTGTAATTGCTGGATGAGCTGTTCACGATTGGTCACTGTCTTGGGAGTCAGTGCCTCTAACGCAATAGCATCAAGGAGTACCTCTCTTTCTTCAGTATCCAAAAAGGCAAGCATCGCTTTGCCAAGCCCAGTACAATACAATGGCTTTCTAGAACCTATTTCAGCACTCGTTTGAATGGAACGGTTATTATTGACTTTGGCGATATAGACGATCTCTTTTCCTGATAGCACAGCCATAAAGACGGTCTCTTCTACCTTCTCCATTAGCTGCTGAAGCAATGGCCTTGCATCTGAATGTAAATCGAAGGCTTTCAATGCCTTTGTGCCAATTCGAATAAACTTTGGTCCTAATTTATATCTCTTATCTGCTGATTGAGTTAAATACCCCTCTGTAAACATTGTTTGAATAATATTAAAGGTACTGCTTTGGGGAAAATCAAGGCTGGCACTGATTTCTTTCACCGATAAGCCTTGATCGTTATCAGCAAGAAGTTCCATGATTTCTAATACACGAGCAGCTGATTTAACGGACACACCTTTACACCTCACAGAAAATTACATATATGATCCAATTTATCTATATATGATTTTATATTTTGAATTTATCAAAAACAACGTAAAAATTCAATCCTTTTCTTTTATTTTATTTCCCATGTGCCTAAAAGCCTAATTTTAAGGTAAATCATTCCTTAAACCAATAGGAGCTTGCTGATATAACAACATTCTGTAGTCTTTCAATAAAAAAATAGGCTGAACCTTGAAGCTTTTTATTTCCCTTTAAAATGGAATAGGAGTAAGATATATTTTGGAATCCGAAATAAATAAGTAAAAAGAAGGGATCAGGCATTTTAGATCAAGAAAAACTTGTCAAACGAAACCTTATCATTATGTGGATTGCCAATTTCTTTATTGGCGCTAGTATGACGATGGTGATACCCTTTTTGTCCTTGTACATCGAAACCTTTGGCCATCATTCAGACAAATACGTTCAACAATGGTCAGGATGGGTTTTCGGTATCACCTTTCTCACCGCCTTTATTGTGTCACCGATTTGGGGACGATTTGGTGACCGCCATGGACGGAAAAAGTTTTTAGTCATTGCAGGCTTCGGCATGGCGATAAGTGTATTTTTGATGGGGTTTACGA
Organism: Pullulanibacillus camelliae; assembly: GCF_014642655.1. Lineage (GTDB taxonomy): Bacteria > Bacillota > Bacilli > Bacillales > Sporolactobacillaceae > Pullulanibacillus > Pullulanibacillus camelliae. Next base: position 154,397 of record NZ_BMIR01000001.1, read on the forward strand.
CATCGGTCTACCAGCTCTTTTTTCTCCGTTTACTCATGGGGTTTTTCTCAGGCTTTATTTCGATGTCGCAAGCACTTATCTCTACACAAACGCCCAAAAACATTGCCGGACGTGTCCTAGGAACCTTGCAAACTGGTAATGTTGCAGGAAATTTGATTGGTCCACTTTTTGGTGGAATGATTGCTGATGCTGTAGGTTTTTCAACCACCTTTCAGCTTACATCCATTACTCTAATTATTGCAGCTATTTTTGTCCTATTTGGCATAAAAGAAGTGAGACTCGAAAAACCAAAAGAGGAAAAGGTAAGATACTCAACACTTGCTGTTATTAAGCATATCGTCTTCAGTCCCATGCTTTTAATGGTTATGATTGTGTCCATGTTTGTGCAAATCGCTAACTTTAGTATTCAACCGATTCTTTCTCTCTATGTTAGTCTGTTACATGGACCATCAAGCTTAGCCTTTTTCTCAGGACTCGCTTTTTCATCAGCAGGACTAGGGAACCTCTTAATGGCACGAAAATGGGGTAAGCTTGCTGACCGATTCGGCTATGAAAAAATTACAGTACTCTTATTGTTCTTATCTGCCGTTTTCTATTTACCTGGTGCCTTTGTTTCAAATATTTGGGAGCTTATAGGCATCCGTTTTCTACTCGGTGTTGTGCTCGGTGGTATCATTCCATTGCGGACAGCTTATATACGCCAAGTGACGCCGTTATCTATTCAAGGAGAAGTACTTGGATACAATACCAGTGTCCGCTTTTTAGGTAATATTATTGGCCCTGCTTTCGGAGGCTGGATTTCTGGCCTTTATTCGATCGCAACCGTCTTTTATTTCACAAGCGGTCTCTTGCTTCTCAGCGGTATTGCAATGATGATAACAATGTATTGGGATTCTAAACATTCATCACATCACTATCCCGCGCATTCAAAAGCTTAAAAGTCTAATGTAATGAATGCTGATCGTCCAAAAAGCTTTTAGGTCTAATCCTATGCCTCTCTTATGAACGATTGGGAAGTATACGATTATCTCACTAAAAGATAGGGGTTACTTTAAAGAAGAGGCCTCCTCAACAATGGAGGCCTCTATTATTTATAACGATTTTATACAATACCTTCGCCGCTTCACTACTAAAATCTCATTTTCCAGCTAAAGTAATCATTATCCTCATTTTTAACGTATTTCAATCGCGCATTAAATGTGTTGCCTTTTTTACTCTTCAATCCTTTCACCATAACTTCACCATTTTTAAGCAAGCCCTTCACCATTGTCCTGGTCGGCTTCTTTTTCATTGAGGCTAGAAATTTATCATTCTTCCAAATAACAAAGCTGCAGCCCTTTTTCCAATTCGTGCACCCAAATCCTTTGTATCCCTCAATCACTGAATGCCCACAAACCGGGCATGCTCCTAGTACTTCATTTGTCCGCTTTGCTCGCTCTACTTCATGAATAATGGTGTCCTGACCGGCTTTGATGACATCAACTGACCGTCTAGTAAACTGAAAAATAAATTGTAAAAATTGCGTTTTACTAAAGGTGCGCTTTTCAATATCCGCCAACGCCTTCTCCAGCCGTCCTGTAAATTCGAGATCAAATAACTCTTTAATGGGAAAGGTTTCAACCAGCTTGCATCCTAATGGCGTACAAGTCAAAATCTTTTTCTCCGCGCGAATATAACCGATATCCTTTAACTTTTTGATCGTTTCAGCACGTGTCGCTGGTGTCCCAATACTAAAACCGCTTAAGATCGCTTTTAATGTGCCTTCATCCTGCTCTTCAGTGCTGTCGTCGATATGCTTGCCACAGGTTTCCATAACCTTTAATAGTGTTTTTTCCGTGTGCTGCTGAGGGGGCTTGGTTACATGTGTCGTTATTTCATGAGCTTTTAATGCAACGGCTTCTTGTTTTTCCACGTTTGGAAGCATGGCTTCCTTTGATTTTATCTGTTCAACCTTTTTCCATCCCTCAACAAGCTGAACGCGACCCTTTGATCTAAACTGTCCACTGAGTTTCGCATTAACCAAGGCTGTATGGAGTATGGTCTCTTCAAATTCAGCAATGGGCATGAATTGCATGATCAAACGATTTTTAATAGCCTCATAGACAATCGCTTCATCAGCCGTGAGTTTTTTCGGACGTACATAAGTAGGCATAATAGCACTATGGCTTTCTACCTTCGCATTATTAAAGACTCTCTTTGATTTATAAAAGCTGATCTCATGCTGATAAGGGAGCCCGTCTGTCACTTGCTTGAGAACCTTAGCTGTTTTACCGACCAAGCTCTCTTCTAAGGCTGTGCTGGCTGTCCGCGGATAGGTAATCAGCTTTTTTTCATACAGCTTTTGCGCAACTTTAAGGACTTTATCAGAGGTCCAACCTCTATATCTATTGGTAATATGTCCCTGTAGATTAGACAGATTGAATAAGTAAGGTGGATACTCCTTCTTCCGACTGACCTGCTTATCACTGACGAAGGCCTTTGAGTCTATGAGCGATTGTTGAACAGCTTCCAATGGCGCCTTCGCTTTAAACTTATCTTCCTCGTTTTCAAAGTATGTCCCTTCATAACGCTCACCTGTCTTTGTTTCAAAGGTAGCTTGAAGCTTATAATAATTTTCGGGTACAAATTGCTCAATTTCTTTATCTCGATCATAGATAATTTTCAGTGTGGGCAAGAGGACGCGACCAATATTCAACGCCTTCCCTTTTCCCTTCTGATATTTCAAGGTAGCCACAGACGTCAAATTAATGCCGATCACCCAATCGGCCCATTGTCTACTAACCCCTGCGTCCTGTAAAGGCCTGAGCTCAGTATTGGGTTTCAGACGCTTTAATCCATTCATCACCTCATCAGGTGTCCATTCATTCAGTAACAACCGATAAACCGCTTTATCTGTTTTGAAATGATAAATGATACTGTCACCAATCACCTGCCCTTCACGGTCGTAGTCACAGGCTGAAATGATCGTATCAACCTCTCTACGTTTGAGGAGCCTCTCAATAATTTTAAGCTGTTTTTGCGCCCCGCTATCTGGCTTGTCCCTATTTCTAGGATTGCTTTTTACTTTATATCTGAAAGAATCGGGAATGAAAGGAAAAAACTCCATTTTCCATTTTGCGAATTGCTGATCATAGTCCTTCGCATCGTACAGCTGTAATAAGTGGCCGAACGCCCAGGTTACTATGTAATCCTCACCTTCAAAATAGCCCTCTTGCTTTGTTTTAATCTTAAGTGCATCTGCAATATTTTTCGCCACAGATGGCTTTTCTGCTAATATTAATTTCATCTTATTCATCACCTAGCTTATTTGTCCAATCAACATTGGAATTAACGACTGAAGGAAAAGACAAGGAATCGAGGAACAAACGAGGTCATCAATCACTTTAAAGAATGATAGTCTATGATAAGTTTAACACTCCAATTAAAAGAAAAGAAGAGGGTGAGACAGAAGTTTTCAACTCACAGAGAATCCGAACGCATCACAATTTTGAAGACATGCATTCGGATTTTAAGTGAGTGATGAAGCGCTCCGTCAAAACACGTCGCTTTCCGCGGGCACCGCCTCAGGCGTGCAGGAGATTGCCTAGCTTTGGCGTTCAACGCATCATCGGGGTCCCCGAAAAGTGCCTTTTACTTTTTTTGGGGGTATTGATGTGCGAGCTTCGGCGTTCGACGCACAGGATGTGCTAGGTTCGGCGTTATCACATGGATGTGATGTTTTTAGCCGAAGGCCCTTGAAGAATGTAAGGCACCTAGACAACCCTTTTTAAGGGCTCCCAACTCTTTATATGACTAAACATCCCCTGTTCCTGCATCTCCTCGTATCGCTTCGTCGTCAGCTTCCTCTGAACAACGCGTCGTTTGTTCATGAAGTAACGCTGGCCCCGTTCCCCAAGGCATCTCCATATTTTGACTACGCTTTGTTTTCCTTAAGCCCCTTTAAAATCTTATCGTTCGGTATGAGGGTGATCTCTTCTCGTTTTGTCCCACCCTTTTTAACATTCCAGCACTCGCTTTATCGATCAATGGATTTTACCTGGAGCACCATACAAACTATCCCTTTAAAGGGAGCCACCTAAGGATATCCTGGATCTTGGCATCCCAATAGCCCCATTCATGGGTCCCTGGGTCAAAGGCATGTGTCAAATCAAACCGTGTCTTTTGACACGCAGCGAGGAAGCTTAAGTTGTCCTCATATAGAAAATCTTCAGTTCCACAGCATTGGTAAAGCCTGGGAAGCGCCTTTTCCGATTGATCGTTAACATTAAGCAGATAAAAAAGATCGTCCGTCGTTCCCTCCACTTGCCTATCGCCAAATATGCGGTCAAATAACGTGACAGCTTCCTCCTGATTCTCAGCCTTTCTTCGCTTAATATGGCTGACAATATCAACAGCCCCTGATAGGCTGGCCGCTGCCGCAAAGCGTTCAGGGTAATTCAAGGCCCATTTGAATGCCCCGTACCCTCCCATTGAAAGTCCAGCAACATAATTGTCTTCTCTTGCCTCTGAAAGGGAAAAAAATGATCGAGCTAAGCTAGGCAATTCTTCCGTTAAAAATGTCCAATACCTATTGCCATAGGCCATATCTGTATAAAAACTATGATGCACCTGAGGCATGACAACAGCCAATCCATATTCTGCTGCATACCGTTCAATCGACGTGCGTCGCATCCAAATCGAGTCATCATCGCTCAGGCCATGCAAAAGCCACAGTGTTGGATGACGTTCACCACGTTTGACATTATTCATCCCGATTTGTCCTTGGGTATGCTGTGGTAAAATGACGGTCATCGACGTGCTTAAAGCCAGTACCTCAGAGAAAAAGTCGCATTTGATCAGTGCCATCTCTCTCACCCTTCTATGTAACTATTATTCCTTTTATTATTACACAAAAACGTTTTCATATATAGAGGGATTAAGGGTCATTCGATTGCTTCATTATGTTCATACTTCTCGACATCCTGCATGGAACCGCCAACAGAATGAATTAATGCCCACACCCGCTGAGCGATGGAGGGGTGCAGCCGAACCCACCCTAATACTCTCTTTCGTTTTATTGGCATATGATTTAAGCGTGCTAATTTTAACAAAGCTGAAGACAATTCACGATAGTCCACACCTAGCTTTAATGTATATAAATCAGCTTGTTGCTCTTGAAAACGACAAACGTAGAGGAGAAGCAATCCATATATAACTGCAGCAGCAATTATAATAAATGTGATCAGAGCTGAGGACAGATTCTGTTGAATATAGACTTCATAACGATATAACAAGTAAATAATTGCTCCAAAGTAAGGAAAAAATAGCAGAATGACGATAAATCGTTTTATAATATGGAAGGATTTAATATGACCGATTTCATGTGCCACAATCGCCTCAATCTGCCGAGCATTAAGATGCGTTAAAAGATCCTCTGAAATCAAAATGCGTTTTGTTCGAACCCCTGTAACCAGAGCATTGGCAGTTCTCCGCCCCCGTAATCTCAATGAATAAAGCTTCACTCTCTTCACCCCAGCTTGTTCAACTAAAAGGTGAAGACGATGGGTTAAGTCTGAATCGGTGAGAGGCTTGGTTTTAAAGAGTTTTGTAATAAGTAAAGGTAAACAGCAAAAGATTAAAAACAGAACAATGAAATATAAGATGATTTCACCTAAATCTCCTCTAAAGAAATAGCCAAAAACACCGTTATCCGCCAACTCAAATAACGCCGTTATCCCCTCGATGGGGATAAAAAACAAGCCTAAAAAGGGCAGCGCCTCTACAAATGCTTCTCGCCGTTTTAAAGGTTTGCCTCGAAGGCGTCTTCTCGTTGTAAAAAGTATCATTTTATTCAATAAGCCAACCGCCCAAAACACAAAAAAGATACTTAAAATATCAAATAAAGATTCATAGGGAATATCCCAAAAAAGTGGATGGACTTGAGCCATAATAATGGTAGCAATCAGGAAACTTACGAGTAAGAAAAGCATGAGATAAACACGTTCATTCCAAATTCTCACATGCTTAAGTGTTCGTTCAATTGATGCGAGTTTGTTAGATACGCGATGAATATAACTTTTTAACCCTATGACGTAAAAGACATCCACCAAACCTGTACAAATAACCCAAATCGTTGCTTCAAATGTGCTCAACTGTTCAAACCAATGAAAGATTATGATCCTCTCCTTTTTTTTAACTTTTTCAATTGCTGGTCCTAAAAACAAAATCAGCTTCCACAAAAGAGCCATGATGCCATCCTTCTAAAAAACCAGTCCTATGAAAGGATACTAAACTTTTACCATTATATCTCTAAAAATGTTTAAAAAGCTTGGCTTGCACCACTTCGCTGGTACTCCTGATGTGATCTTTGCAAATCACACACTTAGGGTGCCCGCAAGATTTAATGGCGAAAGTCAAAGTTACACTCTCTTCCTTTATGGGCGTCAGCGAAGTTATGAATTCTGTAGTATAAAAAAACATAATTCCCTCATCGTTTTAGTATTTACGCCTCTCCCTTTCATAGGAACAATCTAGCCAAGATGATAAAATTTTGACCTGTACCGCTTCGAGTACTTCAGATGCAACTGTTCAATACAAGCCTCAGGTGTCATATACCCTTGAGGGCGTCAACAAAAGTATACCTCTAAAAAGTATAAAAGAGACTGGCTTGAATCACCAGTCTCTTTCACTCTATCAATGATTTGTTAGCTTATTCATAATAAATTTTAATTGCTGCTCAAGGGATACTGGATCGGTAAAATAGGAACTCACAGGATCGACGTGGAAGACACGTTGATTTTTTACTGCAGGGAGACTCTGCCAAATATCGCTCTTATAGATTTTATCAGGGTCAGCATTATCTCCAGCCCATGGCGCGGTAAAGATGTAATCTCCTGCATATTGTGGCAGTTTTTCTAAGGAGATGCTCGCAAATCCAGGACCATCATCAATCACATTTTTCTGAGCTTCAGCAGGTGCCTGTAATCCTAATTCACGATAAAGAATGTCACCCCCGCGTCCATAGTTATCACCAAAGATATACATCCCCTTCGCATAAGGCTGAATAATGGACACTGTTTTTCCATTCAAATGCTTCTGAACAATGGGCTTGTCCTTAGCAATTTTCTTATCCCATTCAGCAATCCATTGATTGGCTTGCTTTTCCCTTCCCGTTAATTTCGCAAAGGTCCTCAGTTCTTCTCTAATTGGCATCTTTCCAAAAGGTATGGCAATGGTGGGAGCAATTTTTTCATATTTTTTGACGTTTTGATCGGTATCTAGAGCAATGATGAGATCTGGATTTAAGGATAGGATTTTCTCGGTATTCGGCGTTTGTCCTATGCTCTCTATTCCGTCTAGCTTGCCTTTAAAATAAGGATTTTTAAAGGTAGCGGCTGTTACACCTACAGGTTTGATCCCAAGCTGCAAGAAATCACCCACATAGTCTGGCTCAGTCACGACAATACGCTTCGGATAAGCTGGTATTTTCACAGTGCCATTCGATGCTTTATAGGTAATCGTTGCTTTCTTTCCCTCCTTCTTTGCTGTCCCGGCTGTATCATTACTGGCATTTGCACCACATGCGGCTAGCGCCAGCATAAGAACAACAAGACAAAGGGGTAAGACATATTTACAAGAAGCCTTCACTATTTACTCCCCCTTATAATTGAATGTGATTATCACAAAGACGCCTTCTCAACAAAAAGCTTTTATTCGGTTCATCATTTTTCCTAGTGGAGAGCCTCTCTAACCAACAGAGATGCTTTGCAAAACTTACTATTCTATTCCTATTATCTATCGCGTTGAAACGAGTGTTTTTTCACTTCCGGATTGGGTATCTGTTGCTATTAAGGGTTCCTGAGTTACCAAGGCATATGGCAAACAAAGAGGAACCCCTGATCGCGGATCGTTAACGATGTCTGCTTCTATAGAGAACACATCACGGATGACCTCTTTCGTCATCACCTCATTCGGCGTCCCTTCACTGATAATCTGTCCAGACTTTATAGCAACAAGATGCTCAGCATAACGTGCCGCATGGTTGAGGTCATGTACTACCATAATAATAGTGCGCTGCTGTTCTTGATTTAGCTTTTCTAATAGCTGTAATACCTCTAATTGATGTGCCATATCTAAGAAGGTCGTTGGCTCATCGAGTAATAAAATATCGGTCTGCTGAGCAAGAGCCATGGCAATCCAAGCCCGTTGCCGCTGCCCACCCGATAATTGATCAACGGGTCGATTATAAAATTCGGTTAACCCCGTTTCCATGATGGCCCAGCGAATGATTTCCTTATCCTTTTTTGTTAAATTCCCCGCCCCTCTCTGATGAGGGAAACGTCCAAAGCTAATCAATTCATAGACAGTTAAACCATCTGGCGCTATCGGATTTTGAGGAAGAATCGCCATTTGCTTGGCCACTTCTTTTGTCGATTGACTGCGTATTGAGCGTCCATCTAAATAAACGATGCCGGCCATAGGCTTTAATAAGCGTGCGATAGCTTTTAAGATCGTTGATTTTCCCGAACCATTGGGACCAATCAATGCTGTGATTTTTCCGCTTGGAATCTCTAAGTTTAACTCTTTAACAATCATTCTTTCGGCATAACCAATAGACAAATCTTTTGTGTATAATTGCCCCATCAAAGTCATCCCTTTCTTCACTATTTTAGGCCCTTGATTTCGCTAATAGGTATAGAAAATAAGGTGCACCAATAACTGCCACGACGATCCCCGTTGGAATTTCCGATGGTTGTAGGACCCAACGCGCTAATGTGTCAGCAACCACTAATAAGAGACTCCCGCACAATGCCGCAACTGGCAAAAGATATTTGTGGTTGGGACCAATCAGACGACGAGCAATATGTGGACCAATTAGACCAACAAAGCCAATGCCTCCGCTCACTGAGACACTCGCCGCCGCCAATCCAACTGAAGCCGCTAGTAATTTTAGCCGTTCTTTTTCAACCGCTGCACCAATTCCTGTAGCGATGCTGTCACCGAGATTAAGTGCATTTAAATAACGGGCTTTTACAAAAATATAAGGCAATAGAACAATGATCCAAGGTAATAAAGCTGAGACAAAGTGCCAATCCGATCCCCAGATACTTCCTGCCATCCACGTTGCGACAAATTTATAATCATTTGGGTCTAATCTTAAAGTCAAGATAATCATCATCGAAGAAATCACTGCCGTGAGCGCCACACCCACAAGGATCATGCGCGTGGGTAAAATTCCCTCATCCTTTTTATAAGATAAAAGATAGATCAGAGCCGCTGTCACCCCTGCACCAACCAAAGCTAGAAAAGGCAGCAAAAAGATAGAGAAAGCCGCATGCGTTGAAAAAAAGGAAATAAAGAGAACCACCATGAGTCCTGCACCAGAATTAATGCCTAGTAAGCCAGGGTCTGCCAAAGCATTCCGACTGATGCCTTGCAACACACCACCTGAAACAGCCAAGGCAGCCCCAATGAGCACCGCAATAATGATACGCGGAAGACGAAGATCAAATAGAATGAGACTCTCCTTTGCTGTTCCTCCACCAAATAAGGTACGGATCACAGCTAACGGAGATAAGCGAATATAGCCTGTGTTCATACTGATGATGAGGACTAGCACAACCAAGGTGGCTAAAATTGCGATTATCCCCATCACTTGGCGACGCTTTTTTCTTTCTACCTTAAGGATCGAAGCCATCTCCAACACTATGCTCTCCTCCTCTTCCGGGCTAGATATAGAAAGAAGGGGACACCAATTAGTGAAATCAAAGCCCCAATCGGTGTTTCATAAGGGGGATTAATCATCCTCGCCCCAATATCTGCAAGCACCATAAGCAGGCTCCCTAACACCGCTGAACATGGAATGATCCAGCGGTAATCAACGCCAACCAAAAAACGGGCAATGTGAGGGATCATTAATCCAACAAAGGTAATCGCTCCTACGACGGAAACTGCTGATCCTGCTAAAAGGACAACAATAATAGAGCACATGATCTTAATAATACGCGTCCTTTGACCAAGCCCTGTCGCAACGTCTTCCCCTAAGCTCAGCACCGTAATTGATTTTGATAGTAAGATAGCCATCACCAAGCCGAAGCCAGCAACAGGAAAAAGTATTTTTAATTGTAACCAGTTTGTTCCCGCAACACCGCCTGCATACCAAAAGGCAAGATCCTGAGAAAGGTCAAAATATAGTGCGATCCCTTCGCTCAAAGCCATTAACAAGGCACTCACCGCCGCACCCGCCATAGTTAAGCGAACAGGAGTTAATCCCCCTCTTGTTAATGAACCAATGCCAAAGACAAGTCCTGCCCCTATCCCTGCGCCGCAAAAAGAATAGACCATCAATAAAATAAAAGACACACTTGGGAAAAAGGCAAAGCAAATTGCTAAGGTAAAAGATGCTCCAGCATTCAAGCCAAGCAAACCAGAATCAGCCAAGGGATTACGACTCATCCCTTGCATCATCGCACCCGCTACCGCAAAGCAGGCACCCACTAAAGCCGAGGCTAAAGAGCGTGGCAACCGAAGCTCTCGAATAATCTGATCAGACGTCAGATTTGCATGATAATGAAATACAGCCTGCCAAACCGTTGATAGCTTGATATCTGCCGCTCCAACTGAAATGGAAAGCCCTAGCAAAAGAATAAGGAGAATTAACCCCCCAACTATAATGGTTAAGCCCATTAATGGACGTGACTGAATATGGGTTTTTAACTGATCGTCATTCTCTAATAACTCCTCAGCAGTAAAGGACATTTGCGTCATTCCTTTTTTCTAGGATATATGTAGGATAAATTGATAATGATTCTCATTATCATAAAAATTATCATTGATCCCTCAACATGTCAATAGAATTCTTTATTGTCCAAAAACTTCAGCTTCTCCTTTTACCGTTCACCCTTGAACTAGCTTTGCATAATATCCTACATTTATGACTCAATTAAAGGCATTAGAAAAACCAGGCTATCATATGCCCAGTTTATTTCTTATTACTCGATTTGCTTATTAAAATGAGACGGGTATTTCTTCCTCTGAAGCTGGCTTTGCTTAACATGGACCAGCCCCTTATTCATTGCCAGCGTCTTAGCTATGGTTTCTGGTTCAACATCGAGAGCTTGTACAGTTCATTCAACCATTGTGCTAGACGCTTCAAATTCAATAATATCGTCAGCCTTGTTTCAAGCCTTCTTCACCGCTTCTATCGACATGTCATGCCCTCCAAACCCTTTCTATTATTTAAGCCTACCAAACAATAATTATCGAATTTTTCTAAGTACTCATAATGCCATTTTGATTTTGCAGAATATAAGGTGGGACTTAAGCTTTATAGACTAGCGCATAGCACGTACCGTATCAACAATCCCTTGTTCATAAGGTGTTCTTGGAATCTCATCAATGACACTTTCATACTTTTCTCCACTAAGAATGATCGGATTTTCTGTCAAGTAAAGCATTTCCACAGCTTCTTTCATCAAAGGCTGGAACCACCCCATGAAAGCAATCGCTTTTTTCCCAATACTCCACACACTTTTTTTATAACTAAGCCGTTCTCTGAGAATAGTAAATATCTGTTCTCCCGTAATGACTCCTGATCCAGGAATGTTCCAATTTTGACCATAGGCCTTTTCATGCGCTGCTAATGTAATCAACGCTTTGGCTGCATCAGGCGTATAGATATATTCCCTAGGAGTAGATAGCTTCCCTACAAAAAGAGCCGGTTTGTTTTGAGACACGCCTTTGAAAGTTTGACCCAATAGTGTATTCCCCGCATATGGACCATAGAAATCAGGAAAGTGAGCAATTAATGCTTTCACATTGGACTCCCAAATCCTCTTCTCTAATGAAAGACGCAACCTGCCCTTTTTAGTATGTGGCTGCTTTTTATGCGTTTCAGCAATGGGATAGCCCGGATTATCACTATAAGCATAGATATTGTCAACAACGGCTAGCCTTGCATGGGCTTCCTCAGTGACTTTCAATACATTATCCATAATCGTGTGAAGATCTCTTTCCCAGTCTTGATAGGGTATATTGATGGCATGAACAATAAGATCTGCCTGCCTGCAAGCTTCTCTTAGATCATTGATGTGAAAAACATTACCAGCGCACACCGTTATCGCTGAATGATCACCAAATAAAGTCATTAACTTTGATCGAGTTCGAGAAAAGGCAATAGTGTTTACACCTTTCTCCGCAAGCTCCTTAGTTATGGCATAGCCAATACTTCCTGTTGCTCCAAGTACAACTGCTTTTTTCATCATTTTTTCTCCTCCCTTATTAACCATCGTTCAATTAAAAACCAAAAAAAAGCAAATGAAATTGCTAGCCCAATGCTTAAGCAATCTCCCTCATGAAAACATACTGACACCCTTTGCCACAAAAGGGCGACTTACCCTTTAGCTGCTCTCACTTCACCGCTTTTCTTGCCATTAAAATCAATTTATTAACCATCGTTCAATTAATCTGTAGTATAAAGAAAATTGCTCAATTTGTAAAGCAATAAATGAATTGGCAGCTCTTTGAAATGCTCTTCTGTCCATGTATCTTACTATTTCTGAACACTTATATGGTGTGAGAAAAAACGTGCGAAAAGCGTCCCGGTCCTTGTCTTGCTATAAGAGCATCACCAGATATGGAAGAAGCTTCATTGCCTGGTCAAGTGGATTGGAGCACAAGACGCTCTGGCTCCAGCAGGAAGTGGGAGATCGGTAAGACCTTAGCAGTGCGCAGGCGCGAGGAGACTTACCACTCCCCCGCGGAAAGCGAGCGGCCTGGAGCGGTAAGCCGCACCGTCCTCATGACCAGAAATTTTATACTCCCTCATTAAAGTAAGGTTTTTCTTTAATTTACTCGGTTATGCTTTCTTTTCTTTTCAAAAAAGACCGTCCTTAAAGATACCTTTTTGGACAGTCTCTAGCTATTTTTTCTCTATTCCTTTACAAATTCTTTGGTGCTTCTTACTGTATCAATGGGACGAACGTACCTTTCTATTTCCTCACGCTTTGGCTCTAGAAATGGTGGAAGTGATAACTTTTCACCTAGTGTTTCATAAGGCTCATCACCCATGAAGCCAGGTCCATCCGTGGCAAATTCAAATAATATTTGCGGTGCCACTCGAGCATAAAGCGATTCAAAGAAATGACGGTCGACATATCCGGAGGTATGGAAGCCAAAGCTAGGCATGCGCTCAATCCATTCCTCCAAGGCGGCACGATCCTCAACACGAAAGGCAGTGTGGTGAACCGTACCATAGCCTTGTCTTGCTTGAGGTAAAACAACATTATGCTCAACAACAACCTGTGCCCCATTGCCACCTTCTCCAACTTCAAAGAGATACAGAGAACCTTTCTTATCGATTTCTCTGAATAAAAGCACCTTTTCCATCATCTCTTTAAAATAATCAAAATCAGCAATCCTTACGAAAATTGGCCCCAGGCCAGTGATTGCGTAATCTAATGGAATCGGCCCCTTTTGCCAAGGTGTCCCAGAGACAACCCCTTTATTGTTTTCATCAGAGATTAATTGATACTGCTGATCATCAAAGTCAACAAAGGACAATGTCTTTTTACCAAAAAGCTCTTTAATGCCTGTATGCTTCACATCTAACCGATCAAAGCGTTTCACCCAATAGTCAAGCGCTGCATCACTCGGCACCCGAAAGGATGTTTTGGCAATTTCATTTGTTCCATGCTGCCCCTTGGGAATCCCAGGGAAATCAAAAAAAGTCATATCGGTTCCTGGACTCCCTGTATCATCTGCAAAAAACAAGTGATAGGTTTGAATATCGTCCTGATTCACCGTTTTCTTCACGAGACGCATACCTAAGACATAAGTAAAAAATTCATAATTCTTTTCAGCACTGCTCGTAATAGCCGTTACATGATGTATCCCTTTAAGTTCGTTCATTTTTGATACCTCCAATAGGTTTTGATCTATATAAAATTATCTTTAATTAAAATATCTTTAATTCAAGATTTAATATAACATGATTATGTGCGACTGTCAATGAGCCGCAAATCATTGTCTTAGAAAACTTGACCTATACTTCACCACTTCACAGCCTGATGCTCATACTTACACACTAAGATTGTACCGCATTGGCTTTTTTCCAAATCACATACTAAGGGAAGCGCCAAGCTCAGTGGGCAAAAGTCAAAGCCCGAACTTCTAAGGTCTTCTGCAAAGCTATCATTCTGACGCTTTTAGGAAAAACCGAGCGAAAAGCATGCCCGGTCCTTGTCTTAGTATAGAGCATCTTCATATATGGAAGAGGCTTCATTACCGGATCAAGTGGATTGGAGCGTAAGGCGCGAGACGCCTTCGGGAACGGGGCGAGCGTTACTTCACGAATAAACGTCGAGTTGTTCCAAGAAAGCTGACTTCGAAGTCATACGCGTAGACGCAAGAACCAGGGAATTTTTTATCATAAATACTTTGGAACACAGATAAAACCATTCCAAAATGAGCGGAGGCCACTCAAGACGCTCGGCTAAAACCGTCACATCCATGTGATAACGCCGAAACTCGCACGTCAATACCCCCCAAAAAGTAAAAAGCACTTTTCGGGGACCTCGCTGTGCGTCGAACGCCGACCCTACCCACATCGTTTGAGCATGAGGAAAGCGTGCGCTCTGGAGCGGAAACGTGCGCGATCCACTCCATTAACACCCAAAACTTTAGATTTTCTTATTATTAAATAAAAGCAAAACCACCCCTCTTTCTCGAATAAGGTGATTTTGCCTATTTTCTATGTTCATTCTTCCTTTAACACGCCAGCAAAAGATAAAGGAAGCAAAGACCTCACCTTATGGATTCAATAAATTATTAGGCTGCTCGCCATTGATGAATTGCAAGAGATTATGAACGGCTTCCTCGGCCATTTTTGTTCGCGTTTCTTCAGTGGCCGATCCGATATGTGGGGCAAGCACAACATTGTCGAGCTGTAGAAGTGGGCTATCCAAAGACAGCGGTTCTTGTTCGTAAACATCTAGCCCTGCCCCCAAAATCGTTTTATCTTGTAAAGCCCTAATCAACGCTTGTTCATTAATGATTGGACCACGTCCACCATTGACAAGAATAGCTGAGGGTTTCATCATTTTCAATTCTTTATCATCAATGAAATGATGTGTCTCGGCAGTTAATGGCAAGGTAATACAGACAAAGTCAGAGGTCTGCAAAAGCTCAGTCAAGGACTTATACGTTATCCCCAGCTCTTGTTCTGCTTTGACATCACGATGCCTTTTAGTATAAAGGACCTCCATATCAAAGCCGCGTGCCGCGCGCTGCGCTACTGCACGCCCAATTCGTCCCATCCCGATAATGCCAATGGTTTTGTGATGAACGTTAACGCCAAATCTGTCCGCCTTAATACCCGTTTGCCACTTTTTAGCCCGAACAAAACGATCGAGTTCAGTTATCCTTCTTGCAGAAGATAAGACGAGACCAAAAATCAAATCAGCCGTTGTATCCGTAAGTGCATTAGGAGCATTCACCGCCATTACACCATGTGCAGACATGGCCTCAAGATCAAAATTATCATACCCAGCAGAAACATTGCCGACATAACGAAGGCGTGGGGCATGCTTCAATAGAGACTCAGTGATTGGAAGCCCTGCACCCAACAGGCCCTCTGCGTTCTGCAATGCCTCTTTAAAGGCTCTCTCATTTTCTTTCGTTATACCATTAAAGACGGTGACATCACATGACTGATCAAGCACTTGTTTTAATCCATCTGAAAGTCGGCTGTATGCTACGAGTTTAAACATCTAATCCCTCCAAGAAATAAAAAACATCATGAGATCTGATTAGCAGAAGCGTTGATCTAATAAGCTTTATCCACTTCTCTCTCATATACTACCATATCAATAACAGACTCGACATCACCCTGCTTTTTTAAGCAACGACGCATGCTGAGAATAAAGGAAGCGCTTCCTTTATTCTCGGCAGCTAATGGTCTCTACACTTTTTCCACTTTATTGTTTTCTACACGGCATTCTTGTGGGTTCAAACGTGCCGTCTTCATGTCTCTTAAATAGCTTTCCTAGGTTGAATACCTGCTGTGAGGTCAAAAAGGGAGATTTGAGGTGATTCTGATAGTATTTGGCAGATTCATGAAGCATGCAGCGAAATTGTGCTGTTCTAAGAAGTTTGGATTCAAAGCTTGAGGGTTTGATATCAAAGGTTTGAACAAAACGATTCCTAAAATAAACCATCGTCTTGCTGCCCAAGGATCTAAATTCAATGATATGCTTATGAGAGAGCCATATACACTCCCGATTTTTTGGAGAGGAAAGTGGGAATACAACAACATCTGTATAGCCGTTAATGGCGATAGGTATCATATAATTATAGTTCATCAGCTTAGCTGCGCCTTCTCTCCGACCGCTATAACTCGATCCAAAAACCGTGCATGAGCGATCAATAACCGTCAGCGGCTTTTCCTTAATCAAGAACATTTTATAATCCTCATCTAATGCAATGGTCCAATACTCCCCGTGGTTACCGTTCATTGGATATAAAATAATCGTACTCGAATTAATGATATAGTGATCACTTTCTTCAATTGGTATAACGGATTCCATAGATAACTTTTTCCCTCCTATACTGTGTTCATTGATGGATGCACTAGATTTTTAGAAAGAATAAAGGTCCTAAACCTTAGACTCTTATTCCCCTCACTTATTTAACCACTATAAAGAAACCAACCCTTATGACAAGATCTTGGTGCACATCAAATAATTGGTATAAATTACATTAATCATAATACATTTTTACTAGATTGGCAATTTTATTTCGAGAATATTTTACATTTTTCGATAAAATTCGATAAACATCCTCGTCCTTTCATCCTAGTTTCTTGGTTCTGTTAAATTTCATCCTTCTATCGATCATCTAATTCTCTTATTCTCTTACCTGATATGAGGCTTAATAATAAAAACAATGCAAACAAAAACAAAATATTATGAATCCCTATATGACTAATGAAGAGCCCCGTAGACAGTGCGGAAGCTATCTTCACAAGTGAGGCAATCATCGTCCTTAATCCAGTGATCCTTCCAACCATATCAATTGGGGATTTCATTTGAATCCATGTCTGTGTGACAACTAGATGAGACATGACAAAATAGCCGAATAAAAAAATCAATATCACCATAGTTAAACGCTCACGACTTAACCCCATTAGCAAGGCTAGGAGCATCATCCCCATCATCGTCATATAAATCAGCTTGTACTGCCATCTCTCCATAAGATAGGTGACTAGCAGTCCAGATATAATGCCTCCAACCGCAAAGGCGACTTCGAAAGCTGAATATAGAGCACTTCCTCCATGTAAGTCCTTGGCGATTGGCAAGAATATTGTCGCTGACATTTGGATACCCACACTATTTATAATCGATAAAAAGAAGAGATAAGACATGCCCTTTTCCCTGCGTACAAACCCATACCCCTCTCTTAGTTTGAGTAGATAGCGCACACGACCTTGCATCACTGACTTTTGACATACTCTTTTAATCGAACTGAATAAGATCACAGGAACTAAGAATGAAGTGGCATTGATTGCAAAACAGTAGGCGGGAGAAACCGCGCCAATGAGAACGCCCGCTATTCCAAGTCCTAAGATATTAGCGAGCCCATTCAGTGAAACAGTTTTTGCCATGACAAATTTGAGATCCCTATCAATAAACGCTTCTTTAACAAAGCTCATCACAGCTGGTTTATAAAGGGTATAGCATAGCGCCGAAAAAAATTGGACCATGTACAGCACTGCAATTGAATTTGAACCAAGGAATAAAAGAACGGAAACCCCACCAATCATAATAAAACGAAGACTATCAGTCGCGATTACTAGCTTCTTGGCATCCTTCTGATCTACAAAGACACTCAGAATTGGCGTGAGAAGCAGACTTGGTAAATAATAGACAGCGATCATAACCCCAATAGATAAAGCACTCCCTGTTGCTTGATAGATCAACCACATCATAGCAATCTGTTGACATCCATCACCAAAGGTACTCCATGCTGCTCCGATCAAATAATAACTTTTTCTCATCATCCCCGATCTCTCCTCATGTTCCTTTTCTAACATTATTATATGCCTCTCAAAACATAAGGAAAATTTTATAAAAGTAATATATATTGATAAGTTTTTCTTATGTATATATTCTTTATCCATGGCTCTCGCAAAATAAAATTTAATAAAAGAAATGTGAAAAAAGGCTCATGAGACAAGATTTAATAAATAATAATATTGTGAGTAGTCAATCTCTTTATTGACATTTTCCAAAATTTGCGAGAAAATTTCCTCAATTATTGCAAAGGGGGGTGGTCAATGATGAAAGCGAAGAAAAGATTCAGCTACTGGTATCTCCTTCTCATCATTCCTTTTATAGCCACGTTATGGCCTGGGATTTATGCATTCGATAAGCCACGTCTATTTGGGTTTCCGTTTTTTTACTGGTACCAGCTTATCTGGGTTATTCTTACAGCTGTTATAACCGCTATTGTCTATATCAAAGTAAAAGATGTGGATTAAATTTGGGAGGAAGTGTCTGAGTCATGAACTGGTCTGCACTTATCGTTTTTACTGTCTTTTTTATCTTTGTAACCGTTTTAGGTTTTTATGCTGCACGCTGGCGCCGTGGGGATTTGTCTCTATTAGATGAATGGGGTCTCGGAGGGCGACGGTTTGGGACGCTGATTACGTGGTTTTTACTCGGCGGCGACCTTTATACGGCCTATACGTTTATCGCTGTTCCTGCGTTAATGTATGGATCTGGTGCAATGGGCTTTTATGCCGTACCCTACACGATCCTTATCTATCCCTTTATTTTTGTTGTGATGCCGCGGCTTTGGTCCGTCTCGAAAAAACACGGTTATGTTACGGCTTCGGACTTTGTACGTGGACGTTTCAACAGTAGTTCAATGGCTCTTGCTGTCGCCATTACTGGGATTCTGGCTACCATGCCTTACATCGCTCTACAGCTTGTCGGCATGCAAGCTGTCATTAGCGCAATGGGCTTCGGACATAGTGGGCTTTCTGGAGAACTTCCGCTCATTATTGCTTTTGTTATCTTAGCTATTTATACTTATTCGAGTGGGTTACGCGCACCGGCTTCTATTGCTATTGTTAAAGACCTTATGATTTATATTACGATCATTGTTGCCATGATCGTGATCCCAATCAAACTCGGCGGATTTAGCCATATGTTTGATGCTGCCAAAGCAGCTTTAGCAACTAAAAATCCACCAGGCTCTCTGATTCTTGGCTCAAATAGCTTTTTTGCCTATGGATCACTCGCCTTGGGATCAGCCCTTGCCTTATTTTTATACCCCCACTCTCTGACCGGGGTCCTAAGCTCGAGTCAGCGCAATACCATTAGAAAAAATGCAGCCATTTTGCCTGCTTATTCCCTTGTACTCGGATTTATAACCCTACTGGGGGCTATGGCTCTTGCCGCTGGTATCAAAGTTCAAAATGGGAATGATGCCATTCCTGAATTATTTTTGAAAATGTTACCCGATTGGTTTAGTGGTTTCGCCTTTGCCGCTATTGCTATTGGAGCTCTAGTTCCTGCGGCAATTATGTCTATTGCTTCAGCCAATCTTTTTTCGCGAAATATCTATAAAGAATATATTAATCCACAATGCACACCGGAACAAGAATCTAAAATCGCCAAACTCATTTCACTTATCGTCAAGGTTGGAGCACTCGTCTTTATCCTGTTCTTCCCAAAGACCTATGCAATTAACCTTCAATTACTAGGGGGAATCTGGATTCTGCAAACCTTCCCTGCTATTATTGTTGGACTTTATACAAACTGGTTTAATAAATGGGCTCTTGTCATCGGTTGGTTTGTCGGAATGGCCACAGGAACATGGATGGCTTTCTCGCAACACATGGCCTCCACCTATCCCCTGCATCTCTTCGGGGCCATTATTCCTGGGTACGCTGCAATATACGCAGTGATTCTTAACTTTATCGTCACTGTCGTGCTTACCTTCATCTTTCGGGCACTTGGCCTGGCAAACGGAAAGGATCAAACAACAGAATCCGATTATCGCACCGCTTCATAAAGTGCACATTAAAATGGAGACTCCTAAAATAAGATTTAGGAAGTCTCCCTATATCCTCATCTCTTAAATCAGCCCCAATACTGTCCGCGAAACATTTAAAGCATGCTGGTAAATACTTAAGAGCTGATTGATCAAATCCAAATAGATCGCACTGATCGCTGGATTATATTCATTTTTATCAATCAGGCGATTAAAATGATTAAACTTGAGATCCATTTCAAATTGCGAAACAATCGGTTCCGACTGAATATTTTTCATAGCGATCGCTGTATCCTGTCGCTCTAAGGCCTGAATGGACTTTTCCAGCGCCTCTTCGATATACTCTATAAAAGTCTCTAAGATCTGATAATCTTGGTGAGGCATCTCAATATTTTGCAGCCGAGACTTCTGTATTAGATTGAGGCATTGCATCACATTATCGCCAATACTCTCGATATCATTGAGCACATAAAGTAATTGAACCTCTTTATCTGATTGTGTGTCCGTTAAATCCTGCTGTCCTAACTTCAGTAAATACTTTTGAATCATTCGGTAAGAATCATCAACAGTTTGCTCAGTCTGTTGAATAGGTTCAAATTCCTTTGGGTCCTCTAAATAATAAGGCAAGCGAACAATCATGCGGTCTTTGACCTCATAAGCTAATTGCAGAATTTCAATTTTTGTTTTTAATAAGGCCTCATCTGGCACAGATAAAAGCGTGTCATTTAACCGCTTCGCTATTTCTGATTGTTTTCCTGGGAACACCTTATGGATCATTCGAGTAAAGCTTGGTAAAAAGGGTAAAAACAATAAAGCAATCCCCATGTTTAACGCTGTATGAAAATTAGCCACTTGCCGTTCTAGTTGTCCAGGTAGCCAATAGATACTCCGTCCAAGCCAAGGCAGCAACGTCAAACAAAGCCCAGCACCAACACATTTAAACAGCATATAGGATAGTGCTACTCGCTTCCCTTCTGTCGAAGCGGACAAGCTTGATACAAACACAGGGAGCGTCGCCCCAACATTTGCCCCTAATATTAATGGCAACACCTCGGGCACTCCTAATGTCCCACTGGTCACAAAAGAAATCCCAATCATGATCATTGCTGCACTATTGTGAAGAACAGCGGTACACAGAGCGGAAATAACCACAAATAACAGAGGGTGACTTGAAAGAACAGTGATGAGATGAAGAAAACCTCGCAGCTTACCTAAAGGAACCAGGGATGAAGTGATCAGTTCGATCCCCAATAAAACAAAACCAAAACCAATCAAAACTTGTCCGATGGTCTTAAGACGTGAGCCTTTTATGAAGAGAAATAAAATAACGCCACAAAAAATAAAGAGCGCAGAAAATCTAGAAATATTAAATGTGAGAATTTGCACGATAACTGTCGTTCCAATCCCTGAACCTAATATAACCCCTAATGCCTGGGCAAGGGAAAGCACCGAGCTATCCACAAGACCAACGACAATGATAGACGTCACGGTACTGCTTTGCATAAGACATGTCATAATAAAGCCGCTCATTAACCCTTTAAGACGCGTATTCGTAAACGTTGACATATAATGGCGCAGTTTTGTGATGGCTAGTCGCTGTAATCCTTTACTTAATAAGTGAGCTCCATAGATGAACAGACCCACACCGGTCAAAAAGCTTAATAAGTGATTCAGCATAATTACAGAATCCTTTCATTCTCCTTTTCAAATGCCATGTAATTTTTATAAAGCTTCCCAGCATTCACAAGGTGATCACCAAACCTCTCTAAAAAACGGCACATCATGATAATCTTGGAACCCAATGTTGCATCCAGCTTATTTTCATTCATTGAATGGGTCATGCGCTTATATGTCTCTCGATTCAATCGATTCACATGCTCATCACGCGTTATTAAGAGCTCTAGGCGCTCGCCATCCTTTGCAAGCATACCAGCCTTTAGATCTTGAACCATCCCGGACTCATGTAAGAAAAACCGCTCAATGACCTCAGTTGTTTCAGATTCAATGGACGTTATGTTACAAACGGTCATTACATTGGTGAGTTGATCCCCGCATCGCTCCAACTCTCGGATAATCCTTGACATTGTCATCAACCATTTCAACTCAATCACATCTAAATTTTGTACAGAAATAACATTAAGAATCTGATTTTCAATCTCCTTTTCCTCTGCATCAAGCTTATCCTCCGTCCACAACATAAAGGCTTGGTTTTCCTTGGAGGGTTCACTCAGATAACTCATGCATTGGGACATTAATGTGTCTAAACGGTCAATCATTCGTAGAACAACCTGTTCAATTTGCTTTTTTTGATCAACATAGTAGTTTCTTCTCGTCAGCATGATACGCTCCTCTTAACACTTTATGGGCCCTCGATTTATAGTTGTTTCCCCATCAGAGGAGCCCTGACCATAAATATAATGTCTATTTTATTCAATTCTTTCGGTGTGATGTCTCCTATTTTTTTATTGGAATCCCCTAATATATAAAAGCTCTTCCCCATCATTTCCTCTCCAGCATAAATGAAAGAGACCAATGGGAAATGCCCCCTTGGCCTCTTTAAAATGCCTTCATTAAATAGTCCTAAGTTAAATACTTATTCGCCTGCTCAAATCATGACTCTACTGACAGGGACTGTTTGTTTGTCCTGATGGGATTGATAGGCTGCTTTAACCACCTCTAATGTTCTCAGCCCATCTTCTCCGGTAATTGATGGCATACCTTTCGTTTGGACGCAGCGCACAAAATCATAAATCAGACCTTCATCCATATCATCCCCCCAAGGGATAAGCTGTACCTTTCCTTCACTGTCATTATAATACTTAGACGATTGTTTATAGGCATCCACAGCTAAGGTCCCTTTAGTTCCGACAAACTCCAGTGTGACATCTCCCCACATTGGAAAAGTCTTGGGACGTGACCAGCTCGGGTCAATAGTAGCAATGGCACCAGACTCTAAAGCCAGTGACACCATTCCGCAATCCTCTACATCAATGTCGTAAAATCGTGTATCAAGCTCCGCATAAACGTCCTTAACTTCGGTTTGTAACACCCAGCGAATAATATCCATGACGTGGACAATATGATCCGTTGCAGCCCCACCACCTGATAACGATTTGTTAACAAACCAGCCTCCTGGCATTTGTCCATGATTCGTTGCCTTCACAGCTAAGATGTCTCCCAGATCGCCCGACTGAATCACCGCTCTAGCACGCCTGATACTCGGCGCAAAACGAACGGGAAAAGCAATTTGCAAGATAACCTGATTGCGCTCACACACTTCAATCATTTCTTTAGCATCTTGCACTTCTGTTGCAATCGGCTTTTCACATAAAATATGCTTACCCGCTTTGGCCGCCTGAATCACTAAATCGTGATGCTTACTATTCTCAGAGCAAATCACAACCGCCTCAAGATCTAATGCTAAAAATTCAGCTACATCACCATAAAAAAGACTCCTAAAGGTTTTAGAGGCTGCCAATCCTCGCTGTTGATCATCATCCCATATCGCCACAAGTTCAACATCTGTACGCTGATTTAAGAGTTTGGCATAAGTATAGGCGTGCATATGAGCAAAACTCATCATCCCTATTTTCATCGCACACCACCTCCCATTTTTGAAAGCTCAACCGGTTTTCCAGAAGCTGCCGATGCCAACGCCGCTTGCGCTATTTCTACAGCCTTTAATGCATCATCCGCTGTCACAATCGGAGGGTTTCCCGTACGAATACAGTCTGTAAAATGCTTTAATTCTCTTAAGTAAGGACTCTCAGTAAGCGGACTTTCAGGCACAGGAACACCGCTTTGCTCTGATTGCCTATCACCAGAGTGGAGCTGCATTGTTAATGGCACACCCTCTTGACTGTCATATGAGAGCATTCCTTTATCACCTGTGATTTCATATGACGTGTGAAAACCCGTATGTGCCCAGGTGCCTTCAACATGCGCAATGGTTCCATCCAGCATGCGGAGCGTAACCAATGCATAGTCCAAATCCTTTTTCCCATCAGAATAGGATGCCTGTCGCGTCATGACACGCTGAACGTCCCCAAATGTCCAGCGCAGCCAATCAAAATCATGAATCATTGAATCTAGGATCAAACGGCCGCTTTTATCTTCATCCGCATACCAATTGTTCCATCCATGCGGAAAACTGCCACCTCGTGTTAATCTCACCACACCCGCATTCCCAATTTTTCCCCTTCTGACTTGTTCAGTTGCTTGCACATATTCCGGAAAAAAACGAACGACTTGAGCAACAAATAACTTAACGCCTTGTGCTTCACATAGGTTAATCATCTCATGTGCTTCTTGTACATTGAGGCCTAATGGCTTTTCACAAATGACATGTTTGCCAGCTTTAGCTGCTGCTGCCACATATTCCTTATGTAAATAAGTAGGCAAACAAATGTCAACCACCTCAACATCGGACTGCTCTATGAGTGTACTAAAATCTGAGAAGGCTTGGAGATTATATTGAGAAGCTACCGTCTGCGCCTTCTCTCTGTCAAGATCTACTACACCTACAAGCTCAGCATCTTCAATGTGCGACCAAGCTTCAGCATGAACACGCCCCATGGTACCTAATCCCAAAACGGCAGATTTTAATTTTGCACGCATCGTCTCGCCCCATTTTTTAAAAATTTTTATTTTTCCCTCTTAAAACTATATAATACGAGATCTTCTGCCTTAGACCCTTTTTTTATTAAAATTTTAGGGATGAGACAAAACGAAAAGAGATCACTCTCATACCGAACGATAAGATTTTAAAAGGAGCCAGGGAAACCAGAAGCGTAGTCAAAATACGGAGGCTCCTACGGGAATAGCAACGAGGTCTCTGAAAAACGCCTGAAAGCCAAACATGCACCCTCGTCATCCAGCTGATTAGAATGGAAACGTGCACGATCCACTCCATTTACACCCAAAATTTTATACTCCCTGATCTTTTTAGAAAACTTGGCTTGCACCACTTCGCTGGTACTTCTGATGTGATTTTTGCACATCACACACTTAGGGTGCCCGCAAGCTTTAAAGGCGAAAGTCAAAGTTACATTTATACTCTCTTCCTTTATGAGCGTCAGCGAAATTATAAATTCTGATAGTATAAAAGTAAAACAGCACCATTTCGCTAACAAAGCATAGCGAATGGTGCTGTTATTTGAACTCAATTAATCCCTGAAATATCATTTAAAATATTCCATATAGCACAATATAACCGACCAGCTTAATATATTCACTTATTGTATTTTTCCATCCCGCTTCTGTCGTCCACCACCAAGTGGGATTATAATGTGGTGTCTTTGCCCCCTTATAATGTAAAGCAATCCCCGATCCTTTATAAAGCTTCTGAAAGATATAATGGCTTCGTCTCATATGATAGCTTGACGATACAACAATCGCTGATTTAAACCCATGCTTTTTCATCATCTTTTCAGTATAGACTGCATTGCCATATGTACTTTGTGCTTTTAATTCCGGGATGATGGCAGAGCCCGGTACACCATCTGCTTTCAACCAACCCATCTCTAATTCCGCCACCTCTGGTGTTGGATGATCCCGCGCACCACCATTAGAGACCATGACATAAGGTGCATAACCTTCCTTATATAATGCACTCGCTAGACCCTCTCTCTCGCCTGCCCCCCCACCTAAAACAATGATCACATCTGAATGTACAGGCTTTTCATTTATATATAAGAAAGGACCAGCACCAAAAAAGCCAATCACGACCAGCAAAGCCATGAGTAATAAAAGCATACGCTTTATTTTTTTCATAATTTCATTATACCTTATCACTACCCATGAATAAATTGAAAGTTTAGACTTTATTTTAATCCAAACCGTATCGAACGCAAGCATGGAAACCCCTTCCCTAACCAAGCTCCCAGCTATCGTGAGTGGAAACGTGCACTCCCCACTCCATTTACACCTTAATTCAAAAAGGGAGCTCTCAAGTGAGAGCCCTCTTTTTAATTATTTAAATATCGCATTAGGTAGGAAAGCGGAAACCAACCAATTGGGAGCATCGACAATTTCATTAATACGTAAATCTACAGCGACACTGCACAGCATATATGCCTCTCCCGATGTCAGCCCATACGTTTCAACTAGATGCTCAATCATATAACGGATCGCCTGTTGGGAGGCTTGATATAAATCCTCCCCATGTCCCGTCGTCACATAGTATCCTCGACTATCTGCCTCTGGTGTAGGGGGTCCTGGTATGGCATAACGCGGTTCTGCAATCGTTTTACCCTTATGCAGCTTAAAACGAAGAGTGATCTCCATTGATGCTTCAATCGCCGTCCCGCACACCTCTCCATCACCCTGAGCAGCATGCGTATCTCCTACGGAAAAAAGTGCACCTTCTACCCAAACAGGTAAATAAAGCTTCGTGCCTGCTGTCAAATGGCGAATATCTAGATTTCCACCATTCTTCCTTGGGGGAACCACGTTGAAATGACCGGGTTCAGGAAGAGCAACACCTATCGTCCCCGGAAAAGGCTTGATAAATAATTCAATCCCTGGTAGAAATTCAGTTTTATTCTTACCACTTAAATCGTATGTCTTCAATAGAGGCTCTTTAAACTCATCAGCAAGCAGCCCAAATCCCGGGATAACCCCTGTCCAGCCCCACTCTAATGAGCGAAAATCTAGGATTTCAACTTCCAAAGTATCCCCCGGCTCCGCTCCCTTTACATAAATCGGCCCTGACACTGGGTTGAGCTTATCAAAGTCAAAATGCATGAGTGCATTAGCCTTCGATTGCTTCGTCAATTGTCCACCTGAACATTCAAGAATCTCAAAACCTATCGAATGGCCCGGATCGATTTCAAGAATGGGTTTAAGGTCACGATCCCACCCATAATGCAAGTGGGATTTCATATCATGAATCGTATGATGAATATGGGTATGATGATGAATAGACATGAGTATCTCTCCTTATTCTTCAATCAATTTCTAAGGTTGTCTCTTTTCCTCGCACCGCCAAAACAATGGCTATAATGACACCAATCGCTAACCAGCTCAGACCCAGAAGCTTGGCCTGTGTCGCCAAACTTAGCCAAACATAGCCAATAATGATAAAACCGATAAGCGGTAAAATAAAGTGATTCCAATAATCCTTACTTTTATTTTTCAAGATGTAGTGAACAAATACACTGACATGTAAAAATAAGAAGGCGGTTAGCGCACCAAAGTTAACAAAAGAAGATAAGACTCCTACATTTGAAATAAAGGCTAAACCAACGATAAGCGAGATCACAGCCACAATCACTGTGCTGACATAAGGCGTTTTATACTTTGGATGAACCTTGGCTAATCCCTTAGGTAACTTGCGGTCCCTTGCCATGCTATAAAGCACCCGAGATATTGCAGCCTGTGCAACTAGAGCATCGGCAATCCCCCAAGCGATTGCCGTAGCGACGGCAGTCAAATTACCAAGCCAGCCTCCACCCGCGATATCGGCAACCTGATAAAAGGCTGTCCCAATATCATCAAAACTATTAAAATCAGGGAAAATCAGAGCCGCAACCCATGTTTGGACCATAAACAACACCCCAACAATAACCAAGGAAGCAATAGTCGCTCTTCCCACAGATTTGACTCCACCTTTTGTTTCCTCCGATAAAGTCGAAATCGCATCAAAACCTAGAAAGCTTAGAACCGCGATGGATACAGCCCCCATAACAAGATGCATGCTGAAATAATCAGGATCGTATAGGGGTTTAAAGGAAAATTCTGCACCATTAATCCCTTTAGCAATCGCAACTATGCCAATGACGATAAATAAAGCAAGAACAATTAACTCAAAAATAAGGATGACGATGTTAGCCTTCGCAGTAAATTCGATGCCAAAATAATTAATTATCGTATTAATCAGAATAAACACAACGAGCCATATCCAACTTGGCACTCCTGGAATCATTCCTGTCAATGCTTGAGCACTGACTACATAGAGCAGGGCTGGAATTAAAATATAGTCGAGCAAAATGGACCATCCGGCTACAAAACCAACATATGGATTGATCCCTTTGCCCGCATAGGCATAAACAGACCCTGCTATCGGGAAAGCCTCTGACATTCGTGCATAGCTTAATGCAGTGAAGATCATGCCTACCATGCCAATAAGATAGGCAAGGGCGACCATACCCTTTGAGGCCGTAACAACATCACCATAAATACCAAATGGGGCAATTGGGACCATAAAGATTAGCCCGTAAATTAAGAGGTCCCAAAAAGAGAGACTCCGCTTTAACTCCTGTTTGTAACCTAGTTTTTCTACAGATGACGGTTGTGCCATACAAACAACTCCCTTTCTTCCCCATCATTCAGATTTCTATTATTTTTTAGATAATTAATAGTATTACTAACCTTGCCTCTTGTCAATAAATCTTATAAAAATAAACAATAATGCACTCTAAACGCATGGGGTGTTCTTTTTTACCATCCATGCGCTATAGCTTTTTATACATGTAAGTTAGCATTCTCATACCATCCTGAAACCCTTTTTTGTAACTTAGAAATCTCTTATTGGCAATAACGTTACTCATTATTTCTTCCAGTTCCAGATATTCTTCTTTAGACAATGTACTTTCCAAATATTTTTCAATAGGATATAATCCATTTTCTTCGCCCTCAATTCGCCCATCCCTTTTGTAAAAAAAATCCGTCAAATCATCCATAAAGCTTTCTCTTACAATTAACATAAGCTCCCCACCTTTTGGATTTTTTTAATGTCACTTTTACAGCTTCACACCCCATATAGTCGAACATGTTCCACGCTTTCATTTTAATACGAACACTTGTTCTTGTCAACTTTATACCATCTAACTTTTAAATTTTTTTTAAGTGTTATAATTAAGTAGCAATAAGATCATTTATAAGGAGGGTAACTATGAGTGAATTGGGGCAATTACTAAAAAGCTTGCGTGGAAAGCGCTCATTAAGACAAGTGGCAGAGTTAACAGGACTCTCTCATTCTTACATTTCTGATATAGAAAAGGGCTTTCGCAGGGGAACTCATACCCCTTTAAAAGCATCACCACAAACACTGAAACGTCTTGCCAAGGCCTATGACTATTCCTATGATGAACTTATGAAAAAGGCTGGTTATATCGAAGAGCATTCCATTTACTCCCCAATCTACAGAACACTTCTCAGTGAGGTCAAAGAAGAATTCGATAATGACCCCGAAACCATTCATTTTATCGAAAGTTATCTTAAAGCCCCAAAAGAAAAGAAAAAGCAAGTACAAGAATTCCTTCAGTCTATTCTAAAAGACAGCGACTAGCTCTACACAGGGATAAGAAGACCCAGTGAATGACCAAACCTTGTTGAGAATAGAGCATCCTATCCGAAAAATGCTTCACCGCACAGCTTGCGCGTCGAAGGCCGTGCCCGTGGAATGTGAGCAGCATAGAGCGGAAATGAGCACGATCCACTCCATTGGCTATATAAAAACCCTACAACACGGGTGCAGGGCCTTCCTTTCATACTGTCACATTATTAATCCAATAAAAACTGCTCAATCGCTTTCGCCACACCATCCTCAGTGTTCGAAGCCGTTTTCTTATCCGCTATCTGTTTCAACTCTTCATGAGCATTATCCATCGCTACGCTTAATCCTACCTCTTCAAATAAAGGATAATCATTTAGGCTGTCACCAATTGCCATGACTTCAGACATACTCATCGTGTATCTTTCGCACACCTTTCTTACACCACTTGCCTTGGACACTCCCATTGGATTTACTTCCACGTTGTTCCAATTAGAACTTGTTACCTTTAAATTTCCCCAACTTTTTATTGTAGACATCACTTCTTGAATGACTTGATGATCATCTGACCGCAGGCCAAATTTCATCCAATGTCTCGACAAAAACGCTTCCTGCCACTTTTCCCTTTTGACAGGCCCTTCCGAAGTATAGCCCCAAAACCATGTTTGATAGCTCATTGCTAACTGATGTAATTTCTCAACATCCTCAGGGTTAAGAAAATGACGTTCTATACAAACCCCATCAGCATCCCGAACCTCACTGCCATTAAGCAATACCATCGGACTATGTAAATCCAGTTGTTCTCTATAAGAGACGATCTCTTGTAACGGACGGCCTGTAGCAAACATGACCATGATTCCGGCATCCATTGCTTTTTGAATCCACTTTTGATTTTCTGCACTGATTTGATTCGTTTCATTCAATGTTGTGCCATCCATATCAAGAGCTAATAAACGTATTCTAGAAGACATAATAAACTCTCCTTACTTTTAAACATCTGCTTATAATATTAACAATAAATGCTCGAAAAGTCCTGTGGCCTTGAGCACATTAATCTATTTTCATTCTTCTCCACTTTATGACGATCAAGCTCTTTCATCACCATGCAGATCTAAAAGATCCCCTTTTAACTCAAGATAGTCTTTCCTATTTTACCGGATCTAACAAAAATTATAAAATCTAGATTCAGCAGACGAACAACATAGTCACCTTAAAAGTAGGCCAATGTTGAAGCACTAGAAATCAGCATGATTAAATGAAAAAGTGTAGGTGTGAGAATGTGGAGAGCGCCTTAATATAATGTTCCACCTCCGCTCGAGGCCCTAAAGAAACAAGGTACCAAAATCATCATTAATCTCTTTGCCAAAACAAGGAAAACGGAAATAGGAAGCTCATTTTCATACATCTTTCGCCTGATAGGAGACATGTTTTTCTGTTCTTCGCCATAAACATTATAACGTTATATTTACTTGCTCATTGTTTTGTGCTAACATGGCATCACATCCCTATATTCTAAAAATTTAGATTCAATATTTCGTTAAGGAGGTGACAGATACGGCACAGGATTTTATATTAAGTGGTCTTAAAAGGCTCAATGGTGGAACTCGCGATATCCTCATTAGGAATGGGAGGATTGCTGAGATTGCACCCGGCGGGAGCTTATCTGGAGAATCCCGTATTGATTGTTCTGATTATTATGTATCCAGTGGCTGGATTGACCTTCACGTCCATGCATTTCCAGAGTTTGATCCTTATGGAGATGACATCGATGAAATTGGTATCAAAAGTGGTGTAACGACTATTGTTGATGCTGGCAGCTGCGGAGCTGATCGCATTGCCGACCTGGTAGCCCTTGGTGAACAAGCGACAACCCATTTGCTCGCATTCTTGAACATTTCCCGAATCGGTCTAAAACGCATTGATGAACTGTCCCATTTGGGCTGGATTGATGAGCAGAAATTAACTCGAGCCATTGATACGTTCAAAACATCCATTGTTGGTCTAAAGGTTCGGATGAGTCAGAGCGTTGTTGGGAAAAGTGGCATTCGGCCTCTCTCTCTTGCACGCGCGCTTTCAGAAACAACAGAGCTGCCACTAATGGTTCATATCGGCTCTGCGCCACCAAGCGTCGATGAAATTCTACCTTACTTAAAACAAGGGGATGTTATTACACATTACCTTAACGGAAAAAGCAATGGCTTATTTTGTGAAAATGGTGAGCCACGTCAAGTTTTACGCGCCGCACTCCATCGCGGTGTTCATTTAGATGTTGGACACGGAAGCGCGAGCTTTTCTTTTAAGGTTGCCGAGGCCGCCAAAGCTCATCATATTGGACTCCATACCATTAGTACAGATATCTATCGCCATAATCGCCTGAATGGCCCCGTTTATAATATGGCAAACGTTCTTTCCAAATTTCTCTATCTAGGCTACACTCTAGCGGATGTCATTGCCGCGGTGACGACCCATGCAGCCGATTGGCTGAGAAAACCCGAGCTCGGTCGCATTCAAGTAGGTGCTCCCGCCAATTTGACGCTATTTACTGTAAAGGACGAACCAATCACACTCATTGATTCAGAGGGAGAAGAACGCATAGGCACTAAAAGAATTGAAGCACAAGGAGTCGTTATCAATGGAACATTCATTAAATGCTAAATACGGGCTTAAACGTGTGATTAATGCAAGTGGCCGTATGAGTATCTTAGGGGTCTCAACCCCTTCGGATACCGTGATGGAAGCGATGAAAGCAGGTGGCCAAAGCTATGTAGAAATCGCTGATTTAGTGGACAAATCGGGAGATTATGTTGCTAATCTACTCGGGGCTGAAGCTGCTGTCGTTGTGAATTCTGCTTCAAGTGGCATCGCTTTAAGTATTGCGGCCTTAGTAACCAGAGGGAACCGGCGAGCAAGCGCACGCCTGCACCAGGACCCCCTCACAAGCAATGAAGTCATCCTTTTTAAAGGACACAATGTTCAATATGGTGCTCCCATTGAAACCATGGTTTATTTAGGCGGTGGAAAGCTGATTGAAGTGGGCTATGCCAATGAAGGCAGGGCACAGCATATTGAAGAAGCGATCAATGAGCATACAGCCGCTATTCTCTACGTCCAATCCCATCATGCGGTCCAAAAAAATATGCTGTTAGTTGAGGAAACCTGGAATATCGCCAAGTACCACCATGTTCCCCTGATTATCGACGCTGCTGCCGAAGAAGATATTCAAAAATATGTAAAGTACTCGGACCTTGCCATCTATAGTGGCTCCAAAGCTATCGAAGGGCCAACTTCAGGAATCGTTGCAGGCAAGCGCGAATATATTGAGTGGCTTAAAGTCCAACTTCATGGTATAGGTCGAAGCATGAAGGTCGGTAAGGAAACCACCTTTGGCCTTCTTCAAGCACTCGATGAGTATATGCAAAAAACAGAGCAGAATGACCAGCAAAAAAATACCTTACAAGAATTAACATCTCTACAAGAGATGACTGGCGTTCGAGTCACTCTTGTTCAAGATGAAGCAGGTAGGATGATTTTTCGGGCCAGAATCCACATAGACCCACACAAAGCTCAGACTACTGCTGCAAAAGTTGTGGAGCAATTACGCGAAGGAAAGATCGCGATCTATACCCGAGATTACGGGGTGAAACAAGGTTATTTTGACATTGATCCACGTCCTCTAAAAGGAGATGATGTCCAAGTTATTGCCACACGACTTCGTGAGATATTAGGAGGAAACTAACATGCCTATTTTAAAACGCTTTTACAAAGAGCGCATCGCTTTAAATGTTCTAGCTAATAGTCTCCAAAATGCTCAAGAGGTTTTTGCCGCTGCTGAGGGCCATGTGTTAGTCGGGGTACTTTCAAAGGATTATCCCTCTGTTCCAGAAGCTGTTGCCGCAATGCAGGCTTACGGTCAAGCCATTGATGATGCTGTTTCTATTGGTTTAGGTAGCGGTGATAACCAGCAAGCAGCAATAGTGTCTGAGATTGCTAAACATTACTCTGGAAGTCATATCAATCAAGTTTTCCCAGCTGTTGGCATGACACGTGCAAACCTTGGAGACCAAGAGAGCTGGATTAACGCACTCGTCGCCCCAAGCGGCCAAGTGGGCTTTGTGAATCTCTCGACCGGCCCAGCAAGTGCCAAGCAAAAGGAGCAAGCTATTGTTCCCATTAAGGCAGCCATCGCCCTTGTAAAAGATATGGGAGGTAATGCTCTAAAATACTTTCCGATGCAAGGCTTAAGTCATGAGGAGGAATATAGAGCTGTAGCACAAGCCTGTGGTGAGGAAGGCTTTGCCCTTGAACCAACCGGCGGCATCGATAAGGATAATATTGAAGCGATCCTACGTATTGCGCTTGAAGCCAATGTGCCCCACATCATTCCCCATGTTTATTCTTCAATTATTGATAAGCAAACGGGAAATACGAAAGTAGCAGATGTCCAATCCATCTATCATCTTATAAAAAAGTTGGTTGATCAGCATGGCTAAGATCGCAGCCTTTGGAGAAGTTATGATGCGCTTGCAGGTCCCAGGCTATGATCTTCTATCTCAATCCAACACACTGCACTATACCTTTTCAGGGACAGGGGTTAATGTCGCTTCAGCCCTTACTCGCTTAGGACACGATGGCTGTCTCGTTACCACGCTGCCAGAAAACCCTATCGGGGATGCTGCGATGTCCTTCATTCAAAAGCTTGGTATTGACCTATCCTTTACTGTTAGAGAAGGCAATGCTCTCGGCATGTATTTTTTAGAAAATGGATTTGGCCCAAGACCAAGTCGTGTCACTTACTCTAACCGTTTGGAAAGTAGCTTCAACACAGCTTCTCCTGGCATTTACGATGTGGAAGCCCTCGCTTCCACTATTGATGCTATCCATTTCTGCGGGATAGCGCTTGCTATGAACGATACTGTAAGACAGCATATCACTTCACTGGTTGAGGCCGTCAAAGCTAAAGGAGGAAGGATTATCTTCGATTGCAATTATCGTCCGTCTTTATGGGGAGAGAATGGCTATAAGAAGGCCAGACCCTATTACGAGCACATGCTCACCCATGCTGACATCGTTATGATGAACGAAAAGGATGCCATGCTAATACTCGGCATGCAAACAGATGAAACCCAACCTCATGAGCAACTGCAAGAGTTGATCCCAAGGGTAGCACACCATTATAACATTTCTTTAATTGCTGGAACGCACCGCAGCATTCATACAAACAATACCCATACATTACAAGGTTATCTATTCAAGGAGCAGTCTTTTGCCTTTTCTCAACCCTTAACCTTTTCGGTATATGATAGAATTGGAGCTGGGGATGCCTTTGTCAGCGGTATTGTTCATGGTGAATATCAAGGTTTTTCACCTGAGAAAACCATCATGTTCGCTACCGCAGCTGCCATGCTTGCTCATACAGTAACAGGTGATACCCCTATGTCATCAGAGCATGACATTTTCCAAGCAATGACCGCATCATTGAACGATGTAGAAAGGTAGTCGATGTGAGCATGAATGTCTCCCGAAAAAAAGGACCATTATATCTACAAATTAAAAACATATTAAAAGACCGTATCCTACACGGTGTCTATAAAGTCAATAGCCTTATACCTTCTGAACCCCAGCTTGAAGAAGAATTCAATGTCAGCAAAATCACGGTTCGGAATGCAATTAATGCGCTTGTCCAAGAAGGGTTCCTTGAAAAGCGAAGCGGGAAAGGAACAAAAGTCATTCGAAATACGGTCACATCTAAGCTTTACAAAGGAAAACGCTTTACAGAACTCCTTGTCGATGAAGGCCATGCCTTGAGTAAAAAATGGCTAAAAGCTGAAGCCATTGCTACGGCTAAAGATACTCCGCTCTACCATTTATTTGGCGCACAATGTCTGCGCATCGATCGCCTCTATTTACTCGATGAAAGGCCTTATATTCATTACACACATTTTCTTTCCATGCATATCGACATGACAGAGGCTTCTGAACTTGGTGGGCAATCCCTTTACGATTTCATCGAAGAGCAAGGTATCACATTGGAGAACTTTCGCGATGAGTTCGCTGTAGCAAAAGCCCCCTCCCATGTAGAAAAGGCCCTTGGCTTAGATAAAAGTATTGCCTTATTAAAAAGAATCCGTTACTCCTATAATGACGTTGGAACTCCGATCGAATACAGTGAAGGCTATTATAATACTGAACTTCAACATTATGTCGTGAATTACGATGTATAAAGGTGGGAATCCCCCTTTCTTTTCGATAAATAGAAAGCGCTAACAAAAAGTGAGAGGAGAACCTTTCAAATGAACATTTATTTGTTGATTATCACCGTCGTAGCCATAGCCATCGTTATCTTAGGTGTCTCTTGGTGGAAATGGCACGCCTATATCAGTTTAACTGTCGCAAGTCTTTTTCTCGCCATTATGTCAGGCATGTCTATGGATAAAATTGCAACATCTTACGAAACAGGGGTTGGCGATGTTTTAGGCCATTTGGTTGGAATTTTAGCTCTTGGTACCATTCTTGGAAAAATGATGTCAGACTCTGGCGCCGGCATGCAGGTCGCTGATTTTTTTGCTAAACGCTTTGGGGTAAAATACTTACCATGGGCTATGTTAGTCTCAGGTTTTATCATTGGTATTCCCGTATTTTTTGAAGTAGGCATTGTTATTTTGCTTCCATTGGTTATCTCTATTCATAAGACCACTAAACAAAACATCTTATTAATCGCCCTACCTGTTATTGCTGGACTATCTATTGTCCACGGATTGGTTCCACCTCATCCTGGAGCCTTAACTGCGATCAGCCTTTATAAGGCTAATTTAGGCATGGTGCTTTTATATTCTCTTATCATTGCCATCCCTGCCTCTATTATAGCTGGACCTCTGTTTGCTAAATGGGTTTATAAAAGAGTAATTCCAGAAGGTGAACCTGAATTAATTCGTATAAAAACAGTCTCTCAGCAATTGCCATCCACAGGGATTTCATTTTTCATCATATTGCTTCCTGTTCTACTTATGCTGCTTACAGTCATAACGGGCTACGCCCATCTCCCAAGTCCTTTGACTAAATTTTTTGCTTTTATTGGCAGTCCCGTTATTGCTTTACTCATCTCATGCTTCGCTGCCTTTTATCTCCTTGGCAAGCGGCAAGGTACTGACAAACATCGAATAAAAAAATTAGTGGATGAATGCTTGCTTCCCGTCAGCTCTATTATCTTGATTATTGGAGCAGGAGGTGGCTTCAAACAGATCCTCGTTGATAGTGGTGTAGGCACGGCTATTTCACAAATGTCGGAGCACCTCTCACTATCTCCCATCGTTCTAGCCTTCTTAGTAGCCAGTCTCATTCGCATTGCCACGGGGTCAGCTACCGTTGCCCTTACCACCGCAGCAGGGATCGTCTCGCCCATCATCCAACATATGTCTGGGGTTAATCTAGAACTTCTAGTCATTGCAACTGGTGCGGGCTCCCTTATTTTTTCACATGTTAATGATGCTGGATTTTGGTTGGTTAAGGAATATTTAGGCCTTACTGTAAAAGAAACCTTTAAAACCTGGACCGTCTTAGAAACCTTGCTTTCACTCATTGCTTTTGCAGGTGCTCTCATTATAAATCTATTTGTGTAAAGTCCATAAGCAGCCTGTTATAACCGCCTCCCCCCTTCACTCTTGAGAGGCTTTCTACTCATAAAGAAGTCGAACACTTTCTAACGAATGTGTTCGGCTTCTTCAATAAATCCATGATAGGCTCGGTCAAAAACCTTAGCTCTTTACAAATCCACAGGTCTGAGGAAGGCTTTTAAGAGAAGATTGTACTTACTTTTACAATTGTTTGAGTCTACTATTTTGTCTGCGCTTCCTATTAGCCAGTAGCCTAAACTTAGTTGCCTTCGTTTTGTACTAGCCCCTACAATTAATCATGCTTTAAGTTCCTTACAAAGAACAGGTCATTCATTCAAAACACACTGTGCTTTAATTAAATGGGCCAATAAAGCAGACTTCCTTGTTATATAACTCATATCTACGTATTCATTTTCTGAATGGGCGAAGTTTCCCACAGCCCCCATACCATCTAGAGTCGGGATGCCCAATGCCGCTGTGAAATTTCCATCACTTGCTCCACCCGTGCTGGCCTCTTCTATCTTCAAACCAATATTAGAACCTATTTGCTGGGCTTGGTGAAAGAGTTGTCGGCTGACCTGCTTCTCCATTGGCGGTCTTTTAATCCCTTCTTTCACTGTAATTCTCGTATGATTTAATCGAGGCTTTAAGTTAAGAATCAGCGCGATTAATCGGTCCATCTCGCGTTGTGTGACAGTCCTCAGATCTACCTCTGCCTCCGCTTGATCACAGACGACATTAACCGAGTGTCCACCATTCGCTATCCCTACATTAACTGTCGAACCGGTATTATAATCTGTTAACCCATGCAAATAGATGATCTGGTAAGCCAACTCTTCTAAAGCACTGCATCCTTTACTAGGATCAATACCCGCATGAGCTGCAACACCCTCCACTTCAACCTTGAAGCGTCGCACGCCTTTTCGTGCAGTTTTTAAGGCGCCCTTCTTCCCTAGTGCGGGTTCAAGAACAAAGACTGCGTCACTCTTCAGTGCTTCCTCCTCAATATATGCTTGAGAGGTCGGACTTCCCATTTCTTCGTCCGTATTAATAAAAAAAACTATTTTTTTAGAAAGAGCATGATGCGTTATAACAGAATAAATGGCATAAAGCCCCTGAATTAAACCACATTTCATATCAAACACACCAGGACCAAATAGTTTACCGTCTTTCACATGAAATGACCGACGCTGAGCTTCTCCCACAGGAAACACCGTATCAATATGTCCCAGAATTAAGATTTGTTTGTCTCCAGCTCCAATACTTAACTTAACATGATTGCCATATTGCTCTTGCTTAACGACAGCTATTTTTGCCTGTGTTAGCTCTTGAACCCGACTGGAAAAAAACAGCATCGCCTTATCCGTCAAAGATTTCTCATCACTTGGAGAATCAAGGTTTACAAGCTGTTCCAAATCTCTGAGCATAGTAGAAAACCGCGCATCGATAAATGTCAGTAATTCACTCATTTCCTTACCTCCTCGCCATGGCTTTCCAGCCAGCTGCAAATGGTCTCTAACCGAGAAATCCGTTGCTGCGGAGGGCCTGTCGCAGCCATCGCATGAGAGGAACCGGGGTACATCATAAACTTGACCTTTTTCCCCAGTCGTTTTAATGCTGTATACCACTGCTCACCTTGCTCAATGGGAACACGATGATCCTCACCACTATGAATAATGAGCACAGGAGTATTTACTTGATGAGCATAACGAATAGGAGAGCGCTCCATAATAAACGGCTCGTCTGTCCACAAATCAACATTGCCAAATTCCGTTCGATTAATCACGAAGCCCAGATCACTATTGCCCATTTTACTGTAAAGATTACTAATGGCCCGCTCCGATATAGCTGCCTGGAAACGATCATTATGAGAAATAATCCAATTAACAAGATAGCCGGCATAGCTCCCACCCATAATATAATGAGGGGATGGCAGGCCAAAATGGGTAACACCTTGATCAAAGAAACCCAAGATAGCCTCAACATCCTTTTTCCCCCACTCCTTTATGACAGCAGAAGAAAAGGCCTGTCCATATCCGGTACTCCCGATCGGATTACAAAATACCACATGATACCCTTGGCTACATAAAAACCAAAAGTCAAAGAAAAATGTTTCTCCATAGGCTGCATGTGGACCACCATGCATTAACAGGACAGTCCCCCGTGACACCTGGTCTTCTGCCCACATATGCCAGCCCTCAGTTTGTATCTGATCAGGCGCCTCATATAGATAATGCTCGACGCGAATAGAAGCTGTCTGAGAAAATATATCTTTATTAAAGGAGGTACAGCCTTTCACCTTTATCTTTTCTTTATAATCCCAAAACGCATGGAAAAATTCTGCTGGTTGGTAAAAGGAATCCGCCAGATAAATCACCTCAAGAGAGCTTTCATCACATGTCACCACATCGAAGGCTATAATGTTTTGGTTGATTGGGATGGATGTAAGTGTCTCCCTTCTCATATCATATAAATAGAGCTGCTGCTTTCCCTTGGACGCAGCAGTAAAAATCACAAACTTACCTTGTAATTTTAAGGCAGGGTTTGCCCCCGTACGCTTACAATCGCTCATCACAGAAAATTTAATGGGCCCATCCAGATCCGGTAATAGCCGCTGAGCAGGCTTGTGCTCCTTTATCAAATAGAGCTTATCAAATTCAAAGCTATTTTCATCCATTTCTTTTCCAACCGCAAGCAGGGCGTCATCACTAGTAAAAATCAATGCAGAAATATCCTTTAGCTGCGGGAACCACTCACTTTGATGATTAGTCTTTAAGTGAACCTGGCGAATGTATGGCTGCTTAAGCTCATCATCCTGTTCTGAAAACATCTGGACATAAGCAAGCCGTTCACCCTCTCGATCAAAGGCTGGGCATTGATGATCAGATTCTCCACTGGAGATTTGCATGATACTGCCATGATTAATATCTAAGATAAAAATATGCGTATAGCCAATCGTCAGACCTTCCCCATCTAATTTATAACGTAATCTCTTAATCTCATATGCTGGTTGACTCAAATCTTGAACGCGGCTGACAAATGCAATTCTATCATTTTTGGGACTCCAAGCGTATTCCTTCACTTTTCCGTGCAAAGGATACGTTAACAGACCTTGAGAGGGAAAATGATAGATGCACATTTCAACATGATGATCCTTTTGTCTTATAAAAGCCAATTTGTCCCCCTGGGGGGACCAGCTTGGATTAGAATAATCATAACCATGTTCTTCTTTTAATAGAGGGGCTCCTTCACAGCTTTCTAAATCAAATAATATCAACTGAGTGGGGTAGCGGTTTTGCTTTATGCTCATTCGCGATGTCACAAACACGGCCCACCGCTTATTGTTAGGATTGATAGTTGGTCGTCCCAGCAATGTAAGTTTTTCCATCGCTTCAGGCTTCAACGTCATTGCACACCCTCCTCAACACCTTCGGCAAAATGACAAGCGACCCAATGCTTGGCGTCAACTTCCCGCCACGCTGGCTCTTCCCTCTTACATCTTTCTTGTGCAAGAGGACATCTTGTATGAAACCGACAGCCTGTCGGCGGATTCAAAGGACTTGGCAGATCACCCTTCAGCTTGATTTTCTCTCGATTGCGCTGCGTCTCTGGATGCGGTAAAGGTACCGCACTCATCAAAGCTTTAGTATAGGGATGAAGTGGTTTGGAGAAGATCGCTTGCTTGTCACCGAGCTCCACTATTTTTCCTAAATACATAACACCCACTTGGTCGCTGATATGTCGAACGATGGATAGATCATGAGAAATAAATAAATAGGTAAGATTTAATTCCGTTTGAAGCCTGCGAAAGAGATTGACAATTTGTGATTGGACAGAGACATCCAAAGCAGAAACCGGTTCATCACATACAATGAATTTGGGCCGTAACGCGATGGCACGGGCAATGACGATCCGCTGCCTTTGTCCACCGGAAAACTGATGCGGATATTTATCCAACGCATTTTTGGGTAGACCAACCATATCGATTAATTTTTCTACTTCAGCAGTCAGTTCCCTCCCACGATACAGCCGATGAATTTTAAAAGGCTCCTCCAATATGTCTCTGACCCGCATCCGACTATTTAAAGAGGAATATGGATCCTGAAAAATAATTTGAATTTCCTTTCTTAAATAGCGCAGCGCCTTTCCTTTAAATTGAGTGATATCTTTTCCTTGAAAGAAAACCTGCCCTGATGTTGCCCGGTCAAGATTCAAGACGGCTTGTCCCGTAGTCGATTTTCCACAACCGCTCTCTCCAACAAGACCAAGAGTCTTACCAGCCCCAATGCTAAAGGATACACCGTCCACGGCTTTAACCACACTATCTTTCCGATTCCCTTGTCTTGAGGCATAATATTTTTTTAGATTATCAACAACAACAAGTGGATCAGGATTCAAGACGGTTGCTTCATTTTCCAATCGTTTCATCTCCAATCGGATGCCAGCAAGCCACAAAGTGATCGGCATGACCTGTAGGTGCCAGCTGCGGATTTTGTACTCGACATTTTTCTGAAACATTCTTACATCTATCCTGAAAAGGACAGCCAGCGGGTAGCGCACTCAAATCAGGAACACTGCCTTTAATGGAGTCTAACTCCCCCTCATAATCTGTTGTCAGATCTGGGATACTATTCAAAAGCCCCTTTGTATACGGATGACTCGGATGATCATATAGCTCATGCACTGTTGCGATCTCCACAATATGTCCGGCATACATGACTGCAACTTTATCTGCAACATCCGCGACTACGCCCAGATCATGAGTAATGATGAGAATCGAGGTTTGGTAACGCTCTCTTATGTCTTTAATCAAATCGAGAATTTGCGATTGAATCGTGACATCCAGTGCCGTGGTTGGCTCATCAGCAATGATTAATTTTGGGTCACAGGCAAGTGCCATCGCTATCATGATCCGCTGTCTCATTCCCCCAGACAACTCATAAGGAAACTGATGATAACGTGCTTCTGGCTCCGGTATACCAACAGATTGCAGGAGTTCAATGACCCTTTGCCGCCTTTTTGCTCGACTTATTTTCTTGTGTAAAATCAGAGACTCTTCAATTTGTTTCCCCACAGGGATAAGCGGATTTAAAGCCGTCATCGGCTCTTGAAAAATCATTGAAATCGTGTTGCCTCTAAGTCGTTTCATTGCCTTTTCTGGTAAATGTGTGATAGAGGTTCCAGCTAATTGAATCTCCCCGCCGGTTATCTTAGCGTTTTTAGGGAGCAGCTTTATTGATGACAACGATGTTAAGCTTTTTCCACATCCACTCTCCCCGACTAAACCTAAAATCTCACCACGACGAATAGTAAAATTCAGACCATGCAGTGCAGTGACATGACTATCAAAATTATCAAATTCAAGAAAGAGATCCTTTACCGCTAATACCACGTCATCATCCTTATTTATCGGTTGCATAGTGCTTTCAAGACTCATAGCTACCGTTCCCCCTATCGATCTATCATTTCAGTCAAACATGCATTTTTTCCCTCGACTTCTAAAGATTGATGATAGGCTGCCACCTCTTGGGCCGTTGCCCACCAGATCTCTGAGTCCATTTTTAAATAAGAAATTAATGATTCAAGTGCAAGGATTCTCGACCCGCGCCCACTTAACCAAGGATGCATGGTCAGCATAAATAAGCCACCATATTTTTTGATCCCCTCAAATTCCTTCTTCCAGGTATCAATAACTGTAGCTGGATTAGCTGGCGGATTCACACTGGCTCCGCCGCCAACATAACGATAAAAGATCGCATCATCGAGAAGCCATTGAACAGGAAGCTCCACCATTTGATTAATCCAATAGGGGTGATCAGCTCCCATAAGCGAGCTATCGTAAAGGACTTCATATTTTTTTATCACTTCAAAGGTGTCCTCAGTCATTTCCCAAGAAGGCGACCGATATCCCATTTTTCTTTGCCCTACAATGTGCTCAATGGCCGCTTTTCCCTTAATTAAGGTTTCCTCTATCTTATCTCTAGTCAGCTCATCCACCCGTTCATGAAGATAGCCATGTAGCCCAATTTCATGACCACATTTGGCAATGGCTTCTACAGCCTGTGGGTACTCTTCAGCAGTCACTCCAGGAATATAGAAGCTCCCTTTAATCTCCCACTTTTCGAGCAGTTCTAAAATACGGTAAATCCCCTGGCGTGGACCAAATCTTCTCTGTTCCTTCTCACTGATCCCTTTGCTTTGTGAGTGGCGCGAACGCCACAAGTATGGTGTAATGCCATCAAAATCAAAGCTCAGTACAACGGCACATTTTTTCCCCTCAGGCCATGTGTAACGCACTGAATTCATTCTAAAATCACCTCTTTAAACCGTTCAGGCACATTGAATTTACCTGCTGTTCGTCCTCCATCCACATCAAGTGTTGCCCCGGTAATGAAGGATGCTTTATCCGAACATAAAAACAGAATGGCTTGTGGGGCATCATGAGGTCCCGATGTCCGACCTAATGGAATACTTTTCACCATATTGTCAATATAATCATCGGCAAGAAGACTAACCTCACTTCCTGGGGAAAACCCTGGTCCAACAGCATTAACACGAATATTGAAGGGGGCTAATTCAAGAGAGAAGGCACGCGTCAGCATCGATAAAGCTGCCTTTGCGGTAGAGTAATGTCCACCACCAATTTGTACGCTTTTGGACGCCCCTGAAACGAGATTAATAACTGAACCCGGTATCTCCCTTTGGATCATAAGCCTTGTTAGTTGCTGCGTGAGGAAAAAAGGTGCGCGAACATTGATCCCCATGGATTTGTCCCATTCCTCTATAGACATTTTTAAAAGAAAGTGACGTGGATAGATCCCTGCATTATTTATAATGATATCTGGCGCTCCC
This sequence comes from Pullulanibacillus camelliae, assembly GCF_014642655.1. Classification (GTDB taxonomy): domain Bacteria; phylum Bacillota; class Bacilli; order Bacillales; family Sporolactobacillaceae; genus Pullulanibacillus; species Pullulanibacillus camelliae. Next base: position 198,167 of record NZ_BMIR01000001.1, read on the forward strand.
CACAATGCTTCAACCTTTTGCACTAGCCCCTGTATGGATTCACTGTCTGTCAGATCACTCGGATGAATAGTAACAGGGACTCCTTTAAGCTTTTCAGCTTGACGCTCAAGCTCTTCCTCTCGAATATCTGTTAACAAGAGCTCTGCACCTTCAGCTGCAAAGGCTTCAGCAATCCATTGCCCATATATGCCAGCAGCACCCGTTATGACAACCTTTTTACCTAGAAACTCACTATAAGAGTCCATATGACTCCTCCTTTGCTTATCGCCTTTTACTTTTCGGGTCCAACCGATCTCTGATATAATCCCCAAACATATTAATGGATACGACAATAAGAAAAATCGCCAAACCAGGAAAGCTTGCTAACCACCAGGCCTGCGTCAGATATTGTTGCCCCTCCGATAACATCGTTCCCCAACTGGCTGTTGGCGGCTGCACCCCTAACCCAATAAAGGAAAGAGAGGCCTCATAAATAATCATTAATCCCACTTCTATCGTCCCAATAACAATAAGCGGCGGAATCACTTCAGGAATGATATGACGGATAATCACGCGACCTGATTTCGCACCAAGAGCTATCACACCCTTAACAAAATCCTGATTTACTGTAGCTAGTGTCTTGCCTTGGGCTACCCTGGCATATCTTGGCCAGCGTACCAGGCCTAGGACAACGATAAGGTTGAACAAGCTTGGACCTAACACGGCCACTGTGAGAATCGCCAGTAATAAAAAGGGAATGGACAATACCATGTCTGCCAACCGCATAATGATCGTTTCAACAATCCTGCCGTAATACCCAGCAATAATGCCAAGCAGGCCACCTATAATCCCTGAAACACCTACCGAACAAAGGGAAACAAGCAAGGAGACACGGGCTCCGTACATGACTCGACTAAATACGTCACGACCTAATTCATCGGTTCCCAACAAATAAGTCCCTGTTGCATTATGAAAGCCAGGATTCTTTAACCGTATGGCTAAATCAGTAAGATTAGGATTATGATTCGCAATCCACCCTGGTGCTAAAGCAACGATTACAAAGATCACGATGATAACGGAAAATGGCAGCATTTGAAACCAATCACGCTTCCAAAATTTAAGGCGTTTTTCCCTTAACGGTAAAGCGGTATTCCTCTCACCAAGCTGAGGTGTTTCGATATTTGGCTTTATCATGAAGCATCTCTCCCCAGTTTAATTCTTGGATCTACTTTGGCATATAAAAGATCAGTGATCAGGTTTACCCCAATAAATATGGCTGAACCCAATAAAACGATCGCTTGAACAAGTGGAAAATCACGTGAAGAGATGGATTGTATGGTTAACTGTCCGAGACCGGGCCAGGCAAAGATGGTTTCAGTAATGACCGCCCCACCTAATAAATTAGCAATTTCCAAGCCAACAATCGTTATGATTGGAATGGCTGAATTTCGAAAAATATGTCTGACGAGCAGTCTGCCCTTACCTACTCCTTTTGAATAAGCCGTTCTTACATAATCCTGATCCAGCTGATCAATCACACTTGATCGCGTCATCCTGGCAATAGTCGCTGTAGATAAGGAGGCTAATGTGATAGAGGGGAGGATGAGGGACTTTATCCCTCCCACCCCAGATGAAGGAAACAGATGAAGATGGACACTCAAAAACATGATTAACAAGATACCTGTCCAAAAGGCCGGCATGCTTTGTCCGATAAGTATAATCGGCATGAGTACCTTTTCTATCCATTTCCCTCTAAAGATCGCCGACAATAGTCCAATTGAAATCCCAAAAAAGAGGGACAGAATGAGAGCACCAAGCGCGAGGTCCAGCGTATAAGGAAAACGACTTGCGATGATATTGATAACTGGAACATTTTGTATATAGGAATACCCCAAATCGCCTTTGAAAATATTCCCAATAAAGTGAAGGTATTGTGTCCCCAATGGTTGATCAAGGCCAAGCTCGTGACGAAGAACTGCAATATCCTTTGCGCTTGCATCCTGTGGCGCCATCAGCTTAACGGGGTCTCCAGAGAGATGCAAGATAAAAAAGACAATCGTCGATACCCCAAGCATGGCTATAATTGCTTGTAATATCCTACGCCCTATATACTTCAATTCGTACACCCCCTCACTCTTTCCATTTCATATCAGCAACAAAGAAGTTCTCTTGTGCATCTGGTTTATATTGAAGATGCTTAGAGCCACCATAGATCGCATAGGCTTGATAAAGTCCAATCCCTGGAACATCATCCTGTAAAATTTGGAAGGCTTTTTGGTAAGCTTCTTTCCTTTGATCCTCATCTGTCGTTGTTCTAGCTTGTTCTACAATAGTATCGAAATTTTTATTAGAATAGCTGCTCCAGATGGTATTGGAATGGAATAATGGATAGATAGTTCCATCGGCGTCTAAGCATGAGCAAGACCAGTTCCCCATCCGAATGCTCCCCCAATTATGAGAAGGATCTTGAACCTTCTTTAAAAATGTAGCTTGATCCGTACTTGCAATCTTAACCTTGATGCCTACCTGTGACAGGTCGCCTTGAATCGCTTGAATCACACGTTGGTCATACGCTGGTGATGAAGCAAATTCAACGGTCACTCCATTGCTATAACCTGCTTCTTTCAGCAATGCTTTTGCTTTACTAGGGTTATAGCTATAACCAGCTATCGAATCCGTGTATCCAAAGGAAACAGGTGTCAGCACTTCTTTAACCGGTTTTCCATAACCATTTAACAGTGAAGAAATCATGGATTTATAATTAATGCCATAAGCTATGGCTTGACGCACCTTTACGGACTTCGTCGGTGTATCACCTAAAGCGTTAAACGCTAAGTAAGCGACGCGTTCCGTTGGGGCTGAGAACACCTTGAGATTAGGATCAGATTTAACCACAGATACATCATCAGGATTGATGGAAAAAGCAATATCTGCTTTACCAGATTGTAGATCTGCCAGGCGGCTCGCTGCGTTTGGAACATTTCTAAAGACAACCTTTTTAATCTCAGGCGCTCCATTCCAATAGTCTTTATTGGCTGTTAAAACCACCTGATCCCCCTGCTTCCATTCACTCAACGCATATGGACCACTGCCCATAGGATGAAGATTGAAGTCCTTATCCCCTTTCTTTTTGACATAATCTTTCGGTACGATGCTTAAGCTCACCAATTTACTTAATAAGGTCGCACTTGGCTTGGAAGTTGTAATAATGACGGTATTACCAGAAGCTTTGACTTTACTAATATCACTAAAGTTGGAGTATTGCGGACTTTTAAATGAGGGATCTAAGATGCGATCTAAGCTAAACTTGACATCATCAGGCGTTAATTTATCACCATTTTGAAAACTGATATCATCACGGATCGTAAATGTCCACTGAGTAGGAGAGTCCTGTTTCCAAGACTTTGCTACCCAAGGAAGAATTTTTTGCGTGTCAGGGTCTCTATGAATGAGGTTATCAAAAATGTTTCGATAAACGGTATAACTGTCTGTATTGTATTGTAAACCGGGATCAAGCGTTGAAGGATCATTAGCCTTATCTACAACTAGCGTGTGTCCTTGAGCAGAATTCTTTCCATTGCCGCTATTGGTTTTGCTGCTTGTATCGTCAGATGGAGCGCTTAAACCTGAACTACACCCCACGAGAACCGCAAGAACTAGAACGATTAAAATTGAGCTAAACCCCAATGCTTTTGACATAACAACACCCCTTTATTTTTTTCTTGGACTATGGTTTGTTAGACTGCAGTGCAATCACTTCCACTTCAATCAATGAATCTTTAGGTAACCGGCTTACCTCTACTGCAGAGCGTGCGGGATAGTAAGTCCCAAAGAAACGCCCGTAGGCTTCATTAAACGAGGTAAAGTGATCCATCGAAGATAAGAAAATGGTCGTTTTCACAACATTCCCTAAGCCGAGTCCATTTGTTTTCAGAATGGCCTCGACATTTTTCATAACTTGCTCTGTTTGTTTCTCTATTCCACCCTCTACCATTTGCTGAGTTTCAGGATTAATAGGCAGCTGTCCAGAAATAAACATAAATGGATCTGAATGCACAGCCTGTGAGTAGGGGCCTATTGCTGCTGGTGCGTCATCTGTTTTAATGGTTTGTAACATATGTATCACTCCTTAAACTCCAAAAGTTGTATCCACTCGAATTTTCTGAAGGTAATTGTAGATGGTGTATTTTGAGACACCCATCATAGAAGCTAGATATTCGGTAGACCCCTTAATAAGGAAGGCACCTTTCTCTTCTAATATCCGAACACATTCAATTTTTTCATCCATTTCTAATAATGTAGGCGCTTTATTAAAGCTTTGCAAAACCTGTCTGACCATATCCTCTACTACATCTTGAACAGAGGTATAAAAATTTTCTGAGCTTTTTTCTTCCTCAGCAATACTTAAAAAGTCGTTGATTTCTGCACCTAATTGAATTAATAAGCTAATATCAATATTGATACATAATGCTCCGATGATCTCATCCTCTAAATCTCTTAGAAAAACAGTTGAGGACTTCATCACATGACCATTTTTCGATACCGTTCTGTAATTTGGGATATCCATAATCTCATCTGAGGGTTTTTTTAATTCCTGTAAAACCAAATCAGTGATAGGTCCACCAATACTTCTCCCCGTTATAGTTCCAGCGACGTATATTAAAGATTCTTCTAAGTTGCGAAAATCGTGGACCGCAACCTCACAATGTGCTCCTAGCATCTCTACTAATATGTCTGCAGTTCGAACAGCCTGCCTAAAAATCAAATCATTATTGCCAGTCACACTTTGACACCATCACTTACCCATTGGAGCTCTTCCTCTGGTTCTAAGGTTGGTACCTCCACCTGAACTGTATTGGGATACTTAAGACCTGTGCCTGTATTTAAGGCTACAACTGTTTCATCTTCTTTAATCCAGCCACTTTCTCGCAAACGTCTGGCAGCGACAAAGGTTGAAGCACCTTCAGGACATATAAAACATCCCTCTAATGCCGCGAGCTGTTCTTGCTCTTTTAATAGCGAAGCGTCATCAATAGCAATCGCACAACCTTTTGTACTATAAAGGGCTTCAAGCACAAGGAAATCTCCTAAGGCTTTAGGCACATTAATACCAAAGGCAATTGTTTTAGAGTTTTCCCAGAACTCCGATTCCTTCTTGTTTTCCTTCCAAGCTTGGACAATAGGAGCGCAACCTTCAGCTTGTACTGCAACAAGTCTTGGTAGCTTCTCACCAATCCAGCCCAGCTCCTGCAATTCAAGAAAGGCCTTATAAATGCCTATGATGCCCACACCGCCTCCAGCAGGGTACAGAATGACATCCGGAGCTTTCCAATTAAACTGTTCGGCAATTTCTAATCCCATTGTTTTCTTACCTTCAATACGATACGGCTCTTTTAATGTAGAAACATCGAAGAAATCATACTTTTGAACCGCTCTGCCGACAATCTTACCGGCATCACTAATCAATCCGTTGACTAAATTCAAATTTGCGCCAGAAACAGCCACCTCTTTTCGAGTGATTTCTGGTGCATCCACAGGCATGACAATAGAAGCTTTAATCCCTCCACGAGCTGCATACAAGGACCATGCCGCTCCAGCATTTCCATTGGTGGGCATAACCAGGTTTTCAATGCCCAGCTCTTTTGCTTTTGAGACACCTACTGCCGCCCCTCTGGCTTTAAAGGTCCCCGTTGGAATAACTCCCTCATCCTTCATGAATAACTTAGGAATCCCCATTTTTCGTCCAGCCTTCTCCATTGATAAGAGAGGCGTCATTCCTTCTCCTAATGTCACGACATTATCAGGGTCCTCCACTGGTAACAATTCATGATAGCGCCACAAATCAGGATTTCTTCCAATAACATCCTTTCTCTCAACCTCTTGACTAAGCGTTTTTAAATCATAATCTACTAACAATGGTGCACCACAAGAACAGAGCTGTAGTTTCTCCTCTTTACTGTACTTCTTCTGGCACTTCGGACAGTGAAGATGTGAAACATAACTATAAGACAACGCCAACCCCTTCTTTCAATGAATAGTTTCAATTCCTTTTTATTAAAAAATTTTAACATTTACAAAATTATTTTAAATATAAATTTTATAAATTTCAATTGTTTTGTAAGAAAATCTTCCGAATTTTTTGTCAGTCATTTTATAACTGCATCAAAATCAAAAATTCGCCCCTCCTTTTATCTTGATTTCATACTCAAAAAACATTATTCTCTAAATATAACTTTTCACATAAAATTACTTGGTATTATACGAAAATAAAATGGAATGGATCTTTTAGAGAAGGACCGTTCCTCCCCATTATAAAAAAATTTTAATAACAGCAAATTTATTTAATTGTCTGTATTATAAATATGCAACACCTATAAGTCAAATTTATTTTACTAATTGAATCCGTTTCATAATAGAAAATGCGCATCATTTTAGAACACCTGAACAAGGTCCCATTCCTTTCTCACCTTGAAAAACCTTGAAAGGCATTTGCCAATCAAGGTTTCAAGTCGTTTATCAAAAATAAAATTTACAACACATCTTCTCAAGGGGTGTTGTTACGCAAGATGCTGCTGTGCATGGGTTAATAACACTATGATGGATTGAAGGGCTGTATATAATTGATGCTCTTGAATAGCCATTTTAGAGTGCTCCAAAACTGCCGTTGTTGTAGAGTCTTTCACAGCATTGAGAGTGGGCGCGGTCCCCTCATATGTATTAGTAACATCTTGGTTACAAGTGCTAACTCCCAGAGGCTCTTGTGTAAGATCGGCGCAAACTAGCATTTCTGGATAATAGAATAGATAGACGCTCATGCTAGGATAATTCTCGTGAAGACGGTGAGCAACCTCTCTCAATGTCTGTTGATTCTCAGGATAACCATTAATCATTACAAGAAGGCGAAAGCCATAAAGATAAAGATTCCTCCCGATATCCACAAGAACATTAATCAAAGTCTCATGACTCATATCAGTATTTTCTGGAATAGACGTAAGGCACCTTACTTGTCCGTATGAAAGTGATGGGAGCTGAAGGCAATCCATTTCTTTTGAAATCCACGTTGCCATGCGTTCAGTTAATTTATTCTCTGTCTCTATGGTCAGTGATGGAATCCGAGATTCCAATCTACCAATTGGAAGCAATACTGTATGCTTTAACTTTTGTATGACCTTTTTAAAATCGAATGCGCCTTTATATTCATATAACACGGAGCCTCCCTCCTTTCACATACGCTAGTCACTTCATCGGGGATGAATGCTCACTCTAATCATTCGCTTATCTATATTCACGTCATTCTGCTTATTGCCCTCACGATAACTTGCATCAATACTTCTGCTGGACAATCGCTAATAAGTCATTCATCGTCTCCGAATGAAGGAGGGCTTCTAATTGAGGTTTCTGGCTCATGATATGGGTTAATTGAGACAATGCTTTTAAATGTCCTTCATCATCTATAGCTGATAAAACGATACAGATGTACACCTTATGTTTTACATCCGGAAATGAAATAGGGTCATGCAATTTTAATAAACTCATGCCAATTTGCTTAGCTCCGTCTTCCGGTTTTGCATGAGGGATGGCCACCCCTGGTGCAATGACCATATGAGAACCCTTTCTATTAACAGAATTGATGATCGCTTTAATATAGCGAGGTTCAATTTTCTTCTGCATTAATAAAGGCTTTGCTGCAATATGTATTGCTTCTGTCCAATGATTTATAGTATCAAGGAACTGAACATTATCACGATGAAGAAGATCTGTCAGCTCTGGCTTGGCTTGATTTAACATGTTGACCTTTTGAGGCTGGTATAAATAATGTTTTAGAGCGCGATTTAAACCTTCTCGATTTCTGATCGAGGCAAACTGAGAAATAATATCCAATAGTGCATCAACGGATTGATTGCGCCTTTTTCCCATAGTCGTGCGCACGACTATTTCCCTTTGGAGTTCTAAAACCTGGGGCTCCGTCAAAATGGGGCTGACAAGAATGACCGGTTTTACTGAATCCTCCAAAGGGGCTGTTGAAATAATGATCGATGCACGCTTTTCCATACGTTTATAGTTTCTAACTGTAGTCAGGCCGATGATTTCTATGTTAGGAAATAGCTCTTCAAGCTGCTGTTGAAGCATTCTTGACGTTCCAACACCATTGGCACAGACGATAAGTGCCCTTATCTTTACTTCTAATCCCATCCCTTGGCGGTGCATCCAACCACCAAAATGCATCGCAAGGAGTGCGACTTCATTTTCATCAATCGTTTTGCCTACCAGCGTACTAAGATGATGAGCAACCTGTTCTGTGATGTGGAATATTTCCGGATATTTCTTTTGAATCTGCCTAGCTATAGGTGTGTTAACTTTGATATCATAAAGCAACCGGTAATAGGCGGGTTTCAAATGTATCAACATGTTACAGGTCATTTTTGTACGTTCCCTAAATTGAACAAATGCCTTTTTCTCAAAATCATCGATCATTTTTTCAATCGTCATAGAGAGGCATTGTAAATGATCCTTTTCTTTTTCTAAGTTATGTAAATGATTGACTTTAGCACTTAAAAAATGCGTTGTAAAATAATCTACTTCTTCTTTTGGGAGTATAATCCCCAGCTTATTTTCAAGATCCTGTGCAAATAATTTCGACAACTCGAACTCTAAAGTGTTTCTAATTACTTCACTCTCTACAGGATCCATACCAACATAGTGACTAAGTTCAATCCTCCTAAGAAAAAAAATAAATCGAATAGCGAGATGCTGATGGACATCATCGGTATAGTCAATCCCCAGCCTTTTTTCACTATTTCGAATCCATTTCATCATCCATTCAACGATATGCTTACGAAGTAATGAAAAGGTGATACCCGTTTTACCGTTTAATAGCATGTGAATATTTGCTCCTGCCCGATTCCACGATTGTTCAGGAAGCAGAAAAGACAGATAATAAGTCATGGCCTTCCTTCTATTTTTCTCGCTTCCTATAATGTGATATCCCCACTCGCGGTCAGACACCAGATTAAGTTGAAAAGCATTTAAAACCTTTTTGAGCTGCTTAATATCTCCACTCACCGTATTTTGGCTGACACGGAGTTGCTCTACCATATCGTCTAAAAAGATAGAATGTGTGGAGCTTAAAAGATATAAAAGCATTAAAGCCTGGCGCTCACGTGCCGTATACTCATACTCCTTTCCTTGAATATCTTCAATATTTTTTTTGACGATATCCTTGATCCCATTTTCCAAATAAAATCCTGCGCTTCTCACCTTTTTAACAGGCGAGAGATTGTGGTCCAAGAGCCAATTGTTGATCTTGTCTAAATCGTAATAAACCGTACGCCTAGATATATTAAAAGTTTCCATTAACCATTGAATCGAAACATAGTTTTCAGCCACAATGAGCTGTTGCAAAATTTCGCTGCTGCGATGATCTAAGGCCATTGGGTCTTGCCTCCCTTACTAGGCCGTCTAGCTTACTACATATTTACTATAAAGTGTGCAAAAAGGATTGTTTAGACCAAATATTAAACAACTTTTTGTGCAATGCATCACCCTTTACTCCTAAGACTTATGACCCTTTTTATAAAGGAATTAGAAAACTTGTCTTGTTCTTCATCGCTTCGCTAAGCACAGCTTGCTGTTCGTGCTTTCGCACTCACACACTAAGGGTGTACTGTATGGGTACTCCTGACGTAAATTTCAATAAATGCGAGCAAGCCTTAAATGTCGAAAGTCAAGGTTACACTTTTACTATCATCCTTTGAGAGCGTCAGTGAAATTATTCTGACAGTATAAAAAAACTCCTATTCCTTTGGTAGACCAAAGGAATAGGAGTTTCATCTCTATTTATGTGACTCATCAATGATCATCATCTATTTTACATCGACATCACTCTTCTTAACAAATGCAATGCGATGGTTGTAAATGATGTGATAATAGCGTTCATGCCTCTTTTATTAATCCCGTTTTCCTCTCATAACCAGCACCTCTCCCGTGTAATAACTAATTCTGAATAACCCTCCAAACTAATAAGGTATCCAAACCATCAGCCTTGACCAGGATCCCTTTTACTTCAAAAGAGCATTTTCGTTCCACCTCCATAAAGTTGAATTTAATTAGGCAATTTAAACTTGGATTATAAGTTGAATAATAAAATAATAATCAACATTTTTTCTTCCTTAAAATTGTTAATTGAAATAATCATATCACGTTTACTTTCTTATATCTGGCCAAAAAATTTCTATAAATAAATCCAATAAAAATAATAAAAGCCATAGGAATCTTTTCAAAGAGCTCCTACGGCTTAAATCCATTTTATTAGTGTTTTTTAACTCTAAAAGTACTCACACACTTACATTAAACCCAATCAGTCTTCTTGGAATAATGGTGTTGAAAGATATCTTTCTCCCGTATCAGGAAGAATGACAACAATGGTTTTTCCTTTATTTTCAGGCAACGCAGCAACAACAGAGGCGGCATGAATCGCTGCCCCTGATGAAATACCGACAAGAAGCCCTTCTTGTTTACCAATGCTTCGAGCCGCAGCAAAGGCATCTTCGTTGCTGACTTGAATAACTTCATCATAAGCTTCGGTGTTCAATACTTCTGGTACAAAACCTGCACCAAGACCTTGAATCTTATGTGGACCTGATTTACCACCAGAAAGGACGGGTGAGGCATCTGGTTCTATTGCAATGGCACGGAACGATGGATTTTTTTCTTTTAATACTTCAGCCACACCAGTAATCGTTCCACCCGTACCGATCCCACTTATTAATATATCAACATTTCCATCTGTATCGTTCCAAATCTCTTGCGCTGTCGTTTTCCGATGAACCTCAGGGTTAGCTGGATTTTCAAATTGCTGTGGCATAAAAGCATTATCTGTTGAAGAGACGATTTCCTTCGCCTTTTCAATAGCCCCTTTCATCCCTTTCGCTCCCTCTGTTAGCACTAAATCAGCACCCAATGCTTTAAGAAGGTTACGGCGTTCAACGCTCATGGTCTCAGGCATAACCAAGGTGCACTTATAGCCTTTTGCTGCGCAAACAAAGGCTAAGGCAATTCCTGTATTCCCACTTGTTGGCTCAACAATACGTGTGTCTTTATTAATTTTTCCTGTCTTTTCTCCCGCTTCAATCATTGCGTTACCAATGCGATCTTTGACACTGCCTAGAGGATTGAAATATTCAAGCTTCCCTAAGACCTCCGCACCGGTGTCATCACTGATGCGATTTAGTCTTAAAAGCGGTGTTGAACCGATTAGCTCTGTTAAATTTTTAGCAATCTTCGGCATTAAGAGCCCTCCTTTTATAATTCCAACTATCTCACTATGAATTATATCAATGAATATTCAAAATTACCATTAAATAGACCAAATCTTAATGATTTTTTTACTTATAAATGTAAAAAACACTACAAATAAAGCGCTCTCATTATAAAACAACCTATTCTACACAAATAAAAAATTAAAAGGCTCTGCTTGCTGGTCATATATCAAGAATAAGCATAATACTCTACTATTGAATTTCAAGTCTATCCCTTATCAAATTCATATGATAAATAGAACTGGGTGCAGCAACGCTCAGTTTATCGCTGCTCACATATCACAGATTCAGTTACCTACTACTTTTTTATTATCGAGACGATGGTCGCACAACATCCCTTTAATGTTGAGTAACAGTTAATCCAATGGTGAGCATTGCTTCTGTCGCCATAAGCAAACACCTCCTTTTTGAGGAAGTGTCAATCGCCTTTTCTATCTATACATTCAGTATCGCTGTTTTTACAGAGCCCATCAGGTTATTAAAGGCTTCGCGAGCACTGGGCAAATCTTTATCCTTTATCGCATTTAAAAGGACCTGATGATAAGGGAAACTTTCATCAAATATATCGTGAACGCCAAAGGGTTCATTAAAAAACTCGTTAAAAGTATCGGATACAGAATCAATAATGCTTAGTAAAAGGGCATTTTTTGCAGCTTTATACAGTGCATGATGGAACTGAGCATCTGCCTTATTCGCCTTTCTTCTTTCACCGGATTGAATATATTTTCTATATTCTTGGAGATGAAAATCCATTTCATCAATGTCCTCCTGAGTCGCCTTCTCTACGGCCAAATCAACGGCTTTTCCTTCTATCGCCATTCTGACATCTAAAGCCTCAAGGAGGAATTCTTTTTCGTTCTCAATATCCAAAGTCGTTTGTATCGAAAAGGGTTTAACCTCCTTAACAAAGATCCCTTTTCCGTTCAAAACTTCGATGAACCCCTGTGTTTCTAAAAGCTGCAAGGCCTCTCTTAGCGATGATCGTCCTATGCCTAGCATTGTTATAAGGGTATCCGCTGGTGGCAATCGATCCCCTTTTTTTAGATCCTCTTGCTTAATATAATTTTTGATTTCCTCAGCCACTCGTTCTGATAAACGCTGTTTTTTGAGTGCTTTCATATAGACACCTCTAAATCACTGAAATAACTATCTCGTCATTGGTCATATTCTATAAAAATTATAGCATAGTCGCTCAACAGGTATTTTTCTGAAAAATTTATGCTTTCATACAGCCTGCAAGTATGATAATCTAGAAACAACATCATAACTCACAATCATCTGAGATTGGATTTATATTTTACAAAGGAGATTCGCACATCTATGACACTGACTGATGAAAAAATATGTACCGATTTAGACTTAGACGCCTCTCAATATCACGGAGCGGTCTCTCCTCCCATCTTTCAAACCAGTTTATTTACATTCGATTCGTTTGAGAGCTTCACCGAATCACAAAAACAAGAAAGAGAGAAATATGTGTACTCACGGGGGGTTAATCCGACGGTCAACCTTTTAGAAAAAAAGTTGGCTCAATTGGAAAGAGGCGAACAATGCAAATGCTTTGGCTCTGGCATGGGTGCCATTAGTGCTGTCTTCCTCTCTCTCTTGCAGAGTGGTGACCACGTTTTATTTGTGAACAACATCTATGGACCGACATCCCAGCTACTAAAACATCTAGAAAAATTCAATATTGAGCATGACGTGGTCGATCACAACCTGAAAAATGTTGAAAGCGCCATTAAAGATAATACAAAAATCATCTATGTTGAAAGCCCTGGAACCATGTTAATGAAAGTCGTGGATTTAAAGGCCTTAGCGACGTTAGCCAAAAGCCGAGGCATTATCACAGCTATTGATAACACTTGGTCCACCCCGTTATTCCAAAAACCGATAGAACTGGGTATCGATCTCTCCATTCACTCTCTGACAAAATATCTCGGGGGGGCACAGTGATGTTGTTGGGGGAGCGGTGATCGGGAGTCACACATTAATCGATACGATCTTTGAATATGGGCATCAGCTCAACGGATCAGTGCTCGGTCCTTTTGACGCCTATCTCATTCTACGAGGTCTCCGTACACTGCCGGTAAGAATGGCCCAACACCAAGCAAATGTGTTTAAAGTCATCGAGTATCTCAAACACCAGGAGGATGTCACAGCCATTCATCACCCGTATGTGGAATCTGGTGAAATGCAAACTATCGTAAACTCACAAATGCTCGGCTACTCTGGATTACTCAGTTTCGAGTTAAGGCAGGCACATTTTGAAGGGGTTTCCAAGTTTATTGATGCCCTCCGTTTATTCAAAATCGGGGTCAGTTGGGGAGGATTTGAAAGTCTCGTGAATAGCCCCATTAAAAATGACAACGAAGCCCAATTAAGAGAACAAGGTATTCCTTTAGGGCTCATTCGCCTATCTATCGGACTTGAAGGAGCAGAAGCTCAGATCGCTGACCTTGAGCAGGCCTTTAAAAGATTAACCACTTAAACCATAATTCTTTGGAAGGATGATAAAGTTATGAATAATACTGAAGAAGTAAGACTCCCATCACTGGGATTAGCTCTTATCCCTATCATCATTTCTATCGCTATTTTCGTTATTGGCATCGGTATATTAAAGTATCCCGCAGAGATCATGCTTGTTTTCTCAGGCATCATCTTTTGCCTCTTTGCAATTGTTAACGGTAACAAATGGGATACCATTATCACTGTGATGGGCTCGAAGATCAAAAAAGCCCTTCCTGCCATTCTTATCCTCTTAAGCATTGGCTTACTTATTGGCAGCTGGCTCATTTCGGGTACTATACCCTATTTTATCTACTATGGTCTTAAAATTATCGATCCTAACTATCTCTATCTTATGGCCTTTATTGTTACCGCCATCGTCTCAACCTGCACAGGGACATCATGGGGGGCAGCGGGAACAGTCGGTGTTGCCTTAATGGGCATCGCTCAAACCATGGATCTCTCTCTGGCTATTACTGCTGGAGCCGTCGTCTCTGGGTCTTACTTTGGCGATAAGCTCTCCCCACTTTCAGACACCACCAATATGAGCTCTCTTGCAGCGGAAGCCAATATCTATGAGCATATTAAACACATGCTATTTACAGCCATCCCCTCGTCCATTATCGCTATAATTGTGTTTTTTTCTGTTGGTCTAGGCACGAATACTCATGATACAAATTTAACACACGTGCAAGATATGCTTTCTACCATGACAAAGCTTTTTAATTTGAATATCCTGCTGCTCATTCCACCTATTATTGTGCTTATTGGCTCATTAATGAAAAAATCACCTTTGATCGTATTATTTATCTCTTCTCTAGCAGCTATGATTCTGGCGCTCTGCTTTCAGCCTGTCTCATTGGGCAATATATTTACTGCTGCCGTTGAAGGGTTTAATGTTGATATTTTAAAAGAGTCCATCCCTTCCTTAGACCCCAGTATTATTACAGATGATGTTAAATCATTGCTCAACCGTGGTGGTCTTTATTCAATGTATAACTCAACTGCCTTTATATTCTACGCCTTTTTCTTTGCATCAGCATTAGAGGTATCTGGCTCTCTCAAAGTCGTCTTACAGCACATCATTAAATATCTTAGGTCAACCGGAAGTATTATTTTAGCAACACTTGTGACAGGGTTTGCAACAATTTGTTGTACATCCAATGCACTCGTGACCTTTTTCTTAATCAAAGATATTTATGGTGATGTCTTTAAAAAGAAAGGCCTCCATCCCGTTAATTTATCGCGAAGCATGGAGGATTCAGTTACGATTACCGAGGTATTAATGCCGTGGACAGTCTCTGGGGTGTTTATTGCTACCACACTTGGGGTTGATAACTTTACGTTCCTGCCTTGGTCTATTTTCAACTTAGGTGGCTTCGTATTTTCTGCACTTTATGGTTTCCTTTCTCCACTTACCCGTGGCTTTGGCATTCGAAAGTTAGAGGGAGGAGAAACCAGCAATTCAACATCCTCAGGTCAGAGTCCTTCAGTTTAAAAGCACTATAGGGAGTTCTACCAGTGGCTTTAGCCAGCCAATTATCACTTTCCATCTAAACAGCACCTAAAACTAAATTTCGCTATACCCACCTTACTGGCCTCATTGCTCAGATAAGGTGGTTTTTTTCTCGTGAATTTTTTGTTGACATACATATAGCCTAATGTTAGGCTATATTTATCCTAAAATTAGGCTATATTTAGGATAAATGGAATGAAGACAAAGGAGGTGGCACTTATAGAGAGCTTATCGATTATTCTTCAGATTATATTAGGGCTTGGGTTTCTCATGTTTGGTTTTATGAAGTTTGGAACAAAGCAAATGAAGGATGAATTTCAGCGTTATGGCTATTCTGATGCTTTTAGATTCGTTACAGGTTTGGTCGAAGTTTTAGCGGCCGTCCTCGTTATTTGGGGAATCTGGACTCATGAATTAGCTATATATGGGGGTATATTAATTGTGCTCACCATGTTAGGCGGGATTTTTACCCACATTAAAATTAAAGATGCTGTAAACAAAATGACCATGCCGATTATTCTCTTACTGTTAGGTCTAGTCGTGTTATTCATAAATGGGTTAAACTAGTAAATGTGCTAGTCCGACAAGGGCATCACTTCTATAGTCAATAGGGGGTCAGAGAATGCAAGAACAAAGTGAATTGGATCTCAGATTATTTAGGATTTGGATGAAAGCTTCTAAAGCAGTGGCTCTCAATATCCAGAAGGATATTGAGAGCTATAGCATTAGTAATGATAATTTTATGATTCTGGAACTCCTTTATAGTAAAGGGCCTCATCCTGTCCAAAAAATTAGTGAGACTTTCTCTATTCCTAGTGGAAGTATTACCTATGTCGTAGATAAGTTAGAAAAGAAAGGATTAGTAGAAAGACAGCCAAACCCGAATGATAGAAGAGCCTCTAATGTCGTACTCACAGAAACAGGAAAGGCACTTTTTGATGATATTTTTCCAAAACACGTGGCCACCATTTCAGAAAATCTGTCTTTTATCTCGAATGAAGAAAAAGAGCAGCTGATTGATCTGTTAAAGAGAATTGGAATGGGTGCGCAACATTTAAAATAGCAAAATCTCAATTAAAACACTTAACTGGAGGAGAATACAATGACAAATGAAAAATTAAATATAGGAATTATTTTAGGGAGCACACGACAAGGACGTTTAAGTCCACAAGTTGGGGAATGGTTAAAAGACATTGCCGATCAACGTGAAGATGCAAACTATGAACTTGTAGATATTACCGATTACCAATTACCCTTTTTAGGCACTACGGATGGAACAGAACCAGGGATTGCTGCCTGGAACGAGAAACTTGCAAGTTTAGATGGCTTCGTCTTCATCGTTCAAGAATACAACCACAGTATTTCTGGAGCGTTAAAAAATGCCCTTGATTTTGCGCGTGAGCCATGGAATAACAAGGCTGCTGGAATTGTTAGTTATGGGTCAACAGGTGGCGCTCGTGCTGCTGAACATTTAAGAGGGATTTGTGGCGAATTACAAATCGCAGATGTAAGAACACATCCGACCTTATCTTTATTTACAGACTTTGAGAACTTTGCAACCTTTAAACCCGCTGAATTACATCTTGAAAATGTCACAGCAATGCTTGACCAAGTCATAGCTTGGAGCGGTGCATTAAGAACACTAAGATAACTTTAACACAATTTTAATTCAAATTCGGATGTCAAATACGACTTCAAAAGTGTATTGATGTCCGTTTTTTATTCCTCTTAAATAATGCTTCACTCATAACTAAAAAGGCGCCAGTCATGCTGAGATTGAGCATGACCTGGCACGTTAGAAGCCACTGGGAAGCGTCCACCCGTTAATATGAAGTATAAATTCATGTGTAAGTAAGAAATACAGATAATTTCTTACTTACACACATGACTTTCTATCCTTAACACTCATTTATAAATTCGCTTTCCCTTACCCTTTTCTTCTATTTGATTGAGAATTTCATTAAGCTCCTGGTGGGCGGCGCCGAACAAATGCACCCTAACCTGATTTTCGTAAGCCAAAGTCACTCCAAACATCTATCGCTTTCAAGCGCCTTAAATCTTTCAAGTTTCGGAACCTTTTAATATAACGTCATGCTTAGGTTTAAAAAGCTTCATCCACTTTATACCAAGGGCTATGCAGAACACACTGAACACATAACAGTGTTAAAGCATTTATAGCTGAAGTAAACGGGTTAACTGGATCTGGTCTCTCCGATCTTATGTACAAAACGTCCTGCAAGTTCAGTTATCTTCTTGAAATCACCGGTTTTTGCAAAGGATGTTAAGGTTCCGCCTACCCCCACAGCCACTGCTCCCGCTTTTATCCATTGTTCAACATTATCAATACTTACACCACCGGTCGGCATAAGATTAGCTTGCGGGAGCGGCCCATGAATGGACTTAATGATATTTGGTCCAAAAGCTTCCCCCGGAAATACCTTCAAGATATCTGCTCCAAGTTCCATAGCTTCGACGACGCCATCAATGGTCATCACACCCGGCATGTATGGAACCTGATATCGATTGCATAATCTGAGACTTTGCTCATCAAGATAGGGACTTACTACATATTCAGCCCCTGAAAGCAATGCAATCCTTGCTGTTTCCGAATCCAATACAGTCCCGGCTCCAATAATAATTTCATCTTTATACTCTTTC
The DNA here is from genome assembly GCF_014642655.1 of Pullulanibacillus camelliae. GTDB lineage: Bacteria > Bacillota > Bacilli > Bacillales > Sporolactobacillaceae > Pullulanibacillus > Pullulanibacillus camelliae. Next base: position 216,143 of record NZ_BMIR01000001.1, read on the forward strand.
ACTAATTCTTCAATCACCCGGCTGGCACCCGGAACTGTATAAGTTATTTCGATTGCAGCCGCTCCACCTTTTAAACAAGCCTCAGTAATTTTTTTTGCTTCCTCAGAACTGCTGGATCTGACGACAACAACTAACCCTGACGCCGTAATGCTATTGATAACTTCCCATTTTTTCCTCATCTGTTTGACTCCTTTTTTACTTCCATTTCGGATTATCTATGATTTCTGGCTTTCCATCCTTTTCGATGACAAGCTTTCTATACCCTTTGGTTTCAATCGTTCCATAATCATGACCAGCATCTGCACGAAAGGTAAAGAAGGTGACAAGTGGCTCTGTTCCCAAATTGATGCTTCTATGAGCATAACGAGGGGGAACATAAACAGCTTGCCCTGGAATAAATCTTTGCAGATCCCAGTCCCCTTCTGGATTTTCCAATAACATTGCGCCCTCACCACTCAAGCAATAATAGACCTCTCCAGTCTCTAAGATGGTATGAAAATGCCCTTTTGTCATATAATATTCATTGCCGACTTTTCCTGGATAAACGATACTGGTACCAAATAAGAGATTGCCAGATGTTTCTGGTAAGTCCAGCTCATAAAATTCATAAACAAGTGGATCACCGCTTTGCACTGCTGCAGCAAACGCAGCATCATCGGCATACATTCCCTTCATTTTTGATAAATGACGCTTGGTTGATTTCGTTGATTTCGATAGTCCAGTGACAAGATCAAAATCAAGATTAAATGGCTTCACATTAGTTTCTGTCATTTTTAGCACCCCTATTATTTGCTTCATTAATTAGTAATAACCTGCATTGCATTCCCACTCAAAGGTCATAAATCTCTAAACCTCATTCACTTATTTAATTGATTGGAAATCCGCTCAATTTCCTCAAAGACAGCACCCGTAATATCTATATGAAAAACTTCAGAAACAACCTGCGTCCAGCCATGAATGAAATAGATCCACCCATCCTCCACATGCAAATTTTTTTCTGTTTGTTGTTGAAGGGCCTGATGCATAAAATCGAGCTCTCCACGATAATTCAACTCCCAAACCAAACTATGCTTTGGAAAAATACCGTTGTCCGTTAGTGGCGAACCAGGACGATCCTTCCCTAATCCTGTGGCATTTATGATGAGAGAATGCGGTTTGATTTGTTCCAAAATCGCATCGTTACATTCTGCCTCTGGTGTTAAATGATACTCTGTCGCAATATGAGGGTTAATTTCTTGAACAATGCGTTTGATTTCATCAAGGCGTGGTTGGCTGCGATTAGCCACAATAACTTTTGATGGGATATTTTCACCATTTTTTTGATCTAATAAATAGGAACAAATGGCGATTGCACTGCCGCCAGCACCCATAATAAATAATTCCCCGCTGTGATCCTTCCAAAAATTCTTGGGAATAAAGCTCTCCATCGCTAAACCACTGGAAATGGGGTCCTTTGCATAGCCTTCCAGTTTGCCATCTCTTTTTGAAATTGACGATAATTCACCAAACATCATTGCATATGGATCAAGATAATCAAATAAATCCTTCGCAGCGTGATACAAATCAATCTTGTGTGTTGTCACAAGTGCGCCAAGAGACAGCTCATCATTTTTTATAAACTCAACAACCTCACGATAATCTTGAGGAGCTGCATGAATATCAAGATCAATCCCCTTAAGAACGGCATCCTTTAGACCCAATGATTGCGCCCAGAGGGGGAACAGGCGCATAATCGATGATTTCGTCGTCGTGACGCCTATAAAATACATCGTTGGTTGTGTTGCTTTTTCAGGTAATTTCATCAATCATTCTCCTCACAAATAAAATTTATGCTTCATTAGTTACGAGATCTTTTACTAAATGCTCTGGCAGGATTGGCATACATGATCTTGTAAATAATTTCTTTGGATATACCCTGGATCTCAAGCTTCGGAAGAAAATGCTTGGACAAATAATCTAAGCCTAACTCTCCACCATAACTCTTCAACCTTTTTCTCGTGGTATCTAACCCAAACAATATTTGATCTTCATGCCCAGCCTCGATAAGTTTTAAAATAATCTCAACTTCCTCCTCATCGGAATGGTATTTGAATCTTCCGATGGTATCTAGCTCTAAAAAGACTCCTGTGCTCGCTACATGAAGGAGATAATCCACATTGTCCATTTGCCGATCCAAATGACAAATGATCAATTGGTCAGCTGGTAGGCCAAAGTCTGAATAAAGTTTAATTTGATCTAAGGCTGCTCGCCCCATTTCAGTATGACTCATGATTGGAATCCCTGTTGCTTTTGCAGCATGAGCTGCTGCTTTAAAAAGGCGATAAACAGGGCCACCCACCCCTTCAAAATCAGAGGCCGTTTTAATAAGACCTGCCTTTGCTGTAAGCTGTTCCTTTGGCCACCCATTTTCTCCATCGCTATACATTCCATTTTGTATCTCATCTATAAATAATTGGGTGAGTCCTTCATCATTTGAAGTATAGATCCAATGATCCTTTGGATAAAAAACCAGTTTATGAAAACCAGTGGAAGCAATGATCTGAACACCTGTTTTCTGCGATGCTTCTGCTAACCATTTGCTGTTACGTCCACTACCAACGGGTTGAGCATCGACAATGGTCCTTCCACCGACAGATTTAAATAATGTTAATTCTTCAACCGTCTTATCGAAGTCATCAATTTTTAATGCGGGATCAATGGTTGTTTGATGCCCCCCCTTTAAAAAGAGGTGCTCATGACTATGGCAAAAGCCCATTTCTGACGGCATTATTGCACCTGTTACAGTCATGATTGTCCTTTGCTCCTCTTGCTTTTTACTCCTTCTTAGCTCGCTAAAGTTAGTGGCCATTTTTTACCTTCCTTTGAGCTAATAGTTTAATAAGGTTTTCAGTTGACACCATTACCATTCTTTCAACCGATTCATGAGTGTAAGCACCAACATGTGGTGTTAAAATAAAATTGGGTAAGGCAACTAATGGGTCTCCTTGATTCGGTGGCTCCGTTGAATAAACATCTTGTGCCGCAAAAGCCAAGTCTTGTTGCACAAGCGCTTCATAAAGGGCTTTTTCGTCTACCAATTCCCCACGAGAGGTATTAATTAAAATAGCCGTAGGCTTCATTAATTTAAACATCTCAGCATTCATTAATCCTTTCGTCTCCTCAGTTGCAGGTAAATGAAGCGTAATGATGTCAGCTTCCCTCAGCATGCCTACAAAATCCTCCTTTCTTTCAATACCATAATGATCAAGGAAAGCTTGATCATTAAAATAAGGATCATAGATCGCCACCTTCATCCCAAGCCCAATGGCTCTTTTGGCGACCTCCCTTCCAATTTGACCTCCACCAACAACGCCAAGTTTTTTATCCGTCAATTCAAACCCTATCGTACGTTCCCATGAATGGGATTTAACCTTTGCGACGACTTCTGGTATATGTCGCGCGCAGGCAAACATCAGTCCGATAGCATGTTCAGCGACAGAAATTGCATTTGTTCCCGCTGCATTTTGGACACTAATTCCCAATTTTTCTGCTCTTTTAAGATCAATGTTATCCATGCCTACACCGTATTTTGAAATAGCGCGCAACGCCTGACACTGATTGAGCACTGCTGCTGGAAGGGGATCAACACCAACAATGATACCCACCACATCCTCCTTTGCAACCTCAATGATTTCCTCTTCCGTCATTGTGCGTCCAAAAGTATTCTCGATAATCTCATAGCCCTCCTCTTCTAACAACTTGTGGGCTTTCTCTTTATAATTACGATACGATTTTGGAGTGATTAATACTTTATTTCCCATTCCCGCTCTCATCTCCTGCTTGGTGAATTTTCTTTAGAACTTTTATCTGATTATCATTTTGTAACTATGTTACTACATAGTATGCTAAAAAAATGATTTTAAAACGGTGACCTATAAAATTGGCATTGCCCATAGACTCAATGACTTATAGTAATTAAACGTGTTCATCCTCTTTTTCAATCATTCTTCACTCGTTAATAATGCCGCCGCGTCTTTATCTAAATAAACATCGAGATTGCGATGGAGCTGTAATAAGGAGCCTGGCACCATTGTATCAATAGGTCCTGTAAAGACCCTTTTTAATATTTCTGCCTTTTCAATGCCTTTTGCGATAAATACAATTTTCTTGGCTCGCATCATGGCCCCTACCCCCATGGTTATTGCATGCCTCGGTACATCAGCAAGTGAAGGAAAATCTTTAGAATTCACCTGCCTCGTTTCCTCAGTTAGGGGAACCACATGTGTCTTTGTTTGGAGAACACTTTCTGGTTCATTAAAACCGATATGTCCATTTAATCCCACACTTAAAATTTGAACATCAAGTGGCCCCGCATGATTTAGCAAAGCCTCATATCGGTTAGCCTCTGCTTCAAGATCAGCTGCTTTGCCATCTGGAATATGCGTGTGTGCTTCTGGGATGTTAACCTTCGAAAACAAGTGTGTCTTCATAAAATGATAAAAGCTATTGGGGTGGTCCCTGCCTACCCCCACATACTCATCTATATTAAAAGAAGTGATATGCTCAAATGATACGTGTTTCATTTCATATAAATAGACCAATTTTTTATAGAGACCCACTGGACTATGACCCGTAGCTAAGCCTAACTTAGCATGTGGCTTTGCCCCTATCACCTTTGCAATATCTTTTGCCGCCGCCAGATCTAACGCCTCTTCAGATTCAAATACTTTAAGATTTATGGCTATTACCTCCTTGATGAAAAGGGATAGCTGCTTAAAAAGCCTACTCTTCCATTTCAATAATGACCTTCATCGCCTTGTCTTTTTGTTCATCAATGATCTTATAAGCTTCCGCATAGTCCCCAAATTTCACGCGATGCGTCACGAGCAAATCCACTTCAATGCGTTGCTCTTTTACGAGTTCAATCGCTTTGATATAATCTTCTTCTCTATACATGGCACTCCCAACAAGTGACAATTCATGGTCTTGCACGAAGCCCATATTAATTGCTCCTAAATCAGCAAATACGCCCACGACCACAATTGTACTCCCTTTACGGGCATAATCTATGGCCTGCTTCATTGTTGGATTAATACCAATACATTCGAAAATATAATCCGCTTTGTCCGCACCAAAATGTTGATAAATGGCTTCAAGCAAATCTTCATTCTGTGCATCGACGGTCTTAATGCCACACCTTCGAGCAACCTCTAACCGATACGGACTGAGCTCGGAAATAAGAACCGCTTCAGCTCCCATTGCTTTTGCAGTTTGAGAAACTAAGTTACCAATCGGCCCTCCACCTAAAACCAAGACCCTCTTCCCTTTAATATCACCTGCACGTCTTACCGCATGAACAGCAACAGCAAGCGGTTCAATAAAAGCCCCCTGCTCCCAGCTCATGCCCTCGGGTAAAGCGATGGCTTTATTGGCATCAACAACAAAATATTCACTCGCCATTCCCGTTGTTTGGAAGCCCATCACCTTTAGCTCTTCGCAATCATTATACATTCCATGAGTACAGGGATAACATTTGCCACAAACAACTTGAGGCTGTATCGTGACTTTGTCTCCAATAGCGACATGCTTAACATCAGAGCCGATCTCAACAACTTCAGCCGATATCTCATGTCCTTGGACAACAGGATAACTTGTATAGGGGTGCTTACCATGATTGACATGGACATCTGAACCACAAACACCAATGCGCTTTATCTTAATTTTAATTTGGTTGGATTTTACTTCTGGAATCGGAACCTCACGAAATTCAATCGTTCCAGGCTGAGTCATAATCGCTTGTAACATAATGTTGCTCCTCTCTTAACTTTGTGTTAAGCCAATTAGTAAGTGATAATAGCCTTTTTTAAAACGTCATGTCTAGCCACTGTTTGAAAAGCCTCTAAAATATGATCAAACTTATAATAATCTGATATGAAGTCTTTTAATACAAGCCTTCCAGCTCTTATCCATTCTAAAATCTGTGCGTAAGCCTCCCCCTCTTCAAGCTTAGAGGGCATTTGTTGAAAATTGATTTTCCAATTATACGGTCCCTTACTCCAATCAAGCTGCATTTGATTATTTTTTGGAACACCATAGCAAAGGATTTCACCACGATCACATATGAGCTCTAAAGCCTCATTGATAATATCAGTCGAGCCCACCGCATCAAGCACATAATTCACACCCTTTGGAAAAAGCCTGTGAATCTCTTCCGCGTAATTCACTTCTCTGCTATTAAAGACTGTCTTGGCCCCACTCGCTAATAGCACTCTTTTTTTCTCTTCACTTCTAGCTACTCCAATAATTTGATTGATCCCTTTTAATTTCATCAGCTTAATGAAGGTCAAGGCTACTGGGCCGCTGCCAAATACGACAACACTATCCTTTTCTTTGATGCCAAAATAGTTTATGTTGCTGAGCACTTCTCTAAGCGTGACCAGCATGGCAGCATCTACAGGATCAATATCTTTTGGAACGATTTGCTGGGCATATGCAACCTCTGGAATTTGCTCCTCTTCATAACAAGCCTTATCGTTGATTACGCCATATTCACTAAAAGCCCCCCAAGCAGAACCTAATGCACCATATAATTCTTCATCAGCATCATTAAAGGGCAATAAGACAACATCCCCCACTTTAAAGCTTTTAACCTCAGCACCAATTTCGACAACTCGTCCTACACCTTCATGGCCAAGCATCAAGGGATAATCTTCCTTCGGAAACCCCTTAAATCTTGAGTGAATAAGGGTAGAATCCGTTCCACAGATTCCACAGCTAATCGTTTTTACTAGTGCCTGTTTAGAGTGAAAGCTTGGGATCGGTATTTCTCTAACTTCTAATTGACCGTCAGAGTGAGTCACTAAGGTCTTCATGACAGGCCTCCTTTCAATATTCACTTTAAGACATAAAGTCTATGAACCTCATGTAGCAAAGCAAAAAATCAAACGGCTTTTTCAGATTTGCTTGTGAAAATTTGCAAGAAAACGGCCGCAATAATAATAAACCCTTTAATAATATCTTGAGGATATGAAGGAACTGCCATTAGGTTCATAATATTGCCGATTAATCCTAAAATTAAGGCACCTGCTACCGCTTTAATGACAAACCCTTTTCCACCTGCAAGACTGGCACCACCTATAACGCACGCGGCAATAGCATCTAATTCCTGCCCCGTCCCTATGGTGGCACTTCCTGTAGCTGACCTTGCAGCAATGAAAACCCCTGCCAAAGCCGCTAACAACCCTGATACAGCATACGTTGACATGATATACCTCTTGGTTTGGATCCCTGCTAATTGAACGGCCGTTGGATTACTTCCAATGGCAATGACAATCCGCCCCCACCCCGTATACCTTTGTATCAGAGTAAAGAGAATGATTAACAAAGCCGCTATGATGATAATAGGGAAGAAGAATTTTTTATCCACTATGTTGTCTAAAGTGCCTGCTGGTAATATAACAGGCGTACCATTGGTGAGGACAAAAGCGACACCACTGGCAATAGTCATCGTTGCCAAGGAGGCGACAAAGCCCTGAAAATTTCCGTAAGAGACTAAAATTCCTGTAAATAAGCCAAAAATTAAGCCGACCACCATCGCAATCAGTATGGCAAGAATGAAGTTCATACCAAGATCCTTGATTAAAAGAGAGGAGACCGATGCGCCTACAGCCATTAAAGAACCAACAGATAAATCAATACCTCCTGTTAGGATGACAAAAAGCATTCCAATAGCTACTAATACTGGTCCCGCTTGCTGTAGTGCAATATTTCTAATATTTATCGGTGTCAAAAATGTACTTGAAAGCAAGCTACTGACAATAATTAAAATTAATAATATGATATAGGTGTTATTGTCGATCAAAAGCTTAGTAAAGCTAAATTTTTTTGTGCTATTTATGTCGCTCATACCATTATTCAAATTTCTAATTGGTTCATTAGACATGTCTTTCTAAACCCCCATCGCAAGTTTTATTAAGTTATTTTCACTTAACTCCGATTTGTTGATTTCTCCAGTCACAACACCCTGCCGCATGACAATGGCTCTGTCGCACATTCCAATGATTTCAGTCATTTCTGATGAAATCATGATGATGCCAACCCCTTCCTCGGCTAATCTATTAATTATTTTATAGATTTCCGTTTTAGCACCAACATCTACTCCTCTGGTAGGTTCATCAAACACAATACATTTACAATCCGCTGCAAGCCATTTTGCAAGGGCAATCTTTTGTTGATTTCCACCACTCAGACTATTAGCGTTATCTTCTATTGATCCGTATTTTGTTGATATACTGCTGAGCAGTTGCTTTACATAATCTTTCTCTTTTTTATGGCCGATAATATCGAATTTCTTGATTTTCCTCATTGAAGCTAATGTGGCATTTACCCGTATGCTTTGTTCCAACAATAGCCCCTGAGCTTTTCGATCCTCTGGTAAAAATCCAAATCCATTTTTAATCGCTTGCTTAGGACTTTTAAAGTTTACTTCTTTTCCGAAATAAAGTATTTTCCCCGAATCCTTTTTATCCGCTCCAAAAATTGCTCGCATTGCCTCTGTTCTTCCGGCGCCTACCAAACCGCTAAAGCCTACGACTTCTCCACTTCGAACAGAAAAGCTAACGTCGGTAACCATGTCACCTACATGTAAATGCTCCACTCTTAAAATCTCATCGCCAATTTTCGCCTGTCTTTCTGGGAAAAGCTGCATGATCTGTCTGCCAACCATCTTGGCAACGAGCTCCTCTTTAGTGATCGATGCAGTTGGGACCGTGTCGATGTATTTCCCATCTTTAAGTACCGTTATGTTATCACTTAACTCGAATAGCTCCTCTAGTCGATGAGAGATATAGATGATGCTTACGCCATCCTCTTTAAGTTGACGAATGATTGAAAATAATTTTTTAATTTCAGAAAAGGTCAAAACAGCGGTAGGTTCATCAAATACAATGACTTTAGATTTTCTAGCTAAACATTTACAAATTTCAACGATTTGTTGACGCGCAACACTTAGAGTCCCTACTTTGACGTCTGGATCTATATCCCCAAATCCTAGCTTTGATAATTGTTCTTTAGCTCTAGCCCTAAGATCCTTCCAATTCAGAAACATGCCATGGTTCACTAAATTATCAATAAAAATATTTTCAGCAACTGTAAGATCAGGCGCCAGCATAAATTCTTGATAGATGACGGATACCCCTAAATCCATTGCGCTTTTTGGCGAGGTGATTTTAACCTCTTGGCCATCAATGATGATCTGCCCTTTATCCTTTTGGTAGGCCCCCGCCAAAATTTTCATTAAGGTGGATTTACCCGCACCATTTTCACCAATCAAAGCATGGATTTCTCCCTTTTTCACCTTGAGCATTACATCTTGTAATGCTTTAACACCGCCGAAATTTTTTGATATATTCATCATCTCGACAACACAGTCATTTTGCATATCCTATAAACCCCTCATTTCTAGTAAAATGCGAATAATAGTACTAGGATAAAAGTCCTCTTTTGTAAAAGAGGGCTTTTATCCAGCTAAGTACACCTTTATAAGGGTTATAAATTCAATTTAATATGTGGTTTGGCTAACAAAGCTATCGGCAGCACCCTTTAGAATCCGAAATCATAGTACTTATCTACATTATCTTTAGTGACTGCAACAGGGTCGGTTAATGTGATCTTCGGATAGCTTGTCTTATCCTTTCCATCAACTAAAATTTCTTTGCCAATTTTTACCCCTAAATCAGCAACCTTTGATGGACTATTTAAACCTGTCGCGAAATATTGACCTTTTTTAATTAAATCATCCGCTCGCTTAGCACCATCTGATGCAGCAACAAGATCTACACCTTTAATTCCTGCGTTCTTAAGCGCAGTCATTGCTCCAAATAGCATTTGGTCATTTTCTCCTAAAACTGTTGTTAGATCTGGATTGGCTGTAATTAAGTCCTCACCTGCTTTTAGTCCATCTGCTTCGGTCCAGTTCCCCCAACCTTGACCGACAACAGAGAAATTAGCAGCACTGTCTGTTGCTTTACCTTTAGAAGTTAATGTTTTATCAAAGGATGCTGCTGCTTTCCAAGCCTTTGCTTCAGAAACCCCAGTCTTTCCTTGAATAATTCCTGCAAATAGTCCTTCTCTTCGCTCTTGACCAGCAACGTTCCCCTTAGCCCCGCTAAGTATTACAGCTTTAATTGCCTTGTCACCCATCTTTTTAGCATAAGCGAGTCCGACTGAACGTCCATTTTCTTTATTATCTGAATAAACAGTCGTCACAGTTTTAGCTGAAGCGTCCACCCCACTATCCAGCGCAATAACCGGAATACCAGCATCGGCAGCTTTATTGATTTCTGGCACAGCAGAGGAAGGGTCGATGGCATCTATGAAGATCAGATCCATTTTTTGAGCAACAAAAGTGTCCATATTTGCCGCTTCTTTTGTTGTGTCACTATTGGCATCCAATATAGTGACTTTCCACCCTTTAGCCTCACAATCTTTTTGCACCCTTTTAACTAAAGAAACAAAATAAGGAGAATCCTGAGTTTTTATTGCGAAACCTACTTTAAGTTGCTTTTTATTTGATGACGATTGATTGCCTGAGGCGGAGTTTGATGAACCGCACCCAACCAACAATGACATAGCCATGACTAGCACCAGAAGTAATGTAAACAAACCCTTTTTCTTCATTAAACTTACCCCTTTACTTTTTTGTTAGCACATAGCATTGTTATGACATTACAATATTATGTGTTTACTATAATATACTATATGTTGTTAGCGGTTTCAATATCCAAATGAAATTTTTTATTTATTTAATCTGTGCACAACATAAATTTATAGAGGATTCGTCAACGCTTCCTGCATGCAAACAGATAATAGAATCTATATAATGGCAACGTTTAAAAACAACCCTTAGACATTTTGCGACAAATTAGAAAACTTGGCTTGCACCACTTCGCTGGTACTCCTGATGTGATTTTTGCCAATCACACACTTAGGGTGCCCGCAAGCCTTAGAAGGCGAAAGCCAAAGCCCGCCTTATACTCTCTTCCTTTATGAGCGGCAGCGAAGTTATACATTCTGATAGTATAAAAACACCCTCTGAAGTCTGTAAAAAATCAGACCTCAGAGGGTGTAGCAAGCGTCCTTTGAGTAGTTTCATATATTTAAAAACATTCTTCATCCAACATTAAGACAACTCCTACATGGCATGCAAGACTTATAAAACGCATCATATAGCCTAAAACTCATTCACAGCACGCAGCCATTGGTTTAAGTCCCTTAATGAGTCGACAGCATAATCATACGCCTTAAGCTCTCCGAATCCATATTTGGCGTAAACAAAAGGAAGCTCAGCCTTTTCAGCCGCTTCTTTGTCTCCTAATGTGTCCCCAACATATATTGGATTTCTCAAATGATTTCTTTCAACAACCAGACGTATGTTATCTGCTTTTGATAAACCTGTCCTGCCCGGATATTCGTAGTCTTCAAAGTAACCTTCCAAATGATGTCCCTTAATAAACGCCTGAATATAACCTTCTTGACAATTACTTACAATAAAAAGGCGATACCTTTCCTTTAAGTCCATCAATGTCTCCATTAAGTGAGGAAAAAGTATCCCTCCGTTCGTTTCAAGATAAGGACATTGCTTTTCACAGCTTTCATTCATTATCTCTAAAGCGGTTGTTTCTGAAAGCGAATGAAATAACCTTTTTGCAATGCATTCTGTTGGAAGTCCAAACAATTTCTTGAGTTCATCAGCTGCGACGCCTTTATTCACATTGTATTTTGCAGCAACTTCCGACCAAATCTTTGAGCAGGCTTCGGTTGAATCCCATAAGGTGCCATCCAAATCAAATAGGATACTATCTATCATATAATATGACAAATCCTTTCACTAAAAGAGATCGCCTAACAGAATTTATACAATTGTAAAGCCTCCATCTATAATCAATTCGGTTCCGGTAGCAAAAGAAGCAGAATCAGAAAGTAGATAGATGACGGCGCCAGCTAGTTCTTCTGGTTTACCCATCCTTTTAAATGGCGTGAGTTCCTTCCACATCTCTCTCCAATCTTCTCTAACAAAGGATGTGAGCTCCGTAAAGATATATCCAGGGCTTATACAATTCACTCTTATTCCTTTATCAGCCCATTCCACTGCAAGCGACTTTGTCAGTTGAACAACGCCTGCCTTTGATGCATTATAGGAGGCTTGTTGTTGTGGATAATTCACTATAGTCCCCGACATAGAAGCGGTGTTGACAATTGCTCCTTTTTTATGTCGTGCGTCCAAATATCTCCCGAATGCTTGTGCAACAAAGAAAATACCATTCAAATTGACATCGATGACTTTTCTCCATTCATTTGGCTCCAGCTCTAATACAGATTTCTGTAGAACAATCCCAGCATTATTAAATAGTAAATCAAGTTTCCCCATTGCTTCATCTGCTTTTTCAATGGCCTGCGCCACTTCCTCTGGTTGAGTAACATCTGCACCAATGGCAAAGGTTTTTCGATGATAGGCCATCGCTATTTCATCAGCTGTTGCCTTTGCTTTTTGTACCTGCTGGTCAATAATGACAACATCGCCCCCTACTGCAGCGATATGTTCAGCAACCGCTTTACCAATGCCCTGAGCTCCACCAGTAATGACCACCACTTTATCTTCAAGTGAAAATAATTTTTTTAACATATCCATTATTCTCTTCTCCTTCAAAAATCCATCTCTTTCATTTTTTTGTGATACTCACTTTTTTCAAAATTCCTTTTCATCTTTTCAACTCTAAAACTGCCAATAGACATCACTAATGTATTAACCGTCAATAGACAGGATAAGCTCGCTTCGACTGTCCAACCCATAAACCCTTTTTAACGGAGTCCCAATATTCCAAAAAAGAAATATGTAAAAAGACTTACAATGCCTCATGCATTGATTTTTTTAAATACATCTTTTAATGCAAAGTAGCACTCATTAAATAACTCTTTCATCGGCTGATAGATCTTAACTGCCTCTGGATTAGGGTGATGCACCGCGTTGACGTCAATAAAGTTATGAATGACATCAAAATCCTTAAATAGTCCTACACCAACACCTCCAGTAACAGCCGCTCCCATAGAGCCTGCTTCTTCTAGGAGATTGGGAACCATCACTTTGGTATTATAAATATCTGCCATCATTTGACGCCAAACCGCGCCTTTAGCCCCACCGCCTATGACAAGCATTTCATCAATGTCTATTTGTTGTCGCAAAGCATCTAAAATGAGCGACAGATTCAAGGTTACACCTTCTAAGACACTTCTTAAAAGATCCTCCCTTTGATTTTCGGATTTCAATCCAATAAAAGCGCCTTTAGCATCAGCATCCCATCGCGGGGCCCTTTCTCCCAATAAATAAGGCAAAAAAATAATGCCATTTGCCCCTGCTGGACTCTTTTCAATCTGTGCATTGATATATTCATAAGGTGATGTTGAATGGACCTCCGCTTCGTGCATTTCAAACTTGCATATTGTATTTTTCAACCAACTGTATGCCCCACCGGCAGTTTGCATGGTTCCATTCGGCGCATATAAGCCAGGAATAACATGCGCCCAAGTAACCGTTCTCATTTTTTCATCAAAAATGGGTTTCTCTGTAGCAGTAGTAATCCAAGCTGATGTTCCTATCGAACAATAGGTTTTTCCTGGACGGATTGACCCTGCACCAACACTCGCTGTTACACCATCTCCACCACCAATCACTACAGGGGTCCCAATGGCTAAGCCTGTTGCTTCTGACGCTTTAGCGGTTACATTTCCAGCTACGAAAGTTGAGGGCTTTAACTCTGGAAGCTTATCGGCATCGATACCTGCATACTCTATAATTTCATCAGACCATTTTAGGTTAACTAAATCGAAGCATCCATTGCTATTCCCATCAGAATAGTCTGTGTAAAACTGTCCTGTTAGACGCTGCACAATAAAATCCTTTGCATTTAATGTTTTATATGTTTTTTCATAGATCTCTGGCTGATGATCACGTACCCACATCAACTTTTGTATCCCATAGGAAGCCGTATTGCGATGACCTACAATGTGATAATAGTCCCGCTGAGTGATATGTTTCTCAATTTGCAATACTTGTGCTTGGGCACGCTGATCCGCCCAAATAATCGCCTTTCTTAACGGATTTCCTTCTCGATCTACGCAAAGGCATCCCATCATCTGTCCACTAAAACTCACAACAGCAATATCAGCAGGATCAATCCCCAAAGAATGGATGAGGCTCTTACTCGTCACACATACTGCACGCCACCAATCCTCAGCATCCTGCTCTGCCCATGTTGCATTATAGTAATCGGTATCATAGGCAGCAACCTGACTCCCTAGCAATTTCCCCTCTTCTGAAAACAAAGTAGCTTTATTCCCTGAAGTTCCAAGATCATGAGCTAAAATATATTTTTTCATGGGATCCCCCCCCAAACCCTTTTATGAATCATTCACCAATGATGAATGCGCTCTGCGGACTTATATTAGAAAACTTGGCTTGCACCACTTCGCTGGTACTCCTGATGTGATTTTTGCCAATCACACACTTAAGGTGCCCGCAAGCCTTTAGGTGGCGAAAGTCAAAGCCCGCCTTATACTCTCTTCCTTTATGAGTGTCAGCGATAAAAAATGAACTACTTTGATGAATTGGTTGCCGTGATCGTAACCTCAAATCTATTGCGATCCCCACGATATCTCGCAATTGAATACTCAATTGGTTCATCAATGAAGTTATAGCCAATAGAAATAAAGCGTTGAATCGCTGTCCCACTATTAATATTAAGATTTTTCATGTCATACTCTTCTGCTTCTAGCGCTTCGATATAGCGACGAATTTTGTGAATATGGGTCTCATCCTTTGTCGCCAGTACAGGATATAATGATTCCTGTGAGAAATCATGTTCTAATACAAAACTACATCGATGATACGGAAGATAAGTTTTTACCATGACAATCGGTTCATCATCCGCAAAGCGTCTCCGATGAATATATACTGCCTTTTCCTTTGGCTGTAACTTGAGCTCTTTGGCCACATTATCAGGGGCCTCAATCACTTTAAAATCAAGAAGTTCAGTATGAGGCGTTCGGCCTAATGCAGTAATTTGATCATTAAAAGAACCTAAGGCTTGGATGAAGCTTTGATCAATCTTGGGCTTCGAGACAAATGTTCCTTTACTCTTAACCCTGTAAAGCCATCCCTCTTGCACGAGTTCTGTGATCGCTTGGCGCACTGTTGTACGGCTGATCTGATATAAATTAATCAATTCATTTTCTGTAGGAATCATACTCCCAATTGAATAATTACCATTTTTTATTTCAGATAGGATAAGTTCCTTTAACTGGAAATATAATGGTATAGGGACTGATTTATCAAGTCTCCTTGGTTCTATAACCAATCACTCCATTTCCTTTATTCCACTTGACAAGCTCATGTGAAAATTTTTATTATATTTATATTAACATTCTATTGTCATTATATAGTAACATATCATTGGAATTTATTCAATGAAAAATTAGCTAGTCATTTAGGTGCACAGTCAAGTGAAACCGCTTATAATTCGTTCGAGTTGGCACCTTTCTTTTAAAAAAGTTGAGATCATTTAAAGAGCAAGCAGTCACTTAATATTTACCTAACATGTGACCGCTCATCCCCACTATGTTCAATGAAAAACTTACACTTGGAGGGAATCAAATGAAATTTGGTACATACTTTGCTTACTGGGAACAAAGCTGGGATGCCAATTATCATCGATATGTAAAAAAGGTCGCCGACCTTGGTTTTGATATCTTAGAAGTAGGTGCCGCTGGCATCGTAAATATGTCTGATGAAGCGTTGTTTTCATTAAGAGCTGAAGCTGAAAAACACCCTATTACTTTAACCGCCGGTATAGGACTCCCCAAAGCGTACGATGTTTCTTCAGAGGATGAATCGGTACGTCAAAATGGCATTGCTTACATGAAAAAGATATTGGATGCACTTTATAAAGCGAATATTCATTTCATCGGTGGCACCATTTACTCCTATTGGCCTGTCGATTACTCTCTTCCTATCAATAAAGTTCATGCGAGAAAACAAAGTATAAAGAGTATGCAAGAATTAGCAAACTATGCATCCCACTATAATATTACTTTGTTAGTAGAATGCCTTAATAGATTTGAACAATTTTTGATAAATGACGCAAAAGAAGCAGTCGACTATGTAAGAGACATTGGGAAAGACAATGTTAAAGTCCTGCTAGACAGCTTTCATATGAATATTGAAGAAGACAATATTGGAGATGCTATTCGATATACTGGTGAATACTTAGGCCAATTACACATTGGTGAAGGAAATCGTAAAGTCCCTGGAAAAGGACATATGCCATGGAAAGAAATCGGTCAAGCGCTTCGGGACATCCATTTTGATGGAAATGTTGTAATGGAACCTTTTGTCCGTACTGGAGGAATTGTCGGTTCCGATATAAAGGTTTGGAGAGACCTTTCGGATAATGCGGATGAGGAAAAATTAGACACAGACATCAGAGAAGCGTTGCATTTTATCAAAAAGGAATTTTTATAATCTTTTAAGCATCACCATTTCATAATAGAAATTGGTGATGCTTAAATCTTGTGTGGATTTCCTCTAGAGGTGGAACGCTTTCTACGGACATAGCCTCCGACACACAATCAGGGATCCCCCAAAGTGTTCTTTAGTTCTTTACTTTTTGAGGGGGATTAATGTGCTGGCTTCGGCGTTGTCACATGGCTGTGACGGCTTTAGCCAAAATTTATAGTGTGTGGCATAATAAAGCGCTCATCATTGCGGTCTGAGGCCTGTCCTGTTAAAAGGAGTTGCAGCACCCACTGCAGCTCCCTTACTACGATCAATCTATAGAATGAAGTTCTATTGCTTTACAGCGCCTGCAATGCCCTCGATAAAATATCGCTGCATAAAAATAAAAACGAGCATGATCGGAACGAGCGCTATCGTTGCACCAGCAGCCATCCCTGTATAATCAGTCTGGTATTCTCCAATAAATGAGTACATGCCCACTGCAAGCGTCCTTAATTCAGGACGATTTAATGTGAAGACGAGCGGAACAAGAAAGTCATTCCATGACCAAATAAATTGCATGATTGCTGTTGTGGCAATCACCGGTGTCGCCAGCGGCAGCATTACTTTTCGAAAGGTTTGAAAAAAACCGCATCCATCGATAGATGCTGCATCCTCTAATTCACCTGGAATCGTTGAAAAATAGGAGGTAAACAGAAGAATGTATAGAACATGTGCTCCTGCCGACTCTGCCAAAATCACTCCAGATAAATGGTTCATTAAGCCCAAATGTCGGACAATCTCGAATAAAGGAATGATGGTATATCCTTTCGGGATGAACATCGTCGCCGTAATTAATACCATCGCCAATTTTCTACCTGGAAAGCTTACCCTTCCCAATGCATACCCTGTCAAAGCACAAACCACTGTAACAATCACAACAGTCGCTACGGTAATCACTACTGAGTTAAAGAAGTACTTAGAAAATTGAGCCGTTTCCCATGCGCGCGCATAGTTTTCCCAATGGAATATCTTAGGAATGAGATTTAAGCCCGAACCAAAAAACTCTATGTTTGATTTTAATGAGGAAGAAACCATCCATATAAAAGGATATATCCAAATGGCTCCAAGGATTAATAAAATGGTATGCAATATAATTTTCCTCTGTCTAGATCCCATCATTTTATGATTTTCCTTTCACTTTTTCGTCTTGACCAGCTTTTTTAATGAGCCACCCGATGCCGATGCTTAACAAGAAGACAAAGATGCCGAATAAAATTCCAGCGGACGATGCATAGCCCATTCGCGGAATGCCATCACTGGCAAAGGCATAGTTATAAATAAAGAGATCGATAGTTTCAGTAGAAAAGTAAGGTCCGCCATCAGTTAATGTTTTAACCAAATCAAAAACGTGCAAACCATTCACAACAGTCAAAAGTAAAATAACAGCTGAAATGGGCTTTAAAATGGGTAAAGTAATGTACCAAAGGGTACTAAAAAAGTTGGCTCCATCAATCTTTGCAGCCTCATAAATGTCGGCTGAGATAGATTGAAGGCCGGCTAACCAATAAATCATCACAATCCCAAAAAATTTCCAAGATCCAACGATAATCATAACTGTCATCGCTAATGTCGGATTATCTAACCAATGAATCGGATGTTTTATAATGTGAAAGGTTTGTAAGAGATTATTAACTAAAGCATCTTTGTTCCCAAAAATATTTGCCATAACAATACCGATGATCGCTGTCGATGTGACAACCGGTAAGAAATAGAGTGTGCGATAAAAGGTTTTCCCCTTTATTTTTGACTCATTAAATAGGATAGCCATGATTAAAGCAAGTGGCATAACGATCACCGTTTGCCCAACCATGTATTCGAGGGAATGCAAAAAGTCATGCCAAAACTTCGTATCATGAAAAAGCTCCTTATAATTCTCCCATTTGATGAAATTCTCTAATGGTCCAATTCCACTCCATTGATAGAATGAGTAAACATAGCTCATCACAATGGGAAAAATGGTCAGCCCAACAAAGAGAATAAATTGTGGTGTGATAAATAAATAGGCCCAATAATATCTGCGGTGCCTTCTTTTTGATGTATTTAATTTAACGCGAGGTTTTTGATTCGATAATAATGGCTCTGACATCCATCAGCTCCCCCTTTAGAATCAAACTAAGATATAGAGAAGAGACGATTAACGTCTCTCCGCCTGATATTTAACTCATTGCAATACTAATTCCCCTTATATGGTTTAAAAGGTGTCCAATCAGAAAATTTAAAATTTGAAGCTGAAACCTTGCCATTAGAACTCTTAATCGCATCTGTCAATGCCTTATTAAATTTAGCCGTTCTATCTTTAAGCGTTTCCTTAATATTACTTATCTGTCCTGACAAATACCCCTGCAATATGTTCCCTAAATCGTCTTGAGGCTGTTTGCCTTGGGCATTATTTACTACATCAATCGCTTTTACATTACTTTCATATGGATTAGGAGCCAATATCTTTATTTTGTCTTGAATGTCCACGACTTGTTGAAATTGTGGATAGGGCTGTTTGATGCCTTCCATAGCACTTTGTATTGGTGGCTCCTCGACGCCATCCGTTGCTAAATTTTTGTAAAAATGATCGATAATATAGTTTAAAAATGTTTTTACCTCTTTATAATGCTTTGTATTTTTTGAAACGAGCAATCCTGCAGGTGACTCCCCTTGAAATCCCTCATAAGAGGGCTTGCCATCCTTTGTTGGCAATGGGGCTGCACCCCAATCTTTAAATCCATCATTATTAAAGATGCCAGCGGCCATCGTTCCATCCCAAGTAAATGCGGCCTTGCCATTTTCAAATAATCCTTTTGACTGCATATCATCGCTTTGCATACTGTTGGGGTGTAATACATTGTTGTCTTTTAGCTTTTTAAAATACTGCATGGTTTGAATGATGCCAGGTGTATCGAAATCATATTTACCCGTTTTATAATTGATGCCTGTTACTCCACCTGAGTTCCAAAATACCTCTGGAGAGATCGCTGTCGCCATGGACATAATTTCACCATTTGTCTCATATGATGCAGAGGATTTACCAGCAACGATAAGTCCATAGATTTTCCCTTGAGACTTTTCATAAATGGTCTTACCTGCATTCAGAAATTCATCCCATGTTTTCGGAATGGATTTAATCCCATATTGATTTAAAATCTTTTTATTATAAAACATCATGTTCGTGTAATGATATCCAGACATAAGGGGGAGCTGATAAACCTTACCATTAAGCGTTGTAAACCCCTCCGACCAGGTTCCATCAACAAATTGAGTCTTTTTCTGATCCGTTATGACATCATCAATATCATGAATGACGTCAAGACCCGTCAACTGTGGTAAGGAAAGTGACGGATTAAAGCCAAATATATCAGGAAGCTGATTGCCTTGAATGGCTGCCTGTAGTTGTGCCACATATTGATCCGCCGGAACATTGGTTAACTTTACATGAATCTTCGGGTTCTCCTTCTCAAAATCAGCAATCGTCGTTTTAAACACATCATTAAGCTCTGGCCAGCGGTTCCATAAAGTTATCGTAGCTTTCCCGCCGGCAGATGATTGACTACTAGAATCTGCTGAACTGCTACACCCCGCCAAGACAAGGGAGAATAACAGGATCATGCCCATGGCCAAACTAAATAGTTTCCGCAAAATACCCCTCCTCAAATACTGTTTCTTTAAGTGACTAAAAAGCAGGTAATTTAGAGTCCACGTAAATTCGGATGATGTGGAACAACGTCACATGTTTCCTGATAAAATGTCAGAACCCTTTCTTGCATTTCTGATAAAATCGCATGCATCTGTGGATCATGAATACGATTGTCCAGTTCATGAGGATCAGCTTCTAAATCATATAATTCATCTTCCTCATACAACCGCCTGACATATTTATAGCGTTTAGTCCTGCACATCACTGCTTTTGTATGTTCTGGTCCATCCTCTATTTGTAAACTTAATCTTGGCCAATAAAGACCTGTTTCTTGGCTCGAAAGCGATTCTAATTCCTTGCAATGATCTTCTTCAGCAAGTCGCCCACCCTCACAAAAAACACTGTCTCGCTGCGCCTTTACTTCTCCTGAAATGAGGGGCAGCAACGAACGTCCAAAATGGGTATGGCTTGGCGTTATACCAGCTAAATTTTCAACCGTTGCGGAGACATCAATGAGTTCCACTAAAGCCTCATTGACCCCTGGATTAATTTCAATTCCCAGAGGTGGCTTAACGATTAAAGGAACATGGGTCAGACAATCTTCGAATGTATTTTGAGTTTTCTCTACTAATCCATAGTCTCCAGTAAAATCTCCATGATCTGA
The DNA here is from genome assembly GCF_014642655.1 of Pullulanibacillus camelliae. GTDB lineage: Bacteria > Bacillota > Bacilli > Bacillales > Sporolactobacillaceae > Pullulanibacillus > Pullulanibacillus camelliae. The sequence goes on from NZ_BMIR01000001.1 coordinate 237,020, forward strand.
AAAGAAAAATACAGCTGTTTCATCATAAATCCCTGCATCCTTCAAGGCTTCCATCACCATGCCAAATTGGTGATCCACCCGTGCGCACATCCCATAATAGGTAGCTCTTAATTCATCCCAACGCTCTTCCGTCCACGTTTTCATATTCTGCCTTTCATAGATCCCTTTCAGTAGGCTAGCCTTTCCCTCCCATTGTTCAGGGCTCTTGATACGCTCAGGAAGCTTGCCACGATCGATTTGGCTAAACCAAGGTTCTTCTACTCCATATGGTGGATGGGGATAAAGCAAGGGAAGATAGAGACAGAACGGTTGATCATCTGGTCGATTTTTTATTTGTTCAATGGCCCCCAACACATTTGCCCAGTCTGAATCGTAATAAAACTCAGCATCGTTTAGTTTAGCTATCCTTCCAACATAAAAGGAATAATACGTATCACTTCCCGGCTCACCTCGCCATTCATCATTTCCTCCCCAGTATGGCAAGGGCTTCTCTTTCGGATTATATTTAATGTCACAATAATCCTCATAGCCATATTCAGCAGGAACCAAATCATTTTTGCCTCCCCACCAGACAAAGTAACCTGATTCTTTTAAAGTCTTTAATAACACAGGCTCATCCTTCTGAAGCATGTGATACATTGTGCGATGCCCTCTGACATGCGGATACCAGCCCGTCATAAATGAACAACGACTTGGTGTACAAACTGGATTTTGACAATACGCTTGACTGAAAGACACCGCCTCTTCTTGAACAAGTTGATCTAAGTTTGGCGTCATTGCTGCCTCATTTCCTAGATGCCCCATCACATCTCCACGCCATTGATCAGGATTAAAAATGATAATATTAGGCCTTTTTTTACTCAACCTTTATCCCCTTTCTACTCTTTTTTGTACCTAAGCGGCCATACAAGATAAGCGTTTTCATTTATTTTGTAGAATAAACGCCCCACCATTTTGCCGCTTCATTATTACCTTCCCTCCTATCAATAATGAGTTAATTTCTAAATAAAACGAATACAGACAAAATTATATCTTTAATAACTATTTATTTCAATATTTTTATAGATATTTACGATATTTTATTTGTATAAAACCCCAACACTTCCCATTGATTCCTTATATAATGGGGTTAGGTGATAGATGTGAATATAGGTATGCGAATTCAAAACATACGAAAATCAAAAAATTTAAAAGTAACTGAGTTAGCGAAAATGGCTTATATTTCTCAGCCTTATCTGAGTGATATTGAGAGAGGACGTACAACACCTTCACTTGATAAATTACAGACTATCTGCGAGGCTCTTGATATTTCCCTTGGTGATTTTTTTGGCAATGCCTCAGAGTTTTCGCCTGAACTTATACAACTGCTTGAAAATATCAAACGATTAACTGAAGAAGAGAGAACGCATCTTGCACATTTTATTGAAGCGATTGTAAATCGGCAGGATACATAGATTGAATCAATGCTTTAAAAATAAAACACTCCCCTTAACTGATGGACAGATAACAGTTAAGAGGAGTGTTTTAATATGAAGCTACGAATCTGCGAGGAAAAATTGACCATAAAAATGGAATATTTTTTGCGTTGTTCGACACCCAAAAGGATTTTATAATCAAGCTAGCAGTTGAAAAGAGCAAACCAATTGAAAGATTGGGACGCAAAACTATAGGGACTAAAGCTTCGTGCTATGTCTGCCAGTTGCCGCGGAACGATAGAGAGATTCTCCACGGGATACTCTACTGCACTAATAAAATGGTGGAGGTAAACATCTATGTTCAAAAAAGTACGTAAATTTATCCCTGCAGTCATTTTGTTCGGTGCTTTATTGTCAGCGAATTCTGCGTTTGCTGCTAGTTCCGGTACAATCACAGGCGGCACTTTAAATTTTGCAAGCAATACAGATCAGAATGCTTTAACAGAAGGCTCTAATGTCACTTCAAGCAATTCACTTGTTGGCTTCGGCTCCATTGGTACAGTTGATGTTACAGAACAATTCTCAACAATCAATACCAATGATTATCTTCGTATTGACGATAACCGTGGGACTAACGAAGGCTGGCAGATTAAAGTATCTGCATCTGATTTAACAGCCAATGTTGAAGATAAAACGACGGGTAAGACTGGCGATACAGTTCAAATTACCCTTCCTATCGGCTCTGTTCTTAAAGCAAACACAGCGTCTCTATCTAATATTGCCGGAAGCATGGAAGGCATCACATCACAAACAGGTGCCACATCCCTTTCCCCTTCCGGTGTTGCCCTTGTAACAGCTGATAAAGGATACGGCGCTGGCGCCTATTCTGCCAATGTGACGTACGCTTTATCCTTGCCGAACTATCTACCAGCAGACGCTACACTTACACCAAGTGATGCCACTGATTCAAAATTTGCAAATGTCACGGATCCTACACGTATCGGTATGTTTGCAGGTGACTATTCGACAACCATCCAATACGCCGTTACTGTAGCTCCTTAATTTAATAATTTGTTATAGCTTTGCTCAAGCTAAGAATGTTCATTCATTCTTAGCTTTTTTTATTGGAGGACAGCATGAAGAAATTACTTTTTTGTCTCTTATTTTTCGTTTGTCTCAACATCCACCACGCTCATGCAGATGAAGGCAAATTATTTATTGAACCTGCTGGGACCAATACAAGTGGTTATTTTTACATTGAAGGCCAGCCCGGCGAAAGCCATACCATTTCTTTAAAAATATCTAATCCCTCTCATCAGCTTTCAGGGAGTGGTACCTTATTTATCTCAGATGCAGTCACAGGTAAAGGCGGCGGTATGGCCACACTCACACCTCAAAGTGCCGCCAGACAAAGAACCTCACTATGGTTCACTTTCAAGCAGAAGGACATTGTTTTAAAGCCTGGTGAAGTAAAAGTTTTACCCTTATCCTTTACCATTCCTAAGACAGCATTGCCAGGGGATCACATCGCCAATGTTGAATTGTATAAATTTGTCCCCGCCGAGAGTCGCCAAAATAGTCCTCAAGCCAACAAAGCAAAAATCATTGTAAACAATGCATATTCACAAGCTTATGCTGTGTGGGTAAAAATCAAGGGACCAGAAAAACACCAGCTTTCGCTTACAAAGCTCACGCCTACTTGGAATGGTGCAGATTTATTTTTGGATATTTATCTTGCTAATAAAGGAAACGTCCTGGAAAAATCTAAGGGGACGGTCAGGATCTATAAAAAACATAAGTTAATCATGACCAAGACAGCTAGTATGGGCTCGATCTATCCTGGGGATCAAAGTTATTTTTCGCTTTTAATTGATGATGAAAAAGCTCGACAGCCCGGGACCTATCAGGCTGATATCACTTGGACATATGCTGGACAAACCCTGCATAGAACCTTTACTTATTCCTTAAAAAGGACAGATGCCAATCGGGCAGAGCATATCATCGTAAAAGGCAACGGCGATAACACCCCAGAAGGGCTGTTCATCACAAAAGCAGATCTGATTAAATATGGTGCGATTCTAGCTGGCAGCATTCTGCTCATCGTGGTTGTCATTATTATCCTTGTAAAAAGAAAGAAGAAAAGAAAGCAAAAATGATGATTATAAAGTGATTTGGAAGGAGCTATAGTAAGATTTGGCACCTCTAAAATTCAGACATGGGCTTTCCTGATCCTTTATGACACGTACCGGAGGAAATGAAAGGCAGTGCTCTACTTAATAGAGGCATGTTTTTACCTGACCTAACCAATGTTTACAGACCTCTTACCGAAGTGCTCGCGTTTTTTCTAATGCACGCTGGGCTTCCTGTGTTCTATCTCATGTATAGGTCCTATAAATGTGCGGTGACACTTTCTTTTGCCAAACCAAACGCATTACATTTAAGAAATCTTCCCAAAGTCTCATTGAAGCTCCAAGGATTTGTCTATACCACTGGTTGATCTCCCGAATGCTAAAATCGGGAGAACCCCCAGCTATTGCGCCTGAAATCACTCATTCCCCCCCTATCTTTAAGCCATTTAGGCTGGAGCGCCGAGTAGGTGCTCCAACGGAAGCAAAGGTTAAATCGACCCGTTCTTCCTCGGTCCACACTAAGACCTCTTACCTCCAATTTCCTGTAGGATCGAAAGTTTAATGAGATGATCATCCACTGCTTTACTCCATCCTTTTAGTCAATAGGCTCATTCGGGGTTAAGACTCAGATGAAGCCTTGTCTGTTTTCCCGACAGAGTTCTTTTGCAAAAAATTACGGACAAGTTTTAAATAATCCTCATTTTCTTCAAGGTGTGGTGAATGTCCACTTTGTTCAAAAATAACGAGCTTAGAATTTGGGATATGCTCAGCAATAATCTCAGAACAAAGAACAGGAGTGATCCAATCATGACGCCCTACCGTAACCAGTGTCGGTACCTTAATAGCAGGCAATTGTGGCTGAACATCGTATCGAGGTTTATTCACGCTAAAAGCAAAATTATGTGTTTCAAACCGATAAAAAATTGAATCCAATCGTTTTTTCACTGCTTCTTCATCGTATTCCACAGTATAAAGTGGCTGAATCGCTGCAAACATGTCCTTAAGTTCTTGGTTTGACTCCACTTTACCGGCAAATAATTTTACAAGACGGTCTTCCGTTACTCCGGGAAGCTGACTTTTTAAGGCACGATCGATGGATAAATGATCAAAATCATTACTAGGGGCCGTATCTCGTAGTAAAACATGCGTCACCTGTTCAGGATAGCGGATCACATATTCTAATGCTAAGTACCCACCATATGATCCACCAAGTATTTTTATTGGCGCATCAACAAGTCTTTTTCTTAACTCCTCAATATCTGCCGCCCATTGTTCGTGTGTAAATGGCGGCTTCCCCTCAGAACGCCCTGAACCGCGCATATCCATAAAGACAAGCTGATAGTCATCACCTAAAGCTGAAAAGGCTTTAATATCATTTCTACAGTCGCCTAACCCTGGAGCGCCATGAATGAAAAAGATGGGTTCACCCTCCGGATTCCCATGAATTTCATAATATATATTATTTCCGTTGATTTTTATCATCATTTCTAGAATCACCCTTTAAAGTAAATTTCAAAACAACTCCATATTTGACGTTCATTTGTTATGGAACATCTATAGGGCTATTTATTGACATACCTTGGATCTAAGGCGTCACGCAATCCATCGCCTAAAAAATTGTAAGCTAATACAACGAGAGTAATAGCAATCCCTGGAAGAATGCCCAGTATTGGAGCCGTCCAAATATATTGCTGTGAATTTTGTAGCATATTTCCCCATGTTGCCGTCGGAGGTTGAATACCTAAACCTAGATAACTTATAGCACTTTCTGTTAAGATCGCCCACGCAATGGTCAATGTTCCAGAAACGATGATCGATGGAATAATCTGAGGCAAAATGTATTTCGCCATGATTCGAGCCGTTGATGCACCTGAGGCATTTGCCGCTTCAACGAATTCGTATTCCTTCCATTTCAAAGTCTCTCCATATACAATCCTGGCAATCTCCATCCACGAAGAGAAGGCGATGACAATGATGACCATAAACGGACTTGTTCCCAGCACCGTCAAGGCAACCAATACAAAAAAGAAATTAGGGATAGCCATCATCGCTTCAGTTATGCGCATAAATACAGCTTCCACAGCCTTACCAAGAAATCCCGCACACGCACCAATAAAGGTTCCAATAATCAGTGAGAATAGCATAGAACATAGCCCCACAAGTAAAGTGACTCGCCCCCCATGAAGCATTCGGGAAAAGACATCTCTGCCAAGGTCATCTGTTCCAAACGGGTGCTGTAAACTCCACCCAACAAGTGATCCGTCCTTAGAGATTTGTTCGGGTGTAACATGCCAAGCAAATGGACCCAAAAAGACAATAATATGGACCAATATAAGAAAGATGAATGAGATGAACGCCACTTTGTTTTGTTTAAGATGTGTCAGAACAGCAAACTGCCGTTTTTTCTTTGTCACTTCGGCTTGAGACAATGAATCCTTTATATTCCTTGCTGTTGTCATATCAAGGTCTCCTTTCTTACGCTACATTCTTCACACGCGGATCGACCTGAGAGTAAATCAAATCAACCAGAAGGTTACAGATAATAACTACTACTGTTATCACCACTGTAATCCCCATGACCAATGGATAGTCTCTACCATTAGCTGCTTCAATAATGAGATTCCCTATGCCAGTCCACCCAAATATCGACTCAGTAATCACGGCTCCACTTAACAGCCGAGGTATCATCACACCAATAATTGTGATGACAGGTATTAATGCATTCCTAAGGGCATGGCTATAAATCACGACGACTTCTTTCGCACCCTTCGCTCGCGCTGTTCTGATAAAATTTTGTGATATGACCTCTAACATAGAGGAGCGGGTGAAACGCACAATATTGGGCAATACCGTCGTTGATAGGATAATGACAGGCATAATAAGATGAGCGAGATACCCCAATACATTAAAGTCACTGCCCCTGGGGCCCACACCTGAGGATGGCAACCAATGCAAGCTAACAGAGAACAATAAAATGAGCATAATCCCCAACCAAAATGCTGGAATGGATAATCCAATCACACTGACAAAATTAATCAAGTGATCTAAGACTTTCCCCCTTCGAATAGCGGAAATCACCCCAAAAATAATTCCGAAAACAACCGAGAAAATAATGGTATACACAGTTAATTCAATCGTATAGGGTAAACGCTCATCAATTCTTTTTATAACAGGCTCATTAGATGTATAAGAGATGCCTAGATCTCCATGAATTGCTCCCTTTAACCATTCTCCATATCGAACAATAACAGGCTTATCTAAGCCATATCTTTCTATCATAGCCTGTCTCTCTTCTGGTGAAGCGTCCATACGTGTGACACCTTTAGGTCCGCCTGGGGCCAGATTGATTAAAAAGAAAGTAATGATTGTCACTATAAACAATAGAATGATACTCTGCCCAATGCGGTGAATTAAAAATCGAAGCATGACCATTCCCTCCTTTTCCTTTCAAATTCATAAATAACTCTTAGCATCAGCTTTTTTTGCTATTCATCTTATTGACGCATCCTTCCTCTAGATAACAAAGCTCTGCTCTAACTCTGCACCTGAGAGAAAGCTTTTGCTTACTCCACGTATTAAAAAGAAATGGGGCTGGAACGGAAGGATTCAGTTAAATAGAGAAGTCGAACGCATTCACAATTTCGAAGGAATACGTTCGGCTTTTTGAGTGAGTCAAGAAGCGTTCCGTCAAAACACTTTGCTTTCCACAGACACCGCCTCAGGCACACAGGATGCGCTAGCTTCGGTGTTCGACGCGCAGGGTATGCTAGCTTCGGTGTTATCACATGGATGTGATGCTTTTAGCCAAAGGTCTTTGAAGAATGTAAGACACTTAGACAAAGATCTTTAAGGATTCCCAAGTGGTCCTCGGACACGTGCTTTCCCGTAGGAATCCCCGTATTTTGACGACACTTCCGATTTCTCTAACTCCTTTTAAAATCTTATCGTTGGTATGAGGGTGATCTCCTTTGCGTTTTGTCTCACCCTCACTTCTCATTTATTTTTTGAGGTACCATTCATTGATATAGTAAAGCGTATCGCTATAGTCTAGATCAGGAACACCTTTTAGTGTTTTTTGCTTGACTAGCACTTCCTCTGGATAAAAGAGGAATAAATAAGGAAGCTGCTCAGACATCACCTTTTGCGCATCATTATAGATCTGCTTTCGTTTGTCTACATCGCTTGTTTGAGCACCCGCTTCTAATAACTCATCCAGCTCTTTATTACTGAAAGCGGGTATGTTGTTGCCGCCACCCGTGTGCATATAAGCTGATAAATCTGGATCAGCAGCATACTTCCACCAGTTCAAGGTCATATCATAATCACGTTGGATGACAACTTTATCAATCATCGAGTTCCAATCCATTGTCTTCAATTTAACATCTATGCCAACGATCTTAAGATACTGCTGAACAAGCTGAGCAATTGCCTTTAGGTTCCCTTGAAGACCAATTTCAAAGTTAACAGTAAAGGGTTTCCCATCCTTATCGACAATACCGTCTCCGTTCGTATCCTTCCATCCCGCCTCAGCTAAAAGTTCCTTCGCCTTTTTAGGATCATAATTATACTGCTTTACATCGTCGGTATAATACTGACTTAGCGCTGGCGAAATGGCAGCATTTGCAACTTTACCATAGCCCTTTAATACGGTCTTAATGATGTTTTTACGGTCTATCGCATATTCAAAGGCTTGTCTCACTCGCTGATCTTGATATTTCTTTTCCTTTTGATTGACAATGACCCAATAGAAATCAGGAATATCCTTTCCGGCCACATCCACTTTTGGGGAATTCTTAAGCATATCAATGGAAGAAAGATCAGATAATGCAAATATTGATAGCTCGCCACTCAATAATTGTGCAATTTGCGTATTGGCATCAGGGAGCACTTTATACTCCACTTCATCAAGCTTAGCTTTATCTCCCCAATAATCATCATTACGTTCAAGAACCACGCTTTGACCCGAAGTATAGCTTTTAATTTTAAATGGCCCCGTACCAACTGGATTCTTTTTGTTAAATGAGGTTAAGTTCCAAGGATCCTTTCCCTCAAAGATATGCTTTGGTAAAATTTCTGTGTTATAGCTTAGATAAGCAGGCAGGGCTGCAAAAGGGCTTGATAAGTTAAATTTAACGGTGTGATCATCAACCACTTCAACATTTTTTACTGATTTAAAATAAGAAGCATTATTCGCACCTAAGGATTTTTTTAAGGCAATATCATTAAAGGTATAAGCAACATCATCTGCAGTAAATGGCTTACCATCATGCCATTTAACACCTTTACGAAGATGGAATGTCCAAACAAGACCATCATTTGAAGTCTCCCAGCTTGTTGCTAAATCTGGCGATGGTTGTAAATCCTTACCTGGTTTTGTTAGCCCATCGAAAAGCACTCGGTTAACTACGTTCGATTCGGCAAAGGCATTGGGACTCCATGGATTAAACGTAGGGTCGGCAACGATTGGAATCGTTACCTTCCCACCCTTTTGAGCTTGTCCACTCCCGGAATCTGACGCCGATGTCGATGACTGATCTCCCTCACTACTATAGGAGCAGGCTGTCAACAAGGCGATTGCTATCAGTGTGACTAGTGTGACTTTCATATATTTCAGCATGACCCGTTTCCTCTCTCTATTATTTAGCCCATGTCGCTTCTAATACTCTAAGAATATTAGTACCGATAACCTTGCGGATTTGTTCACGATTGTACCCATGATGGACTAACCAGCGCACAATATTTGGAAAACATTCTGCCGGATTTTCTAACCCTTCTACATACTCTACTCTTTGTAAATTAGAGGCTTGGGAGCTTTTGATAGATAATTGCCCGGATAACACATTGTGCAGTTCTACATGATCACCGAATAATGTATCAGGCCCAAAAGCAACATGATCAATCCCTACTAAATTCGCTACGTATTCAAAGTGCTCCATAAATGACTCAATATTATGACGAGGATTTTTTTCTGTTACCGTTGAATGAGGAGCGGCTTCTATTGCTATGACACCCCCCTTTTCAGCACAAGCGATCATGACATCGTCCGGCTTCATCCGTTTTGTATTCCACAAGCCTCGTGCACCTGCATGATTAATGGTGACCGGTTTTTCACTTGTTTCAATGGTATCTAAAGCTGTTTTATCACCTGAATGCGATACATCAATGGTAATGCCTAATTTGTTCATGCGTTGGACAGCTTGTTTGCCAAAGACAGAAAGTCCAGAATCGTTGGGCTCGCGCAAGCCAGATCCGAGTTGATTGGCTTCAGAATAAACAATTCCCATCGTCCGCACGCCAAAGCCATACAATATATCAAGGCGATCTAACTCATTTTCTATCATTGTTGAGGATTCCAGTGCACAAACAAAGGCGATTTTCCCTTCCTTCTTGGCCCGATATAAGTCGGAAAGACGCTCTGCTTTGATCACCATATCCTGATGAGCAATGTCACTCATTCTAATACCTAAGTCATGAATCACATCAGACCATTTCCAACCTGCTAGAGAGGTGACCATAGCCGTCCCATCCATAAAGTTCTCAAATATGACATCGAGGCCCGATTGACTCAGTGCCTCAAAGGCTGTATAGTCACGCCCTTGTCTCCTAAACTCATAAAATTGCGATAAATCTTCGGGTGCGATAAAAGTATGTTCATGCATAGAGATGATATTTTCTTCATTAAAAATATCTTGAACAACGGCTTCCTCTTCCTCAGAGACAGGATAAGCATACTCGGGCACCCTGCCAATTTCCTTTGCCAGTTTAAATTGTTTATAATCTACTCCTGGTTCCAAATACTGAAAAGATTTATATCCATCATATATTTTGGCATTTTTATGCATGATTTTTGACACACTCAAAACTCCCTTATTCATTTATTTTTTTTAAGATAAAGTTGGTATACAATAGACATATAGACATTTTTCTCTAGAGAAGACATTAGCTGTCATACGATAGCATCTCTCAGGGATTGCCCTTTTTCTAAAGGGTAATGGCAAGATACGAAGTGGCCGCTTCGAATTTCTTGCAATTTTGGTACTTCCTTAGCGCATCGTTCCGTTGCTAATGGACATCTTGTCCTAAAGCTACACCCTGATGGTGGGGCAGCTGGTGAAGGCACCTCACCTTTCAGAACGATGCGTTCTTTTTTTGCGTTTGGATTGGCATCAGGTATTGTCGTCAGAAGGGCTGCTGTATAAGGATGGGCTGGATGATCAAAAATATTATCTGTCTCGGAAAGCTCAACCATCCTGCCAAGGTACATCACCCCCACCCGATCAGAAATATGTCGGACAACATTTAACCCATGCGCAATAAATAGCAAAGTTAGCCCTAAGTCTTCTTTTAATTTCATTAAAAGATTGATGATCTGCGATTGCACAGAAACATCCAGAGCCGAAACGGGCTCATCTGCAACAACAAATTCAGGTTGAAGAGCTAAGGCGCGGGCAATCCCCACTCTCTGCCGCTGTCCTCCAGAAAATTCATGCGGATAGCTGTTATATCTACTCGAATCTAGACCGACAAGTGCTAACAATTCTTTTATTCTCTGTTCCTTTTCCTTACCTTTTGCCGTGCCGTGTATAGCAAACATTTCCCCAATGATTTGGCCGATAGTAAATCTCGGGTTCAAAGAGCCAAAAGGATCTTGGTAAATAATCTGCATTTTATTCCGTAAATCTCTGAGTTGTTTTTTCTTATACTGTAGGATGTTTTCCCCATGGAATAAGACTTCACCTGCTGTTGGCTCTTGAAGCCTCAATAGATTTCTACCAAGCGTTGACTTCCCACAGCCTGATTCCCCTACCAGACCAAGCGTTTCACCTTTAAAAATTTGAAAAGATACATCATCGACTGCCTTTATTTCCTTTTTCTCTCTTTTGAATACACCACCTCCTTTAATAGTGAAATATTTCTTAAGGTGTTTTATTTCTACTAACGGCTGATGATCTAATCCCGCGTGATTTTCCAACCTCATTTATATCCCCTCCTTTACCTGTGTCTTATCTTCCTGCTGTAATAATTTATCTACATGCCAACAAGCCACCTGTCTATCTCCCTTTCTTTCTAATTGTGGAGCTTCTCCTCGACATTTATCTGTGGCCAAAGGACAACGTGGTGAAAAGCGGCATCCACTAGGCATTTCATGCAAACTAGGAATTGTGCCATCAATAGATTGTAGCGGCACCCCGCGTTGCCCGTCCATTTTTGGTACAGATTCCATTAAACCTTTGGAATAAGGATGGTAAGGTCTTTGCAGGATATCATTTGTTTTACCTATTTCTACAATTTTCCCAGCATACATGATGATGATCCGATGGGCCATTTCTGCGGCTACCCCAATGTCATGAGTGATTAACATAATCGACATGTTTCTCTGTTCTCTTATCGTGCGCAATAGTTCTAGTATTTGCGCCTCTATGGTAACATCCAATGCCGTCGTCGGTTCATCCGCTATTAATAATTCCGGATTAGAGGCTAAGGCGATAGCAATCATGACTCTTTGTCGCATCCCGCCTGATAATTCATGCGGAAATTGTTTCAACCGCGTCTTGGGATCTGATAATCCTACCAAGCGTAGCAGCTCTTCAGCTCTTTCCATGGCCTTCTTTTTTGTAATAGATTGATGCAATAAGATGGCCTCAGTAATTTGCTTTCCTACTGTAAAGACAGGGTTAAGTGCTGTCAGGGGCTCTTGAAAAATCATGGATATTTTTGAACCTCTTATATGCCGCATTTCATCAGAACTTTTATCAGTCAGTTCCTCCTGCTCAAACCGGATGCTTCCACTCAAAATTTTGCCATTTTCGTAATCTACGAGTCTCATAATACTCATTGAGGTAACACTCTTCCCACTTCCAGATTCACCTACAATACAGACTGTCTCACCTTTTTCAATGTCAAAAGAGACACCATCTACAGCTTTTAAAAACCCCGTTTTCCCCTTGTACCCTGTGACGAGCTCCTTAACCTCCAGTATCTTTTCCACCTTCATCCCCCTTTTTAAAAACTATTAAAGAAGATTCCCTATAAAAGCCTCCCGCCGAGTAGGCAATAGGGCGTTGCTTAAAATTGCGTTCATTTCCTTTTGATAGTGTTGCAGGATAACGAGCTGCTGCTGAGCAGCTTCGCTAGACAACCGATAAACTGGACCCGCTACAGATAAAGAGCCAACAATCGTTCCTCGGCCATCGAACAAGGGGACAGCCACTGCAGACACATCTTCAAAGGTTTCTCCCACAGAGTATGCCCATCCCTTTTCCTGAATGCTTTCCAACTGCTGAATAAAAAGAGCTTCAGACTTTATTTGCTTGACCTGCATTGCTATTCCCTGTGAAATAACCTTTTGTTGGGTATCTTTTGGAAGGTAAGCAAGAATGGTCTTATGTGAAGCACCAATGTATAAAGGAGATCGTCTTCCTACTGACTCCGCAAAACGAACGTGTTTGTCACTTTCAACGATCTTGACAAAAATGCCTTCAAGATTATCCAGAATAGTCAGAACTACACTCTCGCCTGTTTCTATTGCAATATTTTTCATAATAGGCTGGATCACTTCTAGTAATCTCAAATTGTCCTCCACAATGTTGCCTAACTCCATAAATTTAATGCCAAGATGATACTTATGCGTATCAGGGTCTCGATAGATGTAGCCCTTCTCCTCAAAGGTAGATAACAATCGATAGACAATGGTATGACTCATGTCCAATTCTCTGGCTAACTCTCTTAATCCCCAAGTTGGTGTATCAAGAGTAAATTTGTCGAGCAATGATAATGATTTTAATAGTGTCTTTGACCCCAAACTTTAGCCACCTTTTGGTTCTATAATAGAACCAGTATTTCAAATTTTAAAACTTTTAATTATATTAGCAATTGCCTTTCCAAAAGTCAACGCTATTGTCAGATAATATTGCATCTTTTTATCACTCTATTGCATTAATACATTAGTTAAAAAATAAATTTCCTTATCACTTATGGCTTAAGACTTTAGAATGACCTGTTATGTCTTTTTTTGTTAATCAAGCGAAATTTTTTCAGTTTATAGAAATAAATTGAATATTGTCAGGCTGATTTCGCTATGTTATCCGACCATATTTTGTTGAAGAGGGGTGATAAGGCAAAAAAGAAACCGCTTTCGTTATTCATTTCATGTAAGGGAGGAGATAACTTTATTCATCTAAGGGCATGAAACGCATAAATAAAGAGGCATTGGCATTATCGCTCAGTTCATTTATAGGGGGAATGATTTTTGAAGCACAAAAAAGGTGTAAGTAAACATCAATGGTTTTTTTGGATTGCTGGCATTATCCTTTTGATGATTTTCACAACTGCTTGCGGATCTCAATCTAATAGTGATGGGACTTCTAGCTCTGGCGGTAAAAAGAAGACAGCAACGATCGCCCTTCTCCTTCCAGAAACCGGCACATCCGCTCGCTATGAAAGTCAAGATAAACCCGATTTTGAAGCAGCGGTTAAGGACTTGAATCCAGACATAAAAGTAATTTATCAAAACGCTCAAGGAGATGAGCAAACACAGCAAAAACAAGCTGAGTCAGCGATAACATCTGGAGCTAAGGTATTGGTCATCGACCCTCAAGACTCTAAGGCCGCAGCGACGATCGTTCGAAAAGCACAGGATGCTGACGTCAAGGTGATCTCTTATGATCGCTTAATTTTAAACGCTAAAGAGGATTATTATATCTCTTTTAATAATGAAAAAGTAGGTGAATTACAAGGAAAATATATTGCTGACCATACACCTAAGGGGGGAACAGTTGTCATGATTAACGGAGCACAAAGTGACAATAATGCCCTATTATTTAGAAAAGGTGCCCACACTATTCTTGATCCGTTGTTCAAGGATAAGACTCTTGTTAAAGGTTACGAAAGTTATACACCAGAATGGTTAGCAGATAATGCCTTACGTGAGACCGAACAGGCGCTAACGAAGCTCGATAACAAAGTAGATGCTGTTCTTGCTGCCAACGACGGCAATGCAGGAGCGGCAATAAAGGCCTTGAAAGCCCAAGGCCTAGCCGGCAAAGTCCCAGTAACTGGTCAGGATGCAACCGATGATGGTCTGCGTAATATTGTGCTTGGCACACAGTCAATGAGCGTATATAAGGATGTAAAAAAAGAAGCAACAGCTGCAGCGCAATTAGCGGTCGCTTTAGCAGAAGGTAAAGCGCCACCTAAAGGGCTAGTCAATGGGAAAACCAACAACAATATGACCGATGTCCCCTCTGTATTATTGGACCCCATTGCCGTCACAAAGGATAACCTTGCAGATACCGTTATCAAGGACGGCTATACAACATGGGATAAAATTTGTACAGGTGATGCTGCCCAAAAATGTCCCGAACATTAATATAGATCATTTCTAAAGGGGGACTTCCCCCCTTAGAAAGCAACTAGCAGGAGGAATAACATTGAGTGAAGCCAATAGACCACGCGAAATATTACGCGTAGAAAATTTAAAAAAGCGCTTCGGAGCCGTCCAAGCGCTAAAAGGTGTCAATCTGCATGTCTCATCAGGAGAAGTGTTGGCACTTGTTGGTGACAACGGCGCAGGAAAATCCACTACTATCAAAATGGTTTCCGGTGTCGATCAACCGGATGAAGGAACGATTTCCATTGAAGGGCGTGCAGTGAAATTAAATGGTCCGAGTATTGCAGAAGCATTAGGTATCCAAACCGTTTATCAAGATTTGGCCCTTTGTGACAACTTAGATATTGTCTCCAATTTATTTCTTGGGAAGGAACTGAAAAGACCCCTCATTCCGGGAGTGCTCTCTGTTGTAGATAAAGAAGAAATGGAAAAGCGAGCTGTTCCTGTACTCGATTCTTTAGGAATCCATCTACCACCACTCACCACACCCGTTGCCAGTCTCTCAGGCGGACAGCGTCAAACCGTCGCAGTGGCACGTGCTGTTCTATGGGGGTCTAAGCTTGTCTTACTGGACGAACCAACTGCTGCTCTTGGTGTCGCCCAAACACGTTCAGTGCTTAACCTCATTCGTACACTGGCTAAGAAAGATATTGCCGTGCTCGTTATTTCTCATAATTTAACCGATGTCTTTCAAGTGGCTGATCGCATTACGGTACTCAGGCATGGTGAAACAGTAGCTCACTATAAAAATAGTGAGGTCACCAATGAAGATGTCGTCGCGGCGATTACTGGTGCTTCTAGGAAGGTGGAGATGTAAATGTCGACTGTTCCAGGTCAAAAGGAGCCTACCTCTACAAATGATGAAGGCCTTTTTTCTTCTATTAAAGTGCGCCTAGCAAGTGGAGATCTTGGTCTTATTCCTGTGATCATTGCTTTGATAGTCATATGGATTGTTTTTCAGATTCTCAACCCCCATTTTCTCGACCCGAGAAATCTATCTAATCTCGTACAACAAATCGTTGATATTGGAACGCTTGCCATCGGGGTAACATTTGTTCTTTTACTCGGGGAAATTGATTTGTCAATTGCTGCCGTCAGCGGGGTCTCAGCTGGGATTTTGGTCATACTTGCCACATCTTGGACAGGACCATTTGGTGCGATTATCGCTATCATTATTGCCATTCTTTCTGGAATCGCTATTGGCGTCTTTCAGGGATTATGGGTGACACTGATTGGTGTCCCTGCTTTCATTGTTACCTTAGCGGGGTCTTTAGGCTATCAAGGAATTTTACTCGCACTATTAGGAGACACAGGAACAGTTCCCGTTATCAATCCTACGCTTCTTGCGATTTCCAGCACGTATCTCCCTGGATGGCTGGGCTGGCTTTTAGCCGCCATCACTGTTGCTGTCTTTGCTTGGGCAACACTTGGGCAGAGGCAACGTCGCACGCAAAAAGGACTAAAGGCCACTCCTATCAATCAGCTCATGTTAAGAATCATTGGGGTTGCCATCATTACTAGTATTGTCGTGCTCACACTCAACTTGTATAAAGGCATCCCCTTGTCTGCTTTAATCCTTATTCTTCTGGTATTTATCTTTGGGTTTGTCACCCAATCCACTTTATTTGGTCGTCATGTCTATGCATTAGGCGGCAACGCCGAAGCCGCCCGCCGCGCTGGAATAAAAGTCAAATGGGTAAAAGTAAGTGTCTTTATCCTCGCTGCAGGTCTTGCAGCAGTTGGTGGGATACTCGGAGCCTCAAGACTCGGAGCCGCTTCGCCCGCTACTGGAACTGGTGATCTCTTACTGCTTTCCATCGCCGCTGCGATCATTGGTGGAACCAGCTTATTCGGCGGTCGTGGCAGTGTGTACAACGCCTTAGCCGGTGCCCTCGTTCTCGGCAGCGTGGAAAATGGTATGGATTTGCTCAGCGCCCCGTCTAGCACTAAATATCTGATCGAAGGTGCCATCTTACTTATCGCTGTCACAATCGACACCTTAACACGAAGACGGCGTATCAAAGCGGGAAGATAGGCAATTGTTATACTATGTCTATTAGTTGGTGAACTTTCTTTTATTTACAATTAGTTGATAAGTACATCTGAAGAGGTAGGATAACGCTTTTCACTCCTGCACATTTTAGTAAAGGACTTACGACTAAAACCTATTAAAAAAAGAGCCCCGAAGTCGGTAGTGAGCCGACAGGAGCTCTTTTTGTCATTTATATAGCCGTTGAAAGATGCTGTGAAGCCACGTCTCTGTTTATTTTAATATGCGAGTAATTCTCTCCATCTTAAAGGGGACGATGGGGTGATGGAAGGAGAAGGACTGCCGAACGCCTGAACCAAAGTGATACTCCTCAGCTTGTAAAGCCGTATGAATAGCACCCAAATTATCAGGATTTAAACCCGATCCAACTAAGATCTTCGGCCCCTTTAAGTTTTGTGAGCATTGAATCAGCCGCTTCAACGCCTCTATTCCTTGCGGTACTTTTTCCGCTCCGCCGGATGTCAATACTCTCTCGATCACATCTGAATAAGAACAAAGAACTTTATAGGCTTGTTCTTGGTCAATTACCTCATCAAATGCTCGATGAAAAGTGACACCTAATCCTTCTGCTACTTTAAGCACTTT
The DNA here is from genome assembly GCF_014642655.1 of Pullulanibacillus camelliae. Taxonomy (GTDB): domain Bacteria; phylum Bacillota; class Bacilli; order Bacillales; family Sporolactobacillaceae; genus Pullulanibacillus; species Pullulanibacillus camelliae. The sequence goes on from NZ_BMIR01000001.1 coordinate 254,588, forward strand.
TTCTAATAGCTTTTCATCAATGCCTCTATCTTCATTTAAACAGCCAAATACAATGCCTTGAGCCTTAAGTTCTCTAATGACAATAATATTTTCTTGAATGGTATACCATTCATTGTCTGTATAATTGAAATGCTTGCTGTGGGGTCTCACCATGACATAGACTGGAATCTCTACAGATTCCACTACTTCCTTTATCGTTTGATAACTCGGGGTGAGTCCTCCTTCTTCTATAGCCGTGACCAATTCTAAACGATCAGCCCCTGCCTTCTCTGCTTCAAGGGCATCATCCACATTTTGAGCAATGATTTCTATTTTCATTTGTTATTTCTCACCTATCACAAAGTCTGCTAATAATCTAGCCCCAAAACCTGACGCACCAGATGTATAGTAACCAAACGTTTTCCAGCTTTGTACTGTATTTGCCATATCGATATGTGCCCATTTTATGCCTGGCTCGACAAAGTGTGATAAAAACACTGCTGCTGTTATCGCTCCACCATAGGCATTTGTTCCTACATTCGAAATATCTGCATAAGGGTTTTCCAACCACTCCTTATATTCGCTTACAAGAGGCATTGGCCAAATAAGATCCCCATTCTCCTCACCAATCTCTTTCAGCTTAAGCGCTACAGTTTCCGTGTTACTCCATAATCCAGCAACTTTAAGACCCAAAGCATGACCGACTGATCCGGTAAGAGTCGCAATATCCACAATGGTCTCAGCCCCTAGTTCCTGTGCTAATAAAAGACTATCCGCCAAAATCAATCGCCCCTCACCATCTGTATTAACGACTTGAACTGTTGTATCATTTTTGTAATGTATGATTTCAGAAGGTAGGAGTGATCTTGAATCAGTCAGATTCTCGACTATGGGTATAATTGCAGTCACATGAGCTTCAGCATGCATATGACTGAGCAAATGGATGGCTCCCACAACAGCTGCTGAGCCTCCCATATCCATCTTCATATCAGAGAAGTCACCCGATTTTATATTCACTCCACCAGAATCAAAGGTGACGCCTTTTCCAATTAATGCAATATGGGGCGCAGTCTCAGAGGTCTTATAAGAGAGCTTGATAACTTTTGGTGAATGCGCACTGCCTCTAGAAACAGCCAATAGACCATTTAATTCCCTTTCGATCAAATCCTCTTGATTATACACGGTTATCTCTACCTTATCATTATCGCTAAAGAAAGTTCTAACCATTCTTTCATAGCTCTCAGGATATAATACATTGGGCGGCTCATTACAAAGATCACGTACATGCATGACAGCATTACTTCTAATTAAGGCTATATTTTTATAATAGTCATTATCATCTCCTTCCACAATGAGTTCAATTCGCCCATCTTCCTTAACCTTTTTATATTTATTAAATGAATATTGTCCTAAATACCAGCCTTCATAAAAGGCCATCAACACTTTAGCCTGATCCCACCTTTGAAAGAAGGACGTCAGCTCACTGATTTGACTAATCCCTTCTGTAAATCCTTTTTCCTTCATAAATTTAGCAACCTCACCCGATAGGTTTCTAATATCATCTAGTACAAGATGTTCCTTTTCAACCCCTACATAAAGGATGGGCAGGTATTTCCTATCATAGACAAGCGTTATTTTAGGATATTGGAAAAGTTTCTTATTCTTCAGCAGCTTAAGTTCTTCCACAGAATTATAGCTGATGAAATGGATATAAGCTTGCTCCACATTAATAACCTCCCTCTATCGAATGCATCTCAACCATTGCCCCTAAAAGAAAATGATTTATTGATATAAATGACAGGCGACCATTTGCTGTTTATCTCCAACGGTTTTCATTATTGGTATTTCTTTTGAACAAATCGACATGGCAAGTGGACACCTTGTATGAAACTTGCATCCCTTTGGGGGGTTCGCTGCATTAGGAATTTCCCCCTTTAATATAATGCTCTCCCTTTTTAATTTAGGATCTGGTATCGGGACAGAAGAGAGCAAGGCTTTCGTATATGGATGCTTTGGATCTTCAAAAATAGCTTCTCTTGGGGCAATCTCAACAATATTCCCTAAATACATAACAGCTACATGATCACTGATGTGCTCCACAACACTCAAATCATGAGAAATAAACAAATAGGTGAGTTGATAGTCTTTCTGCAGTTTCTTTAACAAATTTAAAATCTGTGCTTGAATAGATACATCTAAAGCAGAAACAGGTTCATCAGCTATAATTAATTCGGGTTGTAAGATCAATGCCCGGGCAATTCCTATGCGCTGTCTTTGACCTCCACTGAACTCATGAGGATATTTATCTGAATGATAATAATCTATCCCACATATTTCTAATATGCTTTTAACCTTTGCTTCTCTTTCTTCTCTTGATAAGCTCGGATCATGGATTTTTAACGGTTCAGCTATGATCTCTTTGATTTTCATCCTTGGGCTTAGTGAAGCATAGGGATCTTGAAAGATCATTTGCATAGGTTTGCGATAAGATCGCCATTTTGTCTCACTTGCCTCTGCCAAATTATCCCCTTTAAACACAATGTCACCAGCATCTGCCTTTATTAATCCATTGATCAAACGACCTAATGTAGATTTACCACAGCCTGATTCTCCAACTAAGCTTAATGTTTCACCTTTTTTAACGGAAAAGGACACCTCATCAACGGCTTTAACATACTCTTTTGAGGAGAACCATCCATTTGATATAGGAAAGTATTTTTTCAAGCCTTTTACTTTCAATAATTCATTATCAACCAATGGTTTTTCGCTCCTCTTCTTTAATAGACTGATGTAGCCAGCAGCGTTGCTTTCGTCCATTATTATTACTGACCAACTGTGGTTCCCTCTCACGACAAATATCCATTACATAAGGACACCGCGAAGCAAACTTGCACCCGTTTGGCATAGCTTCTGGATTAGGCACGTGCCCTGGAATAGAGTATAGTTCTTCCTTCCTATTTCCTATTTTAGGAACGGATTCAATTAGCCCCTGTGTATATGGATGTAACGGCGATTCAAACAATTCTTCAACAGTAGCTTCTTCGACCACCCTACCTGCGTACATAACAACCACACGATCACATGATTCGGCAACCACACCTAAGTCGTGAGTTATCAGTAAAATAGCTGTCCCTCTTTCTCTCTGTATCTTTTTCATCAATTGTAATATTTGTGCTTGAATGGTAACATCTAACGCTGTAGTAGGCTCATCAGCAATTAATAACTCCGGTTCACAAGACATGGCAATTGCAATCATGACCCTTTGTCTCATCCCACCGGATAATTGGTGGGGATATTCATTCATAATGCTTTCAGCTCTTGGTATTCCCACGAGCTTCAACATTTCTACAGCCTGTTGCTTCGCTTCTTCTCTGTTCAAGCCTAAATGCAACATGATGCCTTGGATTAACTGCTTCCCTATTTTCATAACGGGGTTCAGAGAAGTCATCGGCTCTTGAAAAATCATAGCTATTTCCTTTCCACGGATCCTTCGCATCTCTCGCTCAGATAATTCAAGAAGATCCTTCTCTTTAAATTGGATAGTGCCTCCCACGACCTCTCCAGATGTATCATGAAAAAGCCTCATGATAGATAAAGAGGTGACACTCTTTCCGCATCCCGATTCACCAACAATCCCCACAATCTCTCCCTTACTTATTCCAAAATCTACACCGTTTACAACCTTAATGGACTTTTTTCTTTTTCTAAAAGCAATTTGTAGATTATTGACATTTAATAAGTTGTGCATATTGACAAAGTTCCCCTTAATCTTTGATTTTTGGATCCAAAATATCACGAAGACCATCACCTAAATTATTTAAAGAAAGAACGGTCAAAAAAATGGCTAGCCCTGGAAAAAAGACAAGATTAAAAGCTGTACCAATGTAATCACGTGACATACTTAACATTGCTCCCCAGTCAGGCGAGGAAGGAGAAGCCCCTAATCCAAGAAAACTTAGACTCGCAGCCGCTAAAATGGCTGTACCGACCTGCATTGTTAAATAAACGATAATAATAGGAATAGTCTCTGGAAAGATATGACGAAAAATAATGCGATTTGTCTTTGCGCCGATTGACTTTTCTGCTTCTATGAAGAGCATTTCTTTCACTTCAAGTGTTTTCCCTCTTACCATTCTTGCAAAGGAGGGAACACTAAAAAAAGCGACGGCAAAGATAACATTTTTTAATCCTGGACCTAAAATAGCAACAATACCAATTGCTAGTAAGATATCAGGAAAAGCGAATAATACATCACAAATACGCATGATGGTTTTATCAACCCACTTTCCAAAATAGCCACTTACCAGTCCCAATATAGTCCCTGCCATTGCACCAATTAATACAGATGATATGCCGATACCTAATGAGATCCTAGTTCCAGCTATAAGGCGACTTAGTACATCTCTTCCATATTCATCAGTACCTGCCCAATGCTTTTGCGACATTCCTTGTAATACGTGATTATAATCAGGTGTTTGTGGATTAAAAGGAACTATATACGGCCCAATGACTGCTAAAATAACCAAAAGGACAAAAAATAGAAAAGAAATAAAAGCTACTTTTCTCTGCCTAAAATCATGCCAAAAAGTAGATAAAGTTCCGCGTTTCGAAGCTATTTGCTGTTTGGAAACTGTCATCGTTTCACTCAAAGAAAGCCCTCCTTGCACCAACTAGTTTTTAATCATAACGAATCTTCGGATTCAGAAAACCATACAATAAATCTACGATTAAATTGACAAGGATAAATTCAAATGAAAAAAGCATTAATTCAGCTTGTACAACTGGATAATCTCTCATTTGAATCGAGTTGATCAATAATCGTCCCATTCCAGGAAAGCTAAAAACGGTTTCAACAACAATTGAACCCCCCAATAAGAACCCAAATTGAAGTCCAGCCACCGTTACAACTGGAATTAATGAGCTCCGCAACGCATGGCCAAATACAATTGTTAAACCGCTATATCCTCTGGATCTCCCCGTCCTAATAAAATCTTCCTTCAACGTTTGAACCAAGGAGGAACGTGTAAACCTTGCGATCATTGCCATAATACCTGCTCCTAGTGCAATAGATGGCATTAAATATCCCTTCCAGGTTTCGATTCCTCCCGTTGGTAGCAGGCCTAATTTAACTGAAAAGATCTGTATCATCACCAACCCTAACCAAAAGTTAGGAAGAGAGATTCCTGATACTGCAGTAATCATGCCTATATTATCAGGCCAACGGTTTTTAAAAATCGCTGAGATTATCCCAATTAAAACCCCTATAACCATGGCCCAAGCAATACTTAGTAGTGATAATTCAAGAGAAGGAACAATTCTTTCACCTATTAATTCCGAAACAGGAACCTTTGATTTAATCGATTCACCCAAATTACCATGAAATAAATTATTCATATAATCAATGTATTGTTTATATAAAGGCTCATCTAAATGTAGCTGGTGCTTTATTGCATTGATTTGTTGTAAATCGGCATCTTTGCCTGCGATTAAGCGGGCAGGATCCCCTGGAACCAAATGAATAAATAAAAATATTAGAAATGAAACGACAAAAAGGAGTGGGATAATGCCTAAAATACGTTTGACTATATACTTTTTCAATGCTGAATTTGACCTCCCTTTAATAAAAGGAGCTGAGTTATTCAGCCCCCTTTATTTACATCATGATCTATTGGAGTTCGGCTTCCTTAACTTGGATAGAACCGTCAGGCAAGACATAGACACCTTTTAATTTATTAACATGAGCAGACAAGTTTGTATCAACACCAAGGAAAAGCCATGGTGCATCATTGTAAATATCCTTTTGGATGGTTGCATACATGCTTTTTTGTTTTTCAACATCCGTTGTTTGATTAGCTTTATCTATTAATTTATCAACTTCTCCGTTTTTATAATAAGCCGTATTTGAACCATTTGGTGGGAAGGCTGCACTACTAAATAAACCACGTGTTGCACCATCTGCATCACCAGAAGACGGAGACCAACTCACATACCACATTTGAACCTTGGCATCATCTGGAGATTTAGGGGTATTAATCGCATCGGATAACGTCCCTTGCTCCATCGCCTTGATTTTCAATTTAATGTTAATTCTAGCCATTTGTTGTTGTATAAATTGCATCCCCTTCATAGTTGCGGAATCTGTATCCCCCCAGATCTCGGCAGTAAATCCCTTCGCATACCCGGCTTCTTTCATTAATTCTTTTGCTTTGCTCAGATCATAGTTGTATACCTTTTGTTTTGAGTAGAATTGGGTAGAAGGAGCCATTGTCGAATCAAGTTCACTACCAAAGCCGCTTTTAACAACCTTTATATAAGCATTTTTATCTAGTGCATAGTTCATTGCCTGTCTAACTTTTTTATCATTAAAAGGTTTCTTATTTGTATTTAAAGTGACATAACGTACAATATTCGAGGTTGTTTGATCGACAGTTATATCATTTTGGGTTTTTAACGCTTGGACACTTTGTTCTGGTAACGGGTAAATAAAATCAGCCTCTCCGGTTTTAAGCATATCTACACGCGAACCATTTTCAGGAACTGATTTATACGTAATTTGATCAACCTTTGGATAGCCTTTATCCCAATAATTTGGATTTTTCTTCAGTATTAAAGACTCCCCTTGGTTCCATTTAACAAATTCAAATGGTCCCGTGCCTACTGGATGCATCCCTATTTTGTCACCTTGATCCTTCAACGCCTTTGGACTAATCATTTCAACCATCGTAAGTTTATTAAGCATGGCACTAAAAGGCTGATTTAAAATGAGTTGAATCGTGTGATCATCGACAATTTTTACGGATTTTAAATATTGCAAATAATGAGAAGCGATTAAGGCATCCTTGGAGGATTGGATTCGGTCAAAATTAGCTTTCACCGCCTCTGCATTAAAAGAGCTTCCATCCTGGAACTTAACATTCTTTCTTAAATGAAAAGTATACGTCAAGCCGTCATCGCTAATCTTATAATCTGTTGCAAGAACGGGTTGTATCTTCATATCCTTATCAAACCCAACAAGGCCTTCATAAATAGCATGAGTAGCAGAAATAGACAGTGTATCGCTTACATTATGAGGATCTAAAGTTGTAAAATCTTGATTTACAGCAATATTAATATCCTTATCCTTTTTATCGGACGAAGCTGCCCCTCCACTATCAGAGCTCGAACGAGTTGTTGAACAGGCGGTTAACACCAGTGCTAAAAGGACAATTAAAAAGGCCCCCATGATCTTTTTACTTCTTATCATCTTCTTTTCCCCCTTATAAATTAACAACGCGCTTTCCAATGATTTTTCCTTCATCGTTAAGAATGTCTCTCTGACCTAGCTCATATAAGCGATGAATGGTTTCCTTATTTTGATAATCCATTTTTTCTAAAATACCAGCTATAAGAATTGGCCAGACAAGCTCTGATCCACTTAACACTTTTAACGCAAAGCTAAGTTTCTCTTTTCTTAAAGCAAAGCAATAAACACCTTGTGCACCTCCTTTGGCAACAATATTTGAATCCTCCAATAATGCTGTACACACAAATTGATGGGAGGCAATGATCTTAGGATTCTCATTCATTACGGTGCCAATATGTTTAACCGCCTCTTTCATCCCTTGATCTGATATCATCTCTGGACAAGCAAATTTAAGATATGAAAGAGCCATATTATATAAAGGAACAGAGAAAACTGGAACCCCACACCCATCCGTTCCCTTTCCAATTTCATTGGAATCTATCTCAGCTAATTGCGAAAGATATCCCAAAATGGCTTGTTGAAGCGGATGGTCAAGCTCATAATATGTATCCATATCCCAACCCTTTTCACGTGCTGCAGCAATAAGTCCCAGATGCTTCCCAGCACAATTATGAAACAATCTACGCTTCGCACCATGGTTCCATAAGCAAGCGGCTTTAGGTTCATCATTTAAAGGCAAGGACTCTGCACAAACAAGCTGTTCCTCTGACAATTGCAATTTTCTTAACAAGGAGACCAAGGCATTTTGATGATAGATTTCTCCTCGTTGCGAGGCTGTAAATAGAGCGGTCTCTTCCGAAGTTAACCCATATTTATTGATGACGTCCGTCAGAAAGACTGGAATGGCCTGAATTGGTTTCATAGCTGATCGATAAAATGTCAAATGATTAATATCTCCCTCTTGGAAAATCACCTCTTTTTTTTCATTAACACCACATATTACCCCATGATGTTCATTTTCAAGAATGCTTCCTCTATACTCTGAAACCAGCACTGGATCGTTCAATTCAATACCCCCTCTTCAAAATTAAGCTTTTGCACAAAATCCTTCTGAGCTATCATTCCTGCCCCCAACATGACACCTTGTTGTTCTAAGGTTGACACTCTTAAAGCGAATGAATTGCGTAACGGCTCCCAGATTTTTGTTTCACAGCTTTTCAAAATTTTATTTGTTATATACGGATAACGATCAATCAAAGAGCCTGTTAGAAGGACTGTATCTGGGTTATTAATGCAAACAATATTATTGATTGCAAGCGTGGCATAGGTCACTGCACGTTCGATAACACTGATTGCCCACTCTTCATTACGTTCAGCTATCTCAATCAGCTCCTGAATGTCCTTTATTTCTTTTCTTTTTGAAGCCTCTTCCAATAAAAAAGATTCAGCAATATACGTTTGTAAACAGCCAAAATTCCCACAAGGACAGAGTTTACCATTTGGATCTACAATGGTATGCCCGATCTCTCCAGCAAAATTAGAATGGCCCCTATCTATTTCACCATTAACTATGAGGGAGGAGCCCACTCCACTGCCAAAACCAATCATCACTAATCTACCACTTTGCTTCCCATTTCCTAGGCGTTTTTCAGCATAGGCCTTCAGCTTTAATTCATTATCTATAAAAACCTTGACCTGAAACTCCTTTTCTAACATATGTGCTAACGGAACATCCCCCCATCCGAGTTGAGCAGAGATTTTAACTTGTCCATTGGCATAATCTATTAATCCAGGGAGCCCAACTCCCATTCCAATAACTTTTTGCCACTGAACATTATGACCGTTTACCAGCTCTTCGACTTGTTTTTTAAGATGGATGACAATCTTTTCTGGGGCATCCTCTTTATTGAGACTGGTTTCGCTTGAACAAATCATATTCCCCAAGAAATCAATGATACAGGCCCTTGAAACCTTTTCATCTAATTCAATACCTATAGAAAGAATGGAATCAGATTTTACTGCGAGAAGCGTCGCCTTCCGGCCTACGCCTGATGTGAATTGCTCAGTTTCTTCAACAAAATTTAATTCAATTAAAGAGGAGACAATTCTCGATACAGTTGTTGGACTCATTTTAGTTACTTTTGCAATTTTCGCACGGGAAACAGGGCCCAATCTTTTAATCAAATCTAAAACCAACCCTTTATTTTCCTTTTTTATATAATTTTGATCCTTCTTCTGCATAGTTAAGTCACCTTTTATTTTTTCACCATAGGAGAAATTAAAGCTATTTATTACGATCAAACCTCTTTTAATATAAATAATTGAATAAAAAAAATAACTTTCTCCCTTATTTACTCCAGTGATGTTATTAATAATATAAATCAGCCTATTTTAAATGTCAATTTAAATCAGAAAATTAATTATAGTATCGGAATTTGATGATTTTTAGGAGAGCCGCTATTATATAAGGAGGCTTAAAGCTGACGATATAAAGAACAATAGAAATGGCGCTTTCTCACTTCACAATGCACTCATGATTCTCAGGACTCCCTATTAATCCAACAAGTCTCAGTGTCTAAAAGAAAGAGGCTAGGACAAAGCGAAAAGAGATCACCCTCATACCGAACGATAATATTTTAAAAGGAGACAGGAAAACGGAAGTGTAGTCCAAATACAAAGACTCCTGCGGGAAGTAGGAGATCAGTAAGACCCCGCAGCGCGTAGCGCAAGGAGGCTTACCACTCCCCCCACGAAAAGCGAAATCGTTTGACGAAGCGCTTCATGACTCACTAAAAATCCGAACGCATCCCTTTAAAATGGTGAATACGTTCGGATTCTCTATGAGCTGAAGACTTCTGTCCCAGCCCCTTCCATAAGATTTAATCATCAGAAATCACACCACTAAACACGGCTGAATTCCTTTTGCCGCCATATACTCCGTTTCTTTCTCGGTAAAAAATTGTCGCATCTCCTCTTCATTAAACCCGACTTGCAGGTGCTTTGCATTCATTAAAATGGCCGCTTCAATAAGCCAGAATGACTTTGGATGAGAGGAGACACTCCTGCATGCTCGGAATGCTTTGATCCATCCGTTCCAATAATATATTTTTCATGAGAGCTCTTCCTTTGACAGGGTACTCCCAGACTTCATCGATTGCTTCCCCATTTCTCATACAGTAAAGAAAGAGATGACCGATAATAAGACAGAGGTAATCGTCATGGCAATGAGTGGCTTGAGAGCCTTTGTCCGCAAGTCTTTTAGACTAACATTCAAACCAAGTCCGACCATCGCAGCTGTTAAGAACCAAGTCGTCAAATTAGGAATAAAATTCATGAGGCTTTGAGGGACTGGAATGGCATGACCCAAAACATAGCTCCCTAATACACTCAAAATAATAAAACCAACAAGAAACCAAGGAAATTCAATTTTAGTATCGGCTGCTTCTGCTCCTTTATTTTTACGCTTCATGAAATAAATGAAGATAAAGCAAAGAGGAACAAGTAAGAAGACGCGGCCTAATTTAGCCAGCAGTGCAATGGCTAATGCGTGCTGTCCAGCAGGCGCTGCAGCTAAAGCGACATGAGCGATTTCATGGAGACTACTGCCTGACCATGTCCCATATTGTATTGCATCAAGCGGTAAAAATGGACGCAAAATCGTGTAAACAATCGCAAAGACTGTCCCCATTAAAGCAATGATCCCAACGCCAATCGCTGTATCCTCATCCTTCGATTTGACGATAGGGGCTATTGCTGCAATAGCAGCGGCACCACAAACCCCAGTCCCAACACCTAGTAACAAGGAAATCATTTTATCCGCTTTAAATAGTTTTGCGAGTCCAATCGTTACAAAAATAGCAAAGGCAATAACACAGGCATCACGAAGCAAAAGCCCTAATCCATCACTCAGCACGGTGGCAATGTTTAATTTCAAACCATACAGAATAATGGCGATACGAAGTAACCGTTTAGATGAAAAGGCAATCCCTGAACGAATGGCTTCAGGGTACCCAAAAATTTGGCGATAAACAACGGCAATAATAATGGCACAGGCCAACTGGCCAATATGGTTAAACCCAGGTATTAGTGCCAATAAGTAGCCGAGTAAGGCAATAAAAAAGGTAAAAGCAACACCTCCGATCCACTTTGTTTGTGGTGAGAGATTTGATTTCAATCTTTTTCGTTCCTGCGAGTCCGTTACATTCATAACCGCACCTCCTATTTCTAACTATAAATGATGTTTTATTATAAGAAAAATAATTATTTATAATGGTGATAATAAGTAAAGTGATATAATAAGAGGAATGATGGATAAAAGGGAGGCATTAACATGGATCACTATTTACAGGTGTTTGTCACTGTTGCAGAAAAGAAAAATTTTTCCAGAGCAGCTGAAGAACTGCATATGACCCAACCAGCAGTCAGTCAATACATCCGTACTTTTGAAGACAACTTCGGGGTCAGATTGCTCGAAAGAACAAATAAATACGTCCGATTGAATAAAGCTGGGGAAATTGTCTATCACCATGCCAAACAAATTGTTGGGCTCTACACAAAAATGCATCATCTCGTCGATGATTTAGCCAATAAAGCCAGCGGGACACTTTCAATTGGAGCAAGCTACACATTTGGAGAATATATCATCCCTCACATCATCGCAAAAATGCAAAGCCTTTATCCAAGTATTCAACCCACCGTAACCATTGGTAACACATCAGACATCGCACAATTAACTCTGAATCATCAGCTTGATGTTGGCATTGTCGAAGGACATATTAAAACAGAAAAGGATTTATGTATTGAAGAATTTACAGATGATTACATGAGTGTCGTCGCTTCACCACAGCATCCATTAGCCATAAAACATGAAGTCACCATAAAAGACTTAGAAGAACAAAGGTGGATTTTAAGAGAATTTGGATCTGGAACAAGAGAAGCAGCAGAAACAGTGCTCAAGCGTTTTGAGATTTCACCTACTCAGATCATGAGTTTAGGAAGCACACAACCGATAAAGGAGGCCGTTGAAGCAGGGTTAGGTATAAGCCTGCTCTCACAATGGACCATTCAAAAAGAGCTTCGCCATGGTGATCTAAAAATACTCAAACTTAAAGGCTTACCTTATGTAAGAAAGTTCTCCATCGTCACCACCTCTTCCCCTTTTCAAACCAAAGCATTGCAGGTCTTTCTCGACTTATTAAAGCATGACAAAAGTTTAACCACCCTTAATGACACCGAAAAGGAATAAATGCAGGAACAGTCAACGTCTTTATGAATCATGTCGGCGTTGGCTTTTGCTTTTTTAAAGGGGATGCCTCACAGGCAGGGGAATTCTCTTTCCGATTTTTAGCCTACTCATATCACGCATAAGATCTCGGTGCATATGATAATGTTACAAAATACTAGCACTACAAAAGGGACTAAAAACACATGAAAACAGTAAATTGACTTCATCAATGGCGGAGGACTTTTAAGAAATGTCTTATGCTCTTCTTTTGTCAAAGCCACAGAAGGAAGCAAGTAGCGAAAGCCTAATTATTTTTGTAAGCGTTTCCATATTATGAGAGGAGGATGAAAGGTGAATCGCATGTTTTTCAAAACGTTTTTGATCACTGTGCTTGGCCTCGTTCTCGTCATAGCAATGTCCGGCTGCAGTGGCTCAACGAATGGAAAAGGAAAAGTCCAGTTGAGCTGGCTCGTGCGCGCCGATCCGCATGAAAAAGTTTGGGAAAACCAGATGATTAAGATATTTGAACAACAAAATCCGAACATAAATATCAAGTTAATTGATGTTCCACAGGATCAAATTGATCAAAAAATGCGCACCATGATCGCAGGAAAAAATTTACCAGATATTGTTGCGCCTAACTGGGCGAATGGTGGTTTTATGTCCTATGCTGATCAGCTCGTTGATCTTTCTAACTATGTAAAAAAAGATCCAGAAGTCATTGATGGTGTGTTACCAAGTGCCTTAAATTTATGGAAAATCAAAGGAGAATTGAAGGCGTTACCGATCAATACACTTGGTAGTCTTTTATTTTACAATAAAGATCTATTTAAAAAAGCAGGTCTCCCTGATCCGCCAACCGATTGGGAGGATAAAGCTTGGACATGGGATAAAATGGTCTCCTATGCTAAAAAGCTCACAGATCCTTCTAAACACATTTATGGACTCCTTGATAACAATGACCCTTCAGTAGACGCCGAAATGTTTGGCAGCAGTTTTATTTCAGATGAAAGCTATAAAAAAGGGCTCTTGCTCAAGCCTAATGTTGATGATCCAGCTGTACACAAAGCCGTCAAAGCCCATCACGATTTGATCTTTAAGTATAAGGTCTCTCCTTCTGCATCACAGCTATCCGCTATTTCTCAATTGGGGGATCCCTTTGTCTCAGGAAAAGTTGCCATGACAATTAATGGCGGTTGGGGGCTCTGGGGCTATCAAAACATCGAGGATTTCAAATGGAGTGTCGCTGCACTGCCTTATGTTCCCAACCGTCAGGATCGCATGTATATCGACATCATGAGCATCTCTAAAGATTCTAAGCATCCCAAGGAAGCCTGGAAATTCATGAAATTCCTTTATAGTACGGATAGCCTAAAAAGCTATATTCATATCACACAAGGCCCTCCAGCTAACCAGCATCTCATGAATTACTGGCTTGACTTTGAATCAAAAAAACTAGGCATCTCTAAGCAAAAGCTGAAAGAGGCCCATGAAGGATCGATTAAGTATGGCATTGAGGCGTCCAACCATATGGTAAAGGATTGGGCGACACTGATTCAATATATCAATCAACCGATCAATGCCTATTACGGTGGGAATAAGAGCTTTAAAGATGCCATGTATGAAACCAAAAGACTGTTGAATTCATGGACCACTGTGAAGAAATAGGCAGATTCTAAATTAAAATGAAGGAGTGAGGAGCTTTGCATCTGGACCATTCGGTTGAAACCCAAAGGACCGTACGCACAAAGAAAAAAGTAAAAAGAAGCCCAAAGGCTAAGCGACAAGAACGGGCGTTTTGGTTGTTTATTTCACCATGGGTGATTGGCTTTATCTGTTTTACTGGCGGCCCCATTATCGCTTCACTTTTTCTAAGCTTTACCAGTTATGATATTGTGTCCTCTCCCATTTGGGTCGGGCTGGGCAACTATATTCATTTATTTAGTGACTTTCTCGTCCTCAAGTCATTGAGTGCCACGGCTTTTTATGCACTGCTTGCAGTACCTTTTACTATTATACTCGGCCTTTTATTGGCCATCCTGCTGAATCAAAAAGTGAAAGGGCAAGCCTTCTTTCGAACAGCCTTTTATGCACCCAGTATTATCTCTGGTGTGTCTGTCGCCTTTCTTTGGTCATGGCTATTAAATCCCGATTTCGGTGTCGTGAATTCTTTATTAAAACAGTTATTTGGCATTGATGGGCCAAATTGGTTTAACAGCACAAACTGGGTGATTCCCTCTATGGCCCTAATGCAATTAACTGCTGTCGGTGGAACAATGGTTATTTTTCTCGCAAGCCTCCAACAATTGCCCAAAGAGCTCTATGAATCAGCCGCTTTAGATGGAGCAAAAGGTTGGGCCAAATTTATTCATATTACAGTGCCCCTCATCTCACCAGTTATTCTATTCAACACCATTATTGCCATCATTGGCTCGTTTCAAATCTTTACTCAAGCCTATGTCATCACACAAGGCGGGCCAGATTGGCACTCTTATTTCTACGTCTATTATTTGTTTGACACGGCATTTTCCCAATATCGCATGGGCTATGCCTCAGCGCTCGCATGGGTCTTGTTTATCATTATTTTTGTCTTAACCATGCTGTCTCTCTTCGTCTCACGTCGATTAGTCTATTATGAGTATGAAAATAAATAGGCCCGAACACACTCGGCTTTAAAAATCAATGTAGGGAGGGAAAATGCTGTGACGACACAATCGAAAAAAAATTATGTGCATGATGAATATGGATGGATCAGAAAAATTATGATTTACGTATTGCTGATCTTAGGTTTAGCCTTCTTTTTACTTCCTGTTGTTTGGATGTTATCCACCGCGCTCAAAACATTGCCAGAAACCCAGGCGTTTCCGCCGAAATGGATTCCTTCTTTTCAATGGCATAACTTTGTTCAGGTTTTCAAAGAAGTTCCCTTCGGTCGATTTACTTGGAACAGTGTGTGGTACACTATTGTTACGGTTTGCTCGACGACGTTTTTCTCAGCCTTTGTGGCCTTTGGCTTCGCTCGACTAAAAGCGCGGGGAAAAGCCGTCTTGTTTGGCATCGTTCTAAGCACTATGATGCTCCCCCCACAGGTCACGATGATTCCACAGTATTTGATCTTCAACAAGCTCGGCTTGGTGGATTCTTACTGGCCCCTTATTATCCCAACCATCGGTGGCAGCGCATTTACCATTTTCTTATTGCGACAATTTTATATGGGCTTACCCAAGGAACTCGATGAGGCCGTCGAAATTGATGGTGGCGGTTATTTCACCATATTTTTTAGAATCCTGCTCCCGCTATCAATGCCTGGTATGGCAACGGCAGCCATCATGGAATTCATGTATCGCTGGAATGATCTTATCGGTCCGCTTATTTATTTGAGCACACCGGATAAATACCCACTTGCTCTCGGTCTCGCCAACTTTACCGCGGCCTTTGCACAGACACCCTGGAATTTACTCATGGCCGCCTCTATTATCGCCATCTTGCCCCCGCTGCTCTTGTTCTTCTTCGCGCAGAAATATTTTATTAGAGGCATTGTCATTTCGGGAACTAAGGGGTAAGGAAGAAAGCCATAGTAGATCATCTCAACTTCAGAACGCCTGAAGACCTTGAAGGCTTGCCTTTGAGGTCTTTTACTATCTTATGAAAAGCAGCATTACCAGCCACATTTAACACCCTTTACACCTGGTCATTTATTTCGATATGATTGTTCACCTTTTCCTTTATGTTCTCGGCAACTCTTTGTGAATCTTCCCACAAAAATTGAATTATATAAACTTTGCAATATAATAGAATAAGTGGGTATTTCGGTCTAGTACAAAAAGGAACCTAGGATACTGGTTGTTATTGGGGGATTTGTATGGGGTTTTTTAAAAGACGCTGGAAACAGATTTTAATTGGCGGTTTATCACTTTGTACCATTTTATTTGGTTTAGGTTTTTATGAATACTATCATATTCAACCCGAGCATCATTTTAAACATCCGCCAACCATCAGCTCCGATCAGGTCATTGCCGATTCAGACTCAGATTCCGCCTCAGAAGATCAAGAAAAAATCAAGGCGGCTAACGCGCTTAGAAATATACCAAAATTAAAGGAAAACGTCCTTAATATCCTTTTAATTGGCTCTGATGAACGCAAAGGCCAACATGCCGGACACTCAGACTCAATGATTCTGCTCCACGCTGATCTCAATAAGCACCAATATAATACAGTGAGTATTCCTAGAGATACCCGGGTCTATTTAGCGGGGTACGGGTATACCAAGTTAACAAGTGTCCAATATATCAAACAAGCGACAAGTGGATCAAAGGCGGGAATTGAAGCTGCTGTCAGCTCGATCATGCAATTGACAGGCGTTCCTATCAATTATTATGTTGAAACCAACTATGAAGGCCTGCAGTCAATGGTTGAAGCCCTTGGGACTGTTGACGTTGATGTCCCCTTTGATGTGAAGCTTACCCATCCGTGGTATAAAGAAAATAAAGACAAGATTATAAAAAAAGGGACACAAACATTGGATGGCAAGATGATCACTGAGCTTGTCCATGAACGCTATTCGCTGAAAAGGGTTGACTTCGATCGTCAGCTCTTACAAGAAAAAGTACTGGTCGCCATTGCTAAGGCCGCCTTACAACCGAGCAATTTTACCGACCTTCCACATCTTGTTTCAACCACATCCAACTTTTTAATCGGCACAAATATGTCCAACACAGATATTCTCAGTTTAGGTCTTGCTGTGAAATCCTTAAATCCTAACAAAGATATTCACTATTACCAATTAACCGGGCACTCCGAAACCCTGTACGATGATATCTTAAAGAGTAATAACTCCCAACTCATCCTCGATCAAGATAATCTTCAACAAGTGATGACACATTTTAGATAAGACAATAAGTTCCAGTTCTCGCTTAAGAGCTGGAGCTTTTTTAAATAAAGTATATTAGGTTGAGGTAATCATTAAGATGAAGTGCTTTTAAATCTTGATTATTGTAGCAGGATCTACAATAACTTATCATTCAATAATTGCGCTCCATTACTAGGCCCTATTGCAGTCATCAGAAGAAACGTGACAAATTCACGTTAAGAAAATAGTGTACTTATGATTTTTTACTATTGAAACACTCCAATGTAGACTATTATAGAGATGTACACTACTATTTTCCGTTGGGAGGAATGCGTTGTGAAAATGGAACATGTTGGGATTATGGTAAATGACATGGACGAGTCTTTAGCATTCTATCAAAATATCCTGGGCTTAAAGTTAAGAAATAGAGAGTGGTTAAATGATACTGTTGAGCTGGCCTTTTTATTTTTTCCAGAGCAGCCGAGTGTTGAAGTTGAACTTGTCTGTGGTAACAAGATGGAAAATGAAGGCATTGTGAACCACTTGGCTTTTACTGTTGAAAACATCGAAGCCGAGCTCCTACGCTTCAAAGAAGCCGGCGTCAAATTAGTAGATGAAAAACCTCGCAGCATTTTAAACGCTACAGTTAAAATCGCCTTTTTCCAAGGTCCGAATGGTGAGAAGCTGGAATTAGTAGAGCGATAAGTGAATAGAGTCATGTGAGACAGAAAAAGGATATATCCATGTCACCCTAATGATTAAGATGAGTGGTTCACCACTCTTTTTTCAAAGATCAGAAAGTATAAAATTTCTGGTCATAGGACGGTGCACAATTCCGCTTCAGGTTGCTCGCTTTCCGCGAGGGAATGGTATGCCATACTCTGCGGGGGCTTACCGATCTCCCACTTCCCGCCGGATTCTCGTATCGCATCATGAGTCAGCGGCGCCCGTGGAACACACAATTTTAGTGTGTTCCGAATCGCGCGCCTTGCGCTCCCATCCACTTGACCAGACAATGGAGCCTCTTTCATATTGAATGATGCTCTATACTAAGGACAAGGACCGGGCATGCTTTTCGCCCGGTTTTTCTTTTTGAATACAAAGCCATGTTTGTGATTGTTAAAGAACAGATAGCCATTATCGATTTTTGCCCCTTTTAAAACTTTGCAGCACTCAGCTTTATCCCCTATGGTTTAACGATTATTTCATACCACCTGATCCGAAACATAAAAAAGACCCATCCCCTAATATGGAAATGCGCCTCAGCAACAGAAGAAGCTAATCAACGAAGAACTCAATCGCTAAGCAATGGTTGTAATGATCGGTTGACCTCTTGTAACAATTATTGTGTGCTCATGCTGTGCACAAAAGCCCTTATTAGGTAAACACAGTGTCCATCCATCCGAACCTTCGACGACATACTCTGCTCCAGTTGACAAAAAAGGCTCAATAGTAATGACTGCACCTTCCTCCAGCACACGTTTATCATCCTTGCTATAAAAAGGCAAAATGTTATCAGGGGCCTCATGCAAGGATTTTCCAATGCCATGACTGCACAGGTTCATGATGACCTTATAGCCACCTTTTCTGGCTTCCCTTTGAATCATTCTCCCGATTTCATTCAACCTTACCCCCGCTCTAAGTGAAGAGATCACCTTCATCATAGTATCGTGTGTATGCTGGCAAAGCCGCGTCAAAGCAGGGGTGTATAAAGGCACTTGAAAAGAATGGCCTGCATCGGCAAAATAGCCTCCGAGTTCAGCGGAAACATCAATATTTATTAGATCCCCTTCTTGAATTTTCCGGTTTCCCGGTATTCCGTGAGCAACTTCTTGGTTAATACTAATGCACGTATTCCCCGGAAAATCGTAAGTAAGCTTTGGTGCAGAAACCGCACCGTGGCTTCTTAAAAAATGTCCGCCAATATCATCCAGTTCTTTTGTCGTCATTCCTACCCGTGTCTGACGTTTCATTTCACGTATTGCCAACGCGACAATTTTACCGATTTCCTTGAGACCATCAATATCCTCTTTGTCGTCAACTGTCATATACGAAGCCCTCCATTTTTTTAATATTTATAGTTTACCACATATAAATATGTCCTTATTCGACACGTTACCCCTTTTATTGGATGCTACTCCCTAATAAAAGCCTTTACAGAGCGTTAAGCTTCTATAAGTACCTACAAACTAAAGCAATTGGTCAAAATTAGCCCAAAAGGAAAAGGCTACTCACTAATCCATGAATAGCCTTTTTCTTCTTTAACATTCGATAAACCCAATATTATCTTTTATAGTCATCTGTGTATGGAATGGCTTGCTTAATGCCGCTAAATTTTCTAGAACACGAGTATCATTATTAATCAAGGCAGGCCATCCTCTCCGATAACGCGGTTGACCAAAGCCTAATGATATGGGATAACACTTAATACTTTTTACGACACCATCCTCTATTTCCAAAACAGGTAGCATTGATTCCCACACTAGCGGATTTACACCTAACCCGATTTCACCATTCCGACTTCTTGCATCTAGCCCATCAGCAACATTGTGCTCATGACTCAATCTATATTTTTCGAAAAAATCAGCTGGAAGTGCTTCAATCGTATCGTTTTGAAAGATAAAATTGCCCAAACTATAAAAGATTGGCTTTTGCTTATATATTTCTACTCCTCTGAGAATATGAGGACCGTGGCCAATAATAGCAGTCGCGCCTTGATCAATAAAGTAATGAGAGGCTTTTATGAAAAAGGGAGCAGGCCGGCTCTTATTTTCCCCTTCCATTTCATGAGAATGCAAGCTGACTAGCACTACATCGGCTTGTCGCTTGGCTTCGTGAATAGCCTTGGCAATCCTTGTTAAATCGTCGGCGTGAGGTTCAGATAGACTTTGATAAGTATCACTAGATTGAAAGTTTAAATCGCCAAGCCTCAACTTGGTTTTATCCGTGCCTTCAACCTCAAATCCTTCTTTAATATCCAGATGATACTTGGCATTAATCTCTGTTTGATCAGCAATTTTCTTTAATTGATTAAATGCCTCAGGAGGTACGTGATGCGTTTGTGTAAACCGAAGCGGATTAACGCCTGGTCTGCCGATCATATCATAACGCTGTTCACCGGCACGCCACGCGGGATGAAACGTTGAAGTTGCGGCAATCAAAGCCACCCTTCCTCCTTCCGTCTCAATATAGACAGGTTGGGAGGCTTCGCGCAGATTTCTTCCAGCCCCTCCATGAACGAATCCCATATGATCCAGATAACGCTGAGTGGCTAATAAACCCCCATGTGAATAATCCAATGTATGATTCGTTGCCCAAGACAAAAGGTTAAAACCAAACGCCTTTATATCCTCAAGAACCTCGGGAGGAGACATCGCCCAAGTGCCTCCACTAAACGCTCCCGGATACCCCTCTTTTCTATGAATCGTCGTTTCTAAATTAGTGAATCGAATATCCACTTCATCCAATAAATCCTTTATTTGCCTAAAGGCAAGGCTGTCTTTTGACGGCAACCTCCGTGTAATAAAGCTATCGCCAGTTGCCGCTATGGTTATCTTATTCACTTCTATCCCCTCACCCTTAATGATCGGTCGCTGTAAAAAACTGCCCACTATGTGTCTTTATAATTTGTCCGTCTTTCATAACCGTGTGCCCGTTAACGATGGTTTGAACAGGTGCTCCCTGGGTCATAAAACCATCATAAGCGGTCACTTTACTCTTACTATGAAGATGCTCACGTTTAATTTTAAATGCTTGATTAAAATCAACAATGGTGAGATCTGCATCACTTCCAACCTCAAGTGAGCCTTTATTTGGATAGAGATTAAATGTTTTTGCAGGATTTTCAGCAAGCACTTGTGCTAATTGTCCTTTGGTTAATTTCCCTTCACTTACCGCATGAATCATCAATGGAGCCAATGTCTCAACACCACACATCCCAGCAGGTATTGACCATAAGTCGCCCGCTTTCTCTTCCGGCGTATGCGGGGCATGATCAGAGCAAACCCAAGAAATTGTACCATCTTGCAGACCTTGCCATAGTCTCTCTTGATCCTTCTTATACTTAACTGGAGGATAAACCTTCATATCTGTTCCTATAGCTTCATAATCTTCATTATTTAAAAAGAGATAATGCGGACAGGTTTCCCCCGTGACAGTGATGCCCTTTTGCTGTGCTTCAAGGAGTTGATCAACCGTGCCCCCAGAACTGATATGCAATATATGCAGGTGCGTTCCTGTGTCCTGCGCAAAACTGATCCCTGTCTGAGCTGTTGTTTCCTCTGCTAGATTTGGGCGTGCTTCTACGAGAGCATTATAATCTGTCCGACCTGTTGCGATCATCTTATGGGTAAGCGTCTGGATCAATTCGTTATTTTCCGCATGAATCGCTAATAATTTCCCTGTACGCGCGACCGCTGCAAACATGTCATGCACCTCACCATCACTGAACGGAGGAATGACATCCTGCATGTCATCAGAATAGTTATAGACCAGTTGGTAGGTCTGGCGGTTGACTGCGTAGCCCCAAAAAAACTTGAAAGCAATAACTCCCGCTTTACTTAGAGCCGGAAGCTCTTTAAGATTTAAATCTCCCAAGCATATTCCCCATATAGCAAAATTAACGTTGGCCTTGCTTGACAGATTTTTAACCTGCTTATTAAAATTTTCTACAGTGTTTATTGGTGGATTGGTATTGGGCATTTCAAAGACAGACGTAATCCCACCCGCTGCCGCTGCTAAAGTAGAGTGATAAAAATCTTCCTTGTAAGTTGTTCCTGGATCTCGCGAGTGAACATGTGTATCTATGAATCCCGGATAGACATGCTTGCCTGTTGCATCTGTGATCACTTCAGCTTGTCCCTCTAATGCTTCAGAAGTAACCGCGACAATTTTTCCAGACTTTATATAAATATGGGCCCTTTTCTCCCCATCTGACGTTACAAGTGTTCCATTTTTTATAATATGATCCCATCTCATCTATTCCATCACCCTATTCTTGTTTTATTTGGCTATGTGCTTGACCAATTAATTGCTGAATATCCTCCAACTGATGTTCTTTTAAATAAGCTTTGATTTCTTCAATAATTTCTAACATCGCCGTGGGATTGAGAAAGCTCGCTGTTCCTATTTGAACGGCTGTTGCTCCTGCGAGCATCATTTCTATGGCATCACGACCGCACATGATGCCGCCACACCCAATGATTGGAACATCGACCGCTTGCGCCACTTGATAAACCATGCGGACAATAACCGGACGAACAGCTGGTCCTGAAAGGCCACCCATTAAATTGCCAATTTTAGGCTTCCAGCTCTCAGTATCAATGGCCATAGCGAGTAATGTATTAGCCACTACAAGACTATCGGCCCCCGCACGAACCGCAGACTTGGCAATATCCACGATACTCGTCACATTGGGCGTCAATTTCGCAAGCAGCGGTTTCGTCGTCACCTGTCTGACTTCAGAAATCAGTTGATAGGTCACTTCTTCATCCATGCCAAATGACAAGCCATTACCCTTTAAATTGGGACAAGAGATATTAAGCTCTAATCCAGCAACCGCTTCTTCTAGAGCGATAATTCTCGACATTTCAACAAACTCTTCAATCGAATCCCCTGAAATACTAGGAATTAAGGGCACATGATAACGAGAATAATAGGGAATCGTATGTGCTAAATAATCATCCAGCCCTTTACTTTGGATACCAATCGAATTAATCATGCCACTCGGTGTTTCACAAATTCTTGGCGTCGGGTTGCCTCCTCTGGGATAGCGCGTAATACTTTTCGGCACCACTGCACCCAATTGATTAAAATCAACCAGTTCATCCATTCCCTCACCAAATGCTCCAGAAGCAGGCATCACAGGATTTTGCAACAGAAGTTCTCCAATCTGAACCTTTAAATTTATTCTGCCTGTCATACCAACACCTTCTCTAAAGGAAAAACTGGTCCTTCTCTGCAAATGCGAACAGATTGACTATCCTCTTTTTCTTTGATTTGACAAACACAGGCATAGCACACCCCTACAGAGCAGCCCATATTTTCTTCCAAAGCAACTTCTCCATAAATGCCGTACTCTGAAGAAACCCTTTGTAATAAGCGTGTTAATCGCCTTGACCCGCACGTATAGACCGCATCAATAGTGCGCTGCTTAAGGATGAATGAGAGTCTTTCCATTACATTTTCAATGTCGCTTGTTTTATTTTCATCAGTCACTTTATAAATCACCATGCCCAAGGATTGTAACGTGTCAGCAATCACAAGATCATCGTTTGTCCGTGCACTAAGCACGCCCACAACCTTAATGCCTCTCTCATAGGC
This sequence comes from Pullulanibacillus camelliae, assembly GCF_014642655.1. GTDB lineage: Bacteria > Bacillota > Bacilli > Bacillales > Sporolactobacillaceae > Pullulanibacillus > Pullulanibacillus camelliae. The sequence goes on from NZ_BMIR01000001.1 coordinate 278,144, forward strand.
CTCATAAGCAAGAGCCGCTAACGTGGCGATGCCAACACCTCTTGCAAGCAATAAAATTTCTCTTGTATTTTTAGGAAGCTGGAAGAACTGACCAAGCGGTCCTAAAACATTGAGGGTATCTCCCTTTTGATAGTGGGTAAGTGCCTTGGTTCCCACTCCTTTGATAGCGTACAAAAATTCCAGATGCATTTTATCAAAATGATAAAGGCTAAAGGGCCTTCTTAAAAAAGGCTCTGTTGAATAATCACTACAAAAGATATTAAAAAATTGTCCGGGTTTTATATCTTCTTGAATGGATGACGCATCAAGGCAAAGATGCCAATAGCGTTGACTGACCTGTTGATTAAAGACAACCTTTAAACGAAAATCTCTCAAAGCGCTGTTCCCCCTTTACAATAAGCCCCTTCATGAACGTCCTCTGACTTTTGGAGAACAGCCTTCTCTAATAGACGAACGGCTATTTCAATGCTCTCAATCTTCGTTTCTTCATCTTTATGGTGGCTTAATCCATCCTTACAAGGGATGAAAATCAAACCTGTAGGGCAGAGGGACGCCATATTCATCGCATCGTGCCCTGCACCGCTTGCCATCGTTTTATAAGAAAAATGGTCTTGCTCACATAGCCCTATTAATTGAGTGATCATTGTCCTATTTAAAAGGACAGGATCATTATCAGCCAGCCAATCCACAGCCACTTCAAGACGCCTCTCCATCTCTAACTGTTCGAACTTTCTCAAAATAGCATGGATGACTTCTTGCTTTTGCTTCTTAGACTGACCGCGTATGTCGACTAGCAATTCAGCTGCTCCAGGTATAACATTCATCGCACCAGGACTAACTTTTAAATCACCAACGGTTGCCACGGTTCCCTCACCCATTCGTCGGGCCGACTCTTCTACTTTCTTTGCCACCTCAACTGCACCCATTAAGGCATCTTGTCTCATATGCATAGGTGTCGTTCCTGAATGCGCAGCCTTCCCTTTAATCGTTACCCTAAATCTCGTAGGCGCCGCAATAGTTGTAACAATCCCTATTGGTAATTTTTCCTTTTCTAAAATAGGCCCTTGTTCTATATGTATCTCATAAAAGGCATGTAATGGAGCCGTTCTAATCGCTTTATCCATGGTTGAAATGTCTAACCCAACTTTTTCAACCGCTCGCTTAAAGGTCACACCCTTGCGATCTGTTAAATGCTTTAGCTGGTCAGCTCGAATTAGCCCCGCCATGATTTTACTCCCGATCGTTGCCATTCCGAATCTGGAGGACTCCTCTGCAGAAAAAATCATTAATTCGATAGGTCTTTGTGTCACTATGTTTTTTTCATTAAGACGCCGAACCACTTCCAATGCTGCAACAATCCCTACAGTCCCATCGAACCGTCCACCATCATATACCGTGTCAATATGCGATCCCATTCCTACTGGCGCTAAGTGTGGCAAGCGTCCCTCACGCCGAGCAATCACATTGCCTGCTTCATCCATTCTGACGTGCATCTTCTCCTGCCGACACCTAGCCATCACCAGTTTTTTAGCTTGTAATTCTTCAGCAGTATAGGCTAAACGGTTCATTCCTTTTTCGCTGTACCCGATTTGATTGATTTCCTTTAGTGTTTTTTCTATTCGACCGACATTCAAAGCAATTCCTCCTCATAAAGGATGACCATTTTCCTTATTTAAGGATTCTTTACTTTGCTCTCCATTGCCTTTGTCTTTATAACTAATAAAATCAATTTTTCATTGTCTTTTTAGCTAATTTCTCTTAAGAGATACGCAATCTTTAATCCTATCTGTAAGTTTAAAAGATCCTCTGTTTGGTGAATATCGTATCCTGTAATGGCATGGATTCTCTTTAAGCGGTACTTTAAAGTATTCACATGAATAAAAAGTGCATCCGCTGTCATCTTAAGATTTGAATTATAGTGCAGATAGCTGATCAGTGTGTGCAGTAAATCTAATTGATTGTCACTATCATAGGCTTTCAAAAGACCTACAGTCTCATCATAAAATTCTCTTAAGGCCTCTTGATCATCAATAAAGTCTAACAAACGAAACACACCCAAATCCTTATAGTGTGTTAAGCTATGATGAGTCGAGAGCCGCAATGCCTTTTCCGCCTCTGCATAGCTGCGTCTTATTCCCTTTATTCCTTCATGAAAGCCTCCGATACCAACATATAGCTTTTCTTCGGACATACGACTTTGCATAGACGTTAAAATGTTTTCTACCCTCTTTTTGATCTGATCTTCTTGGGCGTTCTCTATTGGTAATAAGATGGATAGATACCCACGAACAGCAGTGTAAATACCCTGTTGCTCCCAAAGCTCTAATATAGGCTCCAGCAAGGCTAATGCTTCTGAACCAAAATGATGTTTTTTATTTCCTAACAAGACACAGACATATCTATTTTTTTTTAAAAACCCGTATTTCTCCCCCCACTCATATAGATCTGTATCCGTCAGCACATTATTAAAAAGTAATTCTCGAATGAAATCATTTTTATATTGCTGTTGAACTTCATAGTTGATCTTTTGCTTTTGAAATTCCAAGGTAAATAGAGTCGAGGCTTTTTCCATAATTGCAATATCTATGCCAACATGAGTAAGCCGGACTCCCCAGCATGTCAAATAGCCTATCGCTTTCCCATCAATAAAAAGCGGCGTCACTATGCAGTCAACAGCTTGATTTTCTCTTTGCCTTTTCATAAGAACAGGCTGCTTTAATGTCATAAGCTCCCCTCTTTGTTCTAAAGAAAGTGACTTATAATCAAAAGTTGCGTTAGGAACCGTCAAATATCGAAGTTGCGTTTCAATGGTTATGTCATTCCCAGTTTTCTCTTTTAAAATCTCTGTCAATTGAGCAATCCCTTTAGAGGCCACAGCGATGTCATTCACGATTTGATTGGCCTTAGCAATGTCCTCCTGATAAATCATTTGATTGCTGAAGAGGGCTTGCATCACTGGTACCATAAGATCTAAATAACTAATGGACTCTTTGATTTCTATAATTGGCATATTATATTTATCTGCTTCCTCTAAAATCAATGACGGAATCTCATCAATAAAACGATTAGGCTTGATGGCCAGGGCCACAGTCCCCACCTCATAAAGATCTTTTATCAAACGGATCTGAGACTCTGCATCATCTTTAATTGGGTATAAACTCGTCAGAATAAGCTCTCCGCCTTTTAACCAATTCACAATGTCAGGAACCTCCATCACCGTGACATATTTGATCTCCTTCTTTATGCCAGCGTGACCTGCAACAATTCTGCATTCATTGAGTCTACCAAGTTTCATCGCCTCGAAAACGGTTAGTGACAATAGCGCACCTACTTTCTGATCTTTTCTTTATTATAAAAAAACGCCTTTTTATATTTGGAGAATAAAGCTTCGCCGCATCCTCAATCCTTAAAAAACTTGACTTATACTTTACCGCTTTGTTAAGCACAGCCTGATGTTCGTGCTTTTGCACTTATACATTAAGGGGGCCGCCAAGCCTTAGATGGCGAAAGTCAAAGCCCGAACTTATACTCTCTTTCTTTGAGAATGCCTGATAGTATAAAAAACAGTGTAACCTCCTCCCGCTTTAAGCAAGAAAAACCGGGCGAAAAGCGTGTCCGGTCCTTGTCTAGGTATAGAGTATCATTATATATGGAAGAGGCTTCATTGCCTGATCAAGTGGATGGGAGCGCAAGGTGCGAGATTCAAGAACACTCTAAAATCGTGTGTTCCACGGGCTCCGCTGACTCCTGATGCGATACGAGAGTCCTGTGGGAAGTGGGAAATCGGTAAAATCTTAGCAGCGCGAAGGCACGAGGAGGCTTACCACTCCCCCGCGGAAAGCGAGCGACCTGGAGCAGCCTCGTGCACTGTCCTCATCATGGCCAGAAATTTTATACTTTCTGATCTTTGAAAAAAGGACAGCAGCGCTGTCCATAGCCATTTCCTTTATATTTTTCTCCTAGTCTAAATCGACGCCCTTGGTTTCAGGAATTAAAAATAAGAAGGCCAAAGCAGCTAAAATATAGATGCCTGAGATAAGCCCCAAAGAGTAGCTTAGGGAATACTTTAATGAGAGTGTACCAATAATAAACGGTCCAAAGCCACCGATCGCTCGGCCCGAATTAAAAATAAAATTCTCAGCGGTAGATCGAACCTCTGTTTTATAATGCTCTGCCAATAAGGCCCCGTATCCCCCCATCATGCCATTAACAAAAAAGCCAAGAATTGCACCTAATGCAAACAAAATAGCCACTGAGCTCTGTTGAAAGAATATCCAAACAATGACAGCTGCACAGACTTGAAAAATCATATAAGATGGTTTTCGTCCTAACTTATCAACCATCGTACCAAATATCACAATGCCAACAATCATGCCAATGGTTGTCAAAATCGTCCACAGTGTAGTTGATGAAAGAGAAAAGCCTAATTGATTACTCAGCATACTTGGCAGCCAGGTCATAATGCCATAAAATCCAAAGTTTTGTACACCGGAAATCAAAATCAATCCAAGGGTTGTCCCTGTCTTTTTTGGTGTTTCAAACAATTGTTTAATCGGGACAGCTTTACTTTTACGCTGCTTCTGTCTTTCTATAAACATATCTGGTTCTTTTAGTCCCCGGCGTGACCACCAAGCAAATAGCGCTGGAATGACGCCAACAAGAAAAACACCACGCCAGCCAAAAATAGGTGAAATAAATGTGGTACAAAGAGTGGCGAGTACGATACCAATTTGATACCCTACAGCAACCCCTGCTGTCGCTCTTGATCGATACTTTTTTGGCCAAACTTCAGTAACAAGTGTCATGCCGATGCCAAATTCTCCCCCGATGCCCAATCCTGCAATAAATCTAAATGTATCGAGCATATAAATATTGGTCGCTAAGGCACAAAGTCCTGTAAATAATGAAAAAATTAATATGGTCCACGTAAAGACTTTCACTCGACCAAAGGCATCGGCCATGATGCCAAATACATAGCCACCGATAACGGCACCGATTAACGTAATAGTCGAAATAAAACCAGCTTGGGCTGAATTAAGATGAAAGCTAACTGTGATTAAAGCCAGTGTAAAGGAAAGCACCATCATATCCAAGCCATCCATCGCATAACCAATCATAGACGCCCACATGGTTTTCCAGTGATTAGAATTTAGGCTTTCTCCCGCGTCATTAAACGTCTTCTTTGATGTTTCGGCACTTTTTAACATTATGACTCTCCCTTGTATATTTTATATAATTCTATAATTATATAAATTTCTATTATTTCAGTCTATTAACCTTTGTCTATTCAGACAATGTAATTCCCTTATTTTTATACGTTTAGACATCCTCATTATCTGACAACGTCCGCAGCAAATCATGATCATTTCGACAATAGGCTAATTTTAATACGTCCCTTTACTTCTTACCACATTTTTGTGAGATTATCTCACACATATTTGTCAACCTCCCTACCACGTATTCACTGATTATAACGATTATTAAAACAACAAATCCCGTTTTTTCGTTTCGAAATTATAAATATAAAAAACGTAATTTTTATTTTTATTTAGTTATTTTATTTTCATTTCAAAAATATTATGGTAATATAATCACACAGAAGAGAAAAAAACAAAAAGGAGGGGGATATTTTAATGGACCAAATTGACCACTTATTAAAAGAAAATCAAATGGCACTAGATCTGCAATCCCATACTAAGAATGAAGTCATCCATGAATTGGCTACCATCCTAGACAAAAGTGGAAAGCTTAAGGATATGCAGGAGTTTATTGCGGCTGTCCAAAAAAGAGAGGAGGAATATTCAACAGCTATCGGAAATGGCGTAGCTATACCACATGGAAAAACAGCGGCTGTTAACGAAGCCAGTATTGTCTTTGGCAGAAGCATAAGGGGAATCGATTATGATGCTATGGACAACCAATTGTCTCATCTATTTATAATGATTGCGGTGCCTGAGGACTCTGATGACTTACATTTGAAAATCTTAAGCCAATTATCTCGAAAATTAATGCATGAAGATTTTCGTTACAAGCTTATGAAAGCGGATTCTACTTCCGAGATCCTTTCCATATTTAAAAATAATTAAAATCCAAAGCGAGGTGTTCATATGAAAATTGTTGCTATTACCTCATGCTCAACCGGCATTGCCCATACCTATATGGCTGCTGAAAGTTTGGAAATGGCTGCGAAGGAACTCCATTACGAGATTAAGGTTGAAACTCAAGGTTCTATCGGAGTAGAAAATAAGCTAAGTGAACGCGATATTGAAGAAGCTGATGTCGTTATTATTGCCGCAACTACAACTGTCAATAAAGACCGCTTTTTTGGTAAGCGCTTAAATGAGGTCAATATTGATGAAGCTATCCATGATGCCAAAACATTAATTCAAAAGTCATTAAAAGAAGCAAAGATTTTTGGAAACGCGTCCACTACCGCTCATTCCTCAGAGCAAGCCCCGCCTCAGAAAGGGAAAAAGGGATTAGGCCCTTACCGCCATTTAATGACTGGTGTCTCGTATATGATTCCATTCGTCGTTACAGGCGGTATCTTAATCGCCCTCTCTTTTGCATTTGGAGGCATTCATGCAGCGGACCATAAAGGCACTTTAGCCGCTAGCCTGAATCAAATTGGTTCTGGAACAGCCTTTGCCTTAATGCTCCCTATCTTAGCTGGATTTATTGCCTTTTCAATCGCAGACAGACCCGGAATTGTTCCTGGTATGATCGGCGGCATGCTTGCTTCGACAGTAGGTGCAGGATTCTTCGGTGCATTAATTGCTGGTTTTTTAGCTGGGTATATCGCCTTATATTTAAGAAAATCTTTGAAACTCCCTAAAGCTCTGCAAGGCCTTATTCCTGTTTTAATTTTGCCACTTATTTCATCTCTCATTACTGGTCTTTTGATGATTTATGTAGTTGGTGAACCCTTTAAAGCTTTAAATACATTTATGACCGATTGGCTCAATGGTTTAAGTGGAACAAACTCTATTATATTAGGCGTAATTATCGGTGGCATGATGGCCGTTGATATGGCTGGACCTGTTGGTAAAGCTGCCTATTTTTTCGGTGTGGCTTCATTAACCGGCTTACACCCTGGAGAAACCTCTATCGTGATGGCCGCCACTATGGCTTCTGGTATGGTGCCTCCTTTAGGAATGGCCTTTGCAACATTCATAAATAAGAAGAAGTTCACAAAGGAAGAGCAAGAAGCCGGAAAAACAGCTTGGATTCTGGGCATTTCCTTTATTACAGAAGGGGCTATTCCTTTTGCTGCCGCCGATCCTTTACGTGTTATTCCATCTTCAGTTATCGGAGCTGCCGTCACTGGTGCACTTTCAATGCTCTTCAAATGTGGTTTAGCTGTCCCACACGGCGGTATCTTTGTCCTGCCAATCCCAGGAGCCGTATCACACGTTTTCTTATATATGCTGGCCATACTCATCGGCGCATGCGTAACAGCTATTATAGCCATTGTCCTTAAATCACAAAAAGTAGAACATTCTAATGAAGGGAACATCAATTATGGAAAAACTGAGGGTATGCTTAATAGGAACAGGAAGAGCGGGTATGATCCACGCACATAATTATAATCATCAAATCGAACAAGCAGAATTAGTAGCAGTATGTGATCCAAATGAGGCGGCTGCCAAAAAAGCAGCCAATCTTCTGAAGCTTACAACCTACTATACGACTTATCAAGAGGCATTGTCTAACGACACTATTGATGCAGTCATTATTGCCTGCCCTACTAAATTTCATAAAGACATCGCAGTGGCCGCAGCCAATGCAAAGAAACATATCTTCTGTGAAAAGCCTATGGCGATGAACACCGAAGAATGTGACGAAATGATAGAGGCAGCCGAAAGAAATCATGTGAAGCTGCAGATCGGATTTATGCGCCGATTTGATGAAAGCTTTCAAACCGCAAAAGAGATGGTGGATGCAGGAGAGGTTGGCGATGTCGTGCTTGTAAAATCACTCACCCGTGGGCCATCTAAACCTCAAGAATGGATGTACGATATCTCAATTAGCAATGGCCCCTTAGGTGAAGTGAACAGCCATGATATTGATACCATGCGCTGGTTTTCAGGGAGCGAATTTAAAACATTATTTGCAGTAGGTGGGAATTTTCGAAATAAGGAGGTGAAGGACCGTTATCCTGACTTCTACGATAATGTTGTGATGAACGGTGTATTTGAAAATGGTGTCCTTGGTTCTCTAGATGGCGCTCAATACGTCCAGTATGGCTATGATGCAAGAGTAGAAATTCTTGGAACTGAAGGGATTATTACAATCGGAGATATTCACGAAACAACCGTTTTATCATGCGCTAAAAATCACAGCGTCAAACGTCCGGCACGTAAAAGTTGGACGAATCTATTCAAAGACGCTTATTTGGCTGAAGCAGTTAGCTTTGTTAAGTGTATTTTAAATGATACCCTGCCCAAAGCAACGGGAATGGATGGAAAAATGGCTGTTCATATCGTTGATAAAGGCAATGAATCTCTTAAAACTGGAACTGTCATTCAACTAGGGGAGGGAATCCATTGAAGTGCGCAAGATTATATGGTAAGGAAGATATTCGAATCGATGAAGTGCCCATTCCTGCTATTGGCGAACATGAACTATTAATAAAGGTTGAGGCGGCTTCTATTTGCGGAACAGACATTAGAATGTACCGTAACGGCTATGGAGGTATTGATGAAAATCACCCGCTTATTCTTGGACATGAGTTAGCGGGGATTATTTCAAAAAAAGGGAGCGCAGTGGACGAGAAGTATCAGATTGGGCAACCCGTGGCCGTTGCCCCTAATATGGGATGTGGCACGTGCGAAAGGTGCATATCTGGACATACTCATTTATGTGACGAGTATAAAGCATTGGGGATTAATATGGACGGTGCCTTTGCTGAATACGTGAGGATTCCCGAGAAGGCTGTCATACAAGGAAATGTCATGGTGATTCATAATAAACATAACGTTTCTTTTGAAGAAATCGCCTTAATTGAGCCCCTTTCCTGTGTCTATAACGGTCAACAGCGTTTAGACATTGGACCAGGTGATCATGTATTAATTATCGGCGGCGGGCCCATTGGTGTCATGCATGCCATTTTAGCGAAAGCTCAGGGAGCATCAAACGTTTATTTATATGATCGCCATATTGAGCGTTTAGAAGCTGCCAAAGAGATAGAACCAGAGATACAGACCATTTCTGTAAAGGATAATATTGATGACAAAGTACTGGCCTTAACGAACAATAAAGGGATGGATGTCGTCATCGTAGCCGCCCCTGCACCAGACATCCAATCAAAGTGTCTGGAATGGATGAATATGAACGGACGCATTTCCTATTTTGGGGGGATTCCAAAGGAAAAAGAAATGGTTCCAGTTAACTCTAATCTCATTCATTACAAGCAGCTCCTGCTTACCGGCAGTACCCGTGCCAGTCTTCTTCACTTTCTAAAATCATTGGAGATTATCACTCAGCGCCTTTTCAAGCTCGATAAGCTGATTTCCAATCGATATAGCATCGATAATTTTAAAATGGCGTTTGAACAGGCAAAATCATCAAAAGACTTTAAAAGTGTCATCGTTTTTGATTAAAATATAGACAGAGCAAGAAAGAGCCGTTCCATTTTCAGAACGGTTCTTTCTCTATTAAACCTCTGCCTATTTCATTAATGATAATTCTATTCCCAAAAGGAGGGACCGTCCTTGCAGCACTCAAAAGAAAAATTATTTGCCCACGAACGTAAAGGTCAAATGTATTCACTCATCTTAGAAAATGGAAAAATGACTGTAAGCGAATTAGCTGATAACTTTCAAGTGACTCCCGCAACGGTAAGGAATGATCTACAAGAATTAGAAAATATGCATTTGATTATTCGCACCCATGGTGGCGCAATGATTCATCCCGAAAAGAACATTAAAGAAATGGAGCCCGACGAGAAAGAAACTCTTTATTTTCAAGAAAAACAGAGCATTGCACAGGCAGCCCTTCAATATATCAGTGATGGTGATACCCTTGTTCTTGATACTGGGACGACTACCCTAGAACTCGCTAAACTCCTTCATCTCAAAAAAAGCGTTACAGTGATCACTAATGACTTGCAAATTGGGCTCATTTTACAGCAATCGAGTCATATTCAAACCCATTTTTTAAGTGGTATCATTCGCCATCATTTCCACTATACACTTGGCTCGGATGAATTAAAGGCATTCTCTGTTGACAAAGCTTTTATTGCCGCTAATGCATTAGATTTGCATTTTGGCCCTTCTACCCCTGATGTTCATTTAGCCAAATTAAAAAAACAAATGGTGTCTGTTTCCGATCAATCGATTCTTCTATGTGACAGCAGTAAGCTTGGAAAGAAGGCTTTTAAAAGCTTTTGTGCGATTGAAGAAATTGATGTTCTTATTACAGATAATAAAATTAATGGGATTTTAAAAGGGGATTTTGAGGATATTGGAATAAACGTCACCATCGCTAATCCATTTGGTGAATGAAAAAAATTCCTCCTTAAAATGATCCTCATCCCAAATCACTGTGAAGGGTGACAGTCATCTGTTTCTCTTAAGGAGCATTTGCGAACGATTTCTAACGCTATGGATTTTCTTTATTTGTAAACCTATTTCTTCCGCATTTAGTCTATCCATCTTTGCAAATCAAAGTTTAAATGGAAACGAATGAGACAGCAAGAAAGAGCTTGCCAAATTGACCCTTCTCAGACGTTTGCTATGAAATTTATTCCGATCGTTTTTATAAAGCCAACCATTCATGACTTTTACTTCGATAGATGCTTTACTTAAGGTGGGCACTCAATGGATGAACATTCATTCCGCTCTCTACTGTCTAAGCAAGAATAATCAATGCGCACATATAAGGATTCCAACCTCATTGATTCCCAGCTCTGATATTCTTGGTTATTCATGAGCTAATGGAGTTCCACTTCTCCTACACCACTCATAATGTGAATGTTCGTCCCAAAGGGCGATGAAAGAGCTTGGGCTTCTTGCAATATGCTTTCACTCCTACTTAGTTCTGGCCATCCCCTTTGCGAACGCGGTTTTCCAAACCCCAATTCAATAGGATACAATTGAAGCCGAATTAACTTTCCACTCTTAACTCTCCATTTAACAAAGAGCGATGACCACACTTTTTTATCTGTGACGAATCCCTTGGTCTCTTTTTGTGTTCGAGCATCATATAAATCAGCAACATTATGTGTGTCATCTAAGCCATACCTTTCATAAAAATCAGCCGGTTGGCTTATCATCGTATCATTTTGGAAAATGAAATTGCCAAGGCTATAAAATATTGGAGCATTTTTATAGATTTCTATACCACGTAAGATGTGAGGACCATGCCCAATCACTGCATTGGCCCCCTTATCGATACAGTTTCTTGAAAATGTTTTAATAAAATCCGCTGGCTCTTCTAATCTTTCCCCGTTCATTTCATGAGAATGAATGCTTACAATGACATAGTCTGCCTGTCTTTTTGCCTCAGAAATCGCGTTCGTTATGCGTCGCATGTCTTCATTATTCGGTGTAGTGATAACGCCTTCTTTATTGCCCACTTTAAAGGTATAGGAGCCAAATGAAAAGAATGGCTGATCAGAGCTCGTCGATAAGCCTAATCGGGCATGCAAGTGCTGTGTCGCATTAATACTCGTTTTATCAGCAATGGATTTTAGCACTTCCATTTCCGACGGAGTCACTTCATAAATTACATTAAAACGAAGCGGATTGATCCCAGGTCTTCCTATACTATCAGGTCTTTGAGCCCCTGCCCGCCATGTTTCATGAAAAGTTGAGGTTGCAGAAATTAACGCCACTCTCCCCATACGTGTTTCAATATATTTCGGTCTACTGGCCTCAGCCAAATTACTGCCAACCCCCGCATGAATAAAACCATAATCATTCAAATACTTGTCAGTCGCCTTAAGTCCTCCATATGAAAAATCGAGCGTATGGTTATTTGCCCATGCTATGAGATTAATGCCATACTTCTTTAGGTCCTCTAAAACTCGAGGAGAAGCCACTGCCCATGCCCCGCCACTCACTGCTGAAGGGATCCCCTCATAATGATGAGTTGTCACTTCTAAATTAGTAAAACAGACATCCGCTTGACTAAAGAGAGTAGCTATTTCTCGATGCTTCTGATCTGCGTGAGGCAAATTCCGGGTAATAAAGCTATCTCCTGTGGCCACAAATGTCATTGCCGATTCCAAGTGTTATTCACCTTCCATTCCCTCACTTAGACTAACTCTCTTTTAGAGATTCGCTCTAGAAGTTTAACAGTCGGTTCAAGAACTTGTTCATCGATATCAAATTTTTGATGATGGTGGGGGGCAGGAATTGTTGTTCCTATTATCATATAGGTCCCCTTGCCCCCTAACTCTTGTACGCGTTTAATGAGCAAACTAGCATCTTCACTGCCTCCACCCTTGTGATAGTCCTGCACTGAAGTGAAATCGTCTATTTGTGCCGCTTCCTCCTTAATGAGCGTTATTAACTCTTGATCGCATGTAATAGGAATAGCTTGACCAATGACCTCCAAATTGTACTGAAGCTCATGCATTTCAGCGCTGTGTTTAACAATTGATTTTATCTTGTTCTCAAGTTCTGCATTGACCATTGCAGACGTTGATCGCGTCTCTGCCACCATTTTAGCGTAATGGGGAATAATATTTACCGCACTTCCTCCTTCTAATCTTCCCACATTGATACGCGTTTGTTCTGTACTATGTCGAGGAAGACTATGAATATTTAATAACGCCGTTGCGGCACCAATTAAAGCATTTTTCCCTTTTTCCGGAGATGCCCCCGAGTGAGAAGGCACACCAAAAAACTCGATCATCATTTTTGTCGTCGCTAACCAATCCTTTGAACCACCACTGATTTCCCCTAGCGGCACATCCAATCCTAAGTGAAGACAATATATTTTATCAACATCATCTACGACACCTTTTTTTACAACAGAATGTGCACCTCTTCCACCTTCCTCTGCCGGTTGAAAGATCAATTTAAGCTTTCCGGAAAAGCTGCCTTCTGCCATCTTTTCGGCAAGGCTTAATCCAATAGCTGTGTGCGCATCATGTGCGCAGGCATGCATTGTTTGCTCGTATTTCGAACGAAATCCCTGTTTCTGAGGAAAATGATCATTTTCAGTGCTTTCATGAACAGGAAGAGCATCCATATCAAAGCGAAAAGCGATTGTTGGCCCAGGGGCATGACCTTCTAAAATGCCAATAACAGCTGTAAGCCCTCCCTGCATTTTACTGATAATTTCTGGATTGGCTCCATCATCAATGGCCCTCTTATAAGCTTGATCCAATTCCTTCTGTGAAGGAACACCATTTCGAGACGCCTCATCCAGAGCATCTGCACCGAATAGAACATCATATCCTAATGATTGTAAACCCTCAACCACCCTGCTGGCTGTACGAAATTCAGTAAATCCCACCTCAGGATGCTGATGTAAATCACGACGTGTACGAATGACATCCATGGTTATTTAGCCTCCTTTGTTTGCTTTGCTATAACACTTCATTTCTTTAATTCTAACGCTGTAAATAACCTTTTTAGAACGGGCCCCAATTGATCATGACACCTATGGCTATAGCTATAGAACCCAAGACTAACCAGATCAACATAATTCTCCAAATAAATTTCAACCATGCTGAGAAAGGAACCCCACCAATGGCTAAGCTTGCCATTAAAATCCCTGACGTAGGAAACAAACTATTGGTGAAGCCATCTCCCAATTGAAAGGCTTGAACGGCAACTTGACGATTAATATTGAGAAGATCAGCTAATGGCGTCCAAATCGGCATCGTAACAACTGCCTGCCCTGAGCCTGAGGGAACAAAAAAGTTAAAAATCGCATTGGCCCAAAGCATGCCAATGGCGCCTGCCATTGGAGAGAGGGGTTCAAGTGTTGTAGATAAGGCATGAATAATCGTATCTATTATCTTGCCATCTTCTAATATGAATACGACTGCACGAGCAGCACCAACTATCAATGCACTATATAAGAGGTTTTGTGCCCCTTGCATAAAGTTGCTCACAATTTCATTGGAGTTCATTTTCGCGAGTAACCCAGCTCCAATGGCTATGACCAAGAATATGGCTGTCATTTCTTCCATTCCGAAACCAAATTTTAATGAGCCATAGACATAGAAGGCGATGCCCAAAACAAAAAGAAGGAGGATCAAGCCATATCTGAGAGTGAACGTATGACTAATGTCGCCATCATCCATTTGCTCCTCGTTCCCTGCAAATCTCCTTTGCCCCATATAACTTTTTGAGGGGTCTTTCAGAATTTTATTGCAATACCATATAATATATAGAATTGTAGCCATAGCAAATACAACATATAAAACCACTCTATAAGTTAATCCTGAGAACATAGGAAGCTCAGCAATCTGTTGAGCAACGCCTAACGTCTTTGGGTTTAGAAATGCTGTATTGAATCCTGACATACTTGTTAGAAAAACGATAGCAACCCCTGCAATCGCATCGAGCTTTAATGACTTTGCTATTAAAAGGCCAATGGGAATAAAAGCAATTGTCGCATTCGCAGAAAAACCAGTAGTACATAATAGAGAAAACAAAATGCCCAATATGGCTATCAATAAAAATTTCCTCTTTTGCATTTTGTTTATTAAAGTCATAATGCCCGAGTGAATTGCTCCTGAAGCATCCATTATTTTAAATGCGCCACCAATAAACAATATTAAAAAGATAATATTGGCAGTATCAATCATCCCTCTTGAAAATGATAGAAAAATAGCCGTAATGCCTACTGGGCTTTGCTGGATGGCATGATAACTCTTAGGATCAACAATGGTTATATCTCCGTGCTGAACTCTCTTAAATTCGCCTGCTGGAATGAAATAAGTTGCGACCGCACACAGCACCACGAGGATAAATAAAATAACGTAGGCATCGGGCATCTTAAATAAGGACTTTCGCCAATTTGTTTTCTTAACCTCATTTAACCCAGGCTCCATATACATCCTCCCACTTATTAAATTCTGCTTATAATTCGCTTACAAACGTGCGATACAGAGATAAACACAATGGTTCTTGCACAGTGGCCTGCCTGGTACGTCATTTTTTGTTATTTGAGTTATTAAATATAGGAAGGTATTTCATGAAGTAAAAGTCGTTTCCACTCTTATTTTTTGAAGATAATTATAGATGGTATATTTTGAGACACCTAGAACTGACGCTAAATACTCCGTTGATCCTTTAATTAGAAATGCACCCTTAGTATCCAATATCCGTACACATTCAATTTTTTCATCCATATCTAAAAGAGTCGGAGCTTTATTAAAGGTCTGCAAAACTTGCTTCACCATTGTTTCGATGACGTCCTGTACAGATGAAAAGAAATTTTCCGCGTTATGGTCTTCTTTATCAAGCGTTACAAAGTCATTGATTTCTGCACCAATTTGAATCATTAAACTGATATCAATATTGATACATAAAGCACCGATGATTTGTTTTTCTCGATTTCGCAAAAACACTGTTGAAGACTTCATCACATGGCCTTTTTCTGATACTGTTTTATAATTAGGGATATCAGCAATCTTCTCAGGTGACTTTTTTAATTCCTGTAAAACTAAATCCGTTATAGGGCCTCCAACACTTCTGCCCGTGATCGTTCCCGCAACATAAATGAGTGATTGTTCTAGATTTGTAAAATCATGAACAGCCACCTCACATCGCGGTCCCAGCATGGTTACTAACATATCCGCTGTGCGAATAGCATGATCAAAAATTAAGTTATTTTCATTCTTCATTTTCTTTCATCCAATCACTTTCTTGCACACGTCTCGCAGCTATAAGCATTCCGCACGAACAGAGTTGCAGTAGGTCCTCCTTGCCGAACTTCTTATTACACTCCGGATACTGGGGCTGTGAAATAAACCTATAAGTCACCCAATCCACTCCTTATTGACACAAAAAATTTTTAATTATTAAAATTTTATTTGATTACAACAAATTATAAAGCCTATTTTGTATAATTCAACCTTTTTGTTATAAAATGTAACAATTTTATATTTATTCTAGGGGTCCAAACCATAGCTCTGTACAATATTTTTCAAAATTCACGAGGAATCACCTTTATAGAAGAAATTCACATTCCTTGACACCCTCTTCAGGATATTAAGGGTGCCTTATAGATATTTATTTCATTAAAACAAATATATAAGCTATTTTTTAAAACACCTAAAATGCCTTCAATGCTGTTCCCACTCTCCCCAGCTTAACATACCATCAAAAATACTCCTTTTAAAATAAATGGTGATGGCTAGCTCAGGAATGATTGGTGAAGTGACTACAATGAACAGAGGTTCAATATCCTCAACTTTTTGACAGGCCGTAAAGCTATATTAACGAGTTTTGCGAAGATACGCTATTGGAAAAACAAACAGGGAAATAACCAATCCATTACAACAAGGACAAATGCCCCTTTTGTAATGATCCAATTTTTCAATCATTTATCACATGACTCGGATGGCAAACCTCAAAAACTATAAAGGTTAGTATTGATTATTTATTCTTTAAAATATCCCTTTTAAGATTCTGACTACTGCTCTTTTTGAAGATGTTAACCTCCCCAACCATGATCGAGAAAAGAATCAAGATAATCCCAAACCATTGCCAGCCTGTGACGTGTTCAGAGAGTCCTAGATTTGAGACAATAACAGCTACAGGTAATTCTATTGCGCCTAAAATAGTAGCCAAACTTGGGGACAAATTCGGTGCTGAGATAGCGAAAAGAAAAGGAGGCAAAATTAAAGCGGTGAATCCGAGTGCTGCTGCATACAACCACAAATCGCTCCCCAATGCGTCTTTTATAGTAAAAATGGGAGGAAAGATGACAAAAATAACAATCCCAGCTCCCGTAGCTATAATCGGTGTACGGACTGTGGCTGGAATATCCACCGAAACACGTCCACTTGTAAAGATAAAAGCCGAGTATGAAAAAGCAGCGCCCAATCCCAAAAGAAAACCGATCATAGGAAAATCAAGAGCCTTCCCACTAACCAGTCCGGCGGCAAAATACACGCCAATGAGGGTTAGAATCACAGACAATATAGTCTTCAAGCTCGGTTTCCGTCGGTCAAAAATCCATTCATAAATCATACCGACCCATACGAACTGAAACAACATCACGATGGCCAACGAGGCCGGCAAGTATGCCATTGCCCCATAGTAGAGCACGCTAGTCAGGCCTGTGAATCCCCCAACTGCCATGATATTCAAGACACTTTTAGCTGTCAGCTTCCGGACTGCCCATCGGTGACGGTACATAGCAAAAATGCCAACGATCCAGAGCACAATCAGAGCAATTATGATTTGCATATCAATGATTTCGGATAAAGTCCAGCCCCCAGCATAACTCAGCTTGACAAAAAACGGATTGAAACCAAAGCTTCCGGCCCCGATCAGAAAAATAAGCATTGCATAATGACGTTCCACTTGTCTTCTCCTTTATTTTTACAAGATTGCTATTAAAAACATCTCCGTGTTTCTACTGAACGAAATGAACGTTGAAAGAAATAAAATCTCCTGGTTATTCTTGAAAATAATTATCCTTCGCCATCAATTCGATCAAACGTTGAATAAATTCATATCTAGAAGCTGATGCGACAAGGTAGTTAATATTATAAGGTTCCGCTGTTAATTCAATAATACGAGGGAATATCATATTAAACATTTGTGAGTCTTCCTTATTAACAGATATTCCGATAATTAATTTCACTTTAACACTATCCCAACGAATGGGGGTGATAGGTTTTATAATCATTAAGCCTGTCTTTTTTGATTCAAACTTCATTGTGTGGGGAACAGCTATACCACTTGGAAACGCAGTAGAAGAGACCTTTTCGCGTTCGTTCATTTTTATCAAATAATCATCATCCACATAACCATATTGTTGAAAGACGTCAGCTATGGTCTTTATAATTTGTTCTTTTGGAATACCATCTCTAATTTTTAGAAAAAACTCATCTCTAATTAATTCTGGCACTTTTTGTTTGAGAAAACGCAAATACTTGCTATGTTTGATTTTTTCAACTGCACGTTTGATTAGGACAGCGTCATGTTTAGTCATAAATTCGTGTATACTTACAATTTCAGTATTCGACGTTGCAAATTCATTTTCTAAACATTCAGCGTTTTGCGTTGTAATGACTAATTCAGGAGGTATGAGCAAATTCCAATCACTAATAACATCTTCATATATTCCTTCAACCTCCAAATCATCATCAAAATATTTTTGAATATACCGCTCAATTTGATTGTGTTGGTGAAGATAGGCCGGTGTGATAATAACTGTTCTAATTTTATGATTTTTTTTCATGCTGACGATTTAAAAACGTCCCTATGTGCAGAGCAATAAAAGCAATTTCATCATCATTCATTTCAACATTCAAATCGCTTGATAATACGGAAGCGAAATAGACTGCAATATCAAAAATAATCGGGTATTTAATCCGGATATTCAACACACTCAGATTTCTTGTGTATTTATTTTGCCTTAAACGATGATAAAGGTTTTGCACATGAACAAACAGACGTACTTTGAAATCATCATCACCAAAATCAAGCATATAGACTTCTTCTATTGCTTGTATGGCATGTTCAAAAGCTTGAGTCACTTTATTGTTAGCATAATATTCCATTGAAATGTCATCATTCTTTATTTGACCATTAAATAAAAGTGCCAATTCGTCAATATCCGATTGAGAAAACTGGGCATGATAGATTTCACTAAGTTGATTTAGGATATCGTTAACAATTTTGAAACTGATTGTATTGCGGTTATTGATTTGAAATGAACTTTGTCCCAATTGTTCGTGATCAGTAACTCTTTCAATAGCAATCGCTAAATGTAGAATAAAGTTTTTGAAAAAGTACGTGTTTGGGTGCACATGATACTTTTCAAAACTTTTTTTACAAATCTTCATCAATTCTTGAAGGGAGACGCCTTTTAAAAGTTTTTGGACTTCTTCTTCAAAGGATACCTTTGTTTGTTTCGAGAAGCCAATGAGATCTATCATCAACTTTCTGAGAGTCTTCTCATCCCCAATAAGAACATAGCGATTATTTTGCTGAACGATTTGCAAACCATATTTGGTGACTAAATGATTGAGGTATGCTATATCAGCACGTACAGTAGCGTCTGAAATGTAAAGTGTATCTGCTAAATCGAACAAATCTAAGCCCCGGTCAGAACTCTTAATAAGTCTTCTCAGAATATAAAAACGACGGTTATCAATATGATTGGTATTTTCCAAGCGTTTCACAACTTTTGTAGTTTTATCGCGTAATCTATATCCCGCTCTGCTAGACTCAATCACATTTGGCTGTTCATTATTTATCACTTTAATATAATGACGAATGGTTCTGTCCGTTACGCCTAATAATTCAGCCAATGTCTTGGCCGATATAAAGCCTTCTGTTGAATGTCTTTTTAGGTATTCAAGTAACATATCGGTTTTGTTCATCGAATCAATCCTTATACATGAAAAAGGGAGTGCATCGCCCCCCTTTTTCTATCTGTTAAACTTCAGCACCATTCGTTGCAATCACTTGTTTATACCAATAAAAACTATCCTTCTTGATTCGCTCCCCAGAGCCCTTACCTTCATCGTCTAAGTCAACATATATAAAACCGTAACGTTTTGACATTTGCTGTGAAGAGCAACTAACAATATCAATCGGCCCCCAGGCACAATAGGCAATAATCTCAGCACCATCTTTTATTGAACGACCTACTTGTTCGATATGATCACCTAAGTAAGATATACGATAATCATCATGAACCTTTCCGTCTTCAAGTTCATCGTACATTCCAAACCCATTTTCAGCAATAATGATTGGTTTTTGATAGCGATCCCAATATTGGGAAAGTGTATGATACAACCCTTGTGGGTCTACACTCCATCCCCACGGGTTAGCTTCTAAATAGGGATTTTCCGAAGTTGAATCAGCTTTGTTCACATTCTTCGTTGAATCGACCATTTTAGAGTAATAATAAGAAATGGCAAGGTAATCCATTGGATTTTCTGCTAATAGCTGTACTTCTTCCTCTGTAATATTAAGATCCATTTTATTTTCCTTGAAGTAATTTAAAGCATATGTCGGATACTTTCCATTAAACTGAATATCTGTAAAAAAATATTGCATACGGTTATGCTGCATCGCTAACACAACATCATCTGGCTTACATGAATACGGATACACAGTTCCGTCTGCAACCATTGTGCCAATTTCTAAGTCGAATTGTAATGTTTTTGCATACCTTTGAATTTTAGCTGCGGCGACGATCTGATTGTGAACTGCTTGATATTCCGCTTCTTCAATATGATTAAATTGATCTTTACATATACCTAGAGACAAGAATGGTTCAATCTGAATCAAGTTAATTTGGTTAATAACAATCCAATACTTCACCCGATTTCCAAATCGATCTAATAGCACCTTACCATAGCGCTCAAACATATCGATGATCGCTTTATTGTTCCACCCACCATATTTCAATGTGATGTTAATCGGTGTTTCATAATGCAGCATAGTTATGATGGGCTCGATTCCAAGTGACTTCATTTTATCAATCATCTTGTCATAATGTTTTAAAGCTGCTTCGTTAGGTTCGGTTTCATCCCCGTTAGGGAATACCCTTGACCAATCAATGGAAGTTCTAAATGTTTTAAAGCCCATTTCTGCTAGTAATTCTAAATCACTCTCATAGGTATGATAGAAATCAATCCCATGACGCTTAGGAAAATAACGATCTGTATCCATAAGATTCTTTTTGACTTCCTCCAATGTCATACCTTGCTTTTCTAACTCTTGAATTTCTTCATTTGACATTCCTTTAAGATAGGGTTGGACATCAGAGGAACTGGGCTTTTTGCCATCTTCACTGTAAGCACCATCGGCTTGACTTGCAGCAATGGCACCGCCCCACATAAAGTCTTTTGGAAAACTTGCATATTTATTTTGTCTCACAAGTATCACTCTCCTTTTTCTGCTAATTCCGCATCTTGTTTAACCGCTTGTTTGTCGTAAACTTTAAAAAATGGATAGTATACAATCCATGTAATGGCAAAAAATATACAAACGAAGATCAACCCGCGTATTGATTCAACAACAATCCAACTTTGGATAGGTGCAGGTGCATACCATAGCTGAAAGGGTCTATGCGGTATTGGTACTAACCCAATTTTCATTACAACCCAAACTAAAATAGGGCCTAGCAAACTACAAATCCACATAGGAACCATTAAAATTGGGTTAAAGACAATTGGCGCACCAAACACGACCGGTTCGTTAATATTAAATATTGCAGGAACAAAAGAGGCTCTCCCTATCATTCTTAATCTTTTTGATTTAGCCATAAAAGATAGCATAATGACGAGAGCTAATGTTGCCCCTCCCCCACCGATTAAAAATAAAAACATTGCTTCATTCGTAAAAATATTAGTCACGGCTTTATGAGCCTCAAAGTTTGCTTGATTTTGTGCAATCGCCGGTAGAAAAATAGCCGATTGAACGGGATATAATACCCAGCTTGAAATCCCAAAGGTATACAAGAAACCGAAAGCAAGGAAGTTAATGATTACCATGCCCCAGAACCCTTGTCCAAGATTGACTAGCGGAGAAACAATCGTATTTACAACATGATATAAGTTAGCATCCATTTCAAACGTAAAAATCCAACCAATGAGTAATATTATTGTAATTGGAATTAATGTGTTGAACCAAGCAGCAATAAAGTCAGGAATTGGTGAATCTTCATGAATGAATTTCCATTTTGAGAATAGATTCATAACAAAACCAACAAATAGCCCTGCAATCAAAGCCGCAATCATACCACCGGATCCAAGGGTGTTTAGATCAAACGTTATGTGACCACCATCTTTAGAAATTTGGGGATATACCAATATTAGAAAAAAGCCCAATCCGGCAAGACCAGCTTGTTTAGCAACATCCTTATGACCTTTATGATTCATTACTGACTCAGGTATTAAATAGGCTAAAAATATTGAAAACAAGCCGAATGAAAATGTGCTAATCATCGAAAAGTCAGGAAAGCCCTTCCAAAAATCCTTAACAATTGATAAGATAGTAGCAAATGAGCCGACTAAAACCATTGGCATAGCTGCCAAAATAGCGGCTTGAATGGCTGCAATCCAAGGGTTTTTTGCCAATTTATTAACTCTTGGCGCAAAGCTCTCCGTCATCCACGACATAAATCCCTCCATTTTTTCTCCCCCTCGTTAATCAAATTAAGAACACTTAATTAGGAGATCTCCAATACTTTGCCGTTATACTCGGTACTACCCGTTTCAAATGATTCTCTTGTAAATTTTTATAATTTCTTTCATCATATTGATTTCTGATTTAACTGTCATCAATGTGTCTTGGGCATGACCGAACAACGGCGAATACGAAATACCAATACCTTTCGCTTCTTTTTGTAGCGTATCTGTTTGAGCCTGATGCGCAGTAGTTACTTCGTCATTAGCTTTTTCCATCAGCTCATCGGCCTCATCAAAATCACCATTGGATGCTTTATTTACGGCTTGGAAAACATAATTGCGTGCGTTTCCAGCATATAGTATCACGTTCATAGAAATTGATACTAGTTCTTCTTTATTTACCTGTTCCATCATTGTTCTCCACCTTGTAATTGTTCTTCTGCAATTTTAACCAAACCCTTACCGTCTAATACGCCATATATTTTTTGTGGAATGATAGCGTACTTAACACCTGCTTTATCACATTCTTCTTTTACATCATCAATCATATATTTCAAATGTGGTGCAACCAACAGCAAATCAATATCATTTAAGTTCTCACTAATTTCAGACTCACTCTTAGCTTTAAATTGAATATCTACATCCAATTTCTTTGCAGCTTTTCGGGCAGCTCCCGCCATAAAACCAGATGATGCTCCCGCTCCACATACTAATAAAACGGTTTTAGTCATCATGATTCCCTCCCTTCCTATTTTTTAATGAAAATCCTCTTTTACTCAGAATTCATTTTTGGGAAGTTTATTGTTTTGGGTCGAATGAAATGCCTTAACAGAGACAAAAAGCCTTGAAACGCGTTTCAAAACCCGTTCACTTCCGAAAACGTCTACCATGAAGTACATGTTCAACCGCTTATAATCTTGTCCTTCTACAGAAGCCCTGACTTATTCTGAGTGAGTGGGATAATCCTACTTTCTGATTTATATTCTAGCAATGAGATTAAACTTCAACATTTATATTTCTTTCCTATTACTAGGAATCCCTTATAAACCTTGGGAAATAATCAGGGGAAGACACAAATAGAGGCTAATACATATGTTATTAGTACCATTTTCATTGTCATTTAACATTTTAGAATAAAGCGTGATGCTTATTTTGAGGGCATCATTTTTGGAGAGGGGGACTGTACTGAAGCAGAGATACATCCTAGCAAGAAATCAATCAGTTGATCTGTATAGCCTATACTATAAAAGCACCCCAGATCATGTTGGTCTGGGGTGCTTTCCTAACCGTTGAATGATAAATTAATTAAGCTCGCATTGATTGTTCGATTTCTTCTAGACTGCGTTGCTTTGTCTCTGGAACTAATAACAAAACGAAGAAGAAAGCAATAATAGCGATACCCATAAATATGAAAAACATAACGCTTGCGCCTAAGCCGTTAAGAACAATCGGGAATATTAATCCAATTAAGAAATTGAATCCCCAGTTAAGCACTAGGACATATCCCATTATAGAACCACGAAATTTAAGTGGTAACAGTTCTGAAATAAGAATACGGGTAATGGTTCCCCATGTCGTCGCAAAGGAACCAATGAATACAAGCATGGCAATTAATGCTATCACTCCTGACCCAGTGGAAGGATGGGAATGTGATGAATGAAAAACGATTCCAAGTGTCAGCATCCCCAAGCCCATTCCTACAGTGCCACATAAAAGCATCGGTTTCCGCCCTACGTTGTCAATAAGCTTCATCGCTACAAAGGTCATCAAAAAGTTTAAAGCACCTATGGCGACATTCGCTAAGATGGCAGCTGAACCTCCAAATCCAATGGTAGTAAGCATTGTCGGGGCATAGTATATGATACTGTTCGTTCCCATTATTTGCGGAAACATAGCTATAAAGGCTGCTACGATTATCATTAATCGGATCTTTGGTGTAAAGACAGTCGATTGCTTATTTATTTTTTCTGCATCTAGAAACGTTTTTATTTCATTCAATTCTTGCTCTGCCTTCAACTTTCCAACCAATCTGGTCAGCACTTGAAGCGCTTTATCTTCAAACCCATTTTTGACTAACCAACGTGGCGTCTCAGGCTGAAAACAGATACCTATGAATACAATAATGGATGGAACAAGTGCAATGCCCAGCATCCAGCGCCATGCTTCAAATGGAGCTAAAGAATAATCCACGATATAAGATAACAAAATGCCCAGCGTCACCATAAGCTGGTTAAGCGCTGTTAAAATACCTCGTTTGTTAGTAGGGGCCATTTCTGAAAGATAGATTGTCACAACCACAGAAGCTGCGCCAACTCCTAACCCCATTATAAATCGTGAAATTATAAGTAAAGAAACATCAGGAGCTACCGCCGCCCCGATAGCACCGATACCGAATGCAACAGCCGTTATTAGAATAATTTTACGTCTACCAAATTTGTCTGCTAATATGCCTGCTATCGCCACACCAATCATAGCCCCTATAAGCAATGAGCTGACAACCCATCCCTGCATACTCGGGCTCAGTGTCATTTGTTTTTTAATAAACAGCAAGGCAACCCCCATTACCCCTGTATCATAACCAAATAATAAATCAGCTAATGCTCCGAAAATAAAAATTGACATAATCGATTTATTACTTGCAATCTTCTCGGACATTTTTATCCCTCTATTCAAAATAATATGAATTTACGTTATGCTATAAATCTATTCCATTGACTATCTTCTCTTTCTTTGAATCATTGCTTTGTTCCTTATATTAACGACCCATGATATTCATGCTTTAATGTGACCGCTATCATTTCATATCAATGATTAACCTCAAAATGAGCGCTGTCACCTTAAGGTTATCCACTTTCCAAAAAGCAGGCATGAGTTACTCGAAGTCATCACTATTAGGACTAATAGCAGACCTTCTGTTTACTATAGCTCCTTCTGGTTTCAAAACTTGCCCCGAAAGCAGAGGATCATTCGTTTTAACCATCCACTCATGAAGCCTTTGGGACATTTGCATAAAGACCTGATGATAAGCCCGGTCATTTACCAAGTTTGTTCGTTCCATTGGATCAAGATATAGATCAAAAAGCTGTTCCCTTTCTCGATGCATATTTAGAAAACCATTTTCAATAAGAAACGTTTTACTATGACTATCATCAATGTTTGCTCCAGCAATATTTAAGTCATCATCGAAGTATCGTATATACTTATATCGCTCTGTTCGAATCGATCGGGAAGGCTCGTAGGCTGCATGATAGGTTACTTCAGAAAAAAGTTCCTCCCGAACCTTTTCCGGATTTCCTTTAAAGATTGAACTGAATGAAACCCCTTGAAGCCAATCTGGATGCTCAAGATTTAGAAGATCACAAAGCGTAGGAAAAAGGTCAATATGCGATATCAGTCCATCAAAAGCCTTTGGAGCCTGATCAGCATCAGGATGTCTAATGATTAGAGATACACCAATCCCCTCATCATATAGATTGCATTTCATGAAAGGGAAGGCTGGACCGTGATCTGTAGTAAATATGATCAGGGTATCCTTTTCGTGCCCTGATTCCTTTATTGCGTTCATGACAATGCCTACACAATCATCTACCACGCGAACCGAACTGAGAAATCTAGCCATTTCGAGTCGATTTTCTTTGTTGTCATGAAGCTGATAGGGTGCAGCCACATAATTTAAATCAATGTCTGAATCAACTTGAGGAAACTCACGATGGGTATTAAACATTCCAAATGAAAGGAAAAACGGCTCTTCATGGGATTCATTTAAAAAGGAGGCGACTTGCTGTGCATTGCCTTTATCAAACTCCGTCCAGTCCTTATCAAAATCTCCCATGTCATAATTTTGATTATCTAATATTCTTCGATAACCAAGTGATTCTACCGCTTCTGCTTCATGTTGAATACCACACAATACTGTTTCATAACCATTGCTATTTAAATACTGAACTAAATGTTGGTCATAGTTATTTAATTGAAACCCTCTATGAGCCAACCCGAGCATCCCTGAAGAATGCGGTGTCATTCCTGTAAGCAATGCGGCTCGGCTTGGAGAACATGTGGGAGCAGCACAAAATGCCTTTCTAAAAATCGTCCCTTCCTTTGCCAGCTTCATTAAATTCGGTGTTCTTGCATTTTGACCATATGGTTCAATCCATTTGCCAGTATCATGTGTGTGCATATAAATAACATTCATATAGGTCCCTCCCACTGTCTTATTAGAACTTTAAGTAATGTATAAATGATAAAATGTTTATTCACTAATAAAATCAGTTAAAGTTATACTTGGTTCATTCGTATCCTTATATATGGGTGGGGCATATATTTCATCTAGAATAAAGTTAGCAATTCCTGAAATAATGTGTTCTTCGTAATTCGTAAGGGCTTCAAAAACTAAATGAGAGCTTAAATAAGCTTGGGTGAGTGTCTTGACCTGTTCTGATAGTTTTGGAATCATAATATGAGCAGCTCCGTCAAACAATGGACCAGCAAGCAATACTTTATTTGGATTTAACGTTTGAACCATGACATGTATAAGCTTTCCCAATTTCTTTGATACATCCTCAATAATTTGCAGGGCCTCTTTAACATCTTCTTTTGCTAATAACGCAATATCCTTTATTTCAATTTGAGCAAGGTCTGACTTCGATAGCACTTCTAAAACGCGTTCTTCTAACTCAGGATTTTCCAAGCATTTAGTCTGAAATGCTTCAAGAAGTGCATCATTGGAAATAAATGATTCTAGACATCCTCTGTCTCCACAATGACAGAGTGGTCCATGCTGTGAAACTTTAATATGACCAACTTGACCTGCACCCAATGCTCCCCCACGTATCAATTGACCGTTAGAAACTATTCCAGCTCCTACGCCCTTCCCAACAAGAAGGGTGACCATATCCGATTCCTCATCATCAAGCTCTCTACCTACTGCCATTGCTAAAGCACGTACATCATTATCCACCAGCACTCTTTTCTGAAAAGTATTCATAAGAAGTTCTTGTATCGATACGCCTGATTGATCAATAATTATTCTGGACCATGCTTTTCCGCTATGAATATCAATAATTCCAGGAAGCGCAACAGATACCCCTATAATATCCTTCTGCCAATCAAGACCTTCTTCAGAACAAAGCTGCTGAGCAGACGCTTTCATTAATTCAGAAATAGAATGCCAAGTCTCTACTTGTTCCTCTAGAGTAATTCTTTTTTCACTCACTTTATTTCCCTTAAGGTCAATAAGCGCCAAGTGAAGTAACGGCGTGTCAAAGTGTACAGCAATAATATGCCTCCAAGTAGCATTTAATCTTAATGATTTTGGATTTCTACCTAAAGGAGATTCAATACTCCCTACCTCTTGTACACAACCACTGTCAATTAAGTTCCCCACTAAACTGGTGATAGTTGATTTCCCAAGATTTAATCGTTTAGATAGTTCAACACGCGAGGTCTCATCACTGATTCTTAATTCTGATAAAATTTTATTTAAGTTTAAAATCTTAACAAGCTGCTGATTCCAATTTCCCACTATTTTCAAGGCCCTTCAAAAATATTTTCACATTAACAGCAATGAAGATAAGAACTTTATACGATTACTTTTATAATTAACTACTAAGCAATTTGAAAATATATTAATTCGTTCGCCGGCCGAACTATAGTCACATCATAATTCCATTGATAATATGTGTCAAGACTTTTCTAAAAAATAAATGAGTCGTCTAAAGTTTAAAAGTGCTGCGAGATTAACATAATCCCTTCAGCTAACACTATTTCAATACTGCTCACTTCGCATTTTCGCCCTCACCCAATTGGCCATTTCCAACTTTTCTTTTTTACTCCGAGGGACATTATTCTCTCTTATTACGGATGCTTGATGATTCGTATGAGATGGTGGAGCATTATCAAAGAGTATCATAGTATACAGGGCTTGCTTAAATTGAAGGATCAAGCCTTGATAATTTGAATCATGATAAAGATTATTGAATTCCAAAGGATCTTTTTCCAAATCAAAAAACAAACATTTTGATTCCTCTCTGTCTAGTATAAGCTTATGGCTGCGTGATCTAATCATATATTGTTGACCTCTTCCCTGTTCCGAAAAAATAAACTGTCTTTCAGAAAAGGAGCGATGATGCTCTGAAAGCAGATCACTCCCTGCCATGAACACATCAGGTGCCCCCCCTCCAAATCCTAGCAAAGTTGGAGCCAAATCTATATTACTTACAAGGTGCTCAGTTCTTGTTCCCTTATGTTTCTCCTTCGGCCTCTTTATGATTAATGGAACCTTTACAAGCGGATCATACATATAATTATTTTTTAATAAGAGATGATGAAACCCTAGGTATTCTCCATGATCACTCGTATATATAATAAGTGTGTCCTCATAAAGGCCTTGCGTTTTAAGACACTCCATTATCTTTCCTACATAAAAATCAATATGAGATATCGATGCATAATAATACGCCATGCTCTTCTTTAATTTATCCTTCGTCAATTTTTTATGTGGAAAAAAACCTTGATCATTTTCTAGGTCACGAGATAAGCATTCCTCTGTCCAACCTGGAAGAATGGTCAATTTTTTTGGATCATACATTGTACTCCAAGGCTCTGGTGGATCAAACGGATGATGTGGTTTAATAAAACTCACCATCAAAAAATTGGCCTCTTCAGCTCCCCACTGCGAAATAGAAGAAAGTGCCTTTTCACCGATCCAACTTGTGGAATGGTGCTGTTCTGGCAAATTGGATTCCAAGGTTCCCATACTGTCCCAGTAGGAATCAGAAGCTTGATAGCGATATTCATCAACCTGATCAATCAAATCCATTTTATCTACTAGATCATGTGCTCTAAGGTATCGATGATAATCATCTTCAAACCGCCCCTCACCATTTTGCTCTGCTAATTGCATGTGCTCAAACCCAATATCGAGATAAGTCGGCGTCAAATGCATCTTACCAATGGCCTCTGTTCGATAGCCTTGTTCCTTTAAAAGGCGTGGAAAGGTTGCTGTTCCTTCAGAAATCGTACTGTGGTTTGTGTAGCCCTGATGTTGATGCGGATACAAACCTGTCATCAATGAATACCGTGATGGCGTACACAGCGGCGCCACGCAAAAGCTATTTTCATAAACTACCCCATCCTTTGCCAGACTATCTAGATGAGGTGTTTTAATCTCTTGATTGCCGTAAGCCCCCAAGCAATCCATTCGATGTTGATCTGCAACTATCAATAACATGTTTGGCTTCTTTTTCATTCTTTCATCCTTTCTTAATCTATGCATTCTCTTTTAACTTTAACTAAAAACATATTCTTTTCAAAGTATTTTAATCCATTCGATAATATAAATTATGATGTCTAAATCCAATATATTATATTGATTTCCGCTACAGGTGCACGCTTTCCACGGGCACGGCCTCAGACGGACAGGATGAGTCTTGGCGCCATCACTCCAGTACTCCATTTTTTGTACATTTTCCCCTACCGCACTAACATCTGGCCGCCTGTGTGATTTCGTTAGTTTTTTCAAAACAAACAAAATCACACAGGTCCATTTTTTGTTCACATTGGGCTCTAAGGTTAATGATAGGGAGAACCACTTGCTTGCCATGGACGTCCAAACATCCTCACTTGAAATAAGCGCTGAGATGTCTCGCCCGTATCACTCCATGATCGATTGAAGTTATCCCAAAATTTTGACAAATTGTCCTATAGCACTTGAATGCCCCTGTTTAAGGTAATTCTACCTGATATAGCCCCCAATGGCTGGTCGGGGATTTGAGCCATTCTCACTGCTTGTTTGACTTCTCTATGCTTCATTACACTTCCCTTTTCATTAAATAGGCTCGAAAACTATTTTACCATTTGTAATTTAGTGTAAAGAAAAGATCATCTCTAACCAAAAAAGAAGAAATAACTCTGGCACTAAAGCTGAATGAAGTGAATAATAGGAGTATAGAAGGAGGCCAGATATGATGAAACAGATCGATTGGATCAAAGAAGCACAACAAAGAAAAGAGGATCTATTAAGGGATCTTATGGGACTACTCGACATTCCAAGTATCAAAGACACAGAATCACAAAGTCCTGAACATCCTATGGGCAATGAAGTGGGGAAGGCATTGAACTATGTTCTCAACAAGGGGAAAGACTATCATTTCGAAACTAAAAATGTTGATGGCTATGCTGGTTACATTGAATACGGAAGCTCTGAAGATTACATAGGCGTTCTTGCTCATGTTGATGTGGTCCCAGCTACTCCATCAGAATGGGATACCCCACCTTTTGAAGCAACGCTTGTTGGTAATAAGCTTTTTGCTAGAGGCGCAATCGATGATAAAGGTCCTGGTATGGCGGCTTTTTATGCACTCAAAATCCTCAAGGAATTAGACGTACCACTGAAAAGACGCATTCGATTAATATTTGGAACTGACGAAGAAAGCGGTATGAGCTGTATCCGCCATTATTTCACAAAGGAAAAACAACCTATATTCGGTTTTTCTCCTGATGCCGACTTTCCCATTATCCATGCTGAAAAAGGCCAAATTCATGTGAAACTCGTCACTCCTACTGAGTCGCCTAATGTCGATGATAAGGTGAGCATCCGGATCGCCCAATTTCATTCTGGAGAACGGAGTAATATGGTGCCTGGACAAGCCGTTGTTCAATTACAAGGCGAAGGTTTATCATCCATAGCAGCTTCATTTCAAGCATACTGCGAAGAACAACACTTAAAAGGGGAAGTTAATGCTCATCAAGAAGCACTCACGCTCACGCTTTATGGAAAAACTGTTCATGGGATGGCGCCGCAAAATGGGATTAATGCAGCACTCGAGCTGATTCATTTCTTAGCCACTCTTCCCTTTAGGGGAACAGACAAATCCTTTGTTGATTATTGTAATACTCATCTCTATAGAGATCCATTTGGCGAAGCGCTTAGTGTCGCCTACAGTGAACCTACACTTGGACCGTTAACCATCAATGCTGGTATTTTTCATTATGAATCTCACCATCTAGAGATCTTACTTAACCTCCGTTGCCCACTTGATACGGATTATAAGAAAACCATTGAAAGCATTGCTAATACCGCTGAGTCTTACAGTCTAAAGGTCGATGAAGTGCGCGAATCAAAAGCGCATCATGTATCACCTGGACATCCGATGATCAAGACCATGCAGCAGGCTTATCAAGACATCACTGGAAATGAACCCACTTTATTAACTACTGGTGGAGGAACATATGCCCGCCTTATGGACAACGGCGTTGCCTTCGGAGCGACATTCCCAGGGAAAGAAATGACCGCTCACCAGGCCAATGAATATATAGAAATAGAGGACTTGATTCTCGCAACAGCGATTTACGCCAAGACCCTCTATGAGCTCAGCCAGCTTTAGAGATTAAAAAAATAGTGGGTATTCATTTGTTATAGAATGTCAAATGCACCGCATCCGCAGGCCTACTAGACCATCAGCCACATAGAACGTGTGGCTAAATTACTGAAGGTTGAGGTTGAGACCAAACCTTTCTGTTTGTGGTCTCAAACCCCAAACAGAAAGGTTCCTTGACAAGGCAATACAAAAGTCTTGATTTTTTGTAGATCTTCGCGGATTAATCTCCTTTTCCCGTGTCTTAATCAGCATCAAGGCAGCTTTCGTTAATGTTAACTGCAAGCTTTGCTGGCGAAGATCAAAGTTTTACTTCTATACGCTCGCCCTTAAATAGCGTTAATAAGGACTATTACTGCTGATAGTATAAATAAGAGACTAGGACAAAACTAAAAGGGATAATCCTCATACCGAACGATAATATTTTAAAAGGCGACAGGAAAGCGGAAACGTAGTTAAAAATACAGAGACTCCTGCAGAAAGGGGAGAGCATAAGACCCCGCAGAGTGCAGCTTGAAGAGGCTTACCACTCCCCGTGGAAAGCAAAGTATTTTGACGGAGCGTTTCATGATTCATTCAAAAAGCGAACGCATGCCTTCAAAAGTGTACATGCGTTCGACTTCTTTATGAGCTGAATACTTCTGTCTTACCCTCATAGAACTTACTCATGAGGGTAGACTTTATACTTCAATGTTTCAAAATCATGTCCTGCGAGTATAATGCCTCCCATATCACGCAATTTCTTAAAAGACTGTTCATATTGATCAAGGTCTATGTGTAATCCATTGGGAATATGGCTCACCTTGTCATCCCCGTACCAATTTTCCATAAGTGGTACACAGTCACTCGCTATTGTATATAAGCCTCTTTCTGTTTCAACAGCGACCCCCATAAGACCAGGTGTGTGACCCGGTAATGTGATTAAATGAATGCCTTTTTCAAAATCATGAACATCTCCAGATACTGTTGATATTTGAGGCAGTACATCAATCCAGGGAGGGATTACCCCTTTAAATCCTATTTCATACTGTGCCTTCTGAAGTTCATTAGGCGCAATTGCAGTCTGCAGTTCCGTTTTTTGAACAATAAATGTGGCATTCTTAAATATTTTACAGTTGCTGCAATGATCCCAGTGTAGATGGCTGAGAATCACGATTTCAATTTCATCAGGATCAATATCATTATTTTTCAATACATTCGGTTGGTACATGCTCTCATCCTGGATTAAGGGCCCATGATATTGTGCGGCCTTTTCAGGATTACAAGGGCCTGTATCCACGACAATTTTCTTACCATTGATTTCAATAACAAACATGATACATGGGGCTTCAATTTTTGTTCCTTGATGTCTACCGTAAACAAAATTGGACTTTTCAATTTGTAATATGCCGACAAGCAACGGACGAATGATAGGAAAGTCACTCATTTCAATTCCTCCTAATTCTCTATTCTTTTATCTTTAACATGAGCTCCAGAGGCCTTAACGGATGTTTTCGGTAATGTCACCGTTAATAAGAAACCGAGGATTAAACCTCCACATAGAAAATAAAGTCCCGAACTCACACTTCCAGTGGCATCTTTTAAATAACCAATGGCATAAGGTCCTAAAAAACCTCCTATATTTCCAATTGAATTGATGACAGCTAAGCCGACAGCGGCCATCTCTTTACTCAGAAAGGCATTAGGCAATGGCCAAAACGGTCCAAAGAAACAATAGATACCAATGGCTGCCATTGTCAGTCCGATAAGCATCACTATAGGACTATGACTCGTTGCTGAAATAACCAAGCCTATGGCTCCAAACAGAGGAGGAAGAGAGGTATGGAACCGTCTTTCCCCAGTTCGATCGGAGTTTTTAGACCAAAACATCATACAGATTCCCCCAAAAATAAAGGGGATAATACTAATGAGTCCCACTTGAAAATCTGTCAAAATTTTAGAGAATAGGCTTACAATGGTCGGCATCCAAAGAGAGATCGCATAGGACCCCATCGTAACAGTGAGATATATGATAGAGAACCTCCACACTTTAGGTATTTTTAAAACCTCAGTAATGGAATGTTTTTTTGACCCTAGTTTTTCTTTATTCTCATTCTCCAAAGTATTCGCCAGCCAATGCTTCTCCTCCTTTGACAGCCATTTAGCTTTTTCTGGCCGATCAACTAAGAAGAAGATTGCTATGATACCGATTACAACTGCGGGTAGGCCTTCCCAAAAGAAGAGCCATTGCCATCCCTCGAGACCCCAGCCATGTACATTGCTCATAATCCATGTTGACAAGGGGCCGCTAATAATATTCGAGACTGGAATCCCTAACATAAATAGAGCCACCGCACGCGCTTGATCCTTTGCTGGAAACCAATAGGTTAAGTATAATATAATCCCTGGAAAAAGACCTGCCTCAGCTATTCCTAGTAGGAAGCGTAAAATATACAGCTCCTCAACATTTTTAACCCATGTCGTCAGCATGACGATAATTCCCCAACTAATGAGAATGCGAGAAATCCATATCTTCGCACCTAGGCGATGTAACAAAATATTGCTAGGGACTTCGAAAAGAAAATAGCCAATAAAAAATATACCGCTCAATAAGCCAAAAACTGTGCTGGAAATGCCTAATGCCGTATTCATATCTAATGCTGCATAACCAATATTCCCTCTATCTATAAATGAAATTATATAGAGTAGAAACACAAAGGGAAGAATGCGCCATTTCACTTTTTTCATGGTACTCTTTTCAATCATCTCTACATTGTTCATTTGTACGGCCCCTTTCCTTGAGTATCTCTATTAAGTCCGAATTGAAAACGGGTCTTGTATCTCATTGGACAAATCAACCATCACATTTTTTGTCCGCGTATATTCTTGAAGTGCGTGAAAGCCTCTTTCTCTTCCATACCCACTTTGTTTTACTCCTCCGAAGGGAGCTTGTGCGGCACTTGTCCGATACGTATTCACCCATACTGTCCCAGCCTCTAATTCTTTTGCGATCCTGTGAGCTCGGGAAAGATTATTCGTCCATATTCCTGATGCCAATCCATAGCCCGAATCATTAGCAATTTGTATGGATTCCTCCTCATCTTCAAAAGGAATCATACAAAGGACTGGACCGAAAACTTCTTCACGAGCTACTTCCATCGCATTTGATACATTTATCAACACTGTTGGTGAAATATAATAACCTGTTGACAGCTCTGGATCATGTATTTCTCCACCTACTAAGACCTTTGCTCCTTCTGACTCAACCTTTTCTATCGTTTTCAAAATTCTATGATACTGCCCTTCATTCGCCACAGGCCCCATCTCTGTCAATGGATCAAGTGGATCACCTAATTTAATAGTCTGGACACGCTTAGCTATTTTTGTCGCCACTTCATCATAGATTGACCTTTGTACGAGTAAGCGTGAGCCAGCGATACAGGTTTGCCCACTGGAAGCAAAGATACCCGCCATCGCACCAGGCACTGCACGCTCTAAATCAGCATCAGAATAGATAATGTTTGGCGATTTTCCTCCAAGCTCTAGGGTTAAAGGGACAAAGTTCTTACTGGCATTGTTGCCAATCAGTCGCGCTGTATGCACACCCCCTGTAAAACTTATTTTATTGACCTTATCCGAGCGCGTTAAATAGTCACCCACCCTTCCATCTCCAGTCACAATATTAACAACACCTTGGGGAAATCCAGCCGCTTCAATTAATTTAGTAAATTCCAGCGTCGACACTGAAGCTTGCTCAGAGGGCTTAATAACAACGCAATTTCCCGCAGCCAATGCTGGAGCTAATTTGTTAGCAAGCAGTTGTATGGGAGAATTCCATGCCGTAATGAGCACGGCAACACCAATTGGCTCTCGCATTGTATAATCTAGTAAATTTGTATTATCCAAAGGAATGGACTCCCCGTATAGCTTATCTGCATACCCCGCATAAAAACGATACATTCGAGCTGCAAAGTGCATCTGCTTAGTAGTTTCTCGAATAATCTTCCCGTTGTCTTTTGACTCAATTTGAGCCAAGTGTTCAGCATTTTCATCTAGTAGATCCGCAAGTTTAAACAACAATGTGGCGCGTTTTAACCCACTTGAATGCTTCCAATTTGTATGGAATGAGCGGCGCGCAGCCTCAATAGCATCGTTCGCATCTTGTTGACTCGCTTGCGGAACGGTTGCCCAAACTTCTCTATTAAAAGGATTTACAGAAGATAAATACTCATGATTTCCACTCTCCACCCACTGACCGTCTATATACATCTTCATTTTTTTCATATGGCTAGACTCCCTTTATTGAAGTATGATTCTACCTTTTAACATGGCTTTATTCCATCTGGAACGCCATTGTCTTTCAATCCGTAAATTTGATATTTAGCCAGTCCTCCCATAGCTTGGCGATCGACGCATAATCCAAATTTCCTAATCCAACTTGTTTGGCAATTTCGTACACGGTGTGGCTTGCTTGAATAGAAAAAAGAGGCACACCCTGCTCTTGAGCAAGAGTTAAGGCAAGCTTTGAGTCCTTTCTAGCATTCTCTGTTGACATTCCGCCTTCAAATTCACCATTCATAATCCGTTCTCCAAAGCGATGGGTAAGCGGTCGTAATAGAGCTGTCTCACCGCTGAGTAATTGATAGATAGCTTCTGTAGAAACCCCTAATTCTTTTCCTAAGGCCGCAGCCTCAATAATCATGACCATCACATTATGCGCAACGGCATTGTTAATAATCTTAGCCGCCATACCTGTCCCTACTTTACCCATAATCCTGATATCGTTCGATAACTCTGCCAACACAGGGTTAAGACTGTGAATAACCTCTGAGGGTCCGCCCATTAATAAGGTCGCTACCCCATTTTCAACATGTGAGATGCCACCTAATATGGCTCCATCCACTAAATCAATAGAATAGGGGGCACAGACTTCATGAAATCGACCTGCATCTGCAGGAGAAACGGTACTGGTTTCTATGACAACGGATCCTGATTGTAAATAAGAACAAACGGATTCTAATGTCCGTAAAGAGATTTCTGGTCTTGGTAGAGAAAGTAAAAGGACGTTAACCTTTGCTGCGAGCTCTTCTGGTGATTCTGCACATTCTATCCCCTGTTGACGAAGCATTTCTCGTTTCTGCTGGTCAATGTCATAACCAATCATTTTAAATGTATTTGATAATCGCCTAGCTATCGTACTTCCCATATTTCCTAATCCGATAATGCCTACACTTTCAATCATTCTTA
The DNA here is from genome assembly GCF_014642655.1 of Pullulanibacillus camelliae. GTDB lineage: Bacteria > Bacillota > Bacilli > Bacillales > Sporolactobacillaceae > Pullulanibacillus > Pullulanibacillus camelliae. The sequence continues at coordinate 315,032 of NZ_BMIR01000001.1, forward strand.
TCCCTCCAACCCATTCATGATGATGACATTAAATTTCAAATGTAAAGTGATCTCCTATTCAAATTATAAGCGCTTACAGTTATAATGAAAACCATAACAAATTTATGATTGTCCATAAACATTTTTTATAGCGGAAGAAAGCTTGAATGATCGATCTAAAAAATCCTTTGTTTCTAGAACTCAAGATGGACTTTAATAAAAAGGGAGTAGATTAAGATTGGATGAAAGAGATTGGTTTATTTTATCTATGATGGATAAGGAACGAAGCATCTCAAGGCTCTCTGAAGAGCTTTTCATATCTCAACCGGCTTTAACCTATCGTATTAATAAAATTGAAAGCTTTTTTGGGGCTCAATTATTTGTAAGAAGTAATTCAGGTCTCCATTTAACACCTCAAGGAGATATTGCTATAAGATATGCAAAGCATCTGACTAAAGATTTGAAGAGAATTCGTGAAAATATCTATTCCATGGAAGAGAAGGTCAAAGGGACGATCTATATTGGCTCTTCTACTGCAATCGCTCAGTATTATCTTCCTGATCTTTTATCAAAATTTATTCAATTATATCCTGAAGTAGATTTCAATGTGGTTACAGGATTAAGCTCCCCTTTAGTGAGCTCGTTAACCCGCAATGATATCCATATCGCTTTTCTAAGGGAGGATATGGAATGGGCACCTTACAAACACTTGTTAACAAAAGAAAATATCTATTTGGTTTCAAAGGAGCCTGTCGATTTTAAGGACCTCCCCCACTTATCAAGAATTAATTATCGGACGAACCCATCTCTAAAGTCATTGATTGACCAATGGTGGACAAACTATTTCCAAGTCCCTCCTAAAATCGCCATGGACGTCGATACTGCCGAAACGTGTATAGAATTCGTTAGAGCGGGTCTTGGCTATTCCATCTTAACGGGATCATGCCTAAAATCCGAACACGATCTTTGTTGTGTCCCACTTTTAAATAAAAAAGGGATTCCTTTGAAACGTTTAGCCTGGATGTATTGTACAAAAGAAGCCGTTAGCTATCTTGCTGTACGCACTTTCCTAGAATTTGTTTCTACAACATTAAAAGAAAACTAAACAATAGACAGGAAGGTCCCCCTTCAAATAAGGCAACGCCTATTTTTCTAGTGCCAGTCTAAGTTGCTGGTTCTAAGGCTTTCAACACCTTATAAGAAAAGAACTGATAAGAAAAACCGGGCAAAAAGCATGCCCTGTTCTTGTCCTTAGTATAGAGCATCATCCAATATGAAAGAGGCTTCATTGCCTGATCAAGTGGATGGGAGCTCAAGGCGCTCGATTCGGAACACTCTAAAATCATGTGTTCCGCGGGCGCCGCTGACTCATGATGTGGATACTAGAGTCCTGCGGGAAGTGGGAGATCGGTAAGCCCTTAGCAGTGCGAAGGCGCGAGGGGGCTTACCACTCACCCGCGGAAAGCGAGCGTCCGGGAGCGGAAAGCCGCACCATTCTCATGATCAGAAATTTTATACTTTCTTTTAGAAAACTTGGCTTGCACCCCTTCACTGGTACGCCTGTTGTGATTTTTGCCAATCACACACTTAGGGTGCCCGCAAGCCTCAGGTGGCGATAGTCAAAGCCCGCCTTACACTATCTTCCTTTATGAGCGTCAGCGAAGTTATAAATCCTGGTAGTAAAAAAACATGGAGTTTTAACCTCTCCATGTTTTTTAACTCATAACATTGACTGCTGTTTAATTTGTTTTTTCTAAAGAAGCCATATTGTCCGTTTGACTCTCTTTCCCCAAAATTAAATAATCCATTTCCGCTTTTGGTATGCTTCGAAATGTTTTTCCATTTATTATATAGAAAATAGTCCCGATGATTATCCATATTATTAAAGCAATCCATGCTGGCTTATTTAAAAAGGCTGGCGAACCAGGAACAACAAGGAGAGCAAGAAAGGCCATACTGAAAAGAATACCCAAAAGCGAAAAGGCCTTTTTAACTGGGGCGATCAACCTATCTCCTTTGGACTGTTTGGACCATCTAAAAAATTTATAGGCATCCAGGCAGCAATAAAAATAGGCAATCGTAACTCCTGTCGAAGACATATTAACAATCCAATTTAGCGCATTGCGGCCAAACCAAGGTGCTAAGAGACAGATCGAGCATGTAAAAATGATACCAGCATAAGGGGTTTTATACTTAGCATGTAGCTTAGCAAAGGCTTGGGGTAGAATCCTTGCTCTTCCCATAGCAAACATCAAACGACTTGTTGACACGATAAAGCCATTAATACCCGTGAAAATACCCATACATAAGGCTACTGCAAGAACAAACATGCCAACATGACCAAGAACTTCATCAACACCATCCCCAGTCCCCCAAATGGATGTTGATAGGCTTTGCCAAGGAGCCGACATCGCCGTTACAAAGATCATTAATGAATACACGAGCCCTGCGGCAACAAGTGACAAAATGATAAGTTTTAATGCCTTATTTGAAGAGAAATTGAATTCTTCAGCAACTTGTGGAATACTGTCAAATCCTACATAAGCCCAGGGCGCAATCGCCACCATTGCAAGAATTCCAGAAATCGCTGAAGTTCCTGGTTTGAATATCGGTTTGATATTATGAAACGATGTATCAGGACTTATACTCATGCTAATACCGAGAAATAGAACACCGGCTGCAAGAATCAGGCAAAAGATAAATTGCCATTTTCCAGAAAGCCCACCACCACGAATATTTAAGATACAGAAAACAAAAAGCGCTAGGCTTGCGATGACAATTTCGATAAAATAAACATTCCAGCCAGCAACAGTATATAAGAGTAAATGCTTCACGACGCTAGGAAAAAGATATTTAACCATTAAGGCAAGTGCCGTTGCATTTAATGCCACAATCGATAAATATCCTAATGTTAAAAACCACCCACAAATATACGCATGAATGCGTCCTAGACTGGCGTAAGCATAAGCAAATTCCCCTCCAGATACCGGAAAGTGTTTAACTAGCGTTCCATAGCTTAAACCAATCACAATCATAAAAAGAGCACCGATACATAAACCAATGATGGCACCCAGCGGTCCTGCTTGTCCCATCCATGCCCCTGGTTGTACAAAACACCCCCAACCAACAGCTGATCCAAAAGCAACAGCCCAAACCCAATGCGGTTTTAAAGACCTCTCTAATTGCTTCCTCTCTTCCATATAAGAAATCTCCTTTTCAATTATAGAGGAAATCCGTAAGCATAAGGGACTTTAAACTATTAAGTACTTTAATTATAGTATTCTATACCCATTACTACTTAAACAGATCCCCCTCCTAGGTCATCCTAGTATCTATATATTTTTTCATATCAAACTCTTCATAGCAATGAGATTGCCTATGTAAATCTTTCATCAGATAATATAGGTTAATTAAAAATTCATGTCTTGGAAAAGTACAAATAACCTGATTTATTCATCCTTCAAAGAAAAACGAGATTTCAGTTCAAGACCAAACTATATTAGGAATAATATTGAGAAATTCACTGCGATGAAGCAATAAAATGATCGTGCACTAAAAAGTTATCTGTTTTTGGGCATACTTTTCCCTTGGCGCGAAAATAAATGTTGAAATTGGGTATAGCATGGGTAGGTGATTTCCGCTCCTGGCACTCGCTTTCCACGGGCACGGCCTCAGCCTCCTCGGAAGAAAGACACTTCCTGCGGGGTCTTCGGACACGTGCTGTTCCCGTAGGAGTCTCGTGCCATACGCTCCAATCACTCTAGTTTTAGCCTTTGAATGCGCTGTAGTATGTCCCAAAAAAACGCTTGATACACGAAACTGGAAGAACATTTGAAGGACAAAGATCACCCGGATTTCACTAATTTACTAGCGACTTTAATGATCTTTGTCCGTATCGTTTGAATCTGCATATTCTTTTGTCCCTCTAGATTGATCAGCCGCATTATCTTCGGAATATCCGGCGATCATTTGATAGAGTTTTGGCGAATCAGCTGTTCATTCGCATGAACAAAGTAACGCCTTTCATCCTTTAGTTTGAGGTGTTGAATCAGAGTTTGTGAAAAACCAATTTTTTCGTCAAATTCTCGAAATAAGAACTCACCTGTATCGGAGGAAAGGGCTCCTCTATCATTTGACAATTTAATTCTACGATTGAAATCAAGCGTTATTTGCGGTAAAGGAGCCATTATAAGAAGCCTTTCTGATGGTTATTTCTTCGTCGTTTTAACCTTATCAGAAACGGATTTTTTCATTTAGTTGATGCGTTGAAATACAGAATAAACCACTTGATAGATAAGCCTTTTTACTGTGTTTTGGGAACTTCTATGAATAGTCTAGGAATAATTATATTAAAAAATTAATCCCTCATTTTATTCTTAAATAAATGAGGGGGGGAATATATTATTACAAATAATTAATGTACATAAGTTGATCTTATTTTTCTATGATTTTTATTAATTGGCTACTAAACAAGTTAGCCTCTTATCATGCAATTTTTTTATTTTTTTTTCTACTTTTAGCTATACTATCCTTTGCAAAGAAGGCTGAAACAAAAGAGATTAAACCAATTATCAGCAAAAAGATAGAGACTAACCACGGCTTTCCATCCAAAGGGACAAGCAAAGTTGTAGCAATTAAAGGAGTTAGCCCTCCTAAAATAGATGAAAATTGATAGGCTATAGACAAACCTGTATAACGAACTTTCGTATCAAATTGTTCTGCAAACAAAACAGATTGAACACTAAACATCATTGTAGGACCAAAGGTATAAGCAATAATTATTGCCAAAGCAATGAGCAAGGGAATTTTTGTATTGAGTAAACCAAAGAATGGGAATGCAAAAGCCATTACAAAAAAAGCGCTGATCAAATAAATAATTTTCCGACCTATTTTATCTGAAATGATTCCAAAGATTGGACAAGCAATAATACTAATTGCTGAAGCCAACATTATTCCTGTAGTTGAAACCGTTGTATTAAATTTTAATTGCGTCGTTATATAAGCAATAGCAAATACGTTAAAGATGTTTGATGAAACTGCCTCGCCAAAGCGAGCGCCTAATGTTATAAGGACACTTTTAAGATCTGTACGTAAAATTTCAACAACTGGCATGTTAGCCTCATTATTTTTTTCTAAGACATTTTTTTTAAATTCAGGTGATTCCTCCACATTGCTACGAATAAACACTCCTACAAGAAGTAATACAATACTTATTAAAAATGGAATTCTCCATCCCCATGACATAAACTGTGCTTCAGGTAGTTTAGAAACTAAGGTAAACATCCCAGTAGATAATAAAATACCTGCTGGAGAAGCGGATTGAGGTAAGCTTGCCCAGAAACCCCTTTTTGAGTTTGGTGAGTGTTCGATTGTCATTAATGCTGCACCACCATACTCTCCACCAATTCCAATCCCCTGCAACACTCTTAGTATACATAATAGAATAGGTGCCCATATCCCTATAGTTTGTGATGACGGCATTAAGCCAATCAAAAACGTTGATAATCCCATTATTAAGATTGTTATAATAAGAACCTTCTTACGTCCGATCTTATCACCATAGTGCCCAAAAATGATTCCACCTAGTGGCCGAGAAATAAAGCCAATTGCAAATGTAGTAAGGGATAATAACGTTCCAATTAGAGGATCTGTATGATTAAAAAATATTTTATTAAATACTAGTGCAGCTGCTGTTCCATAAAGAAAAAAGTCATACCATTCAATTAAAGCACCTATAAAACTCCCTATAACAACCTTCCTCATCGAATGATCCGCAGTCATACCACTAACCTCCATTTATTTGATCTTATTCTTGCATGTCACTTATTGCTCTTTCATCCCACTCTAAACAAAGTCCTTTCCCTTGCGGCATTTGTACATAACCATTTTCTATTGCTAGTGGTTCTTTAAATAATGGTGTTGCCCAAGTTACCCATTCTAATTTCCGCTTCTTTTTAATAAGTGGAAATAAATGCACCGCTATTTCTGGAAATAAATGTATAGATGAAAATTTATTATAAAGATCGAATAAGACGTTTAATTTCATCCATCCTGTTATACCGCCAATTCTTTGTAGATCAGGGGTAAGCGTTTTCAAATTATCCATATCCAAAAAGGCTAGAAAGGAATTAATATGATATAAATTTTCACCAAATGTAAGTGGTGTAACCATAGATTTGGCTAAATCTCCATACCCTTTTAAATTTTCCACATCAATAGGTTCTTCAATCCACCGAATCCCATATAACTGTAGGTATCTATCCATGTAATTTGAAATCTCTGTATCCCACCCCTGGTTCACATCACATAAAAGCTCCATTTTATCATCAAGCACATATTGAATTTCCTTTAGTAAGCTAATATCATCATCAACATTCGCTCTACCTAAACGCATTTTAAGTGTTCGGAATCCTTGATTGGCGAATTCTTCCGCTTGTTTGCATACAAGCTCTTGTGACTCTAACCACAAGCCATCACTTTGATAAGCCTCAATAGCTTGCCTCTCTCCACCCAAAAATTGATACAGGGGCAAGTTTGCGGCCTTTGCTGCAATATCCCATAAGGCAATATCTATTAAAGATATTGCAAAAGTAGGTAATCCTTGATGTCCCAATAGCTTTGTCGCATCCCACATTTTTTTCCATAAAACATCTATATGTCTTGGGTCTTGCCCAATAAGGAATTGCTCTAAATAATTTATACAAGCTTTTATAGCCCTGGCCCCATGATAATGAAAAGCTTGCACATAAGAAATACCCGTCATCTCTTCATCAGTGAGAATATCCAGAATAACAAATATAACTTTTTTGGATTTCCTTACACATGACACTACTGGATACTTAACAGGGACAGCAACTACACGAGGTCTGATCTCTATTATTTTCATTAATCTCTCCTCCCTTCCAGCAATGCCGAAGAAATTGCTTTATTGGCATTGCTCATATTATTTTAATAAATATCTATTGAAGCATATTTCGTTTCTAAAAATGAGTCCATCCCATAATATCCACCCTCACGTCCTATTCCACTTTCTTTCCACCCTCCAAATGGTGCTTGGACAACTCCTGGAATTGGATCATTGATACCTATAATTCCATATTCTAACTCTTCTAGCATCCTATAAGATCTACCTAAATCTTTAGTAAAAACATACGCTGCCAGTCCATATAAGCTATCGTTTGCTTTTTGAATGACTTCTTCTTCTGAAGCAAATGTAATAATCGGAGCAACTGGACCAAATGTTTCCTCATAATAGATATCCATTGTATTATCAACATTTTCAATGATTGTAGGTTCATAAAAATATCCTTTTTTACCCTTTACATGATAACGATGCCCTCCAGTCAAAATAATTCCACCTTTATTAACTGCATCCTTTACTTGAGAGTGAACTTTTTCATATGCCTTTTTATCTATTAAAGGACCAATATCTATATCTTCATCAAACCCATCACCTGTTTTCATTTCTTTAACTTTTTGAACAAGGTTTGTTATAAACGCTTCCTTAATAGACTCCTCAACATATAATCGATTTGCACAAATACAAGTTTGTCCAGCATTTCTATATTTACTTATAATGAAGGAGTTAACGGCTTGATCAATATCTGAATCTGCAAATACAATAAATGGTGCATGTCCTCCTAATTCAAGTGAGAGCTTTTTTACCTGCTCTGAAGCATTCTGATACAAATACTTTCCAACCCTAGTTGAACCCGTAAAAGCAATCTTTCTCACTACTTGATTCTCCAAAAATTCCTTACCTATTATCGCTCCTTCACCAGTAACCAAATTAATAGTGCCATTTGGAAAACCGGCTTTATGAAGAACTTTGAAAATTTCCACAGCGGTGAACGGGGTAAGTTCCGATGGTTTCACAACAACAGTGCACCCTGCAGCTAGCGCTGGCGCTATTTTTCTTGTTATCATTGAAGCTGGAAAATTCCAAGGCGTAATGGCTGCTACCACACCAATAGGTTGCCGAATCACCATTAAACGCTTGTTTTGATGTGAAGAAGGGAGCGTATCGCCATATACTCTTTTTGCCTCCTCTGCGTACCATTTTAGGTACTCTGCTGCCATTTTCACTTCATTTTTTGCTTCGGAAAGAGGTTTCCCTTGTTCAAGAGTCATTATCGCTGCGATTTCATCCTTCTTAATTAGTAGCTGCTCATAAGCCTTATACATAATGTTGCTTCTTTCGTATGCTGTCATCTTTGACCATAGTCGAAAAGCTTGATTTGCAGCTTCAATTGCTTTTGAAGCATCTTCGCGATTGGCTGATGGAATAGTCCCTATTTTTTCATCAGTAGCTGGATTTTTAACTTCATCCCTTTTTTGTGAGCAAGATTCAACCCATGATCCATTGACAAACATTTTTTCATTTATCATCCTTTTCCCCCCTATACTTAGGCTTTACCTTGACTTCCAAATAAAGTGATTTTAGTTCTCACAATGTCACAAATTATATTTTGAACACCCATATTAAGAGTGAAAAAGTCATTTTGATTTTCATCACTTAATTCGCGCCTTAAATAGTCAACGGTTGCTCTCCGCCATTCAGTAGCAATATTTACTTTACTAATACCTAATTGAATAGCTTTTTTTATATCTTCATGCGAAACTCCAGTCCCGCCATGCAACACCATAGGAATTCCTACCCTATCATGAATGATTTTTAGGTGACCTAGATTTATATTTATCTCTTCACCATAAGCAGCATGGATATTGCCAAGAGCAACCGCTAAACTATTCACATTTGTCTTTCTTACAAAGAATTCTGCTTCGCCAGGATCAGTAAGTGATTGGAACTCATCTTGTCCTCTGGTTCCCAATTTCCCCAATTCAGCTTCGAGTGGCAATCCTAACGTACTTGATGCTTTTTTAATTTGCTGTGTAATAGAAATATTCTCTTCAATATTTAAACGTGAACCATCAAACATTAACGAGGTATAACCACATCTTATCGCATGAATAGCCTGTTCGAATCCTGTTCCATGATCAAGATGTAACGCTACTGGAATCTTTGCTTCTGTAGCAACTTCTTTAACAAGGGCAGCTAAGTAATTCATCCTTGTTTGTTTAAAAGTCCCTTGCCCCGTTTGTACAATGACTGGTGACTCCATTTCTTCTGCCGTTTTAATTACTGCTACTATACTGTTTAAATGGTCGACACTAAAGGCACCAACTGCATACCCCTTCTTATAAGCATCCTCTAACATTTGCTTTCCTGAAACTAGTGGCATTCTTAACATTCCTTTCTTTATTACTTATTAATATTAGAAATCGTTTTTAAATAACGGTTTTTATAATGATCTTCTAATCTATCAATTTCTTTTAGATCAGGTTCTATTGTTAAAGAAGGAGGAGTAGGAACATCTTCAATTTCTCCACAACTTTTAGCTGCTAAAATGGCAGCACCACGTGCAACTGCTTCAGAATCCCTAACAATTTGTAGATTTTTATTTAAGATATTAGCTTTTGTTCTCATCCAAAATTGATTTTGAGTCGAACCACCAATGACCATTAGTCTTTCAATGGGAAAATTTAAATTCTCCAAAAGCTCCATCCTATTTCTAAATAAGTTACCCAATCCATGAATTAGTGCATGTGAAAGCTCACTTGAATTAGAGTGTGTTATCGCTCCCCCAAACCAACCATATTGGACTTGATTCCCTTCATCAAAGGGAATAGGGAAGAAGTCAATACTCCCATCTTTAATTTCATCTTTTGATAAAACATCAAGAAACTGGTCATAATTCCAACCGGTAATAGAAAGAAACCATTCAACAATACCTCCAGTTCTGCCGACTGGTAATAAAACATAATGGCGATTTGGTATCACATGACATCCGATTGTAAATGGAGGAAGAGTTGGAAATTGGCTTAAATCTTTTTCTGGTATTGTAATGATAAGCGTCTCAGCAGTCCCACATGAATTCGTTACATCCCCATCGAAAATAGCACCTATACCAAAGGCACCCACAATATGGTCATGACCAGCAATCGTGACTGGAATCCCCTTAGGAATTTTAAGTACCCGTGCAACATCTTCTACTAGTTTCCCAATCAACTGCCCTGAATGAACAGGCTCTTTAAACAGTTCGTCTTTTATACCAAATTCCTTTATCAAATCTTGATCCCAATGTCGTTTTTTTATGTTAAATAGCATCGTACGACTGTCTAGTGATATTTCGGATTGCATATGTCCAGTCAGTTTATAGGCAATGAAATCTGCAATATTCAACCATGTTCTCGCCGACTTCCATATATCAGGCATAAATCGTTTCATCCATATCATTTTTAAAAGTGAATACTTTGAATCTGGTATTAAACCTGTGCGTTCAAAGAATTCCTTCGCCGGAACTTTTTTTTGAATTTCTTTTAAAAAATGACTAGGTCTTTGATCATACCAAGCTAAAATGTAGTCATTTTCTTTTCCATCAGCATCCATGAAGACACCTGATTCTGCCATACTCGCAATGCCTATACCTTTGATTTTGATATCTTTCATTCCATTAATGCACTCGATTAAACACTTTAATGTTTTTTCCCAAAGTTCTGATGAAAGATGATAAATGCCTCCATCACTTGAAACATGAACAGGAGTAGATAATCGTGCAATCGATTTTAAATCTCCGGCAGTTGTATAAGCTGCTGCCTTAATATGTGTTGAACCTATGTCTAATCCAATATATACAGAATCCTTTATCTTCATTTTCTCTCCTCTTTTTCAAAATGCTTATCCATTCATTTTTACAAATGGTTTGACCGTTTTCCCTTCGCAAAATTCGTCAAACGTTTCTTTAAACTTTTCAAATGGAGAGACTTTACTTACTAAACGTTGAAATGACGTCTGGTGTCTCCTATATAATTCAATATTGTCTTTCACTTCATTCAATTGAAAATAGAAAGAGCGGATAAGATAAAAATCTTTTCTTCGTAACTCTGGTGTCGGCTCTACAATAAAAGGCTCTGAACTTTCTCCCATAACCACAAATGCTCCTCCTGGTTCAACTGCATAAATTCCTGTTTTTCTACCTAGTGCACTCCCACTTGCTTCAATAACTATAGAAAATTCGGCCGCAATTGAACTATCATTCTTAGAATATGGTATAGCGTTGAATTCTTTGGCAAGTTCGATACGCTCCTTTGAAGGATCAGACGCATAAACTTTTTTAAATCCGAAGGCTTGAAGAGTTAAGATTGCACCTAATCCTAGTGGGCCACACCCAATAACCAATACGTTGTCACTGGATGTTTGGGATGAATTTCTTTGCATTGCTAATCGTATACCGTGAGCGGCCGTTCCAATTGTATCTAACAATAATACTCCATCAGTATTTGAGATATCATCAGGTATTGGAATTACATTACTTTCAGGTACTCTAACATATTCTGCATATCCGCCATCTCTTTGCCAACCAATCAATCCTGAAATTTCTTGACAGCGGTTATTCTCCCCGTTCAAACAAAATTTACATTTCCCACAAAAAAGAGGTATATAAATTATGACTCTTGTTCCTTTTTGTATAGTTACTTTTGCTCCAACAGAATAGATAACACCTGAGATCTCGTGTCCGGGAATGTATTTAGAGCCTTGATAGAAAAGGCGCTTATCTGAGCCGCATAATCCACAACACTCTACTTTTACCAAAACTTCTTTCTCACCTAAATTGTTTGGTATTTGTTTTTCTACATATTCAATTTCTTTATTACCTAAAAAATGAATAGCCTTCATTAGAAACATTTCCTTTCATTTTTTAAAGATTTCATCTCTTGCAATAATTATCCGACAGCGCTATCATATTGTAAAATATATAATTCTTATTTTTTTATAAGAATTAGTTATATAGGAGATAAAAAATGAATCTACACCAGTTATTTATTTTTTGCTCGGTTGCTAAAAACAAAAGTTTTATAAATGCTTCACGTGACCTTAATATCAGTCAACCCGCGATCTCACAACAAATAAAAAGTTTGGAACAAGTATTAGGAAAAAAATTAATTGAGCGCCGTGGAAAGCTATTCCAATTGACACATCATGGGGAAACTCTGTACGAATATGGTGTACGCATATTTAGTATGGTTGAAGAGGCTGAAAGTGCATTGGAGCACTTAGGAAATTTTCAAAAAAACATACTGATAGGGACCCCAAAGATACCAGGTACCTACTATCTCCCTAAGGTAATCCGAAAATTTATGGAAAAAAATCCATACATTCATTTTGATGTGAGTTTTGAAGAAAGTAATGCAATATTATTAGATAAACTTATAAAGAACCAAATTGATATAATAATTAATTATGAAAGTGTCATTCTCAGAAATGATATTGAAGTCAAAAAGATATACCAAGATGAATTGGTACTTGCCATCCCACCGAAACACCCGTGGGCAAACGGACAATTAATAACTTTTGAAGAAATTTTAACTCAACCGTTTATTTTTTACTCCCCAAAACTGTTTATCCAGCAGATATTAGAAAATATATTAAGTGGCCACAAAGTCAATGTTATATTACAACTAGACCATTTTGAGGCCGTCAAATCTTGTATAATACAGGGGCTAGGAATATCTCTCATACCCTATTCAACGATTGAGTCAGAGCTAAAACAGGGGTTCATTGCAACTGCAAATTGTCGTTCCTTCACAGTGCCCAGAAACTTAGTTGCTATTTATAAAGACTCTAAGGTATTACCAAATATTTTAAAAGAATTTATTGCTACTCTTGGTTAATATAATTTTAAGTAATTTTTTTCAAATAAGAATAACCCGTTGAAAAGCATGCCCGGTCCTTGTCTTGGTATAGAGCTTCATCATATATGGAAGGTGCTCTTCAGTGCATGGTCAAGTGGATTAAAAGCGCAAAGCGCGAGACTCCTTAGGGGAAAGGGCGAGGGTTACTTCACGAATAAACAGTGCGTTGTTTCGAAGAAGCTGACTACAAAGCAAATCTAGCAGACACAGGAACAGGAGGAGCTTCTTAGTCTAAGCATCTACATTTTCAAGGAACTTCGGGCTTAAACCGTCACATCCATGTGACAACACCGGAGCTAGCACATCAATACCGCTCCAAAATGTAAAGAACATTTTTGGAGAACTCGGAAAAGCTTGAAGCGTAAACAGAAACTATCCGCTCCAATACATCTCTTCAATGACATATATCCCCCATCCTTCTATCCCCTCTAAGACCCATACGGCACTTTTTTACCATCCTGGGTTGTTTTTATTTTGTAAACGCTTTACAATTAAATTAACATTACTGGCGTTTAATTTCATAATTTGGGCTTTATACCCATTTGCATCTTGCTTCCACATGACGAATTAGATGTCGGGATTATTTTTTTCATATTCTAACATCTTAACATGTAAGGAGAATGTGATATGAATGAGAACGTATTCGGAGGCTATGAGATTACACAAGATACTGTTGCGATTCTTGCGACACGGCACATCGACTATGCCACTATCGTATTGGAGCCGGACCAACAGCTTTATATCAATAAGAAGCCTTTACAACTCATTAAATCGGCCTGCCTTGATGGCGGTGCGAGTTATGATGGACGGCGCAAGGCAGTGATTCATCACATGGGCGCCCAGAAGAAATGGAACAAGGTCCCGATTCCCATTTACCCACTGGAATGGATCTATGCCTTTCCCACCCATGCTCCCGACTATGAGGAATGTTACTGGATCTTCTATCTACATGTCAAAACCATTCTTCCCCATCCTAAATATCGGGGACGATCCATTGTTCTCTTTAAAACTCGGAAAAAACCACTTGAAGTCAATGTCTCCCATCGCTCACTGCTAAGGCAGCTGTTGCTCACATCCCATTGCATGATGAAGTACATGACAAGATAATAAGTGATGATGGCCCTATTACTATTCGAACGTAATGGGGCCTTTATTATATCTGAATGCACTTAAGGAAGAGTAATTTTAGTCTTTTATGAAGCCATAGATCATAGTTATTTTTAAAATTAAGCCCAATGAACTGAGCCTTAAATGGTGTATCTTTAGTTTTATAAAAAAGCAAGAAAATATGATAATCTGGATGACCATGCTATAAAAATTATCAATTTCCTTGGAGAAAAACATCATTTTTGCAGTATTTGAAGCACTGAAAATGAAGCTTTGACTTTTATACAAATTGAGACCTCTCCTGCATAATAAATCCGAGAAATCATGAAAGGGAGAGAGAAATGGAAAATTATCACGTAAAAGAACACTATATCATCAACCCTAGGACAATGGCTTTATTACCTATGGATGGTCTCTTCGGAGAACATTGGACCATTATCATTGAAGAAAACCAAATCCTGCAAGTGAAAGCGAAGGCCATCACTGTCATTGATGATTCTTGCTGTTTCTTTGGCTCAAGCTATATCGGTCGCAAGGAAGGTGCCGCAGCGCTTTTAAACTATACACATATGGCCCCTATTGCCATCAGTGATGCCTATGATATGATCCTCTTCCCACTGACCTCACCAAAGAACCGTGATTGCATTTGGCTCTCACATAAACACATTAGAAACTGGCAAAATAATGATAACGGTACCATTGTTCAATTTACCAACCATCAAGTTAAAAAACTGCCAATCTTCTTCAGTACATTTGAAATTAAGCTTAACCGTGCTGCCCAATACCGCTGCAAGCTCCTCGAATCCCACCAATACGCACAAATAGCCCCCCCATACTTCCCTGGAGCTAGTCCGATAGATTTAGAAGAGTGGGTACTAATGAAGGATAACGGTATGTTTGAAATAAGAGAGGCAGAGAACGCCTAGATATAGTTCTAAAAAATATTAGAAGAAGATGAGATCCTAGAAGGAGGAGTGGCAACGGTCTCCTTACAACAATGAAGTGACGAAATTCGTTTTACCATAGAGAGCACTAAGAGGATTCATACAGAAGCAGAAATTAAGCGCCTTGAATACCCAGTTAACACGATGACAGGTCGAAATATGTAAATGCTGACTCCTGTTTTACTGTGAGGGAGTTATTGCACTGCAAGACAGATGGACTTTCTCTTAACGATCATCTATGTGTATACTCCTCTCCAATCTACGCACTGCTTCATAATTATTCGCCGTAATCCCCAGAAAGGAGCAAACACTTTGTCCTTCCTGGGGTTTCTTAGTCTTAAATTAAATACATCGACTTATAATAAGAATAAACGGATTGACTTAAAGGTCGCTCATGAATAACTAAAATGTAAGTTTTTAAGACGTCTTTATATTTACGATCGCCCCCATAAACAAGTGACACGGCTATTGAATAAAGTTATTATGGAATGAGGGAGGGAAAGGTGCTCAACATGAACAAGGAAAAACTCTTTAATCATTTACAGGCGATTCTTAAGGAATCCATCATAAAGAAAGACGAACCTTTAAAAAATTATACGTATACAAAAATCGGTGGACCAGCAGATATCCTTGTATTCCCAAAGTGTTACGGGGATATTGAAACCATATATACCTTTACTCGAGACAACAGCATCCCACTCACCACACTCGGTAATGGTTCAAATGTCTTGATTACAGACAATGGAATCAGAGGTGTCGTCCTCAACTTAACAAAACTAAATAAAATAGAAACGGACAATGATATTGTTACCGCACAGTGTGGAGCAAGAATCATCGATGTCTCTTATCAAGCACTTGAAAGCCGTCTAACTGGTTTAGAATTCGCATGTGGTATTCCCGGATCTGTCGGGGGGGCACTTTACATGAATGCTGGTGCCTATGGTGGGGAAATTGCAGATGTATTAGCAAGCGCGTTAGTCATCAAAGAAGGCAAGGTCACCAAGATACCTGCAGCTGAACTCAACCTAAGCTATCGGCATAGCGCAGTGGAGGAAAAGGGCTTTATAGTGTTGGCAGCCCACTTCCAGCTCCAGCCTGGGGATTATACAGCAATGAAGGCAAAAATGGATGAACTCACCTACTTACGAGAGTCCAAACAGCCCTTGGAATATCCTTCATGCGGAAGTGTTTTTAAAAGACCTCCGGGTTATTTCGCAGGAAAGCTCATTCAAGACAGCAAGCTCCAAGGTTTTAATATTGGTGGTGCTGAGGTTTCAACAAAACATGCTGGCTTTATCGTTAATAAAGACCGGGCCACAGCCAGTGATTATGTTGCTGTCATTCGCCATGTTCAAAAAACAGTTAAAGAAAACTTTGGTGTCGACTTAGAAACCGAAGTGAGAATTATTGGAGACTAACGAAGACCGGGCGAAAAAAACATGCCCGGCTCTTTTTTCTATTAAAGGGGAAATGAAAGTAGCTGCTTCTGGCACAGTCATTTGTTTTTTTGAGAATGACTGTTGTTCATTTTCACATCTCTTTTGTTACGCTCAACTCTCGATTGGGAAACGGCTCCCCCTGATTTGTTCTCTATTTGTTAACCTCAGCTTTGATTGGTTATTTTGCGTAGTGTTATTGTTAAAACGTCCCTGTCTCTTGCTATTTTTTAGGAGGGCTTTTATTCACTTGCTCCTCTCTTTCGTTGCGCTCATACTATGGTTGGGTTGGCTAAGAGATTCACAATAGCGTCACCTACATTCTTTCAAGCTTTTTGTTTACTTGATCTCTATCAAAATCCTGATATCCTTGCTGCTCTGCCCACCTTGTCATTTCCTCATAGTTGGGGTGATTTTTATCAGCCATGATTTTTAGGAAATGATCATAACCAAACTCTCCTCCGACATCTTCGGGTGGCGCCGCGCCATTGCCCGCTAGACAGACTGGATAATTCTTGTCATAGTCCTCAATTATCTCTTCAACTTTTATGTCATGCTCCCAATAATCTCCGAAATCATAGACATAGCGTATTTTTTCTGAAAGATATTCAGAAAAGGAAACTTCTCTTTCCAGCTTGATCGTTGTATCGCTCTGAATTTCAAAAGCTTCTTCATTATCCACTAAAGTTATAAATGGAAGAGTGGTTTTTGATTTATATATTTGAAATTCATGCAGATGATAGTTTTGCCACCCAAATGCTTGCTGTAGTGTCTTATGAAGTCGATTAAATTTGTAATAAACCGGAATAACTAATCGTCGCCAAACCTTGTGATTACCGAGCCTTAGTGTGATTTTGACAATGGCAGCCTTGGGATTATAGACACTTCCAGTTGAGAAGCTCTCAAAAGCTTTGATCAATTCTTTATAAGGATAAATATAGCTATTCTTTCCAGCACCATACATATTCTGACTTGCTCTCCTGCTTAAAGTTACGTTAATAAGAGAAGGATCGATTGCCACTTCATAATCAAAAAAGCCCACTGTCTCACATGCTTTATTCATTCGAGCAACAGAGGTGCGATCCTTTGTCTTCGAAAAGAAAAATTGTGGGGCCTGTTTTAGGTACTTTTCAACCAGCTCCTCTTTAATTCCTTCTTGTTGGTAAGTCTCTCGAATTGCACTAGTAATAAGGCTGGGCAAATTTTTAAAATCCTTAGCCTTTAATCCGTAAAGAACGATCACATAACGGTGAAGATCATTTACCAATACAATTGTTTTCCGACGGTTAACCATCATTAAATTTGCATGCCAAGAGAAAAACGGCTCTGCCACATTTTGTACCTGAGGTTTGATTTTTAGCTGATCAAGTAGCTTTTTTGAACATTGAATGAGCATTTTCAGATCTCCTTAATTCTATGTTTTGTATTCAACCTTTTCTTTTAAGTATAACAATGATCTCGTATCTTTATAGCAATTCCAAGCATTAAGATTAGAAATTTAATATTTTTAATTGCAAAACATACAAAAAGGCGATCGAACGTTTAAAGCTTTCAGTAAATTTATGACATCGATGCCCGCTCCAACCTTAGTCAAAGCCTGAACGTATACTCTCCTCCATGGAGCGCATCAGCAAAAAAGGATAAATAAGAAAACTTGGCTTGCACCCCTTCGCTGGTACTCCTGATGTGATTTTTACACATCACACACTTAGGTTACCCGCAAGCCTCAGGTGGCGAAAGTCAAAGCCCGCCTTATACTCTCTTCCTTTATGCGCGGCAGCGAAGTTATACATTCTGTATAGTATAAAAAGAACTGGCACAAGTCCAGTTCAATAACCATGCACATTAACTCATTAGCCAGTTATACTGAAAGTTATAAAGTGCGAGACAGGTATTCGACATTCAAATTCCTCTTATCTCCTTGTTTCTATGACAGACTGTCCCCCTTTTTATTTTCTTACACTATCTTTCACCACATAGTTTTTTAAACATATCCTTATAAATTCCATCTCGATTTAAAAAAGTAGCCATTCGAATGGGATGTCTCGATAAATCAAAGCTCCATGTGAATTGATCCGTTAAGATAGGGCTATGCACAACCTTTGTTTCTACCCATGTAGGATTTATTAAGTAAGCGATTGTGGAAATATCCCAAATCACCTTAGAATAAGCATAGTGATCCTCATGGTAACCCTTGAATGTCTCTAATAAAAACTGCCCGACTTTACTCGTTCTATCAATATGAGCTTCGAGTTCAGACAAAGTGGTTAATAGATGAGAACAGACACCCATGCAAGGGATATTGATGAGTGGAACGCCACAATCATAAAGAAATCGAGAAGCCAAAAGATCTTGATAGAGATTAAACTCCTTTGTGTCAGGCCAGTATAATGCATGTCCTCCTAGCCAAACAACAACAATCTTATGCACAATTTCTGGTTGAATCAAAATGGCAGAAACAACATTTGTTATAGCACCGATTGCCACTACATAAAGGGGATCATCATCAGATGACGCCATTGCCTTTTCAATTAGATCCATTGCTGCCTCACTGCGATAAGGATGCGCCAAATCTTCCAAGTATCCTGTTGAACCCCTAAACACAAAATTTTCGCGAGAGATATTCATCAATGCTAGTATTTTATTAATCTCATTAAAACTCTTTTCCATACCATCAGCGGGTCCTTGAGAACGTTCATTAAAAAAAGGTGCAGCATAAATAGCCTCAACGTTCAATTTGTCTTGAGATTGCAACGCATAAACAACTGCAAATTGATCATCGACCTCATTATAAGTATCTGTATCAATAACAACACGGATTTTTCCTTTTGGAGCCTCTAACCTTTTAAATAAATTAAATGTCATCCTTTATCTCTCCTTTTCTATTCCTTAACACCAGTATTAGCAATACCGTTAACAAAATATTTTTGCAAAAATAGTAATAAAATCGCCGGCACAACGATTGTAAGATTTGACGCTGCAAAGAGTTGATTCCAAATCGTTGCATGTTCCTGTGAAAAAGTAGACATAGCGACTTGTATCACACGATATTGGTCAGAATGTGTGGCTAATAACGGCCATAGAAAGGATTCCCATTGGCCTACAAAAATTAAAAGTCCGGCCGTTATTGTCACAGGCTTACTTAGTGGCAAAACAATGCCATAATATATCCGCCACCACGATGCGCCATCCATACGAGCAGATTCAAAGATGGATAGGGGTAAATCATCAAAAAACTGCTTATACAAAAATATAACTAAGCCGTTCGCTACAACAGGGATAATTAATGCAGAGTAACTATCAATAAATCCCAGAGACGAAACGACTTTGTATAAAGGAACAGCTATAACTTCAAAGGGAACCATAAATGTCAAAAGCACAATAAAGAACACTATTTTTTTCCCTCTAAAGCTAAAGACTGAGAACGCAAAGGCCGCCATTGAGTTGACCAAAAGCCCTAATGCTACCGTTACGATGCCTACAAAAAATGTATTAAAAAATATTCTACCAAATCCACTTTCTGTGAATATATCTTTATAGGCACTAAAGGTAATATCAGTTGGTATGAAGGTTTTCCAAGTGATAGGTGATATATATTTAAATATATCTTCATGTGGTCGAAAGGATGATGTAATCGAAAATAATAAGGGTAAAACGACTATAAAAACTAATACGATATTTAAAAGATATGAGACTAGCTTCCCCATAACCTTTTTATTTTCCATTGCTTGCACCTCCCCGCTTAATGTTTAGGCTTTAATAATTTCGATTCCACGCCTATTATGATTAAGATGATGATGATTAACATGACGATTAAAGCGTCAGCACTTCCCATATTGGAGTTGACGTAAGCATTCTTAATCGTTTCATACATTAAGACATCTGTACTGTTGTTTGGACCACCATCAGTCATAATATACATCGGAGCAAATAACAAGAAATTGGCTACAGTATCTGCAACAGCAACAAACGTTAATGACCGCTTCATCAGAGGAAATGTGATTTTTATGAATTCAGTCCACTTATTAGCACCATCCAGTGCTGCTGCTTCATACAGAGCACTCGGAACCTCCTGTAATCCTGCCAATAAAAAAACTGCCCAATATCCGACACCTTTCCACGTTGCAATGCCGACAATCACCCATAATGCTTGATGAGAGCTATGTAAAAAAGGCTGTGCATGAAAACCTAAGCTAGTAAGGACACTATTTACTAAGCCCTCATCTGGATTAAGAATGATCATAAATAAAACACTCGCAATAGGTAATGACACTGAAATGGGAATAAAATGTATACTCCTAAAAAACCCTATCCCTTTAACTCGCTTATTTAATAGTATGGCTAGTCCAAAGGCCAAAACAATTTGTAGCGGATTGATGACAACATTAAATAAAAGTGTCACTTTTACGGAATTCCAAAAAACGGGATCAGTAAATTCTGAAATATAATTTTGTAATCCAACAAACTGATTGGTTTGATTGACAAATGAAAAAGAATATAAACTACTAAAAAATGCCTGAAATGCTGGATAAATACTAAAAATCCCAAGCCCAACGATAGCTGGTAAGAGGAATAGATACGGCGTCCATTTACTGCTTATCAACGTTCAGACCTCCTAAATAGCAATGGTTTCATACCTTCCAGAACCCTTTTACTTAAAGGGCTCTGGAAAATCTATCTTAGTCTCATTTAATTTTTATATTTCTCTAATTCATTATCCATCTGCTTAACACTTTCATCTAAAGCTTTTTTCGGATCTGTTCCATCCATAATATTTTCAAAAGCTTTGTCCACTTCGCTTTCCCATGTAATATAGCCAGGTGTCTTGGGTCTAAGCATTGAATCATGCTGATCTTCATATGCTGCCAAACTGCTAGCACTATAAGGTAGCTTTTTGTATTTAGGATCCTTTTGAATTTGTTCTAATAAATGTGTTGTTGCTGGTAAATTGCCTTCTAAGTCAAACCATTTTTTTGCCCCTTCACCAGTCGACATATATTTAATTAATTTCGCTGATTCACTTTTGTTTTTAGAGTACTTAGACACACCAAGAGTCCAGCTTCCTGTCGGAGTGACAGGTTTTCCACCAGAGAAATAAGGTACTGGAGCGATGCCAAAGTTTACGCCAGCCTTCTTAAAATCAACAGCATCCCAGCTCCCCCCTTCAATAAAGGCTAGCTTTCCAGACGAAAAATAGTCATTGGTTTGATCGGCAGAAATTTTAGGAGTGATTTTCCAAGTATTATAGAGATCATTCATGAATTGACCTGCCTTTATCATTTCTTTAGAATTAGTGTAGCCACTCGATTTTAGTCCATCATCACTTACAAGTTTTGTTGCACCAAGGCTTTGGGCCAAGGGAATTAATTGATAGGCACGATTGGCCTGTTCAAATGCGAAGCCCCACACCTTTTGTCCATTAGATTTACCCTTTACTTTTTTGGCATTATTCACCAGTTTCTCCCATGTCCATCTTTTATTCACATCATTCTCCGGAGGTTCAATTCCATTTTTTTTTAATATCTCTTTGTTATAGAATAAGACTTGACTTGAAGAATTCATTGGTGCCGCGTAAAGCTTACCTTGAATAGTCACTTCGTCAGCCATGGATTTACTCCACTCTTTTTTAACACTATCATCTATATAATTATCTAACGGTTCTATCCAACCTTTAGATGCAAAGTCAGGAAGAGTAGGACCATCGATATATAAAATATCAGCACTGGGATCATGGGCGTTTAATACAACTTGTTGCTGTTTAAATAAATCTGCAAAGGGATAGGATTGAACTTTCACTGTGACATTGGGGTGCTTTTCTTCATATCCCTTTGCCACCGCCTTCAAGCTATCCGCGCTATCTGCTTCTGCTAAAATTGTTAGTGTAACTTTACCTGAATGTGCACTTCCTCCATTGGATTCACATCCAGTAGCAATTAAGACGAGTGACACTATTCCTACCAGCATAAGAAAAAATTTCCCTTTCACTTTAAACTCCCCCTTAAATGAGTATTATTAGAATCCTAGTTAGCTACTTTATCTTTGCCTTCTTAACCAAGTCTTCAGCCTCTTTAAACGATGGCATCCCAGTCTGAGCCCCCATTCTCGAAACGGTTAATGCTCCAACCGCATTCGCAAAAACACATGCTTCTTTAATTGAATATCCTCTGCCAATGGCCACCGCAAAAGCACCATTAAATGCATCACCAGCACCCGTTGTGTCAACAACGTCAACTGAAAAAGAAGGGACATGAATAACTTTATTATCTTCTAAATAAAATACGCCTTCAGAACCTTTTGTTACTATAAACTGATGGCCTGCCTTTTCAATTAACGTCTCGAGAGATGAATCCGGTTCCATACTCAAAACATCTGCGATTTCATGCTCATTGGGTGTGATATAATCAATTTTATTTAAGAGCGCTCGAGAAATTGGCTGCGCTGGTGCCGGATTCAATATCGTTTTCACGCCAAATCTGTTAGCCAGTTCTATCGCTATTATCACGGTTTCATAGGGGATCTCTAGTTGTATAAGAACCACATCACTATTCGCAATAATGTCACTGTTTTCTAATAGCATTGTGGGTGTTGTGCAATAATTTGCTCCAGGAATAATAATAATTCGATTGTTTGCTTTATGAACCGTTATGTTAGCCACTCCAGTCGAATGTGTAACCGGTTTCACTTTGTTTGTAAAAATACCCTCCTTAGCTAAATGATCCAGTAATGTATGACCAAATTCATCATCTCCAACACATCCTATCATGCTGACTTCTGCACCTAGCCGTGCTGCAGCCACTGCCTGATTGGCCCCTTTACCTCCAGGCATAGTCGAAAATCTTTCTCCCATAACGGTGACACCTTCATTAGGAATAACAGATGTCTCTGTTAATAAATCCATATTAATGCTTCCAATAACTGTTATTTTCGGGGAATCCATTGCATCTTTTTCCTTTCTACACTACCTCGTTGTCTTTCTTTCAATGAGTTTTATCGGAAACTCATAAAATGTTGTATTTAAAGGCTTGTTTTCTATTAGCTTTATTAGCATACGCGCGGCTAATACTCCCATCTCATAAATAGGCTGTGCTATCGTCGTCAGTTCTGGATAAATCATTTCACCAAGAGTTATTCCATCAAAGCCAATGATCCCAATATCATCAGGAATTTGCTTTCCCATTTCTTGTACTGCTTTTACCGCTCCCACCCCCATAACATCATTACCAGAAAATATAGCGTCTATCTCAGGATACTTTGTTATTAATTCCTTTGTAGCCGTTACTGATTCCTTCATATTGTAATTACCTACTGCCGTTAATCCTTCATGGAACCAACTTTCATCAGCAACGACATCCAAGTAGCCTTGATACCTTTCATTTGAAGTCACAATATTTTCTGGACCTCTTAGATGAGCGATCACCTTGTATCCCTTTTCCTTTAGAAACCTTGTTCCCCTTCGTGCGCCACCGATATTATTGGATAATACTGTAGGAATCTTCCCGTGTACATTGCGATCAACAATCACCACAGGCAGTCCCAGCCTCTCCAAATCCTCAGGTGCTAAAGTATGACTCACCAATATCACACCATCGACATATTTTTGTTTCAATATCTCAACGTATTCTCTTTCCTTTAATGGCCTTTCATCTGAATTACATAGCATTAATGTATAGCCATACAGATTAAGGGCATCTTCCACAGCCTTAGCTAACTCAGGGAAAAAGGGATTAGTGATATCTGGTAAGATAAGAGCAATGGTGTTGGATTGCTTTTTATAAAGGCTTCTCGCCACTGCATTAGGTCTATAATTAAATTCTTTAATAATTTTCAACACACGAGCTCTTGTATCCACATGCACATAGCCATTGTTATTAAGAACTCTTGATACCGTTGCAACTGAAACCTCTGCCGCCTTAGCTATATCTCTTATTGTTGTCATATTAGCCTCACCAATTTTGAACGCATTATAATTTCTACTTTCCAAGAAAAGTGTGACCGGTTACATTTTCAATGGATTTATCGCCCTTCTGCCAACATTAAGGTTCTTAGAAATGAAACAAGTGGTCCATTAGCTTTTTAACGTGCCCGGCTCCTCTTCAATACAACGTGATACAACGGACTGATTTTGAAATCATTAGCATCAATTGACTCCAAAGCACATCAACAATACTTCTCCCTAGCCTTTACGCCATTATCTCGTTGATCTAATCTTTTAAATGCTAAACAAATCCATTGTCAGCCTCCTTTGTTAAGTTCTAATTTGTCTCGTAACAGTTCTAAAGATGAACTAACGTTTGCACTCATTATTTTATTACTATTTATTCTAATTTGTCAATAAATTAATTACTATTTGTTCTATTTTTATTTGACACTATGAGATTAAAGAGGGACACGCTACACTAAAGTTAGAAGAAAATTGAAGTGGGGATAGGTCATGGAGAATTTAAATATTGGTGAAAAGTTACGTTTATTAAGAAAGACTGTGCCACTAACTACAAAAGAGCTCGCTGAAAGGGTAAATGTCTCACAATCCTATATCAGTCGATTTGAAAATAATCGTGCCATTCCTGATGTTGACATGCTTGCTAAGATTCTAGAGGCCTTGGGTACTGATTTAACATCTTTCTTTTCACACGATGTCAATGAACTGACAGATGACTATATTCAACTTATAAATACAGCCAAGACCCTCTCTCGTGAAGAACGCATTAAATTAAACGAGTTTTTAAAGGTAATGAAAGGATCATATCAATAGTTACTCTAATACGTAGGCTTTAAATAAAAGATCTCACTACATTATTATCTTAGGAATTTTGAGTACTATCACCTTACCAGCGATAACTTTGTAAATCTAGGTTAATCAGTGTTCAGTTGCCTTTTCTTCTGCTTTTAGCAGCTAAAAATTTAAGGAATACCTATTCAACCGCATTTAAAAGGCGGTGCCAGAATGCTATCCGGCATCGCCTTTTACTTTGTGTACCCAATTGCTATGATCGACCAACCATTTTATCAGAGGAAGATCACCCCTAGTATAAATGTGATAATAATTCCAACAAGGCCTTGGATTAATGTGGCCACCGTCTGTGCTCTGTAGGCGGTGGTCAGCTTCATATTGGAAAATTGGGTGACAACCCAAAAATATGAATCATTGACATGACTGACGACCATCGCACCTGATCCGATAGCCATGACTGCAAGGACTTGACCGATTGGAATATTCCCGATCATCGCATCCAAACCGAGAGAAGGCAGGAGCGGCATGACAATGGTAGAGGTGATAATGAGTGCTGCCGTTGAGCTGCCTTGGGCTGTTTTCAAGAGTGCTGAGATAATAAAGAGTAAGAAGAGTGCCCCAGCCCCAACAAAGACGGTATTTCCTTCAAGAAGTGATTTAATATAATCTGCAATAGGCGTTGCTTGTATCATTGCTCCAAATGCAGCACCAGCACCTGTGATCATGATAATAATAGCAGAATCGAGCAGTCCGTCTGCCACCCATTTGGTTAATGTTGTTTCACTCTTTTCAGGTAAAAGTAAGAAGAAGGCAGATACTACACCGATAAATAAGGCATTAACCGGTTGACCTATAAAATTAACAACGGTATATAGCCATCCAGAAAAGAGTGTTTGTGTATGATCCGTACCAACTCCTGATACTGGGAAGTTGGCAATGGAACCTAGCGCCATCAAAACAACCGGTAATAGGATTGGTGTGAAGGATTGAAAAGCGGACGGAAGCCGTGTGAATTTTTTCTTATAGTCTTCAAAGCTTTCTATTGCCTCCTCAACATCCGTTGTTAAATTCTTTGTAAACTTAGAAGCATATATATAACCAGCAAGCGCTGTAAAAATTGAAACGAACGCCCCAACGATAATAACCCAGATCAGCTCGCTGGCATTGATACCAAGATTACCAGCAGCGGCAATCGGACCCGGAGTCGGTGGGACAAATGTATGTGAAGCATATAAGCCTGTAGCGAGCGATACACTTAAAACGACGATATTGACATTAGCCTTCTTGGCAACCGATTTCTTTAATGAAGATAAAATAACATACCCCGAGTCACAAAATACTGGAATTGACACAACCCAACCGATGATAGACATAGCAAGCGCTGAATTTTTTATATATTTAAGGACTGTTTCCGCCATTGTAATGGCTGCACCAGAACGTTCTATGAATTTTCCAATAATCGTACCAAAAATAATGACCATGCCAATAGAAGCTAATATATTGCCGAAACCAGTGGTCATTGTCCCACCAATATCCGCAATCAGCGGCTTGGAGGTGCCAACAATTTTCCCGATCGCGTTAGCACCCAGTCCAAAAATATAAGTCGCGGCAACTATAGATAAGAACGGATGTAATTTAATCTTTGCTGATAAAAAGATAATGACAACAATACAAACTAACAGCCAAATAAGAAGCAGAGGTCCAACTGTAGATAATAGACTTGTGCTCATAACGAATTCCCCCTATTTAAGTAGAAAACTTGGATGCACTACTTTTTCCTTGCTACTCCTGCTACGCTTCTCAGGAGCCTCTATGTTCCTTCCTCATCCAATCTAATGGCGAGGCGCCTTTTACGTCTCCCTTTTTCTCATCATTTTAGGGACATTTCCACTTTTCAAAGTGCAATAATACGAATGACTTGTTCTGTTGTTTTTTCTATCAATGTTTCAGCCCTCTCAATACTCTCTTCCAATGTAAGTGGTCCATCGGCAATCGAGAAAGCAGCAGCTAAACCTGCCTCATGCAGGGGAGCCAACTCATCACTGGTTGCTCCTGCCAAAGCGATGACTGGGATATGCAGTGGCTTAGCACTCTGACAAATACCGGCAATCACTTTTCCAAAACTCGTTTGTGCATCTATTTTACCTTCACCCGTTAGAATCAGATCGGGTCTGTTGTTCTGAATTCGATCATCAAAGCCAATGGTTTGTTTAACGAGCTCAATACCAGAGACTAATTCTGCATTTAAGAATGCCAATAGACCTGCAGCGGTCCCCCCAGCTGCTCCAGCGCCTTTTAAATCATGGAGGCGAAGCCCTCTATCTTGCTCAACAACATCTGCAAAACGCGCAAGTGCCTGATCCAAAGCCGATATCATCTCCGGGGTTGCCCCCTTTTGCGGCCCAAAAACCGCTGAAGCCCCATAGTTCCCGATCAATGGATTACTGACATCGCATGCAATTTGAAAATGTGATTCCTTTAAGCGTGCATCGGCCTGGGTCATATCAATGGCCTGTAAATGTTTCAATGCCCACCCGCCTTCAGACAGCTCATCCCCCGCTTGATCTAAAAAGCGAAAGCCTAATGCCTTTAAAAGCCCTGTGCCCCCATCATTGGTTGCACTTCCTCCTAAACAAATAATAAATGAGCGCAAGCCTTGATCTAAGGCATCTAGGATAAGTTCTCCCGTGCCAAGGGTCGAAGCCAGCCGTGGATCAAGCTCTGAAGCCTCCAGCAAATCAAGTCCTGATGCAGCAGCCAATTCGATAATGGCTGTTTTTCCATCCCCTGTCACCCCATAAGAGGCTTTTATCGGACGGCCGAGTGGATCGTGAACAGAAAGATCCTTCATAAAATCCCCCTCTGTTGCCGCCACAAGGCTGGTAGTTGTTCCTTCACCCCCATCAGCCATGGGAATGCATGTTATTTCAGCATCTGGAGTCGCCTTTTTTATACCGCGAGCCATTGCCTGGCAAACCTGCACAGATGAAAGGCATCCTTTAAATGAATCTGGGGAGAGAATAACGTTCATAAGACCATCTCCTTGTATACGCTTACACTATTATTATAAAAACGATTTCATTCATTTGAAATCGTTATCCTATACAAATTTAGTTAATGATTACTGTTTGTTTTTTGTGCAATTTAACCAAAACGCTAACCCAAGTGCCCAAGCATCTGAAAAGTGTCGTGGGTCAAGTTTGGTCATTTCGGTTATTTTATCTAACCGATAAATCAATGTATTACGATGAATAAATAAAGCTTGCGCTGCTTGTGAGATATTAAGATTGTGATCAAAGAATACTGTTAAAGTTGTTCGTAACTCATCTGATAGAGTCCCTAGTGTTTGGGTAATATAAGCATCCCTTTCAATAGCATGCGTGGAATCCAGAAGATACAGCATCCTTAATTCATCGGTATGGAATAAGGAGCCTTCGGTCAACTCAAAGCCTTTGACGACCCGTCTATACCTTTCGTGCGTTTGCTTAATATGATCATGTGGTTCAGCGATGCCTACCCGTACTGTTTTATACGTTTCTTCAAACAGAGGCTTGATTTTTTTGAGAATAGCTTGATCACATGTTGAAGCTTTTGTAAGTAAAAGAAAGTGTTCATCATCAACAAAATGATATAAATCTTGAAAAGCTGTCAGCCGGTCTGCCAAACGATAATATAAATTTGAGGAAGAAGCCTGTATCGGCTGTTTGATTTGCAAGACAATGACCCGAAAAGGAGGCTCAAGCTTTATTTTTAGTTGCTTCGCCTTATGATAGATTTTCTGGATGTCGGGGTCAGCTTTTAAACATTCATCTATCATAAACCCCTTGGTTCGCGCTCTCCAGTCACTTTCTTCTAGCAGAGAAAATTGCTCAAGCATAAGTTCTGTCATCGACACAACAAGAGCACCAAATTTCGCCGTTGTCTTTGGATTGCCAGTAATACCGACGACACCAACGATCCTCCCATTAAAAGCAATGGGTAAATTCACGCCAGGCTTAGCACCAGTATAAGTTTCATTTTGAATGGTCAATGCCGCTCCCGTCTCCAATACCCTGACCGCTCCTTCGTGTATGGTGCCAATGCGTTCTTTATCTCCCGAGGCTATGATTTCACCACTTCGATTCATGATATTGATATTAAACCCGAGATCCTGAATGATCTTATCAACGATTTGTCCAGCAATAGCTTTTGATAACATAGACATCCCTCCTATAAACACAGATATTTATAGTTACATCACTTTTGCTAAAAGGATAGATTTAAGCTGAGTGTCGAAATAGAGACAGCAAACTATATATTAGAATAAGAAAAACCGGGTGAAAAGCATGCCCTGTCCTTGTCCTTAGTATAGAGCATCATGATATGTGAAAGAGGCTTCATTGCCTGATCAAGTGGATGGGAGCGTAAGGCGCGAGACTCCTTCGGGAACAGCGCGTGTCCGAAGATCCATTTTGGAACAGAAATAAAACCATTCCAAAATGAGCTGAGGCCACTAAGGACGATCGGCTAAAAACGTCACGTCCTGTGACAACACCGACCCTACCCACATCGTGTGGGCATGAGGAAAATAAGCTACATGAAGCGGAATCGTGCATCGTCCTCATGACCATGAGCAGAAATTTTATACTTTCTTTTAGAAAACTTGGCTTGCACCACTTCGCTGGTACTCCTGATATGATTTTTGCAAATCACACACTTAGGTTGTCGCCAAGCTTAGATGGTGAAAGTCAAAACCGAACTTATACTATCTTCTTTTATGAGCGTAAGAGAAGTTATAAATTCTGATAGTAAAACAAAAGACGTCTCTGATGCTATTCACCACAAATAACACATAGAGACGTCCCAAAAACGATTAACAGTAATCATTATACCAAATTATGAACCTATTGCTATCTTTCCGATGATTCTTTTAGGGAAACAATATGGACAACATTTGAACTCCAATTGTAAACACAATTAAAAGATTCAAAAACCGCAACATATGAAGAATGTCAATGCCTCATTTCTGTTGATATTAAGGCTATGAGATGACTGCATCTCTCCAACAACTACACGCTCCTAGAACCCTTGGTATTATCAAAAGTGTCCATAGGAAATTTTTTAAAGGATAGACTTAATCGCAACCTATTCATAGACTAAAAGGTCTAGTGTAAAATAGCATTCAAAAACAGATCTCATCCTATCAAAGCAATAGAAAAACGGTTCAATAGCACAGATTGCTATAGGAACCGTTTAATAGCTTAAATAAAAACCTTTTGACTATACTCATTAATAATATCCTGATTGATTTCTACTCCAATACCCGACTTTTCAGGTATTTTCACCTTCCCATCTTCCATTGAGATGGCATGATAGATTAAGTCTCCTCGAAATGGATGCGAAGATTGATCATATTCAAGCATAGCTTCCTCTGGGTGTAAACAAAGAGGAGCGGGAGGAAGAGTAGCAATAAACTGTAGGGCCGCTGCCAATCCGATCCCCGATCCCCATACGTGAGGAATCAGCATAGTATTATATGCTTGGGCTAAGGCAGCTATTTTTTTACATTCAGTAAAGCCCCCCGAAGAACAAAGATCAGGCTGCAGAATATCCAATGCTCCACTCGAAATCCAATGACGATACCCCACTTTTCCAAATAGGTTTTCTCCAGAAGCAATGTAAGTACTTGTTAAGTTTTTCAAACTTTGATAGCCCTCAATATCTTCTGGAGCAAGGGGTTCTTCAAAAAAGTGAATCTTAGCGGATTGACTTTCTAACAGGATTCTGCGAGCAGTTGCTGCATTATAAGCCCCGTTTGCATCCACCATAATCTGAACGTCCGGACCAACAGCCTCTCGTAAAGCAAAAATATACTCAAGATCCGCTTGAACACCAAAACCAATTTTCAACTTAAAGGCATTAAATCCATTATCTAAATGCCTCTTAGCCTCTTTTACCGCTTCGTCAGGATAAGTTTTCCCATTTACCCGAT
This sequence comes from Pullulanibacillus camelliae, assembly GCF_014642655.1. Taxonomy (GTDB): domain Bacteria; phylum Bacillota; class Bacilli; order Bacillales; family Sporolactobacillaceae; genus Pullulanibacillus; species Pullulanibacillus camelliae. The sequence continues at coordinate 345,953 of NZ_BMIR01000001.1, forward strand.
AGAAGCCCGTAGCATATGGCGTAATTTCTGTCCGAAAAGCTCCACCAATCAGCTTATGAATAGGCTTGTCTAATGCACGCCCTATAATATCCCAAAGAGCGATATCTACACCACTGATCGCATTGACTGCCGCTCCACCCTGGCCAAACGGACGCGTCCTGTTGTACATCTCTTCCCAAAGCACTTCCACATCAAAGGGGTCCCTTCCCAGTAAGAGTGGCTTAAAACAAAAGTTTACAAATGAAGCCGCAATTTCAGGGGGATGTTGGCCATGACATAAGGACTCTCCCCAACCAGTAACCCCCTCATCCGTAACAATTTCGATAATCACAGTACTTCTTTTTTTCACCCATCCCTGAGAAAAGGCAAACGGCTCTTCAAGAGGTGAAGACATAACGTGAGCAATAACATCGGTAATTTTCATTTTCATTCTCCTCTCTTAATCCTTTAAGAAACCTTAAATTCTTCTGTACCGGATTTTAATTTAGGATCAGTCTCCTTTGAAGTACGAACTAATTGAACCAAAAATGCGGCCGCCAATAGGATTATACTAAAAATAATCATTCCTGCCTTTGTACTATTTGTAAGGGTTAACATTAATCCAAATAGATATGGGCCAAAAAAGCCTCCTAAATTACCAATGGCATTAATAAAACCGGTTGCTCCCCCAAGCACACCACCTTTTAAAATTTTCGAAGGGATCGCCCAAAATGCAGCATTCTTTGCATAAGAAAAATTGATTAATGTCAAACAAATAATGGAAATAACTGGATAATTTTTTCCTGTAAACGTTAATATCAAAAGAAAAACAGCAGCACTCACACATGTTAACGTATACATAAGTTTGTTCTTTCCTGTTTTGTCACAAATACTAGAACAGATAATAAGTCCCAAACATGCTGAAATCCAAGGTAAAGCAGTGATTAGCCCAACAACCGTGTTGCTACTGCCATCACTCACTGTTTTTACGATTTCAGGTAACCAAAGGGAAAATCCATAAAGCCCCATTATCCCCAAGAAATAAGTTGCTGCTAACAACAAAACGTTACGGTTTTTAGCTGCTTCTCGGAAATTTTTTGGCTGATTAACAATCTTCTTCCGCTCTTCTTCTAATGTATTTTCAATATATTCCCTTTCCTCTTTTGTAATCCATTTGGCAGTACTAGGCTTATCGGCAATAACAAACCACCAAACCACCGCCCAAATTATGGCGGGAATACCTTCGAATAAAAACATCTCACGCCAACCGACCCAATCTAGAATGATCCCGGAAAGGGGTGCCATAATAATAGAAGAGATAGGTGCCCCCATCATAAAGAATGCATTTGCACGTGTTCTTTCCTTTTGTGGAAACCAATTGCCAAGAAGCACCATAGCTGATGGCCAAATAACCCCTTCAATTGTTCCCAATAGAAAACGGACAATCAATAGCTCTGTTAGATTATTCACATATCCAGTGGAAATCGATAGGATTCCCCAAATAAAAAGGCAAACGGAAATTAATTTCTTTGTTCCAAATTTTTGTGCCCAAAATCCTCCAGGTACTTGCAAAATCATGAATCCCCAAAAGAATATTCCGGCAGCTAAGCCCACATACGTTGCACTGATTCCCAAATCCTTTTCAAGGCCTGCAAACCCAAAACTGATATTGTTACGATCCATATAAGAAATCATATACATGATAAAGGCAACAGGAACAACAAAAAACCAACGCCCTCTAGGGATATGCTGTGGAATTGAATTATTAGACATATGTCAATACCTCCTCGAATTAAATGTATTACAATGGTTTAAAACAATCTGCCATAAATCGTCCATCCAAATCCCCGTTTTCCTTTAAACCTATTAAACGGGCGATGGTTTGCCCTACGTCATTCATGCGATAGTACCCATATCGACTGCACTCACGTACATAACCCTTCATTGTTGTTGGACCGTGAAATAATGCTATACCATAGTTAGACGAGTGCTCTGAACGCGCGGTTGGAATCTGCGGTCCATGATTCGCACTGGGGTGTTTCACAGCAGCAACAGCTTCTCCACCCGCATTCGTTCCCCAAACAAAACCACGATTATATGCAAAAAGAACGTCCCCTGTTCGATCTCCCCAATACCCAAGCAATGAAGCATCTTGTTTCTTGATAGTAAGTCCTATCACGTTCATCAAACCTTTAGGTGTATCGTGGTACCATGTTGTTAGCGCTCTAAAAATATCCGTTTGCACCTGTTCATAGTCCGCAGGGGCAACAATACCTTGTTCTTCCCTTCCCTGCAAATTCACATAAACCTCAAGACCCCCACGGCTATCTTTTAAGTAGGCTTTAGACTGCGAAAAGATGGGAAACCCATTCTCATCAATGACTGCGAGTCCACATTCCGCTAGACGACGATATATATCACATACATAGAAATTTGGGTAGTTCCCATGATCAGATGCAATTAGAAGCGTTGTATGATCATCTTTCTCATCCAAAATTTTCCCAATGGCCTTATCCAAGATTTTATAGCTCTTAAGTATAACTTCTTTACAAATGTGGGCTCGTTCCGGTGAATAAAAAGGAGAGATAGGGTCATATTCTCCTATACACGTATGATGCGTTTCATCATTTAAACGGAATACAGTGGCAAACACATCATAATGACAATCCTTTAATAACATTAACGCCGCCTTTGTCAGCCATTCCACTTGATATTCCGCTTCTTCATAACTTGTTTCGTAATAAGGTTCATCGGGTGAGCAAGTGACTGTCCACTTTTGAATAAACGGTCCTAGATCAGTCAATAATTTTCGTTCTATCTCCTCATCATTGATTGAAATAGTGTTTGCAGCAATAACCTGCGATTGAAGAATATCAATTTCCCTCTTATCACTATTGAACGCGAGCAATTTGAAGCGTAGAGTTCCTCTCTGTGCCCCTATATTAATGGTTACCCAATCGCTCCATTGATGACGACTTAGTACAAGTTGAACTTCTTGATTTATTGTTAACTGTAGTGAATCCTCATTTCGTATGCTTATCTTCACTTCAAGTGCAGTACCATTATTCGATAGCAACTCCATGACAAAGCCATCGCCCACATTTTTAATTTTGTTATGTTCATCAGGCTTTAAATGATGGGCCAAAGTGTCTTGTGGTGGCCACCCCAAGTGCTGATCAAATTGTGTTTGCTTGGACCATTTTTCAGGGGTAGTGCTAAAAATCCCAGCAGAGATCAATTCGATGGGATTGCCTTGCACCTTGCCACCAAAAGGGGCGAAAACGAAATGCTTTGTTTCCTCTTCTGGGAGCGTCGATGGAAAGTGGACAAGTGCACATTTTCTTCCCTCCGTTTGCATCAACCTTAACAGGCTCTTAGATTCAACTTCTGGATGCCCTTGCCTATTCCAGCTTGTACCAGGAGCTTGTCCACTGAGTAAAGAAGTGAAATTAACATCCCCCCATAAATTGATATAAGGCAATAATTCCGTTGCTGCGCCCTCCTTCAGCACTTTGCTCATATTCGGCAAATGTCCCTCTTTCGCAAATTTATAAATCAATTCCGGTATAAGTCCATCCACTCCAAACAGAATGACCTTTTGCTTCATTTAAAAAACACCTTTCTTTAAATGTTCTACACGCTTCTTTAATTTACTTTTAAACTTTTCCAAGAACCACTAATAAAATAAGAAAACTAATTTACCGCTAAAACAAATTGCTCTGCCTTCCTCTTTAATTGGCTTAAATAGTCACTTGTGATGTCCTGCTTTGTATCTACAAGCGAGCCTCCCAGCCCACAACCAACAGCACCTGCCTTCATAAATGCCTGAATATTGCTTAAGTCCACACCTCCTGTTGGGAGTAAAGGAATATGTGGGAGAGGTCCTCGTATACTTTTTATAAATTCTGGTCCCATAGGAGTAGGGAAAACTTTGATGATATCACCACCATTTTCATAGGCTGTGAGAATTTCCGTTGCAGTCATAGCTCCTGGAATACTTACTGCCCCGTATCTTTTGGTCATTTTAATCGTCTCCAAATTAACCGTAGGAGATAAAATAAATCTTGCTCCTGCTAAGATAGCAGCCCGAGCAGTTTCAGGATCTAAAACGGTCCCAGCTCCTACTAGCACTTGTTCCCCCATCACTTCAGATACTTCCTTAATGGCTTCTAATGCATTAGGGGAATTCATAGTAATCTCTAATGTGTTCACACCACCTTCATGCAGTGCCTTAGCAATCCTTAAAACGTCTTCTGCTTCCGCCCCTCGGATTATCGCCACGATCTTGTTATTCAGAATGTTGGACAATATACTCATTCAAAATCTCCTCCTTTATTCAGCGAGAAACATCTTCTATCTCTGTTGGAGAGATAAATGCCTCCAACATTTCTCGATCTGGCAACCCTTCAATATCGCCATCTACAGTTGTCACTATTGCCCCAATAGCACAGCCTCTCTGTACAGACTCTTTAAGCGTTAACCCATCAAGTAAACCGGAAAGAACTCCAGCTGCAAAACCATCACCGGCCCCTACAGGATCTATGACCTGTTCAACCTTATAGCTTTCTACAAATCCTTTTTCACAGGGCGTTGAATAATATGCCCCTTTTTCACCACATTTGATAACCACCGTTTTTGCCCCATGCTCATGAAAGCCTTCCGCCATCGCCTCACAATCTTCTGTTCCAAATAAAAAGGTCCCTTCGCTAATGCCTGGCATCACAATATCTGCTAGCTTAGCGATTTCTAAGAGGGTACGTCTTGCTTCCTTCTCATTACTCCATAGTTTACGACGGACGTTAGGATCAAAGGCCACTTTTACGTCATGTTTCTTTGCTAATTCAATGGCATAGAAAATACTCTCCCGACAAGAATCACTTAAGGCAGGAGTGATCCCTGTGATATACAAATATTTAGCGCTTCCAATGTAATCCTCATCAATATGATATGGAGTCAAACAACTGGTAGCAGAATGTTTGCGATAATAATAAATACAAACATTCTTTTCATTAATTTTCTCCTTAAAAAAGATTCCTGTGGGCGCTTCTTGATCCCTTGTTACATGCCTTGTATCAACGCCCTCTCCACGAACAGTTGAAAGGATAAAAGACCCAAATTCATCCATTCCTACACGGCTAATCCATCCTGTTTGATAACCAAGCTTTGCTAATCCTATTAATGTATTGGTTTCTGCTCCGCCAATCCTTGATAAGAAGCTTCTCGCATATCTCATTCTTCCCTGTATTTTAGGAGTAAACAAAACCATTGTCTCTCCTATACTGACTACATCCACGGTATTTTCCAACTCCTCTACATAGCAGTCGTATCCCCCATACTCTCGAATATTCCCTTCGATATCTAAAGAAGACTTTAACAATAGTACCCTCCCAATAATCCCTCTTTCCATAAGTCCAGCTACATTAATCGCTGCTTGAATGGTTTTATTCGTACCAAAAATCGGGACTGCTAAATAAATCCCCTCCCATTTTCCATATCGCCGATGGGACACTTAACCTCTCAATGTCTTCAATCCCTTCTTGGCTCGTTTGCTTTACTCAAAAGACAACGAGTGCTGTTGCCAGAATAATCACTTGAATCATTCTAATACCCACTCAGTAAACTTCATTATTTTAAAATCATATATATGATTTTAAATCACATTTTTGATTCATTTATATGTTAGATGATATTGTTTTATCTGTCAATATCAAAAATTATAAATTCACTTGTTTTTATAGCATCTAACCGTCGTTCCTTACCTTCTTGGTAACGGTCTTTTGTTATTTTGAATAGGCTTGTCTCTCGTTATTCTTTTGAGCAGAGTTCTTGTTCATTTGCTCCTTTCTTTTGTTTCATTTAGGTTTGATTTAGGAAACCTTCCTACGACTTTATTAACACTAAATCAATAGTATAATGATGCAGGTTGACCCTACCCACATCGTGTGGGCATGAGGAAAATAAGCTACATGAAGCGGAATCGTGCATCGTCCTCATGACCATGACCAGAAATTTTATACTTTCTTTTCTTTTAAAAAAAGATGCCTGGCTCCTTTTCATACGAAAGGAGTCAAGCACCTCTAAGGATTTAAAAAAAATATAGGCATAAAAGGATACGCGTTTTTTTCTGTACTGTACTGTACTAGCTGTTTTCTTTAAAAAAAGTTTGAATGTTGATCTTTGAGTCTTTTAACAGCTTTAATATTTTCTGAGAATGCTTATTGACATAAGCATAATATAAGACATCGATCGTAAATAACTGTGAAACTAAAGATGTTGTAGCAGCACTCCGTAGCATGACGGCTTCACCACCATGATGAATGACGGGAAAATCAACTAATTGCGCCAATGTGCTATTTGCATTTTGCGAAATACCGATTGTATAGAGTTTTTTTTGCTTGGCAATCTCTGCTAATTTGATCACTTCATTGGTTTCCCCTGAATTCGAAATCACGACAAACAGACTATGATCATCCGCACTTATGAGCGCAGAGCTTAACAAATGATGATCTAATGTATTGACAACAGGCTTGCCAATTCTAGAAAATTTTTGTGTGAAATCGTCGGCTACAACATGTGAAGCTCCTAAACCATATACATAAATCGTCGTACAAGCATCAATGATTTCGGAAATTTTTTCAATATGGCTTGTATCCAAATGCTTCGCTGTTTGTGCAATCGAAGAGTTAAATCTTAGCACGAGTTTATCAGCAATAAGTGCTACATCTTCATTAGAGGTAATATCTGAATACAAGCCCTCATCTACTGAAGAGGAATCTGCATATAAACGAATTTTTAATTGCGAGAACCCAGATAAACCGATAGAACGGCAAAATCGAACGATGGTTGCTGGACTCACACCTGCTTTTTTTGCTAATTCACTCGTATTATCGTTTACTGTTTCTACAGAATGTTGAAGAATATACTCTCCAAGTTTCTTTTCTGTTTTGGAAAGCTCATTTAATTTAGACTTTATTTGCAGAATAATATTTTCTTCCAAAATCATCACCAACTAGTTTGCTGTCGTTTCCTCCCGAGCATCCTTAGGAATACCGAAGAAGAATGTTACTACAAATCCGCCAACATATCCTACTAATAATCCTAAAACATATCCCAGCCAATGTCCATTTGCAATCAGCGGAATTAAAGGAATACCACTTGGCCCAATAGCAATCGCACCAATATTTCCAATGCCACCAATCACCGCACCGCCAATACCACCGCCGATACAAGCTGTAATGAACGGACGTCCTAAAGGCAATGTTACGCCATAGATTAAAGGTTCCCCAATTCCGAGAATTCCAACTGGTAATGCGCCTTTTATTAACTGCACTAATTTTTTATTTTTTCTACATCTTATCCATAAGGCGAAGGCTGCACCAACCTGACCGGCACCAGCCATTGCTAAGATTGGCAAAAGCAACGTATACCCTGTTTTGTTGATCATTTCAATATGGATAGGTGTTAAAATTTGATGTAAACCAAACATAACCATCGGCAGGAAGAAGAGGCCTAATATAAATCCTGAGAAAGCGCCACCAACATTTAATACCCAAGTAATTGATCCTACAAGTGCACTCGATACCACTCCTGCAACAGGCATAACAATAAATATTGTAAAAAGTCCAATAACTACTAAGGCAATGGTAGGTGTCACAATAATATCAATTGAGTTTGGAATAATTTTGTGTAGCCTTTTCTCAACAAGCGCCAATACCCAAACCGCGAAAATAACTCCGATGATCCCACCTTGACCAGCTGTCAATGCATCTCCATTAAATATATTTATCAATGGCTCTTTTGGATCCATACCGGTTAACAGGGTAGCAGCACCGATAACACCACCTAAGCCTGGTGTCGCACCAAATTCATTCGCACTATTAATCCCAACATAAATAGCCAAAAAGGAAAACAGACCATTTTTAATTACGTTTAGTGTCGTGACAATAGGTACCCACTCGTGACCAATTGTACCTGCTGTAAGCAAGTTGGAAAAAATAGCCGCAATCCCACCAATTATACCGGCTCCGACAAATACAGGAATCAACGGTACAAAAATATTCGAGATTGATTTTAGCACGCGCTTAAATGCTGAATTGTTATTGTGCTTCGCCTTCTCTCTTGCCTTTACTTCAGCCGCTCTTGCTTCTACTCTTTGACGGTCTGTTAATACAGGCTCTGCTTCTGACACTGACTGTTCCATCAAATCTTCTGGAAATGCTTCTCCCAGCTTAACACCCGCTTCAGCAACCATAATGTTTGCAACTTTGTTAACAATGCCTGGTCCGACAACCACTTGCAAGGTTTCATCCTCAACAATTCCTAAAACACCATCAACGGCTTTAAGACCGTTCATGTCAACCTTGCGATCATCCTTAATTGTCATGCGAACACGCGTCATACAGTGGATGACCCTTGCTACATTACCCATACCGCCAACATGCTCATAAATCTCTCTAGCCAATCTTTGTTCTTTTGATTCAGTCATCTTAATCCTTCCCCCTTCATTAAATGATTTTTCTTATGAACCCCTTCGCCTCATCTAGTTTTTGTTTGGCTTCCTCTTTCGAGAGGTGGGTTAAAACCATAACAATAGCTAATTTTACATTGTCATCTGCAGCACGTAAGGCTTGCTCCGCCTCTTCATAGCTGCATTCCGTGGCCTGCATTATAATGGATTTTGAACGCTCGACTAATTTACTATTTGTCGGCTTAACATCTACCATTAAATTTTTATACACTTTCCCAATGCCGATCATTGCTGCTGTAGAAATCATATTTAAAACTAATTTTTGGGCTGTACCTGATTTCAGCCTCGTTGATCCTGTCAACACTTCAGGGCCGACCTGAACCTCTATATTAATCTCTGCATGTTTACTAATCTCAGCATTCTTATTACAAGCAAGGCTCGCTGTTGCCGCCCCTACCTTTTTTGCATAATCTAAGGCTCCAATGACATAAGGCGTTCTCCCGCTAGCAGCAATACCAAGTACAGTATCTTTCTCCGTTAAATGGATGCCCTTTAAATCCTCCGCTCCTAACGTGAAAGAATCCTCTGCTCCCTCAACAGCGACTGTCATTGCCGAAATCCCACCTGCTATTAATCCCTGCACCATCGATGGATCTGCACTGAATGTCGGTACACATTCAGCAGCATCAAGGACTCCTAAACGCCCACTCGTCCCAGCGCCAATATAAATCAAGTGGCCTCCTTGATTAAAGGACCGTTTCACCGCTTCAACGACTTTCTCAATTTGTGGTAATTCTTTTCTTACACTCACAGGAATGCTTCGATCTTCTTCATTCATTAACCGTAAAATATCAATGGTTGACAATGTGTCTAAATCCATGGTGCTTTTATTACGCTGTTCTGTAGTTAGTTTTTCTAAATCCATTATGCTCCTCCTTGAATAGCGGCGATCTTAAACGCTGTACCCGCATGCACAAAATCGAGTAATGGCAGGTCTTTATCCACAATTTGCCCAAGCACATTTACCTTCTCATCTGCCGGTAATTCTTGTTTAACAAGCTGCAGTTCTCCTTTATATCTCTTATATAGATTATTATCGATTGTAATGCTCCCTCCCCTTCTATGCACAGTATTTTCAGGGGGAATATCCTCATCCTTATTCAACACTCTGGACTGTTCACTGCGAATAACAGCCTTTGCAACATCCAGACGATTGCGATGCCCCCTGCAAATGTATGGTCGCCATTTCTTTTTTATATTGGCCGCATGCAAAAGCAAAACGTTATGTTGAAGATAATGAGTAAACTGGCTGCATGCTTCATCTGACAAACCAGGATCACCAATATACACATGATCAACACTATAATCGCTTTGAAGCGATAAGGCTGCGGACAAAGGCCGCTGATATCTATGAATCTCTAAAGTTGGCAATGTCTCATACAGTGGCGCACGCAATATCTGATCTCCTGGCGCAAAAGCAACGCTATTAAAGCGCTTTAATTTTAGCCATTCATTCTTATTATGAAACCATGTTTCGTCCAATCCTGTTTCAGGCCTTGGGTAATAATTATGCCAAGCCTCCATTCGATCAAAATTAGCCTGATACTTTTCGAGTTGAAGATAGTCCTCTTCCGTTATTGTACTGGCATTCAACCCCACTGTAAGATAGTTCGAAAGATGAGCAATGGCTTTCAGCTCAATGCCAGCATCCATTCTCAAGCCATAAATTCCACTAGCCACAATTTCTTCAGGATGATCGATTGAAAGTCCAATATGTTTCAATGCATCCCCCGAGATATCGATCATCAATTTAAGATGCTTACTCCTTACAATGTTTAACAACGGCATTAAGCGTTCACGATATTTAGAGGCATCATCTTCTGGAATATGGAGAGAAGTAAAAATACCTTCAAATCCAATATCAGCCATTTTATTGATATAGTGCGCTTTCTCTTGCGACCAATCTTCATTAAGATAAACAGAAAATCCAAACAACGATTATCACCCCTTTCGTTGCCCTTATTATATTAAAAATGAAATTAAATTTCAATAAAAAATTATTTTTAGATCAAAAAATGAAATATAATTTCAAAATAAGCCAATTAAACACCTCATACTGACGCCGGCAAATAAGCCCTCCTAAGATTTTTCACGTGTGTATCCTCTTGTTTGTCTACACGTCACGAACAGCTTGGATGATCTGAACAGAAACAAGAATTAAGAAATTGGCTTCTTATGGAGGCTGATTCATAGCTGGTGAAGCAAACGTCCAAGGACGTTGGATCTTAAGTAACATCTCCGAGTGAAACTGTTATACATATGGAAAGGCTGAGTAGATTGAGTCAGCCCATTTAATCCGAGTCATGGCCACGATAGAACAAGATCAGATGCGGCAACATCTGATCTTGTATTTTCCACCTTATTGAAGGGAATAAGAAGCAATCATAATTAAGGCACTTTTTGAAAATATCCACAAAAAAAGGAGTGCCACAACTATATGAAGTGGCCTCCTCATTAAAGCTTTCTCTTCCAAAGCTGAATGTTGTTATTGCTATTCTAATATCTTTTTATTCCCCCTCTTCCCCACGTTCTACAAATTGTAATAATTCCTGATTGGGACCATAAAAAAAGATCGTCTTTGTTCCGTCATTGGCAGTATCATATGTTTCTGAATTAAAGGTTAACCCTCTTTTTTTATAAAATCGAATAGCTTCTTCAATGTTTTCAACAGTAAAAGCAAGATGATTAACAATCCCCTTGTCAGAATATCCAGCTTGCGGAACAAGGTCGCGAATTAATTCGATCTCAAAACCTGGCTGTTGATCATGTTTCAAAAATGCTAACTCTCTATGTTTATTCTGCCTGCGTGTTCGAAGAGAAAAACCAAACATGCTTGAATAATAAGCAATCGATTTTTCCATATCTGTCACGATCAACGCTACATGTTCCACTTTTTGAATCAAAAGGACTCCCTCCAATATATGAAACGATCAAGTGACTTAAGATGAACGCTCATTGAAATGTTTATACAATCCTAACATCGCAGCAAAAGCACAGCGAATAACGCAAAAGTAACACTCAATGGAGCGCTTCATTTATATTTTTCTCTTGACTAAAATCATCTGATGGTTTACCTGTGCCATATCTTTTTGCAACAAATGATGTGATAAACGGAACTAAGATAGCAGTTAATACAACCGCTGAGGCTATCTCCACTGTTGCTGATTGGACAAATGGCTGGTAAGTGTGATCAACAGCAGCAATGGCTGCAGGCGTTGCAATTGAATTACCAGAAGAACTGGAAAGCCCAGCGCCAGCATAGCCTGGTCTTCGCAAAATATATCGGTCAGCTAAGAAGGTTAACCCACCGCCAATGATAATAACAGACAAACCAAGAATAATTCCATTAACCCCTGCTTTGACAATATTTCCAAGATCAATACCCGCACCAATGGTAAAGCCAATAAAAGGAATGACCACCGCAAGACCGGGGCTAAATAGTTTTTCAAAATTGCCATCTAAATTCCCCAATATAGCACCAATAAGTAACGGAAGGATTGCCGCCAATAAATTCAGGAAAGGAATATGAGCCAGACCTGTCACACCAAGTGTTAACATTGCTAGAAATGGTCCATCGTGTATATTTAGAAGACTCATTGCAGCTGAATCCGCTGTATCGCCATACTCACTCATAAGTGACAAGTACAAGCCACCATTAGCCCCTGTCATTGTTGAAATAATTGCCAGCACGGATATACCCATTATCCCGGACAAACCAAATAGTTTAGCAATGATCAAGCCTACTATTGCACCAGTGGCATATTTGGCAATCAATAAAACCCCTCCGCGTTTTAACGCCTCTGGAGCTTGTCGAACCTTTAGCTTAGTCCCAATGAAGAATAATTGAAGACCAATCATAGCGTCCAGACCTTCTTTTGAAAAAATCGCAGAGGTGAATGAGCCAATTTCTAATACCTTTGGAACAAAGGTATGAATTAAAGCTGCCAGGATTAAAGGGACAATCATCATACCACCAGGAATCTTTCTAATACTTTCAAGTATGTTCATACAATATCCTCCTCGTCTATTATGCTTAGACCCTTTCTTGATGGCCCGGAGATAACAAAGCGAACTTCTCGGGCGTCCCGAGATTTCTAGATAATAATGAAAGGAACATTTAGGACAATCCTTTCCCCTGTGAGCTTATCCACATTTAAAGACTGTTTTTCAGTGCATGCGTGGTACTTCCTCTTGCAAGATGTTCTCACTGAATCTCAGTGCTAGAGGATAGTGCTCTAGTAGACTTCCGAATCAGAGCAAGTGAATCTTTCATCCCTGATCAGTTTAATGCTTGACATATTACTGCAGGCATTCTAGTAAGCGATTTCATATTTTCGTTTAATTTAGGGGTATCTCTACAATACCCTCTAAATCATAGCTATGGTACGTTTCCGGTTGATACAAATGCAACATAGACCGACAGCAATACTTCATGTAACTTTGCCTTTGCTTCCAAACCCATGCCCTAGCCTATCTCGCAATGCCTCAAATGATTAAATATACCAGGATTAGGCTAATGACCACTAGCCCAGCTGCACTATTCAACTAGCCTTTTCATATAAATCCCCTTTAAGAGAAATAATGAATACGTTAATATAAAATAAGCTGACTCTTATCCCTCGTGAACCCTCTTGTTAAACAAACAATATTCTTTTAAAAACTATTTAAAACGCTTTCTTTTAAATGTTAATCACTTGATGATCGTTAGCTAAATTGTACATTAATGCATACATTAATGTCAATGCAATTTACGAAATTAATAAAAAACACTCGTTATCCCCATCATGACACCACGTCATTTTTATTTACTTAAATTCTGAAAAAAAGGTAGGATAAGCATTTTTGCAGGAGAGGGCCTACATAGAGAAGCCTTTAGCTCCTTGCAATGCTCACACCACGCTTATCTTGTCCCAGCTGTAGAATGCCAAGCCGTCCGCCGATTAAAGTGACTTTATCTATAAAAAAATATATTATGCTACATAGTTAATGAGTTTTCCGATATTCTCTACTTCGACAGACACTACGTCGCCTGACTGCATTGGGCAGCTTCCTGAAGGAGAGCCCGTGGCTAAAATATCACCCGGTTCCAGCGTCATAACTTGCGAAACCCAACTGATAAGGTAAGGAATAGAAAGAGACATTTCATTCGTGTTCCCTTCCTGAACCACTTTATCATTGAGGGTTGTTATGATGCGTAAATTGGTTGGATCGATGCCTGTTACAATCCAAGGCCCCAATGGACCAAATGTGTCAAAGCCTTTGCCACGTGTGAATTGAGGGTCCTTTTTTGTTAGATCTCTTGCTGTTACATCATTAAAGATCGTACAGCCGAAAACATAATCCAAGGCCTCTTCCTGCTTTATATTTTTGCCACGTTTCCCGATAACGAGCGCTACTTCCCCCTCCATTTCAACCTGCTTGGTTAAATCACTGGACGGAAGAATAATATTTGCCCCATTTGGAATCAAACACGTCGCCGGTTTTAAAAACAAAAATGGCTCTTTAAGATTTGCCTTCCCTCCAGTCTCCCTTGCATGTTCGGCATATGTCCAGCCAAAATTAATAACTTTTGATGGCGCTACAGGCTCTAAAATTTTCACATCACTATATCTAACACGTGTCCCTTGATATTTTGCGTCCTTATTAGCAAGTTCCTCAAAATTGCTTGAAATCTGCACTATCATATCCTCTTCAGCAATTCCGTAATATACTTGACCATTTTTGTTCTGATAGCGAACTATTTTTTGTTTCTGCTGTAGTACCTGCACTATAATCAAACTCCTTTAATGATTGAAGTGAATCGGATACTAAATAAGCTTCAAGAAGAGAGCCAATCAAATCGTGCCCTTCTAGTTATCCCCAGATATAACATGACATCCAAAAGAGCTTTATGATGCGTTGCGTACGATCTTTTTTAACCATTGCTGAAATCCTTAGAAATGGCCAATATCATAGATTCATTCATATTTTAGTTTAAAAGCATTTTTATGCTCTAGCTTTTAGACGGGTAATAATTTCTGCCGTTACTTCTTTTGTTGTGTATTTCCCACCCATATCTGCCGTCAGTATCCCATCTTGGGTTGTGCTTTCAATAACAGACAATAAGACATGACCAACTTCCTCTTCATCAAAATGGTCTAACATCATTTTCGCTGTCCAGATTTGACCGATTGGGTTGGCGATGCCCTTTCCAGTAATATCAGGTGCAGAACCATGAACAGGTTCAAACATAGATGGATATTTCCCATTCACGTTGATGTTAGCGGCAGGGGCTATCCCTACACTGCCCATGATAGCTGCTCCCAAATCGGTTAGGACGTCGCCAAATAAATTACTAGCCACCACGACGTCAAATTTGTTAGGATGCGTCACAAAGCATGCTGCAAGCGCATCAATGTGCTGGGAGTCGGTTTCCACTTCAGGATAATCCTTTGCAACATCTTTCAACACTTCATCCCAAAATGGCATTGAATAATAAATCCCATTCGATTTGGTGGCACTTGTCACCCGTTTATTGCGTTTCTTTGCAAGGTCAAAGGCGTAGCGCATCACTCTTTCTGTTCCACGTCTTGAGAAAATACTGTTTTGTATGGCGATTTCCTCTTCATTTTTATACATTCTTCCACCTACTGAACTGTACTCCCCTTCACTGTTTTCTCTCACGACAATAAGATCAAAATCTTTAGGATTGACCAAGGGAGACGGAACACCACTCAGTAGCTTTGCAGGACGTATGTTAATGACCTGCTCAAATTCACGACGTAATTTTATTAAAAGCCCCCATAACGAAATATGATCGGGTACCAGCTTTGCGTTACCTACCGCTCCAAGAAAAATAGCATCAAAATTTTTCAATTGATCAAGTCCATCTTCAGGCATCATTACACCATGTTCTAAATAATAATCACAGCTATATGGAAAGTGGGTAAAATGAAAACTTAATCCACCATGAATCTCAGATACCGCTTCTAACACCTCAATAGCAGCAGGGACGACTTCATTCCCAATCCCATCTCCAGGTATGGATGCAATATGTAACTGTTTCATCTCATCCTCCTCCTTAACACTCTTTGGCAACATGGAACGTTTACTTTTCTCATAAGCATTGAAACCCTTAACGCTCAACGAAATAGGATCTTAACCACAGTTAATAAAAAATAGCGATACCTTCTTCAAGCATCGCTTACCTTTAGTTAAACAAGAATCGTTAGGTGAGAATACTGCTCTCAAAGCCCCATATGACACCGTAACCAAATCTCACAGTAATGCTAAAGCATGCTTATCTTTCTCCAGCCTCTAGCTTTAGGTGAAGAGAGTAATTGGCAATGGAGCAAATTTTGTAGGAACCGCTGGACATAAAAATGTCTTAGTATTGATATGATTATAAAACAATCACACACTAGCGGCCCACAGGCCTCAAGCAAAGAAAGTGAAAGCCTGTGCTTTTACACTCTTATCCGTCAGCGAAACGCTATCAATTTTAATAGTATAAAAAATATCCCTATGAGTGTCTGTATGATTATTCTTCATGTCATTTACTCAAAGGGATAATAAAATAAATAAGGAAAGTAATCGTATGTTGCGATCCATTCATTCTTTATTCAGCAACTGAACGCAGTAGCTTAATTAAAGGAGCTTTTGTTTCAAAGCCTATTCCAGGAACACTAGGTAAACCAACATACCCATCTTCAACAGGAATATCGTCCGCAAATCCTCCAAAGGGTTCAAAAACTCCTGGATAAGATTCATTTCCACCTAGGCCTAATCCTGCTGCAATATTAAGAGACATTTGATGACCACCATGTGGGATACAACGACGGGAGGACCATCCATATTCCTTTAACATATCAAGTATTCTCATATACTCTACAAGCCCATAACTCAATGCACAATCAAATTGTAGATAATCGCGATCCGCTCTCATGCCCCCGTAGCGTATGAGATTTCGAGCATCTTGCATAGAAAAAAGATTTTCCCCTGTTGCCATTGGATTTTTATAATGCTTTGAAAGCTCAGATTGAATCTCAAAATCTAATGGATCTCCAGCTTCTTCATACCAAAATAAATTATATGGTTCTAATTTTTCCGCATATGCAATAGCTGTTTGCAGGTCAAATCGTCCGTTTGCATCCACTGCAAGGCACTGTCCTGATGGGACTACTTCTAGTACAGCTTCAATTCTTCTAAGGTCTTCTTCTAAAGAGTTGCCGATTTTCATTTTCACAACAGAGTATCCTAAATTAAGGTAACCCTTCATTTCTTCTTGAAGCTTCTTAAGATCCTTGCCTGGTTGATAATAGCCACCCGCAGCATAAACAAATACTTTATCATCTGGCTTTCCATCTCGATACCGTTCTGCAAGCACTTGATATAATGGTTTTTCTTCTATTTTTGCAACAGCATCCCAAACCGCCATATCCAAGGTTCCAACTGCAACTGACCTCTCCCCATGACCACCGGGTTTTTCACCAGTCATTAAAATATCCCAAATTTTATGAGGATCAAAATTTGTACCCTCGTCATTCAAAATATCATTTGTTTCCGCTTCCAATAAGCGCGGAATAAAACGGTCACGCAGTAATCCACTCGGAGCATAACGCCCATTTGAATTAAAACCATATCCTACAACTCGTTTGCCGTTTTTAAATACATCCGTAACAATAGCAACAACAGAGGCTGTCATTTTTGAAAAATCAATGTAGGCATTACTGATGCTTGACTTAATAGGGACTGCCTTCTCTTTTATATCTAATATCTTCATCCTAAGCCCTCCAACAATTTGTTATTTAAAATCTATTTAAATCATACATTAACGCATACATTAAATCAATATTTTTGTTTTAAATTATATATTTTTTTATAAAAACCTTATTAATGCATACGTTATTATAATCATTCCTTAGAAGACTTGGCTTATGCATCACAGCCTCACTAAGCACAGCCTGATGTGATGTTACCACTCACACACTTAGGTTGCACCCTATGGGGGTACTCCTGATGTGATGTTACCAATCACACACTTAGGTTGTCGCCATGCCTTTAGATGGCGAAAGTCAAAGCCCGACTTACACTCTTCCTTTAAGAGCGCCAGCAAGGTTATACATTCTGAAAGTATAAAAAAGACGCTTCTCCTTAAGAAACGTCTTACAAGTTTTTTTATTACCCTTTTTTATTCCTTTTAGACTTACTTTCAATAATGTCTAAAATTTCCTGTCCCCCACGATGTCTGTGTGAATGCATTAGGATTTGGGCCGCCTTACTATCTTGCGCCCTCATCGCCGCAACGATTGCCCGATGCTCCTTAATGGAGCGAACAGGAAGCTTTCTATCATTAATCGTAAACAACCTTGCACGATATAGCTGGTCAGAATGACTATCCATTACACTTTTCAGTCGTTGATTTTGAGAACAATTAATGATTAAATTATGAAATTGATCATCTACATCCGCATATGCCTTAAGATTATGTTCATGAATGTAGTTCTCTTGTCTCTCAATGAATGACTCAAGCTGTTCTAGATGTCCCTCGTCCATATGTAACGTGGCAAGCTCAGCAGCCACTCCGTCTAGCGCTTCAGCTATTTGGCAAATTTGTTCAATGGTTTCTCTTATGATGGGTTCAACACTGAACCCTTTTCTGGGAATTAGCTTAATCCAACCATCCATCTCTAATCTGATTAATGCTTCACGAACAGGAGTACGACTCATTTCTAGCATTTCCGCTATTTCACGTTCTAAAAAAGCCTCACTTGGCTGTAACTGTAAATTTCGAATGGCCTTCCGAATAATTATATAGGCCCGCTGCGGCAAACGACTTTCCTCTACTTCTTCTTTATAAGATAGTAAAATTTCCTTTAAATCCCATTTATCGCTAAACATTCTGTTTTTTTCATTCATCACATTCACCAAATTTCAATTTATTTAAAAGTGAAGAAGTTAAATAAATTATATCAGATTTATAATTTGAAATGCATGATTTCAGGAGATATTCCAGCACCCTATAAGCCAATCTATCATCAAAAAAACATTTATTGATATTCTATTTTTTTACTTAGATGAATCCATTTCATAGTTGCTTTTGATTAGAAAGCTAAGAGGCCAAACGTGTTTAGTTTAAGAACCTTCCTTTTCCACACCCACAAAAGGATGGACTTCATTATGGTCTTTTGCTAAATTTCTTTGCACACTCTTGACATCTATGCCCGCCAGCCCAAGCAGTGTGGGTATCAAATCGACATGGCTCGTTAAGTGGTTAACCTCTTTTTTTGTTTTTGTATTAAAAAGTTGAGGACTATGAATAAATAAGTGGGACATGTACGACCTCTTCATAAGCACAATACCATTTTTGATGTAACCCCCATGTGCCCCCATTAAGTCCCCATGATCTGATGTAAAAGAATGATGGTATTCTCATAAAAGGACGAGTGTTGCAAGGCACGGAAAACTTTCAACATTTGTTGATCGGCATTTTTATGAAGTTGGTAATATAAGCGTCGGTAAAAGTCATTGTTTGGTGTGGGTTGAAAAACCTGTGGGTAGAGTTTACGATAGTCCGCTTGACAATCTGGCTTTGTCACAAGTGACTCATCCAAAGTGGATGGTGGCGCAATCGCTGGTACATCTTCATCGACATCAAGGACTTTTCTCAGTGAGCTCGCCGAATAAAGTAATATCGTGTGGATTTACAAAAGAGGCGACCATGAGCCAAGGGTTGTCTTTCCCGGATTCGCTTTTATCGAGTGTCTCTATGAGCTTCACCGCTTCCTCACTGTAGATAACATCACGACCGCTGAACCCAATACGTGCCGATGAACCTGTTACGAGGGTCTGTTCCATGAGGTTCCGGCCCTATCCAACCCGTAAAACCATAATCATCGAGTCGATTGGCATCCCGGTAAATTCTTTCCTTTTTAGGTAAGGGGTAGCCGTTTTGCGTATTATAATTTGGATAAGCATTATGAGTGGCAGGAATAAGAATATCCCCGTCTGGAAGATGCCATTTCCCTTTATAAAATGTTTGGTACCCGGCATCTCGAAAATAATCTCCCATCGTCGGAACGGTGCTCCGATAGCCAATACACATCGGGATCAAAGGCACCTTTGGCTGCTCCGGTTGTTTGCGTGACACCATGTAAGGATGGGTATTGTCCCGTGAACAATGTTGTCCGGCTTGACTGCACGCCGCTGAACCAATATAGTGGCGCTTGAACTCTACTCCCCTTTCTCGCATTAATTCGTGGAATATTAAGTTTTCCTTTCTCCATTCTTTAACTTCCTCACTTTCATAAACAGGGGATAGCGTTCTTCATCAACCATGAGAACTAAGATATTTGGACGTTTATTATGTGAAGTACGTAATGAGTCTGTGCCGTTTCTTTCCCAATTGTCACTAATGTTTTGATAGGAACTCCTTTCATTTAACATGAGCACTCCTCCTTTAGGTAAAATGACTTTCCCTATAATATATGGTCAAGAGTCTAGAAGGTTATCACTTTCTATTTATGAAAGTTTTTGTCTTTGAAAGCTTAGGATAGCAAAGATTAAAAAGGAGGGTTCTCCTTTTTATGATTCATCAAGAAAAAATGGCACCATTTCGTACTCTGGACCTTCCTTATCTACTGGATAGACATCAAAATTAGAACTATAATCCCTTTAATAGATTTCTTTAGTGTTGACAGATACTTGACGTTCAAAAATGTATGAATTTAGGAGTCGCAATCATCACTATTGAACCCTAAGTATATTTCATTTATAATGATCGTATAATAAAAGAGACTGAGCGCGGCAAACGCTCAGTCTGGTGCAACTACATGCCGCAGAGTTAGCGGCTAACCAAATTTAAGTACTAAGAAATAGTCACCTAACTTGGGAGAGCAGGGTGGCTATTTCTTTTTTATTATCGCGACGACAATACCAACAATAGTTGCTGTATAGACAGCTTCTAAGGTTAGAGCTGCTATTACAATTGTTAAAGTTTCAGATGTCGTCATAAGCTACACCCCCTTCCTAAAGGGAGTGTCAGCCGCCACCCTGCTATGTAGTTGCTCGTTTTATTTTATCATAGATACACAGTCAGAAGAATATATGTTCTTGATTTTTTATTCGATACTTTGACAGAGATCGGGTAGCGCAGGCACAGGCGTACTTGGAATAACAACTCCACACAATATTTTCCACATTTATGGAAGTTCGTTTAATAGAGTAAGTCAACGATTTCCGACAAACTTTCAACAACAGCAAAGGGCTGATGCTCGGAGCCCGGCTCTCGCCTGCGGTGGTTAAACCAAATAGCCTGCCAGCCTCCTTCAATGGAGGCGACGACATCGTTTTCCCAAGTATCACCAATATAAAGGATTTCTTCCGGTAGACAGTTCACTTTTCTAGATACTAGATTAAAAATGTGAGGATCCGGTTTGGCGATCCCAACTGCATTCGAAATAAAGATAAAATTTCTTGGTACAAATCGGTCCAATTCAAGCGCCTTTATTTTATTGAGTTGATGTGTTGTCGGTCCATTTGAAAGAATCCCAAGTAGATACCCCTTTTGTTTAAGATCTGTTAAAAGTTTGGGAACCTCAGGGAACAACTTTAAATTTGTTGATTGAACTTCATACCGGTTTTGAAATTGTACAGCTTGCTCACGGTTAATGTTAGATTTAAAGGCTTTTAAAGCAATGATAATTCTCTGTATTCGGAGTTCACCCAAGGATAGCTCGTTCGCGTCGTATTGTTTCCAAAGAAGATCACTTGCTGCTCGGAAGCCTTTATATACTTCTTCTATGGAAGAAAAAGTTTCAGAGAGATCAGGAAATACACACTCAATCGCCTGAGCAAACGGCCTTAAGTGGTCATGCAAAGTATCATCTAAATCAAAAAAGATCATTTTGAATGGTTACTTCATTAGGGTCTGCTTTCAAATCATAGAGCTCATCTTCTTCATATAAACGTTGTATCATGGTGATCTAAAAACCTATTATATCGTTTGTTCATACAAAAAGCTGACTCAAGTAAACAACTGAATCAGCTTTCTTCTTTATAAACCCAAAATTATTTATTTTATTATTCGGAAGTAGTGCCTTCGCCTTCATAAACAGCATTCAACTGATCAATGGCTTCCTGCAGTTGTTCCTCTGTAATAGTACCTTGGCTGAATCCGACAAGAGCACGGAGGGGCATATACTTCATCATTGCTGCCATCATCTCGGACCCTTCTTCGTCTTCGGCTGCACTCACGAAAGGGGTATTTTCATTTAATTTAGCCAATACCTGAGGCGCCACTGAGGCTAAAATTGGGTCACTTAGAATATCACCCACGGTTGTGTTACGGTGTACGCTCAATTTTGGTGTTCTTAATGAAACAACCTTGATTGATTCGCTTAATAGGATATCTCGTGAAGATTTTCCGACTAATATCTTAAATTCACCGGTTTCCACGTTCCAGTCTTGTAGCTCTGTATTATAAAACGCAAAGGCTCTTTTATCTAGAGTGAATGTCACGGTTTTGGTTTCACCAGCTTCAAGTCTTACTTTTACGAAGCCCTTCAACTCTTTCTCCGGGCGGACTACAGAGCTTTGCACATCCTTCACATAGAGTTGAACAACTTCTTTACCCGCGAGTGTTCCAGTATTAGTGACATCAACCGTAACGGTCACAAGATCCGTCTCTTGAGCTTCGCTTTTATCAACGGTTAAATTGCTATAGTTAAAATTCGTATAGCTTAATCCATAACCAAATGGAAAAAGTGGTTCCACTTGCTTGGTGTCATAATAACGATAGCCGACAAAAATATCTTCTTTGTACTCTACGCGATCGCCTTCGCCTGGGAAAAACAGATACGATGGATTATCACTCAGTTTTTGCGGAAAGGTCTCCGCGAGCTTCCCACTTGGGTTGACATCACCAAATAAAAGATCGGCAACTGCTCCTCCTAGTGCTTGACCGCCTAGATATCCTTCCAGCAAGCCTTTTACCTTACAAAGCCAAGGCATTTCAATGGGTGCTCCATTGCTTAAGACCACAATGATATTCTTTTGGACTTCGTAGACGGCTTCAATCAATTCGACCTGGTTGGCTGGGATATTCAAATGCGCGCGATCATAGCCCTCTGACTCATAACGATCCGGAAGGCCAAGAAATAGTATTGCAACATCAGTTTGAATAGCCGCTTCCTTTGCCTCAGTGAGGAGAACTTCATTGGTTTGGTCACTATCCACATCATAACCTTTTGCATAAAGCACATTTGCTTTTCCAGCACATTTTTTCTCAATTTCTTCTAAGCTGTTTTCCAATTTAGTCGGATTCACATGAGAACTTCCGCCGCCTTGATAGCGTGGCTGCGTCGCAAATGCACCAATTACAGAAACAGACCCTTTTTTATCGAGTGGAAGAATACTGTCTTCATTTTTTAAAA
The DNA here is from genome assembly GCF_014642655.1 of Pullulanibacillus camelliae. Taxonomy (GTDB): domain Bacteria; phylum Bacillota; class Bacilli; order Bacillales; family Sporolactobacillaceae; genus Pullulanibacillus; species Pullulanibacillus camelliae. Next base: position 368,870 of record NZ_BMIR01000001.1, read on the forward strand.
GAACCATACATTCACTGGCAACCTGACGTGCCAAATCATGGTGAGCTTCCTTGTCAAATGTCACGTTCTCATCCCTTGAATCAACAAACCTGAAAACAATTGTGAGTATTCGCCTAACGGCTTGGTCAAGTGTCTCTTCAGAAAGTGAGCCATTTTGAATGGCTTGAAGAATCTTGGATTTTCCTCCACCATAGCTTGCGGGCATCTCAAGATCAAGACCTGCCTTAAGTGCGTCGTCACGCTCATTAACAGCTCCCCAATCAGAAACGACAAACCCTTCGAAGCCCCATTCGTCTCTCAAGATTTCATTTAGCAATCTTGGATTTTCGGAAGCAAAAGTGCCATTGACTTTGTTATAAGAACTCATGACCGTCCATGGTTGCGCTTCCTTTACAGCACCTTCAAAGCTTGCCAAATAAATTTCTCTCAGGGCCCGCTCAGAGAGCTCAGCATTTGTCGTCATCCGACGATGCTCTTGGTTATTCACTGCAAAATGCTTCAAGGAAGTTCCTACACCTTTACTTTGAACACCTTTTATATGATTGGCTGCCATTTGGGAGGAAAGGTAAGGATCTTCGGAAAAGTATTCAAAGTTTCGCCCACAAAGAGGTGAGCGTTTAATATTGGCACCAGGTCCAAGCAGAACGGCTACATTCTCCGCCTGGCATTCTTCACCAAGCGCTTCTCCCACTTGTTGAATGAGGTCGCGATCCCAAGAACAGGCAAGTCCTGCCGCAGACGGAAAACAGGTGGCGGGAACACTGTTAAATAGGCCAAGATGATCAGTGCCTTCCGCTTGTTTGCGCAAGCCGTGCGGACCATCCGTTACCATTACAGACGGAATGCCAAGGCGCTCAAGACCTTGTAAATGCCAAAAATCTAATCCTGAACAAAAACTAGCTTTTTCCTCTAGTGTCATTTGCTGAACGAGTTCTTTTAGATGACGTTCCATTATGAGCCCTCCTTAAAAACTATACTTCCCCTTCCTCAGGAAATTCTAAGGAAGCGGTGACTAACCTTTTATCATTTTACCTCCTTCTCCAAAACATTTATGTTATGATTTTTGTATATTTAGGACATTTCTTAGTTATTAGAAAAACTCCTCTTTTTGGAAAGGAACCCGATAGTCATGACTCAATCTATCCAGAAAATATGGGACATCTGTCAAGTGATTTTTGAGTCTCATAATATCCCCATTGCTTATTTAGACGCCCATCTTGACCTTATTTTTGAACTTCCTTTGTTCAATTATCAAAAAGGAATGGCACCATTCAAAACTCTATTATCTAAAGAGGAAAGAGAACCTACTCTGGTCATAGCAAGCCACTCTAGACTTTTATTGTTTCAACCCATTAATGGCCAAGATTCACAGAATGGGTTACTCATTCTAGGTCCGACTCTGCCATTTAAACTTAGAGAGGAACAATTAAAGGGTTTAATGAATGATTCCTCAGATTTACGCGATCAGCAAGGGACTATACAAGACTTGCAAAGGATGTCAGTGCTTAATCAAGATCAGTTAACGGGGATAAGTCTTCTTCTGTACTACATGATTTATGAAAAACGTATCCATCGAGAAGCTATTCACCTTAAAAAAGTTCAGTCTCCTAAAAAGAAGGAAGTTGAAAAACCAGATGCCATATTATCACAACATCTACTGTCAGAACATTTTCATCACGATCCATCTTTTGATTATCATCTCTTCAATTCTATTGAAAAAGGTGACAAAGAGGCCTTTCTATATTGGCAAGCTAATATCCCTGAAGAAGAATTGGGGATGCTATCGAAAACAAGCTTTTTGAGGAGTAAAAAAAATCTAGGCATATCAGCCATCGCTGTTGCAACACGGTTTGCTATTAAGGGAGGCTTACATTCTGAAGTCGCTTTTACGCTTAGCGATCTTTATATTCAAAGAATCGAGGACACGTATCAGCCAGAGAATGTTGATGAGCTACTTAACGAGGCCATGTTAACCTTTATAGATCAAGTCAACAAAACACGAGAACAGTTTTACACTGAACCCGTAAAAAAATGCCTTAACTTTATTCATAAACATGTGTATCAACCAATAACACTTAAAGACCTTGTTAATCAGGTGAACCTACACCCAAGCTACCTTTCAGATAGGTTTAAGAAGGAAGTTGGAATGACCATTCGCGATTATATTCATAAAGCTAAAATTGACGAAGCGATGACCCTCATTTCGTTCTCAGATTATACCTTATCTGAAATTAGTAGCGTGTTGAATTTTACCGACCAAAGCCATCTAACAAGGGTATTTAAAAAAGTGACAGGAACAACACCCAAACAATATCAACTTAGAAAAGAAAGTTTAACAACTTAATGCCTATAAGTTCGGTCACTCTGGCCTAAGGGCAGATATCATAATCCCACTGTCCATTATCTTATATCTCTACACATAAATGCCGATATGCATTTAATTAATTTATGTCCCTTAAAGTAAACGTTCAAGAAACGACACTTCTACATTAAAGGGCAATAAAATGCTACCTTAAAGGAATTAGAACCTTGGAACGTTCTTTTCGCATAAAACTTTTGGAATTGCGAACGATAACAGAAAAAGGGAAAGGAGAAATAAACTCATGATTGTTCCCTTGGTTCGAATAGGATTCATTTTATCATGGCTTACTGTTTATTTTATTCCAAATAAAACAGTAAAAAGGTATCTGCCTGCTTCTACAATGGCAGCATTATTAGTCACAACACTTGTCTTTATTGGAACTCCCTTTAACTTTTGGAAAGTAAAAGGCGGTCCAAAAACGAGGATCTATAACATATTAAGTGTCATATTAGGTCCTTTTTCAGTGGGCACCTTATGGATCTTTCATTTAACCTTTGGAAGGTTTTGGTTATATGTGTTGACCAATCTGTTTCAAAATCTAATTTATGCATTTCCGATAATAACCTTTTTTGATAAGATCAACTTCATAAAATATGTAAAGTTTAATCGAATTCATCATATCATTGCATCAATGAGCTTTTCCTTAATCATTTATGGTTTTCAATCTTTTCTTGAGAAACCTATTTCCTCAGGGTTGCGACTGTTTAATAAGGAAGCTCTCAAAAAATGAGTCGTTTTACTCTCCGCAATCATAATTAGAGAGATTGATTTCCTCCTTAGGTCGCCGTTCGGTATCGATTTGTCCATTCAAAACGGGCGCACTTCCCTAAGTAGAAAGCACCCGACCATAAAATAAGTTTAACAAGATTCATTTATACTTCCCTAAATGGCCAACCCAAGAAATCTGGCCTGATCCATAATAAGTCACTCTTTTTTAACCCACAACGGGCTCATTTCTTCCGAGAAACAATCGCAATCCAATTGTCATCAGGATCGGTCACATAAGCCGAGTCGTCATCCAGAGGGTATGATGGAAAGAAAGCCCCACTCCCGAATGGAGACCTCATTCAAACTTCCCTTTCAATCCTTTCGACTGAACCGTTTGATAGCCTCCTCGGTGACCGGCTCGAAGAGGTTAACGAGGTTGCCGTCGGGATCACGGAACAACATCGCACGGTTCCCCCATGGCATCGTGGTCGGTTCTTTTACCCACTCGTCTACAAATGATTTCAAGCGCTCGTATTCAGCATCAATATTATTGACGCGAAACTCAATAATGACAGAGCGATTGTCAGCAGCCACAGCAGAACCAGGACCAAACAGTGGTACCGTCTGTAAGTGGCCAATCGCAAGAGTACACGATGGCAAAACAAGTTCAGCAAAGACAGGTGCAGGACGTTCAGCCGAAACCCCCGTAACCTTTTCATAGAATTTGACAAGACGATCGACGTCTTCAGTAATGATACGAACAGAAGCAAAATTCACAACTACCATCCTTCCTATAATCAATGATACACTATTTCATCCTAACCCTTTGGGTCAAAACCAGCGGAGCTTTCTAAAGGGGCCGATTGAATGAGAAACTAAGCCATTTGGACCCTCCACACTTGCTGCTGACTGTTTCTCAATTCATCCTCATAAATCTTTCTAAATGTCAATTGCCGGTGTCCTCCTACTAATGCAAGACTTCCTTTGCGTTTTTCCTCTCACTCCTTTATGTTGACTTCCTCCATTATAAAACGACGCTACTGACACCAGTATGTCAGTAGCGTCTTAAAATTTTTTGAGCTTCCTCACGAATCCGATTCTGGAGTGCTTTAGGCTCCAAAACAACTGCATCTGCTCCCCAACCAAGGACCCATTGCAAAACTTCATCCAAATGACGAACACGCAAGATCACGTGAAATCCATCTTGATGCTCTTCCATATCCACAATGTAATGATAGTTTGATTCCTTCACCTTATCAGTGATGTCATGGTCAAATCGAATGCGGACGAGTAGGGATCGATCGTCCGGTGGGGTATACTGACTCAGTTTAAAATGCATGGGGAATCCGAAGCGCTCCCTCAATTCTGTCATTTGGGACAAACGGAAATGGCGGATGTCCTGACGCAGATCACAATAGGCGACAAGCATCCACGATCCTTCAACAAGCACCAACCCATAGGGAGCAACAGTGCAGGAAGCTCATCTGCCCATTTTCGAGAAAAAAATTGAAGCTCAACTGGATGTGTCGCTCGACGAACTTCGGGCCACTCTCCCACAGAACCCGCAATGGGGTGTCAAGAAAAATAGTGAAGGTAAAAATGTCTTCTGGTACGGGTATAAAGCTCATTTAGCTGTCGGCACCCAATCCCAATACATTCTCCAATCCCTATTTTCTTCAGGGAACTTGAATGATGGGAAAGCGGCCATTCCTTTATTAAAAGGGATAGCTGAGCGTTTATCACTCCCGTCTCTAAACTATGCCATGATGGATGCAGGTTACGATTTTGAGCCTATCTATGCACAAAATCATCGAATAGGACTCCAATCCGTCATTGCCTATAATAAGCGAAATGAGCCTGAGCCTATAGGATTTGACAAGCATTTCGCTCCAACTTGTGTAAGAGAACATTCCTATCGTTACGACAGCTATGATGCCAAATACGCAACATTGAAATATACACGGCCAAGGGAATGTGTGGAGTGTCCTTTAGCGCAGGACGGTCTTTGTCAAAAGGTCTATAAAGTGAAAATCACAACAGACTTGAGGCGGTATACGGCACCTGCCCGTGGTTCAAAAGCTTGGAAGACCTTATTCAAGCAACGAACCGCCGTTGAACGAGTCAATGCTTATCTCAAAGAATATTTTCAGCTTAACAATGTTCGTTATCGGACAGGTAAACGTGTGAGAGTTCATTTTAATCTTGTGACGCTGGTTTATAATGCTTCAAAACTGGCCTGTGATCGTATCAATGCAACTTTAAATCAACAGGCAGCCTAATTTAATTCTGTAAATGTTAAAGGAACTGTTGTTAGTTTCCCTTTTAAAAGACAGAAATAAAAGGGCTTAGAATAGCAATTATTGACTGCTTTTAGTATTAGCTAATTATGAGCAAAACAATGAAATTTCTAGATATAATTTAGTTTTCCCACTACTCTGTCTAGTGGAGAAAATTACGGTTTCCATCATACCCATTTCCAAATTTGCACCATTTTGAATTGCTTTTTCAAGGCCAGATTTCTGGGCAGCGATCATCGGGTTTCCCTTATATTTAACATCACTTTTTTCTAATAAAAGTGTAGTTAAATAGGTGAAGTATTTACCAGGTTTTCGAGTTATTATTTTGATATTTAAGTCTGAATTAGGCTTTAATGTAGTTAAAATATCACTTGTTGTTTCAGGGTTATAAACTCTCGTTCCTATGTTATACCCGTCTCTAAAATCTTTTTTTATCAAACTTTCTTTACTAAAAAAAGCAATAATAGGAATGTTGTTTCCTAATCCCAATTGTTGACAAAGCTGTTGAAAACTTTTAAGAGAATCCAGATAATCAATACTACTCGTTGTTGGTGCAGGCATAATTATATAAGACTCTTCTTTACAATAACGAATATGATAATCTCCGTCCTGCGGTTTTTCTCCCCACTGAATAAATAAAGAATTTTGGTTGCTGATCAAAGTGGTTAAAAAATCTTTTCGTTGCTGTAATTCATCAATTTGTTGTGAAATTTTGGCCACTTGTTGATCAAGAGACATATAACTCTCATCTACGTCTTCAGTGTTCATATATTTTTTTATCTGTTCAAGTGAGTAACCGATACCTTTCAAAGATTGGATTAGGTTAAAATCAACAATTTGTTCTATCGTGTAGTACGAATATCCGTTAGTCCCTATCTCTGCAGGTTGAAGTAACCCCTTTGAGCGATACCAACGAAGAGTTGCTTTTGTAGTGTTACACAACTCGGCAAATGTATTTATAGTCATTTTATTTTCCATAGATTTTCTCCTATTGGATTGACTGTAATGTTACATCACAGTTTATCATAATACAGTAATATTATTTTAAAAAAAATATTTGCTAATAAGGAGAAAAAGATGAATAAACTAAGATACCTATTGAAAAGAACCCCTTTAGTTACTGCAACTGTTACCTTGATAATTGCCTTCATTATTCTGTTAACTATTCCTACCGACGGTTCAGTATTACAAAATCTTCGGCAAGAAATACTGCTAACTTTATTGACACTGGCACTAATGACAGGCATTGACGGAATACAGCTAATTAAGTATAAAAAATCTGGAATTACATTTACCTTCAGGAAAAGTATTTTGTATTTATTACCTGGATTTCTACTTTCCGGAGCAACAATAATTAGTGCAATTTCTTCAAAAGAAAATGTCCAAGACAACTGGCTTATTCTTGTTATTGAAGCGATGATTTTCTATCTGTTGTTAGGACTATTTGAAGAAGGGCTTTTTAGAGGAATAATTTTGCACGCCTTTCTTGATAAACTAGGTTCAACTAGGAAAGGATTAATTAGCGCTGTTGCTATTAGTGGATTTATATTCGGATTTGTTCACATAGTATTGTCGTGGCTTTTAACAGGAATAGATCTAAGTGTAACGGGACTGATGCAAGCTTTCCTTAAAACTTTAAGTGCCGGAATGGCCGGATTCTTTTTTGGAGCTATCTATTTGAAAACCAAAAATTTATGGGGAATTGCCTTGGTCCATGGTTTATCTGATTTTTTAATGATGTTAGGAGCATTATTGTTTTCTGGATCTAATTCTGTTACGTTCATTAGTTCTGATTCAACACAGGCTAGTTCATCAATGCTCATTAACATTATCTTTATTATTGTCTACGTCCCGCTTGTCATAAGCGCACTTAAACAGCTTAAATCTATCGAGTTACCGGAAATGGGATTTTATAATGAAAATTGGAAATCATAAAGAAAGATACTAAAACGTTTCGGCCTCTCTACGGGATTAAAGAAGCATAAGGTCGATCAGTATAGGTACCTAGTGTAGTAAATAGATAAAAACACCATAAAAAAGACCACCATTTTCATAGTAAAATAGAAGTACCTATCACAGAACTTCCAATTACCAACCCCTCATCACAAGGAGATGAAAATGATGGCTTATTGACTATTGAACAACATTCAAGGAAAAAACTGAAGTCGATGGGCACAATGTTGATGGTGGCAATTGATGCTGCGAAGTATATCCATAAGGCAATGATTTGTACTTTTTATTATTACCGAGGAATTAAGCTAATGACTTTCCACAATTGTGCCAGATTGTGGACTATCATCTTCTATTTCATAATAGCGTTGTGCTGTCCGATATATTTTTTTAACAAAAAATGTGTTAGGAGACAAATACTCCTTAAATGATCTATTTATCCCAAAGGTATGGTTCAACTGTTAAAGTAGTGACCTTGCTCGAGATCATCGATGAGCCCTGGATGGACCGGTTGCCATCCTAAAAGTTTCTGCGTTGTTTCGCTCGACCTCGGAAAATCCAAAGACGCAATTGTGCCCAAAAATCCGAAATGCACATCGGCCTTTTCTTGAGAAATGCTCTCTAATGGAACATTTAAATGCTGACCAATAATACTCGCAATGTTGCGAAATGGCACCCCCTCATCTCCTACCCCATCTAACTGGGATCCAGCAGGTGCCTTTTCCAATGCGAGGCGGTAAAGGCGGGCGGCATCAAGACGGTGAATCGCCGGCCAGCGGTTTGATCCATCACCAATATAAGCAGAGACACCCTTTTCGCGAGCTATTTTAATCAATTCTGGTACGAAGCCCTTATCTCCATTACCGTGGACAGATGGCGCAAGCGAAACGACCGATGCCTGAACCCCCCGCTTTGCTAGAGCTAACACCTCATTATCTGATGCTGTCCCATTTGCATGAGCCGTCGTTATAAATGGCTTGCCTGTGCCCTCGAGCACTTCTCCGAAAGCCTTGATGGCACTTAAATCCGTTGCAAGCGAGTGAGCAAAGTTCGAAAAATCGTGGATAAACGCTAAGTGAATTACGCCTTCCGCATGAGCTGCACCGCTACGAAGGCTATCTAGGTCATCAAGACTGCCATGATGCACCTCAGCACCTGCATTTTTTAATTCTGCAGCCCCTCGGTCTGAACGTGCGAGACCTATGACTGTATGCCCCCCGTTAATAAGCTCATTGACGACAGCAGAACCAATGTAACCTGTTGCTCCTGTTACAAAAACACGCATAATCATTTCCTCCTAATGTTACTGATTTGTAAATTCACTTGAACAATTGGAGTATAAACTATAGAGTTAACTATAAGGCAAGTCTTTTTTCGAGGAGAGTATACATGAAAATAAAAGAATTAGCTGAAAAAACAAGATTAACAACCTACACCATTCGTTATTATGAAAAGGAAGGTTTATTGGATAGTCGGCATTTCCAAAGAGATGAAAATAACTATCGTAACTACAATGAAAAGGCAATCGAACGTCTAAAACTTATAAAGAAGTTTCAAAGCGTAGGGTGTTCATTGGCTGAACTGAAGGAATTATTTCAAGAACGTGATACACATTCACCGACCAATCAGGAAGCCATAGAGTGGATCCGTCAAAAGATAGGTGAAGTCGAACGGAAGAAGGATGAATACGATCAGATCATCGAAAAGCTTAACTGGATGTTAGAATACAAATTAGCATTGATAAATGACCCACAAAAGGCAAAGTCTCTGTTAATCAATCCTCCTTTTGATTAAATCGAGTAGTCGTTACAAAGAGCCGCTCCTTTTTATAAGAAAAGCTCCCAATCAAGTTTTTTTCTATTGAACAGTATTTGCCAAACACGACAAAACGATCACCTTAAAAAAGTGATCGTCTTTTAGAATTTGTATTTAGATACCAGTATCCTTGTACTATACAGTAATAGATCCTGTTTTTTCGTCTTGCATATTCAACATGAACACCCTCGTCGAAGATCACCCTTAGCCTTCGAATAAAGAGTGGTCGACAGGGAGTCATTTTTATATAATCCTCAAAATCAAACATGAGGATATACTTTCGCTTCGTTAAACACCTATCTAATTTTTAATATTATTTTCCCTTTAGCCCTGCCTGATTCCACATATTCCATCGCTTTGCGCATCTTCAAAAAGAAAAACTCTATCAATGATAGGGTTTGATTTTACCAGTCTCAATACAAGACTGCAATTAGACGTAATTGCTCTCCAGTTGGCTTCATAAACAGCAATTACCCTTAATAGTACTATAGTACCATAGACGTCATTACACAATCATTACATAATAAAAGCAAGGGCACTTCCATGCTATCAGTAGCTGATTTCATTAGGAAAATTAGGTTTCGACAATATTTTCGTTTATTTTTAGATGACAAACAAGCGCTTTAAGTATACCACGAATCGTGTTGCAAGAATAGGTCTAAGGGTCTATAATTTTTTGAGTTCATTCTTATTAGCATTATATATCTTATTGCCACAGCCCAGCTTATTACTAGGGGGGATAGTATGCCTATCTTAAAAAGACCTTCTCAGCACTACGAACTCTATTATGATGTCATTGAGCCACCTATCTCGGAACCAGAAACGCTTATCTTCGTTCACGGTTTGGGATTCTCTAGTGGGATTTGGCATGCTTTAGTCGAAGAGCTTCGCTATCACTATCGCATGATCATTTATGATGTATGCGGTCATGATAAAAGCGGGGTGTGCTTGAATGTAGATGAACTCTCATGGGATTTTTTTGTTAACGAACTGTTTGACCTCATGGATCACCTAGAGATTGATCACGCAAATATTGTGGGGCACGGTTTTGGCGGTACGGTGGCCATGAAAGCTGCCAATGCCGATGAAAATCGGTTTACCTCTTTAACGTTGATTTCCACAGCCTTATATTTTCCGCAAGACTTATTTAAGTATGAATATGACCTTCGCTTGCAGCTTATGGAAAAGAAACGCCATGAGTTCGCACGGCTGATGGCTCTAAATAGTGTCAATAAGCTTACACCGGAAAATCAAGCCATTCTGGAACGCAGCTTCCGTTTAGTAGACGAATGGCTCTATAAGCAATCCATCCATCTCGCCTTTCAAGACTCAGAAACGTTCACAACCGACCTCAGGAATATTAAAGTTCCCACCCTTATTATGGGGGGTGAAATTGATCCCATTTTCCCTGTCAACTATACAGCAGTCTACGCAAGCTATATTAAAAGTAGCCGTTTGCGCATCATTCCAAATGCTTCGGGGGCTGCTTTTTTAGACGCACCTAAGACCGTAGGAGAAAACATTCATAGCTTTTTAGAGGAAAGAGACCGCCTCTATTTTTCCAAAAGCCACAACTATTTAACCGAAAAAATGAATGCAATCTTTGAGCGTGGACGTAAAGTTGAGCGTGAAGTCAACACCTTACATGTAGAGGTCCTTAACAAATTTTCCATTCAATGGCGTAATGTTGAGCTGGTCGGGAAGTGGAATCAGCGTTTTGCCAAGGAACTCTTGCTTTACTTAACGCTCAATAAGCAGGTCTCACGTGAGGATATTATCGAGGCTTTTTTGCCAGAATGGAATACAACGAAGGCCAAAAACTATTTGCGAGTTATGATCAATCATTTGCGGAAGCTCTTATCACAACACCCTGATCAAAGTCTTGTTGAAGCGTTGGTCACCGACCGTCATTCTATCAAGCTTGCCGCTTCGGTCAATAGCGATCTTAATCATTTTCTCGAATCGCTTAACCACTTTGAGGGACTTCCCTATCAGCGTCAATTCGATACACTGATGACGTTGATCCGCCAATATCGTTACACATTTTTACCCGGGTTTGACGCACCGTGGATCAGTCAGCTCAAAATGCGGATTGAGGAGCGGCTGGGGCACTATATGCTGGAAGTCGTTGAAACATATCATCATGCAGGCATGAATGATGAGGCGATATTATTGCTCCTTGAAGGGGAAGTCGTTGAACCCTATAACGGTTATTGTAAGGAGCGCATTAATCAGATTAAAGCGACGGCGCATCCAACAAGCATGGTTTCTCCACCGATTGGTTAAGCATTAAGCTGAAAAAACGATAACTTCATAAGTTCAGATGATAGGAGATAACGCTCATTCACTGGCTCCGCACAGCCTGTACCCTCTATTAATAAATAGAAGTTTCTTCTGATTTGAGCTAGGAAGTTTCCGAACACTTTTTATAATCATGATAAACCACTTTCTAATTTTTTTCGGAGCCTTCCTTATGAATGGTAATTTCATCCATTTTTTCAGGACGTTTTAGAGGCGTCTAATGACTTAAGAATTCCAAACACCTTTTAATAATAAAATAGCTCTAAAAAATTTAGTTCTTAATTCCTATTAAACTTATATGAAAAACATTACAAAAAAAATTATATATATAAAAAAGCGCTTAGCTTATCGGTAGAATGCGTATTTCACAGTTTTAGTTTACGAATTTTTATCATTTCTGTAACGTTTGCGTAACGATGGCCATGTTATAGTGATGGTATCTCACAATGCAAGTGTTTTTTATTCAACTTCTCCTCGTCAATGGCAGCGACAGGACGACAGCATCTTGAAATTTGATTCTTTTTTAGGTCATCTTTCATAGGGTGTATCGCCTATCTGTCATTGATCAAGGACCGACAAGTTTAATGAATCATTGTTCATCCTCTAATTTGTAAACAATGATCTCATCATGGCCCAGATGTTCTATACATCTGGGATTTTTTTATACCAATAAGCGTCGGTGAAAACAACTATGATGATATGAATAAGTGGTATTGCTTCAGGGACAAACTTTCGAACTCAATGGTAACGCAGGCTATCTGCAATGACAACCTTTAGGTAGCAGTCCCTTCTATCCAATAATAGCGCCCCACCCTCTCATGTATTTCTAAGGCGTAAGCATTTGTTATCCCATTCTAAAGCCCCATTTATATAGCCCTTTATTCTCATTACCACGGGTGATAAATGTTGCGCTTTCATACAGATTTCACTATAGTTATGAGGAGATCTTTCTTAAGTTTAGTAGAACCACTAAATGTCTCTAAAACTTATTTATAAGGAAAATATGATGGCATTAACGCTATAGGAGGAATGGCATTGGAACAACATGAAGGTGCGATCATCAGACTCAAGGCCATCGTTTCTCAGCTTTCTAAAAAAGAACAGCTAGCTGCTACCTACATTTTAACCCAGCCTGACGACGTGGTTCGTCAATCGATTACAGAGCTTGCCGATGCCATCGGTGTTGCTGAATCTACTATTTTTCGTTTGTGCAAACGCATCGGATTCAAGGGTTATCAAGGCTTTAAAATTGCTTTGGCGCGCGATGTTGTCAAACCTATTGAAAACATCTATCAAGAGATCAATGAAGAAGATCCCGCAGCAACATTGATGACAAAGGTCTTCCATGCCCATGTCCAAGGCTTACAGGATACGCTTCATCTCTATGATGATTACCTACTAGAAACAGCAATGACACGCATGGCTGCCGCAGATCGTATCCAATTTTATGGCACAGGAGGCTCTGCAGTCATCGCCCATGATGCCGTGCATAAATTAATTCGTACAGGTCTCCAGTGTCAGGCCTTTGAAGATTCCCATATGCAAGTGATGGCAGCAACTATGCTTGGTCCTGACAGCGTGGCTTTCGGTATCTCTCATAGTGGCAGTAATAAAGATATTCTTCAAGCTCTAGAAACGGCAAAGTCCCAGGGGGCATACATCATAGCATTAACGCAGCACGCTCGATCACCCATTACTAAAATTGCTGATCTCGTGCTACAAACAAATTCAACCGAAACGCTTTACCGTTCTGAAGCACTCACCTCCCGTCTGATTCAACTCGCTGTCATTGACGTCTTGTATGTCGGTATTGCAATGAAACGAAAAGAAAAGACGCTCGAAGGACTCGAAAAAATTCGGGAAGCTATCGCCCTAAAACGTGTTTAATTGCCCACGTTTGCAGGGTATTTTTTATTTTAATCTTGCAAAGGACATGACATTCTCATTCTCTATCCCAATGGAATTTAAGCAACGAATATGGCACGAATCAGTTGGAGGCGGTAAAGTGTTTAAATACAGTTGAACGCAAGTCTAAAAATAGCCTCAGGAGTAGCTTTCAACACAAGGATTAAACACGGACTCCCTTGTTCGTTATATCGTCCAATTGCAGTGCATGTTTAGAAGCGGACCGCTTGGCTTTGAGGAACAGCTTTTCGTTACATTACTAGAGGTGGTAACCCTTCGTACCCCTTGCAGTCGGTGCCTTCTTAGCTGGCTTATAACACCTCTGTCGTAATGGTTTTCCGCTTCCCCATACGATGAGTACATTTTTTTGCTAAGTCTTGATACTATTTGAAAGTTTAAAAAACATTAATTAAAACGGTTTCTATAGACACAGGAAAATAATTTCGATAATATTTGTTTATAAAAGAAAATAATTTTCTCTAATGTAAGGGGTTAAAGAAATGAGCCAAAATGAAATCGTTGTCGGAGTGGATATTGGGACAACGAGTACGAAAACGGCGGCCTTTGATGAAAATGGTAACATTTTCGCCCAATCCTCTTGTGAATATCCCCTTTATTCGGATATTCCGACAAGAGCTGAGCAAAATACAGAAGAGATCTACCAAGCTGTAGTCCAAACATTATCAGAAGTTGTCAAAACAGTCACTACTAACAGTGGACATGTGGTGGCGATTTCATTCAGCAGTGCCATGCATAGTTTAATTGCTCTCGATAAAAATGGAAGCCCTATTACGCGTTCAATCACGTGGGCTGATCAACGCGCCTCATCCGAAGCCGATGAGCTCAAGCATACCGTGACAGGTCAAGGCATTTATCGGCGAACAGGCACACCTATTCATCCGATGTCACCACTAGTCAAGTTAATGTGGTTTAAGGAAAATGATACCAATACCTATCAAAAGGCCACCAAGTGGATTGGTATTAAAGAATATATTTTTTATCGCTTTTTTGGAGAATTTATCGTCGATTATTCCATTGCTTCTGCTACAGGATTATTTAATCTCGAAACATTAAGCTGGGATAACAAAGCCCTCTCCCTTGCTGGCATTGAAACCTCACAGCTTTCAGAACCCGTGGCAACGACACATATTATCAAGGGCTTAAATAAGGACATTGCCAAGCAAATTGGTATTCCAGAAGACCTCCCTTTCTGTGTTGGCGCAAGTGATGGCGTTTTAGCTAATCTAGGTGTAGGTGCCCTAGCGCCAGGTTCAGTTGCTTGTTCGATTGGAACGAGTGGTGCTGTACGAACGGTCGTGAATGAACCGACAACCGATCCTAAGGGGCGACTGTTTTGTTACGCATTAACAGAAAAGCAATGGGTTGTCGGTGGTCCGATCAATAATGGCGGTGTTGCTTTCCGTTGGGTACGTGATCAAATTTTTCCCGACCTGCAGGAGCAATCTGGCGACCCTTATGATGCGTTAACCGCCATGGCTAAGGAAATTCACCCAGGAGCTGACGGGCTATTATTCTTACCTTATTTGACTGGCGAACGGGCGCCGTTGTGGAATGCTGATACAAAAGGTGTTTTCTTTGGTTTAACCCTTAATCATGATCGGCGCCACATGATTCGCGCCGTTATGGAAGGCGTCATGTTCCAGATGCATGCGGTGGTCTCAGCGCTTCAAGAAATCGGCGTGGATCCGCATGAGTTTCGTGTCACGGGCGGTTTTACAAAATCACCGTTGTGGCGACAAATCATGGCTGATATTTTTGAAAAGGACATTCTTGTCCCTGCCAGCCCCCAGGGATCGTGCTTAGGTGCAGCTTTATTGGCTATGAAGGCCCTCGGGATGATTAACGACTTTTCTACCGTTGAAAAGAAGGTAGAAATTGGTGATATCCATCACCCGAAAGAAGAGGCAGTGAATATCTATCAGGAGCTTAAGCCCATTTTTCTCAATCTGGCAGAAAAGTTAACCCCTGATTTCAAAGCACTTTCATTGATACAAAAAAATATAACAACATGATTTTGATGGAGGTATCACAACATGAACATTGGATTAATAGGTCTTGGAAAAATGGGATATAATCTTGCCCTCAACATGATCGATCATGGACATCATGTCACAGCATTCGATGCGAACCAAGAAACCGTAGAAAAAAGTAAAAAGAATGGTATTCAAGGCGTTGCTTCATTAGAAGAACTCGTGCAACAGCTCTCAACACCACGTATCATTTGGCTGATGGTCCCCGCCGGAAAAATTACCGATCTCGTTATCCATGAGCTTCAGCCACTTCTGTCTAAAGGAGATATGGTTATCGATGGGGGTAACTCCAATTACAAAGATTCATTGAAGCATTATGATAACTTTGCAAAATCAGGCATTCACTTTTTCGATGTTGGTACGAGCGGAGGTACCAGTGGTTCTCGTGAAGGAGCTTGCTTTATGATCGGTGGCGACGCCTCTGCTTTCCACCATATCGAACCCATTTTTAAAGATATTGCTGTCGAAAATGGTTATCTCTATACTGGAAAAGCCGGCAGTGGCCATTTCCTTAAAATGATACATAACGGTATTGAATATGGAATGATGGCAGCCATGGGTGAAGGCTTTGACCTTTTAGAAAAAAGTCCGTTTGATTATGACTATGAAAAGGTCGCTCGCGTCTGGAATAATGGCTCGGTTATCCGCAGCTGGTTAATGGAGCTTATGGAGGACGCCTTTAGTAAAGATCCTCATCTTGATGAAATCCGTGGTGTCATGAATTCCTCTGGTGAAGGAAAATGGACGGTCGAAACGGCTTTGGAATTAGAAACTGCAGCACCTATCATTGCTTTGTCTCTAATGATGCGCTACCGTTCACAAGAAAATGATACATTCACAGGAAAAGTCGTTGCAGCGCTTCGTAATGAATTTGGCGGCCACGCAACAGTCAAAAATTAAGCAGCATATGATTCCTCCACTGTGGGCTAATGTTCCATTGGCTCCGGTGGTGACTTTAGCAACTAGAAGAACTTAAGGAGGCAAACACCATGTCTGACTGGTATCTAATTTTAATGACGCTACTCGCAATTGTAATCGTTATTATAGGCGTCACTCTATTAAAGCTTCATCCTTTTATTAGCTTGTTAATTGGCAGTTTATTCTTAGCTATTGTCTCAGGCCTCAACTTCACTAAAATTGTAAGCTCTTATGAAACCGGTGTCGGCAATACATTGTCGAGTCTCGCAATCATTATTGGACTCGGGACCATTCTTGGAGGGATGATTACTCAGTCTGGTGGGGGCTTGCAGATTGCCAGCTCCTTAACGAATAAATTAGGTGTAAATCGCTTGCATTGGGCGATGATGATTTCAGGTTTCATCATTGGTCTTCCCGTCTTTTTCGAAGTTGGTGTGGTGCTGCTCATTCCACTCGTCATCTCTATATCAAGAAATACAAAGAAATCGATCTTATTCGTTGGCTTGCCACTCATTGCTGGTCTGTCGATCGTTCATGGTATCGTCCCCCCTCATCCGGGTGCAATGACTGCCATTGATATCTATCATGCGAATATCGGTAAAGTTTTAATTTATGCGCTGATCGTTGCTATTCCATCGGTTATTATTGCGGGCCCTCTTTTTGGTAAATGGATTGCTAAACGTGTTCAACCATCAGGTGAGCCTAGACTTGCAGGAGCGTTCTTCTCAAATGATAAAGATTCAGAGACAGATCCAAAGGATGTTCCATCTGTTTTTGCTGCTTTTTTCACCGTCTTATTACCCATTATTTTGATCCTTATTGCCACCATTGTGCCTTACTTGCACATCAATAAAGGCCTTGAGCACTTTATTACTTTCCTTGGCGATCCAATGATGGCGCTATTGCTTTCTGTTCTCGTTGCTTTCTTCACACTCGGGTATATCAAACCCATTAATAGAAAGTATATTCAACCACTGTTTGATGATTGTCTTAAGCCTATTGCCGCGATCTTGTTAATCATCGGTTCAGGTGGAGGCTTCAAGCAGATTCTTATTGATAGCGGTGTCGGTGATGCTATTGCGCACATTGCAGGACATTTCTCGTTATCACCGATCATCCTAGCCTTTATCATCGCGGCACTCGTCCGTATTGCGACCGGTTCTGCAACCGTTGCCCTTATTACAGCTGCTGGTATCGTTGCACCAATTGTTGAGAGTACCACAGGTGTGAACAAGGAGCTCTTGGTTATCGCTACTGGGGCTGGCTCCTTAATCTTTTCACACGTGAACGACGCAGGCTTCTGGTTAATCAAAGAATATCTTGGCCTCACTGTAAAAGAAACATTTAAAACATGGACAGTTCTTGAAACATTGCTATCGATCACCGCATTTATCTGTGTCTTGATCGTCAACCTTTTTGTATAAATTAGTATTAAGCCGCATCCTTTCTAGAGATGCGGCATTATTATTCATGAGTAAAGGCTATGAAAAACAACGCCTTCACTGACTTGTAAACACTCCCTGAATTATGGCACGAGCTCAACACGTTATTCCTCTCGGCGTAAGAAGAGTTGAACTTCTTCAAGGGTCGGCATGCCTTCTTGAGCTCCATGGCGTTTAACCGAAAGCGCGCCAACCGCGTTAGCAAAATGAATGGCTGTATCTAAGGGCTTATTCTTGGCTAAACAGTAGGCGAGCGCACCATTAAAAGCATCCCCTGCTCCAGTTGTATCAACAACCTCCACATTATAGGTAGGCACCGTGGCCAAGCGTTCCCCATCGAAGTATTGTGCCCCTCTTTTACCTTTAGTGACAATTAATTTCTTAGCCAACTCACGGCTGCGTGCATTTTTCATGAGATCATCATACTCTAATTCGTTGGGTGTTAAGTAATCAATCAGGTCAATCAATTCAGGCGATAAACGTTGAAATGGCGCAGGATTTAAAATGACTAAAATACCGTGGTCATGAGCGATCTTAGCTGCTGCCATAACTGTAGACAAAGGAATTTCTAATTGTAAAAGCACCACATCACTTTGTGTAATGACGGCTTCTAAAGACGCTACATAAGCTGCACTGACTTCATTATTTGCCCCGGGAACGACAATAATGCTGTTGCTTTCATGTTTAACTGTAATTTGGGCTGTTCCAGAGCTTTTTCCTTTTATAACTTGAATATGCTCCGTATTAACGTTTTTCTGACGTAGGTTATCAATGAGTTGATCACCAAAGATATCATCACCTACACAACCAATCATCGTGACGTCTGCCCCTAATCTTGCCGCTGCAACGGCTTGATTAGCTCCCTTGCCTCCTGGGTGAAAATAAAAGCGCTGTCCGCGTATCGTTTCTCCTGGCTTAGGTGGGCGTTCTACCTCAGTGACTAAATCCATATTCATGCTGCCAATCACCGTTATCTTTGGTGCCATCGCTTGAACCTCCTAAGCAATCATCATTTCAAAATCTCATTTTATGCTTTAAAATCAATTTCTGCAAGGTGGCAGTCTTCCTATTATTTTTTAAATTTTTTAAATATTTTTTGCCAAAATTATAAATTTTGTGATACAATAAATGTATATAAGCTCAAATCGAGGAAGGGATAAATGATAGTGGTTACCGAACAAGAGTTGAAACAAGACGTAATTGATAAAATTAATCGTCAGCTCACTCCTAAAGAATTGGATTTTATTCAATGGATTGTGGAGAATCAAAAAGCAGTAACTACAGCGCAAAATGATATGACAAATTGTGAATAGCGCCTATAATAAATAGACAATAATGCGTGTCATCATTTTTGCGCAATATTCTGTGGGTAATGTTGATAACCTGTTATTATCTTGTGTATAAGATGCCTTATCCATATCTTCCTCATATGATGTTTTTGTATCATTTTCGAATCAGGCAAATTAAATTCGCCTTTCTTCCTATCGTCCTCTGTTTTGTGGTACGTGACGCGCTCAACGTTAACGTACCATTTTTGCTGCTTTTGTCATTGCCTATCGTGAACCTCTTCTTTTACATTTATCAAATTAAAAATCACCTATCCACAGTTATGGTGGATAGATTGTAAATAAGGTTAGAAATTTTAGATAAATCTGCTTTTCGTCAATACGGCTGGGCACCGAAGCCCTTTTGCCAATCCTAAGGATGAAAGCTGGTTGCGATGGAGCATAAAGAAGAGCTTACATCCTTTTGGACTAAACTAATGTGCTTTTTATGCCTTGCTACTGGATTTATGCAGGCTCGCATGCATTCATGCTGTAATATGCAAAAGACATTATCAAGAACTAAGCGCATAAGGGAGCAGTCACAATTCCTATGTAAAGATGCTATTCCCCAGTGTGCACCTCTTTACTCCTTTTCCCTTTTTCTTCTTAGTTTAAACGTTTGTTTAACTATGCAAAAAACAACACGCTCTTACGTACTGAGCGTGTTGTTTTCTATTAATAATCAATGATCTCCACTTTATAGTCCTTTAGCCATGTATTGATTTCAATGAGATGCGCGATGAGTTGTGGGCCTTGCATCAATTGACCATACCAGGGAACATCAAAAGATTGGCCTTCTGTCTCAAGAATACTTTTTAGTTGTTTTATATCTAACAGCTCTTTAATTGGTGATTGGCGGTCATTGAGAATATTGGAAAATTCAGCGACCACGGCTCGAGTATATTCAGGATGAAAGGTCTTTGGATAAGGGCTCTTTTTGCGGTAAAGGACATCTTCTGGAAGCAAGCCTTTTAATGCTCGACGAAATATACCCTTCTCTCTACCATCCATCATCTTCATATCCCACGGAATGTTCCACACATATTCCACAATGCGGTGGTCTGCATAAGGCACCCGTACCTCTAAGCTTGCAGCCATGCTCATTCTGTCTTTGCGCTCCAGCAATGCCGCCATAAACCAATGCATATTCAGATAAAATAACTGACGACGTTTCGCATCGACATCTGATTCTCTAGGAAGCGCAGGTGTTTCATCAACGGTTTCTTGAAAGCGACTAAGTGTATACTCCCTAAGCTTGAGCTTCTTTCTCCATTCTTCCGAAAGAAGCTGCTGTCTAGCGTCGGTAGAACGCATCCAAGGGAAGCCCTCCTTCGCTGAGGTTTCTGGGCTATGGAACCATGGATACCCTCCGAAAATCTCATCTGCACATTCTCCAGATAAAGCCACGGTTGCTCCTTTTTTAATCCCTTCACAGAACCATAACATGGACGAATCAATATCGGAATATCCCGGAAGATCACGCGCATGAACAGAGTCTGTTAAATATTTCACAAGTGAATGTTGGTCAATAATTAAATTCTGATGGTTGGTTTTTAGAACATCAGCCACCTTTTTAATCCAGGGTCCATCAGCATCAGGAGTGAATTTACTCGATTCGAAGTATTGATCATTATCCTCATAATCAATGGAATAAGTTTGCAGCGGTCCCTTATTATTTTTTGCGTATTCTCTTGCGGCCACGGCTGTGATTGCACTAGAGTCTAATCCTCCTGACAAGAAGGTCGCCACTGGAACATCTGATACAAGCTGCCGGCGGACGGTGTCTTCGAATAAACCACGAAGCTTTTCAATCGTTTCTTCTTCAGAATCAGTGTGTTCTTGACTTTTTACATTCCAATACCGCCAAATTTTCAAGCCGGATCGTGTGAATAACATCGCGTGAGCAGGCTTAAGCTCACTAATATCTTTATATACGCCGTGTCCGGGCGTTCTAGAAGGTCCCAGTCCAAAGACCTCAGCCAAGCCTTCACGATCAACAAGTGGACGAATATCAGGATGTGCTAAGAGTGCCTTCTGTTCAGAACCAAACAGCAATTCGCCTTCCTTATGGCTGTAAAAGAAAGGCTTCACGCCAAGCCGATCACGGGCTGCAAATATCTGTTGTTGCTGTTCATCCCAAATCGCAAAGGCAAATATTCCGTTTAAACGGCTAAGGCACTCTGGCCCCCACTGAATATAGGCAGTGAGTAGAACCTCAGTATCTGAATGTCCATTAAAACAATGACCATATTTGAAAAGTTCACGGCGAATGTCATCTGTATTATACAATTCCCCATTATAAACCATTGTATATGTCCGTTCTTCATGCGTTTTTGACATGGGCTGTTTTCCACCCTCAGGGTCAACAACGACGAGTCGAGCATGGCCGAAAGCTACGTTCGGCGATGTAAATATATTATGATCATCAGGTCCACGTTTATTAAGGGTTTGTGCCATTGCCGTAATTGTGGAGGCTTCTTGTCGAAGGTCCCGACGCCAATCTATCCAACCAGTTATGCCACACATTCGCTACACCTCTCTCTAATGTGCTGTAATTCTTATAGGCGAACAGCCCACTAATGTAACATATTCCGCCCAGCTTAAAATGTGACGAAGGAGACGTCACTGATTTCCTAAAGCCTGTGCATAAATCATTCTAAAAAAATAAATTAACTGGTAAAGCATAGAAAAACCTGGTTTGCTCTTATTCGCCTTCGCTTTATACTCCTGATGTGATTTTTAAACACACATTAAGGGCGTACCGCACACTAGTTTCAGGCGATGAAAGGCAAGGTTTTAATTATGCGATCCCATCCTCTTAACTCGGACTAGCGAAGGCTTAATCCTTCCTATAGTAAAAAAATAACTGGGAATATCGTTTATCCTCCACTCTTTTGTTAATAAACTACAAATTACCCACAGAACCTGTGGATATAGTGCATAGTTTCGTGGATAGGTTATGGATAAGTCCCTAAGTTATTCCTATGACCTGTGGACAAATTCTAGGTAATAAGAAGGAAACTTGCCTCTATAGCTTCGCGAGCATGCCCGATGCACGTATAATCCATCCCATACGAGGTAACTTGAATATCTACCCACTCTCTTAGAAAATTAGTGAAAGGTTATAAATCCTCAGAGTATAAGAAAAACCACTGCACGATTCGATGTTATGCACTTACTTTCCTGTTCATTCTTACTCTTTTAATCTCCTAGCCTGTTATCCATTTGGAGCTCCAGTCGCTACAAAGGCCTATTCATCCTTTGATCGAAATGGTTTAGGGATAAAAAAAGTAGAAGCCCAGGCGTTCGGTTAAATTACGGGCTTATCAGCTATTTTGAAGGCGCTATTTATAAAATAAATGCCTCTTTTGTTCCCTCAATCTTTCCTTTGCAGCGATCACACCTTAATCTGTCCCCATTTTGTTGTCTTCCCCTCGTGATCAGAAGACTTTTCTATAAGGGCTGGGTTGACCAAAATAAAAAGAGCATGAAGCTCAGCTTCACACTCTTGACTTTACATTTTTAATTATTCTTCTTTAGCGGACAGAGCGAACATAAAATCCGCTTCACAAGCAATTTCTCCATCCACTGTTGCAATGCCATGACCTTTGCCCATGCTGCTGCGATAACGGGTAAGCTCCACTTCAAGTCGGAGCTGATCGCCAGGCTTAACTTGACGGCGCATACGACAGTTATCAATACCAGTAAAAAAGGCTAACCTGCCTTTGTTTTCTTCCTTTGTTAGCACGGTAATCCCACCGACCTGTGCGAGAGCTTCAACGATAAGAACCCCCGGCATAACAGGGTAGTCTGGAAAGTGTCCATTGAAAAACTCTTCGTTAGCTGTAACATTTTTTATACCCACTGCACGCTTTCCTGTTTCTAGTTCTAGTATACGATCAACGAGTAGAAAAGGATAACGATGAGGGAGGATTTCTTTAATTTCATTAATGGAAAGCATTGTTCTCCGCCTTTCTAATGGATAATACTCATGTTTAACACTTAAATGACTAGGTTCCCTTAGTGACGATATCCCTAATATGCTTCCAGGTTTCAAAATGGAAGACATCTAAAGGATTTCCTTTACCAATGACGCCATAACCGATCATCGCACCTACGCAGAGTGCGATAACAGAGAGAACGACCAATAAGACAAGACGTAGCCAAATTGGAATGAGACGCACTTTCAATTGTTGTCTTTCTTCTTTGGCCGCTTTTCGATAGGCCTCTCTTGTCGCTTCCGAAGCCTCTTTCACTTCAGCAGCTTCTTCATCGGATGGCTTCAACTCTGAGGAAGCTTCATCTGCCGTTTGGATCTGAGAAGATTCTTCCTCTGCATTTCCTCCACTATCTACTGGTGAAGCCAATACCATGGCATCCATATTCTCAGACTGTTGCCCGCCTTCAAGCTGTTCTTGTTCAGCGGGAGACTCACTTTCCGCAGGATCATGCGAAGTCTCTGAAGCAGCGGTTGGAGAAGCGGTCTGTTCTTGACTGTTATGTACCTGCTCTTTTGGATCAAACGGTTTTTCCGATGAGGCAGCTGCCGACTTTCCGTCCAAGTCACTTTCTTGGTGTAAGCTAGTGACTTCCTCCTTCATAGCCTGATCCTCAGAGCGCTTTTTATTCATTTCTTCTGATTCCCTTGCTTTACTCATAGACCTACTCCATTATCTTTTATTAAAGAGCCTTTTAGAAAAATGGTGTACCTTTTTCCATGTTTAAAGTGATTGTAGAAGCTTATCCGCCCTATCCTTGGAGAAGTAAAAACAAGCTGAATAGCAGCTCACCCCATCATCACTTATATCCAATCCATGCAGGATTGGACGGTCATTATAAAGCGAGAGAGCACAGCACCCATCCCCTGTCTCTCTTGCTTATACCCACCTATTATTCATCATTAAGAAAATCATAACGCTATGAGAAATGACTCGTTCATCCTTAACACTATGACCGAATTGAATTAATAAGTCCTGACATTTCATCGGAAATGGTTATCGCTCGTGCATTGAATTGATAAGAACGTTGTAAGTTTGTTAATTGTGTCATTTGATCAGCCAAATCCACATTTGAGCCTTCAAGCGCCCCTTGCTTAACGCTGACCGCATTTGCCGGTGTTTGCTGGATCACATCATTGCGGTTGATTCCGAGTGCATTCAGATTAGGCAAGGTGTAGGTACTGTCACCACTGGATTGCAGGAGCTGAGGATGAGTAATGGTAACGACATTAATGCGCCCAAGATTCACCTGTTGCCCTTGATCCGTTTCACCAACAATCTGGCCATTCGTTTCAAAATTTACATTTTTTATATTCGCTGGGACTTGAATATGCTCTCCATTACTGTTTTGAACAAAAGAGCCATTCGCTGTCACAAGGTTTAATAGATTCTTATTATTAGCGTCCTCTTGCAAGTAAAAAGTTCCATTTCGAGTTAGTGCTTGATGTGCATTACCATTATCGTCAAAGGTTGTGATCGTAAAATATTGGTTAGGCTCTTCTAAAGCAAGATCCAACATACGATCGGTCGCTTCAATGGAACCCTCTGAAGTATCCAACTGCGTTTGCGCTAGTCGTGATCCTGTCCCTTCTCGTATTCCAAGTGGTGATAGCCGACCAAGATTTTGATCTTTGTCTGGTTGCCTGTCCATAGACTGTACAAGCAAGCTAGAGAAGGAAGGATTGCTCCCTTTAAAGCCTGTCGTTGATATATTAGAGATATTGTTAGCAATCACATCAAGACCCTTTTGAATTTGAGACATCGTTACAGCTGCAGTAATCGTTGCTCTTTCCATACTCATCACCCTCCTTTTAACGCCAATTTTATTCGACTTGACCTACTTTATTGGCAACTAATTGCATGCTTTGGTCATAGGCCTTTAACACTTGCTGATTGGCTTGAAATGTTCGATAAGCCCCCATTAAATCTGTCATAGACTGTTCAGGAGAAACATTCGAGCCTTCAATAAAACCTTGCTTGATATTAAAACCGATTTGCTGATTTCCCAGTGCGGAAGGAAGCCTATCGCCATTTGTCCCTGCTTTGTAAAGGTCATTGCCTAGCTTTACCATTTGGTTCGGATCAGCGGCATAAGCAACATCTATCCGTCCAGTGACCCTATTATTCTCATAAATTCTGCCATCAGCTGCCACTTTGAAATCCTCTGACGCCACTGTAATAGGTTGTCCATTTGCACCCATAACTAGATCGCCGTTCGCCGTTTCCAAGCGTCCCCGTGGATCAACAGCAAATTGCCCATTCCGAGTATAAGCGACGGAGCCATCGGCCTGTTGTACAGTAAAGAATAGCGTACCGGCCTGCCCAGTATTTGGGTTGGTTGGTACTTGTGTTGGGACAAGAGCAAAATCCGTCGACTTCTTTGTTTGTGAAACAGAACCTAAGGAGAAATCTGGAATGTCTTCTTGTAAATAAACACCCGTTGAAAGCTCACCAAGAGAAGTATTCGATGGATCAGAAGGATCTAATCGCTGGATTAACATGTTCTTGAAAGAATGCAGACTTGACTGATCAGCTTTATAGCCCGGCGTATTCACATTGGCCAGATTATTGGTTATCACCTGTTGTCGCTGCATTTGTGCTAACATGCCACTGGCAGCTGTATAATATCCTCTTAGCATCGTACTCTCTCCTTCTTACTATGAAAAATTAAGATTAGCCTAATTTTTTTCTGGGGAGCTTGTCCAAATGTTCAAGCATGCGTCCAGTGCCTTCAGCTACACATGTCATTGGATCCTCAGCAATGACTACAGGAACCTTAAGTTGTTCCGCCAATAACTGATCAATACCGTGCAGCAATGCGCCGCCACCTGTTAAGATGATGCCACGGTCAATAATATCCGCTGAAAGCTCTGGTGGCGTCCGTTCTAGAACATTCTTAGCTGCCTGTATAATCGTTTCAACAGGTTCTTGTAGAGCTTTCTGAATCTCATTGGAAGTAATCGTCAGTGTCTTGGGAAGACTCGAAACCATATCCCGTCCACGAATTGAAATTTCTTCATCCCTTGAATCTGGGAATGCTGTTGCCACTCCGATTTTAATATCCTCTGCTGTGCGCTCACCGATAAGCATTTTATATTGACGTTTAATGTAATTTAAAATCTCGTAGTCAAAGGTGTCCCCAGCAATTCTCGATGATGTGGCGGTGACGATATCCCCCATTGAAAGCACAGCAATATCGGTTGTGCCACCGCCAATATCGATTACCATATTTCCACTCGGTTGGAAAATATCCATCCCTGCACCAATGGCAGCGACTTTTGGTTCTTCTTCAAGATAAACCTGCTTCCCACCGCTCTTTTCTGCTGCTTCACGAATAGCCTTTTGTTCCACAGAGGTAATATTGGTTGGCGTACATATCAAGATACGGGGCTTACTCATAAACCCTTTTACCTTGATTTTGTTTATAAAATGCTTCAGCATGACTTCGGTAATTTCAAAATCAGCAATGACCCCATCACGCAATGGGCGAATCGCTACGATGTTTCCCGGTGTCCGTCCAACCATTCGTCGTGCTTCTTCCCCAACAGCCAAAGCCTTCCCAGTTTTGGTATCAACTGCTACAACAGATGGTTCGTTTAAAACAATCCCACGACCTTTAACGTATATTAAAACATTGGCCGTACCAAGATCTATCCCAATGTCCCTTGAAAACATTCCATATCCTCCCTATATCCTGTACTCATAATTCGTCCATTTTCGACTATTAATCATCTTAACATTCTACCATAAATATGGCGATTAGGGAGATGTTTTTTATAGGAAAATCGTAAAATATCATTTTTTGGCATATTTTGTACTCATTTGATGATGAATCAAGGGAAAGCGGGATCAGAAAAAGAGTGGGTGTGATTGATTATTGACCGACCTTCTCTACCGTCTCCTCTGTGTCCTTTCTATATTTTATTCGTGTCGCCTCTCCACCCCTCAAATGCCTGATTGACTTATGAAAGTCAAGGACATCTTTTACTTCATTTGCCAATTCCGGATTAATGATGGGGAGTCGTTCAGTAAGATCTTTATGGACGGTACTCTTCGACACTCCAAATTCCTTCGCAATCACACGGACCGTCTTTTTCGTCTCCACGATATGCCTGCCTATCTTGATAGTTCGCTCTTTGATGTAATCGTGCACACCACTCGCCTCCCAAAAATTTAAGACATTCTTATTTACAAGGTGACAACACAAGGTCTTAATGCTCCCAACCTGATTGTCTGTCTAAACTCATTTCTTTTTGAGTTTTGTAACATTTTATTAATGGGGCAAAGTTTATATGCCTAAAACTGCGGAAGGACAAGGTTTTTATTGAATTTTTCTATAAAAAAAATGATGTAATAAATGGACACACGCGATGAAGTGGCGCTGCATATAAAGAGTGGAGCGATGTTTATTTATTTATCATAGTGGAACATTACTTTAATAAGCCTATGAAGAGGAGGGAAAACATGAAGACATATTTCATTCTGGGCATTTCTTTATTGCTCACCCTAATCCCGTTAGCCGGCTGTGGACATAGTGAAGCACCTCACAATAACACCCCTTCAGGGGTTCAGTCTGATGACGATCAATCCAGTACCTCTAAAAATAATACAGACAGCCATGGAGACCATTCTAAGAGCTCATCTTCAGAACAAAGTGATAAGACTAGCCCGAATCATACGCCTTCAGCTACACAATCATCGAATAATCAAGCACCGACAACCACTAAGGAGGTTATTAACCAAGTCAATGCCGCCTTATCTACGCAAACTCCTGTCTTTTTGCCAACTCATGTGCCTATATCCAAGGGAAACAGTTTAACAGCAGCAGCACACTCTGAGACGTGGTATTACCGGGTCAACTTTTTGAAAGCCGATCAGCCGTCAGCGATTAACACACTGAAACCAACAGGAGATAACACGATAGCTACTGTGACGGGAACAGAGTATGACAGTGCGGCTAATGCACAAAGCCATATTGAAAATTACACCAAGGTAAAAGAAACAAACGTGGATCTTGGGCATGGTATAAAAGGGGAGTCAGATGCAGGCGCTGGACATTTCTATGTTATGTGGAATGAGGGGCGTTGGTGTCTACGGATTGACAGCCCGAATGACCCCAATTATCAAATGAAGCAGTATAGCGATGCCAAAGGGTTGGCAAAGGATGTCGTCTCCTATTTAGAGGACCATATGCTCAATCCTCCGAAGGATATTGGTGTCATTAGCATCTCTACATGGAACAATGCACCTAAGACCACCATTCAGTGGCAAAATCACAAGGTCAATTATGAAGTCACAGCGAGTGACCCCTTTACCGCTTTAAATGTTGCAGTTTCCATGAAAGCACAGTAAATAATGGTTAAAAGCAATCTGATACTATGTCTAGAGAAGCTTTTTGTAACCGGGCGGTAAACCACGTCCGGTTCTTTTTATATGAAAGAGGTATTAAACAAGCTAGCCTTGTTTTTGAGAAGACTTTAGTAAAATTAAGTAAAGAAAAGGACTTGCACATTTGTGTTGCGTTCACGCCTTGATTTGTAAGCTTACGCATAAGAACAACCCGGTGAAAAGCGTGTGCCCGGTCCTTGTCTTTAGTATAGAGCATCATTCAATATGAAGGAGGCTTCATTGCCTGATTAAGTGGATGGGAGCGCAAGATTCGGAACACTCTAAAATCGTGTGTTCCTCGGCCGCCGCTGACTCATGATGCAGAGACTAGACTCCTGCGGGAAGTGGGAGATCGGTAAAACCTTAACAGCGCGAAGGCGTGAGGAGGCTTACCACTCCCCGCGAAAGTGAGCGGCCTGAAGTGGAAATCCGCACCGTCCTCATGACCAGAAATTTTATACTTTCTGATCCCTTTAGAAAACTTGGCTTGCATCCCTTCGCTGGTACTCCTGATGTGATTTTTGCACATCACACACTTAGGGTGCCCGCAAGCCTCAGGTGGCGAAAGTCAAAGCCCACCTTATACTCTCTTCCTTTATGCGCGGCAGCGAAGGTATACATTCTGATAGTATAAAAAGGTGCCACGAGGGCACCTAAATATTAGGAGGCGAGTCATTTTATGAAGTTTTACACTTAATATTAATAGACGTAAGCTGTACCAACAATTATCAAGAGGATGAACAAGACGACAATCAACGCAAAACCGTACCCTCCGCCATATCCGTAGCTCATCATATTCCCCCCTTATTTTTATTTCACTACAGACTATGTGTCTGCACTATCGCCTGAAACGGTCAAATGCCCAATCCTATCTCCGTCAGTCAAAACGCATAAAAGATCTCTTTTTGTCACCAAATTAAAATCTTTTGAGTGATGGAATGTCATATATTTTTAAATGTATTTTAATTGGCAAACTACTTCATTTCTTATATACTTACTTAAATTGATTGCTTCCTCTATAAACGGATGCTATCTGCTTTCCAAGGGAATCCTAAGTGAAAGCTTTTTTCTAAAATTATTGTAAAGGAGACTTCCATGTCAGGACATACTTCATTTAGCTCGTTAGTGATCGTTATTATTGCTGCGTTTTTGACTCCGATCATACTAAAAAAATTACGCTTGACCATCATTCCTGTTGTCGTCGCAGAAATTATCGTCGGCTTAATTATCGGTCATAGTGGCTTTAATCTCATTCATTCTGGTGACTGGATTAATATTCTATCAACCCTAGGCTTCATTTTCTTAATGTTTTTAAGCGGTGTAGAAATTGACTTCAGTGTGTTTTCAAATTCTAAAAAAGAGATGCTTCCAAATGGCAAACGGGAGCCGAACCGCTTTCTCATTTCATTAATTATTTTCGCTTTAATTTTAGGCGTTTCTTATATTATTTCTCTCTTCCTTGTATGGGGTCATTTAGCTATGAATGCTTTTTTCATGACGCTGGTCATTTCAACTATTTCACTAGGTGTTGTCGTTCCTACCTTAAAGGAATCCAACGTTATGAAAAGCGGCATTGGTCAAACCATTCTCATCATTACTGTTATTGCCGATTTAGTTACCATGATTCTCTTGGCCCTCTTTGCTTCACTCCATGAGGAAGGTGGAAATTTATGGCTCCTCCTGATTCTTTTCGGAGCAGGTATTATCCTTTATTTTATTGGCAAGTTCTTTCGGGATTTGTCCTTGTTTGCATCTTTATCGACCGGAACGGTGCAGATTGGGATGCGCGCTGTTTTTGCTCTTATCATACTACTTGTTGGTTTATCAGAGACCGTTGGAGCAGAAAACATTCTCGGAGCCTTTTTGGCAGGCGTATTGGTGTCCCTGCTCTCACCCAACAAGGAAATGGTCAAACAATTAGACTCGTTTGGTTATGGCTTTCTGATCCCGATTTTCTTCGTCATGGTTGGCGTTGATTTGAATATTCGTGAGCTGTTTCAAGAGCCAAAAGTGTTAATCCTAATCCCTTTACTCTTTTTCGCTTTACTGGTATCAAAACTGGTTCCCATTTTAGTGTTAAAAAGATGGTATGACTGGCGTACGGTACTTGGATCTGGATTTTTGGTCACTTCGACTCTCTCCCTTGTGGTCGCCGCCGCAAAAGTTGGAGAAAGAATTCATGTCGTTTCCAGTAAAACAGCGTCATCACTTATCCTGCTCGCTGTCATTACCTGTATCATTTCGCCGATTTTATTTAGAAAGGTATTCCCGTTTAATACTTTGGACAGAAAAAGAAAAACGCTAACGATATTAGGCGCCAATCAACTCACATTACCCTTAGTAGCGGAATTAGATCAGCAAGACTATGCCGTGACGGTTTACCACACTCAGGATGACAATATTCAATCAAAGCAAGAGAAAACCAATCGAATCCAACATGTCAAGGACTTTTCAGTGGATACCTTGGATCGTGAGGGTGTTTTTGATGCCGATATTCTTGTGGCATCAACGGGAGATGAAAATCAAAATGTCACTATTGCTGAATGCGCCAAACAGCGTGAAGTGGAACATATCATTGCCCGGGTCGAGTCACCCAAGCAAACTGAGGAATTAAAATACCATGGGATCAACGTCGTATCGTCATTTTTCTCTACTCGAGCCATGATGAAGGCCATGATTGAGTCCCCAAGCATTGCCAACCTTTTTACTACAAAGGAGGAAGGGTTGTATCAAATTGAACTCACAAATAAGGCTTATCACCACAAGCAATTACGCGACATCGATATCATAAGTGACGCGATCATCATCCGCATCATCAGAGACAACAATCCTTTAATTCCACATGGTGATACAAAACTCGCTCTCGGGGACACTTTAGTACTCACTGGAAAACAAAGCACTGTAGACGCTCTGCGCAGGGCATTTGCCATAAATGAAGGATAAATATTAGCTTCAAACGATTAGAAAGTGATAGGCTCCCCTAAGGATAGACAGTAAAATAAATCTGTTTAACTGGGGGAGCTCTTTTATATCTAAGAAAACCTTTTAAATCATAACTCTATTAAAGCTTGCTTATGATATAGGCTTTGAGGACTTTGGTTAAAATACTAAGACACGGCCATTTTAAACACTGTACTATATTACGTAATTACGTATTCTTAAAGTAATCCGATGATGGAAGGACATAGCTTCAAGAAGTTCTCAGCTTCAGGCAATACGAACAGCGATCCCTTCTAGCCCCTCCCCAGCTGCAGGGAATAAGTTCATCACTGCTGGATCATGTCCCGGAATAATAAGTTCAGATGTATCTGCCAACGATTTAACCAAATCAAAGCCCTCGTACATCTCTGGGAGGTTTGTAACGAGCCAAAAAGGTCGATCTTCGTTTATGTTTTTATAATAATGGGTAACATCAGAAGCCAGGACAACATTCCCCTTTTCAGTTTTAACTTCCACAATTTGCAAACCTGCTGAGTGGCCGCCTGTTCTATGCACAGTTATTCCCGGCATGATCTCTTCACTGCCGTTTACGAACTGCACCTTTCCTTTAAAATTTTCCTGAACAAGGTAAACGACATCTTCAGGGGTAATGTGATGAAGAAAATGAGGTTTGGACGCATATTTTCCAGTCCAAAAAGCCATTTCTGACTCCTGTACCACAAAAGTCGAATTTGGAAATTTATCTAAATTACCTAAATGGTCATAGTGCATGTGTGTAATAATAACTAGTGGAACAGAAGCGGGATCCACCTCGAGTTTCTTCAAAACACTGGTCGGGCAGCGTAAAAATGTTCGCTTTCTTTCTTTTGCCACGTTTTCAGAGAATCCGGTATCGACCACAATTGCCTGTGTTCCTGCCTTGATGAGCCAAATATAATAATCCATGGGCATTGAATAATTTTCATGAGGATCTGCATGTCCATAAAAATGTTCACTGGCTACCGCCTCACGCGTTGAATACTTTATGGCATAAACCTCATATTGTGGTGTTTCCTTCATCGTATCCACCCTTTATTTTATAATTTAATAGATTAAACCAATATAAAACCATACTATTTCTAATGTAAAAATCTTAAAACTCCCCTGCATTCCTTTTGTTCAAGGATTTAAGGCACCAGCAAAGTTCGAAACATGTGCCGGTGCCAAAGTTAATGAAAGAACCAAAACCCTATAACAGTTTAACTCCGATAAATTTAGTTTCAGTCATTTCTTCAATGGCATAGGATACGCCCTCTTTTCCAATACCACTTTGTTTGACTCCTCCATAAGGAATATGATCATAGCGACGGATGGAGGCTTCATTAATCCAAACACCGCCCATTTCCAAAGCCTCTGCAACACGGAAGGCGCGATTAATATCCTTTGTAAATATCCCAGCATGTATCCCCAAATCAGAATCATTTGCCTGCTTAATCACTTCTTCTTCTGTATCGAAAGGAATGACACTAAATACGGGGGCGAAAATCTCCTTGCAAACGACCTTCATTTCACGAGTAACATTTGTAAGCACAGTAGGCTCTAATAAATTGCCATGGCGCTGACCACCCGCTACAATCATTGCTCCATTTTGAACTGCTTCATTAATCCATTCTTCAGCACGGACTGCTGCAGCCTCCGTAATCATAGGTCCAACATCAGTTGCCTCATCCATTGGATTGCCGACCCGCAACTCCTTAACACCTTGAACTAGTTTTTCAAGCAGTGCCGGATAGACATGCTTTTGTACATATATTCTTTGCACGGAAATACAGGCCTGGCCGGAAGTTACAACTCCACCTTGGACCAAAGATGCTGCAGCTGTGTCTAAATCAGCATCATTAAACACGATATTAGGGGCATTTGAACCTAATTCTAACGTTACATTTTTGCGTCCCGCCAACTCCTTAAGCTTCCATCCAACAGGGCCGCTTCCAGTGAATGTGACTCTCTTTATCCGCGAATCTTTAATCAAGGGCTCAACCAGGTCCTGCCCTGGTCCCATTACAATGTTTAATGCTCCTTTAGGAAGTCCCGCCTCTTCAAATAATTTATAAAGTAAAACAGAACAAAGTGGTGTTTTTTCAGCAGGTTTTAATACAATTGTATTTCCAGCAGCAATTGCCGGTGCCAATTTGTGTAAGACCAAACTTAGAGGTAAATTAAAGGGTGTGATTGCCACCACAACACCAATCGGATACCTTCTTGTAATAGCTATATGATTTTCTCCACCGTGTGCACTATCCAACTGAATTTCCTCACCATGAATTTGCTTAGCTCCTTCTGAAGCGAATCGAAGAATTTGTATCGAGCGATCTACTTCAACCCTTGCCTCTCTGATAGGTTTTCCCGTCTCCTGGACTAATAGATTGGCAAACTCCTCATTTCGTTTCTCTAATAGATCTGCTGTCCTTCGCAAGATATCTGACCGACGATGAGCAGCCATCCTTTTCATTGATTCATGAAAAACTCGATGAGCAGCGGTGATCGCTTGCTCTGCGTTCTCCTTTGTAGCACATGATATCCTTCCAACCAATTGATTGTTGTAAGGATTGAGTACTTCAAGAACCCGGTCCTCTGATTTTACTTCTTTCCCATCGATAAATGATCCAAAATAAAACTGTTCGGTTTGTGAAATCATAGTTGATTCCTCCTTTTCTAGAAATCCTGCAAAATAAAGGATTAAAAGATGATTCTCTTCTTCACAATTCTGTCCATTTATTCTTCTTGTTTAATGGGTTTGATAATCTAACTGATATTTACTCATCAAACTAACCTTATTCAACATGGGTAAAGTCCACATCCTTAGTTTCAGGCCCAAAGTAGGCTCCGATGGCACCAATGATTCCCCCAATGATTAATAGTGCAATAATCGTTGTTTCATAAGGCATGAATACACCCAACCAGTTCATGTAGAAGGCATAGAACGATGGAATAATGACAGAGGCACTAAACCCTAAACCAAATCCTGAAGCGCGTACCTCGGTGGCAAAGCGTTCATTAATATAGGTAACAATGGCCCCCCAAGGTGCCGTTACAATCGCAGAAAATACACACACAATTAATATGATCAAAGCTAAGGGTAATGACTTTCCGTTAATTAGGATATACAACAACCCAGCACCAACAATGGCAATGGATGGACCTAAAATTAAGAAAAATGTGCGGCGACCAATCTTTTGCGAAATAACACCAGAAACGATATAACTTCCGAAAAGCACAACATAACTAATCAATAAGGTCAATGTGACTTGAAAGCTTCCTAATCCAAGGATATCCCTTAGTACTGTTGTAGGCAGAACCAATGTGACAATGTTTTGTGTTAACCAAAATCCAATCATCATAACAAGGACTTGGATAAAACTTTTACCTGCTTTCCCTTTAAACATCCTCAATAAAGAGGTTTTCTCTTTTTTTGATTTTTCCCAGGTTTCAGACTCTGGAACTTTACGTATATAATAGAGTGTGAGCCACCCTGCTATTAAAGCACCAATCACGAATGGAATGCGCCAACCCCATATAGCATAAGCAGATGCTGGCCCAGCTTGAGGGACTAATGAAAATTCGACCATTCCAATTAAATTAATTAAAATATACGCTAATGGAAACGCTGCCAAAATTAAAGCCCCTACAAAACCACGTTTATGTTTTTCTGAGTATTCCATGGCTAACGGATGAGAGCCGGTATATCCTCCTCCCAAACAAACCCCATCAAGAAATCGTAAAATAACCAATAATACATATGAAGTGATTCCGATTGAGTGATATCCAGGGAGTAAGGCAATAAGTAGGGTAATAAGCCCAAATCCAGCAACAGATCCAATAGTCGCTTTCCGACGGCCAATTTTATCTCCAATGGCTCCAAAAATAGTGGCGCCAATAGGTCTTCCAAGCAGTGTAGTAATAAATACGAGGGAGGTCAAGATACCGGCTAATCCTTGCGGCAACTGTGTTGGTTGAAAATAGGCTAATGCCGGAGTTAAAATAATTGTCGGTAAATAAATATCAAACATATCTACAAACTCTGTGAAAAAAGCTCCTTTAATTGCAGCATTTCTTTTTTGAGCAATGACATCCGAATCGATACTACGAACTCCCACTGACATAAAGGTCGCCTCCTTTACATTTAATTTTTCCTTTTTAACTGCCACGGATGAACTTAGATAGTGAGCATCCGCGGCAAAACAGCTTGTTTAGTGAAAAAATTAGTTCTTTATTTATCTTTTTTATTGATTAAATCAGCCAATATAGGAACACTCACGGTTGCCGCATGAATCCCTAAAGTACTTGTGAGTTCAAGGACCTCCATAATTTCCTCTTTGGAAGCGCCGCTTTTTACGGCATTCTGAATATGAACACGAACACCTGGCTCATACATATGAGTGGCTGCAGCATCAACCGCAATACCGATGAACTCTCTGATTTTCGGGTCGAGATAATTATGTCTGAAAGCAACACTAGAAAACTCTAGGTAAGCTTCTAAAAAATCTGGATCAAGAAGCAAGACACTGTCCCACATCTCAGACCAATATCCTCGTTCATCAATAAATGCTTGTTTTAACTCTTGTTGGCGAGTTGTTAATTGCGTCACTACTGGATTTCCTTGTTCAGCTAAAACTTGCATTAAAATAGGAGAACCTAAATTTGTTGTGTGAATCCCAAGAACACTAGCTAACTCAATAACCTCCATAATTTCCTCTGGCGTCGCACCATAGCCTAAGGCATTTTGCATATGTTGCCGGGTTCCGGGTTGATACATATGTGTAGCAGCTACATCGAAAGCGATGTAAATGAATTCTTTAGTTTTCAAATCAATATAGCTGTGATTTGCCTTAAAAGGAATTGCTGAAAATTTTAGGTATGCCTCGAGAAAATCTGGATCAAGATGAAGGAGATCATCCCAAATCTCAGTCGACCAATAACCGCGTTCTCTAATAAATGATTCTTTGATAGCCGTTTGCTGAGAAGTTAGTTTTTCACTCAAATCACTCACTCCTCTTTTGCTTCAATTTGAACCTTGGCCCATTCTTCAAATAACCGTACAACTTCAGTAGTATCTGAATCTACACCAAGATGTTCCTTCGTAAGTTTGAAAAATTCCTTGACATTACTGCCAATCCACATAGTTGCTCCAAGTCTATCTGCTTCATGCATGCAGAGCGCAACATCTTTATACATTAACCCTGATTTGAAACCGTAATCAAATTTACGATTTACGACTGCAGCTGGAAATTTGTCTAAAGTCGCACTATTCCGCCCGCTACTTACATTAAGAACATCCAGCATAATTTTCGGATCCAAACCTGCTTTAGTACCTAGTACCATAGCTTCTGAAGTAGCAATCAAAGCAACTGCCGACAGATAATTATTCATTATCTTTAATGTCTGGGCTTGCCCCGCTTCAGGACCCACATAAAAGATCTTTTTCCCGATAACCTCCAAAACTGATTGATTTACATCATAAGCCTCTTTCGGTCCTGCAACCATAATCGATAAAGTCCCTTTTTCAGCACCAGGGACCCCACCACTAACAGGAGCATCTAAACAAGAAATCCCTTTATCAGTTAATGCAGTAGCAACCTGTTGGGAGGCCTCAGGTCCAGTAGTGGATAAATCAATATAGGTTTTAAATGCTCTCCCAGAGGATAATCCATTTTCTCCAAGAGCTACGATTTTTGCAACTTGAGGATTTGGTAGGCTCACAAGAATGGTATCTGCTAATTCAGTGACTTCTGCGGGAGTGGATGTGATCACTGCATTCTCATAAGCTCTGAATGGATCCATAGCCTCTTTTCTTGCATCGAGCACTGCAACAGAATACCCATTTTCAAGGAGTCGCCGTGCCATATGATGTCCCATATTTCCTAGACCGATAAAACCCAACTTAGCCAATTTGGTCAACCTTCCTTCGCATTTTAATAATCCTGTTTCTATTTTTCCAGCTTTTCAAGTACACTTTTACCAATTTTAAAGGCTTCAACACCCGAAGGAACACCGCAGTATATTGCAACTTGATAGAATATTTCAGTAACTTCTTCTGGAGTAACTCCGTTCGTAATAGCTCCTCGTACATGAAGCGCCAGTTCATCCGGACGACCTAGTGCACTCAGCATAGCAAGATTAATCATGCTTCGGTCCCTCCGTGAAAGACCAGGACGTGTCCAACACGTTCCCCAACACCATTCTGTTGTTAGTTCTTGCATAGCTTGATCAAAGTCAGTTGCATTTGCTAATGATCTATCAACATGTTCAGCTCCAAGAACTTCTTTACGAACCTCTAAGCCTTGTTTAAACTTTTCACTATTCATGGTTTTAACCTCCAACAATAATGTAGTATACGGCCAAATTTATTAGGCTTTTCTCTAAACACATCCAATCACTTAATACTCCAAAGCTTGCTCGAATTAAATTATTTACCGTTTACAATATTGAATACTTAATTGTCGACAATATTAGACAAATAAAAAACCCTTCTACACCCCCTCTAAAATTCTATAGACTCCCTTTGAATGTTACCGTTTACATTATCATTATACAAAATAGTATACAATTATGTCTACAGTTTTATTCAAAAAATATTATTATATATTAAAATATTTGATTTAATCCTTAACATGCCTCCCCTTTTCATAAACATAATCTAAAATGGATAGAAAATATCAAGCGTCTTCACTGATCGAGCTTCCTGATCCCTTATTGCTTGAATCCCTGCATCTTTATCTCTTTGTTTCAAAGCTTCAAACTGTCTACTGTGTTCCTCGTAAGAAGAAAGCATATTTGTCCCCTGACCTAGATTCAACACACTTAAAGGTTGTGAAGACTTACGTAAAGATTTATGCATTTCTGCAAGAAATTGATTCTTAGCAATCTCGAAAATAATTTCATGAAATTTTTCATTAAGTGTATAGTAACCTACAATGTCATTTTTCTCGATTGCTTTTTTTTGTCCCTCAAGAATCTCTTCCAAACGCTGTATGTCGCTTTCTGTTATATTTATCACAGCCTTACCCATCGCTATTTCTTCTAAGCGAAAAGTAGCATCATACAATTCATGAATTTCCTTCTTGGTGAACTTTTTGACTACAAATCCATGATGGGGGACCCGTGTAACCAACCTTTCCTTTTCAAGCATTAACAGTGCCTCGCGAACAGGAGCTCTACTTGTTTCAAATTCCTCGGCAAGCTTTGCTTCTACCAAATGTTCATTCGGGCTCCAGTATCCATTCGCTATCCGAGATGAAATTTCTTCTGCTATATGTGCAGCAACTGTTTTCTTCACTTCTTTCACTGACTAGTCTCCTCTTTAAAATAAATTTTTGTTGTAAAACTTATTATAATATAAAATACAATAAAATAGGTATCCAAAATAATCTTGATAATATGTTTAATCAGATACTAGAAATTCAAGCCGGTACTCGAACTATAAAAATACCTTTTTCCCAAAATTATAGATTTTCTCATTTCCATGCCTCATTCCTTATGGTCGATCCCATAAAGATGGATTAGAACAGCTTTTGAAAAAATCTGTATTCAAATAGCAATGCTGGTGGTGTTTAATCTGTATCAGTTAGGCAAGAAAAACCGAGCGACAAGTATGCCCAGTCCTTATGGAGCATCTATATGGAAGAGGCGTCATTGCATAGTCAAGTGGAGCGGAAACGTGTACCGTCTCCTGATGACAGAAATTTTATACTTTCTGATCTAAAAATAGCACTCGATCTATGAGCCAAGGAAAAAGGCTCCATAACCGAGTGCGCCGAGGATAACAAACGCTGGATGCACTTTGAATTTTTCTAAGCAAAGTAGACTAAGGGCAGCTAAGAGAAATGTTTGTAGCCAACCCGCACCAGCATAGGATTTATGAAAAAAATCAAAAGCCATTAGTCCAAGTAATACTGCGATAGTTGGACGAATAAGCAGTGTCATTGTTTTGACTTTGGGTGAATCCTTATACTTTAATAACAGCTTCAGTAAAAGGATGAGCAATATTAATGAAGGAGCAACAGTCGCAATAATCGCTATGATACTTCCTAGTATTCCGGCTACCTCAAAACCAATATAGCCGGCCATTTTGGTAGCAATTGGCCCGGGGAGTGCATTTCCTAAAGCTAGAATTTTACTGAAATCGGTAATAGTCATCCAATGATACGTATCCACCACTTCGTTGCTGACCAATGGAATTGACGCTGGTCCTCCTCCATAACCAAGCATGCCAGGAATAAAGAAAGCCAAAAAAATCTTCCAGAAGATCATCCAGCCTCACTCCTCTTGGATTCCTCATTTTGTTTCTTCCCTGGTCGAACGAGGACATAGATGAGAATTGCCGCAATGACAAATGCTGGATGGATTTTCAATAGAGAGACAACGATAAAACTAGCGATGACTAACGCAATGCTGACTCCCCATCCCAGCCCGTCCTTTGACTTTTCAAAGAATTCCCAAGTTAAGGTGGCAAGCATGATGCCAACCACAGGAATAACCGCTTCAGTCATGCCATGAACCCAAGGCTGATCTTGAAAGGACGTTAAAAACTTAAAAAAAACAATCATCAATAGAATGGTCGGTAGAATAGAAGCCACTATCGCAATGATCAACCCAATGGTTCCCTTCACTATATAACCGATATAGCCTGCCATTTTCGTAATAATAGGCCCAGGCAAAGTATTGGCCAAGGCAAGCATGTCACCAAACTCATTTTTAGACAGCCACTTATATTTTGAGACTGCTTCTTTCTCAACCAGAGGGATCGATGAAGGTCCCCCGCCATAGCCTAGAAGCCCGATCCTAAGAAAGGCAAGAAAAAGATGAAGATATTTCATATTGACCATACTTTCTTGTTGAGATTTGCATTACCATTTTTACCAGGCCGCAATGGTTCCGTCGGTTCGAGTTTCAGTGCCGCCGCATAATACGCCTGTCTCTGGATCACGCCAGATAATTTGGCCTCTGCCAAACCCATTGGGCTCTAAAGCCATTTGGATAGTGTGCCCTTTTTCGGCTAATGCCAGAGCAAAGTGGTGGGGAAAATTGTTTTCCACACGAACCGTCTTTCCTTCTATCCACTGCCATCTTGGTGCATCAAGTGCAGCCTGCGGATTGAGATGAAAGTCAACGGTATTCATGACTACTTGAAGATGACCCTGCGGCTGCATGAATCCACCCATGACCCCAAAAGGGCCAACAGGGTGTTCTCCCTTGGTAAGAAAGCCAGGAATGATCGTATGATAAGGCCGTTTTTTTGGTTTTAAGAAATTGGCATGATTGGGGTCTAAAGAAAAGTTATGCCCACGGTTCTGTAAAGAAATCCCTGTATCAGGGACGACGAGGCCTGAACCAAATCCCATGTAATTGCTCTGGATAAAAGAAACCATATTCCCTTCTGAGTCAGCGGCGGCGAGGTAAACAGTTCCGCCTTTTGTTGGTTCCCCTGGATGGGGGTCTAAGGCGGTATCGCCAATTAATTGACGCCGCTCCTGAGCATACTCCTCTGATAAAAGCGCCTCAATCGTATGTTTCATTTCTTTTTCTTCGGCAATATGCTCCTTCCCATCACTAAAGGCCAGCTTCAATGCTTCAATTTGCTTATGATATGTTTCTACAGCTTCCTTCTCCTTTAAATCAAAGCCTTTGACAAGATTCAAGGCCATTAATGTAATGAGTCCTTGGCCATTGGGAGGAATCTCCCATACCTTATAGCCGCGATAATCTACGGAAATAGGATTGACCCATTCTGGCTGAAAGCTAGCGAGGTCTTCCTTGCGTATAAACCCATCATTGTCTTTAGAAAATTGATCAATGTGATCAGCTAATTCCCCTTTATAAAAGCTCTCTGCTTGTGTCTCCGAAATTTTTCGCAGAGAATCTGCATGCCCTTTAGATGACCAAATTTCTCCTGCCTTTGGTGCGCGGCCATCAGGGGCAAACACCTCACACCACCTTGCAAATTGCTCTGCTGGCAAGCGATTTTTATACGCCTTATAAGCATTTCCCCAAAACTTTGCTAGGACTGGAGATAGTGGATAACCGTGTTCCGCATAGTAAATAGCAGGTGCTAGCACTTCAGTTAAGGGAAGCTGACCAAAACGCCGGTTGCATTCTGCCCATGCCGAAGGTGCCCCAGGTACCGTCACTGGCGCAAAGCCATAGGCCGGCATTGTATCATAGCCTTTTTCCTTAAGTCCCTCCGCTGATAACAAAGCAGGTGCTGGTCCGCTTGCATTCAAACCGTGAAGCTTCCCCTTTGTCCAGATTAATGCAAAAGCGTCACCGCCAATACCATTGGATGTTGGCTCAACGACTGTAAGGCAAGCGGCTGTTGCAATGGCTGCATCAATAGCGTTGCCCCCCTTCTTTAAAATATCTAGCCCCGCTTGCGCCGCAAGCGGTTGAGAGGTCGCTACCATACCATTCGTCGCATAGGTTGGTCTTCTCTTGGAAGAATAAGGGGCAAAAAGTGCATCAAAATTTGTCATGATAATACGTTACTCCTCTCCAAAATTATCTCTTAGGCGAAGTGACAAGCTGCAAAATGATCGCCACCTATATTGCGCCATTCTGGCTTTTGATCGCTACATACGCTTTGTGCTAAAGGGCAGCGTGTATGAAATGGACAGCCACTAGGTGGGTTGGCTGGGCTAGGAATTTCTCCTTGCAATTTAATTTTAACTCTTTCCTTGGCTACTGTGGGGCGTGGTATAGCTGATAACAACGCATTTGTATAGGGATGCCGTGGATTAGAATAAAGGTCTTTGACAGATGCAAGTTCAACCATATTCCCGAGATACATAACTAATACACGATCACTTATATGCTTCACCACACCCAGATCATGCGAGATAAAAAGATAGGTGAGCCTGTAATCCTGCTGCAACCTTTTAAGTAAATTAATCACTTGGGCTTGCACTGACACGTCTAAAGCTGATACCGCCTCATCACATACAATAAAGGAAGGGTTAAGGGCTAATGCTCTTGCAATACCGATACGCTGCCTTTGCCCCCCACTAAACTCATGTGGATAGCGTGAATAATGTGACGGTTGTAATCCGACTTCCTGCATCAGTTCAATCACTTTCTGCTTTCGCTCTTGGGCATTTAATGACGTATGGATAATGAGTCCCTCTTCAATAGCAGGGCCAATTTTTTGACGTGGATCTAGGGAAGCATAAGGATCCTGGAAGATCATTTGCATTTGCCGCTTCAGTGGCTTCAATTGTGAGGAACGATAATGGGTGATGTTTTCTCCTTTGAATATAAGCTCACCCTCGGTTAAAGGTTCGAGTCCTAATATAATTCTGCCTAAAGTAGATTTGCCGCAGCCTGATTCCCCAACAACACCTAAGGTCTCATTCTCTTGAATGTCTAGGGTAATGCCAT
The DNA here is from genome assembly GCF_014642655.1 of Pullulanibacillus camelliae. Classification (GTDB taxonomy): domain Bacteria; phylum Bacillota; class Bacilli; order Bacillales; family Sporolactobacillaceae; genus Pullulanibacillus; species Pullulanibacillus camelliae. Next base: position 411,679 of record NZ_BMIR01000001.1, read on the forward strand.
TGACCGCTCTAACCGCTTTTTTTGTCCTTTTCAGCAAGCCTGATTTAATAGGATAATGCTTTTTGACATCATTAATTTGATATAATGCGACTTGCTTGCCCATCGGCTTCTGCCTCCTTAAGCCAGCATCTAACATCATGTTGATCGATTGAGAAAATATCTGGTTTTGTCTCTCGACATTTATCGGTTGCAAAAGGACACCGCGGATGGAAACGGCAGCCACTAATTTGCTCTTCTAAGTTAGGCATTGTCCCCGGGATCGCTTCTAATATATCTTGCTCCAGATCGACATTTGGAACGGAAGCTAAGAGACCTTGAGTATAGGGATGTTCAGGATGATTAAAAATAGTCTCTACATCCCCTTGTTCAACAATTTCTCCTGAATACATCACGATAACGCGATCAGCAACCTCTGCAACCACGCCCATATCATGTGTAATCATGACAACACTTGTTTCAAATCGCTGCTTCAAATCATTAAGCAGCTCCAAAATCTGAGCTTGAATGGTTACATCTAATGCAGTGGTCGGCTCATCAGCTATCAATATTTTCGGATTACAAGCAAGCGCGATCGCAATCATGACTCTTTGCCGCATGCCGCCACTAAGTTCATGTGGGTATTGCTTCATTCTTTGTTCAGGTACCGAGATGCCCACCTGCCGCAACAGATCAATGGCCACTTGATTTGCCCTCGCCTTATTTAATCCTTGGTGGATTTTCAAGGGCTCCCGAAGTTGATAGCCAATAGTGAAGACGGGATTTAAAGCCGTCATAGGTTCTTGAAAGATCATGGATATATCATTGCCACGAAGTTTCCTTATTTCATCAGAAGTAAGTTTTGTAAGATCCTTGCCTTGAAACTTAATAGCCCCTTTATATACCTCCCCATTATTCGGAAGTAAGCCAATAAGCGACAGTGCACTCACACTCTTGCCACAGCCTGATTCCCCAACAATACAGACAGTTTCACCTCGTTTAACATTAAATGAAATACCATGAACGGCTGAAAGAAATCCTTCAGCCGTTTTAAATTGAATGCCTAAATCCTTTACTTCTAAAATGTGTTCAAACATATGACCTACTCCTTATAAACTTTATATAAGGACCATAATCCTGTTGGATCAATTGTAAGTCCTTTTATGGAATCTTTATAAGCTGCTGTGACCACCCCATGATCCATGATTACCCAAGGCGCGTCCTTAATGGCTAATTTATTGGCTTCATCAAGCTTTTGTTTTCTATAATTTTGATCTGTCGAGGCGCGGGACTCCTCTACAAGTTTATTAAATTTGGCATTGTTATACCCTGTAACATTAGATGAGCCAATATTGTCCGAATGGAGGTTTGGATAGAGGAGTTCACTCCCGTCAGCTGTACTATTTGACCAAGATAAGAAGGTAATATCAAAATTGCCTTTCCTACTCACATCAAGGAAGGTCCCCCACTCCATCGTATCCATTTTGACCTTTAAGCCAACCTTCTGAAGCTGGTCCTGAACGATTTGCCCCATTTTCATATAGTTTTCAGTATTGGCCACTAGCATTTCAATGGTCTTGCCTTCCCATCCATTTTCTTTTAACATTTGTTTCGCCTTCTTTGGATTATAAGAATAGCCACCCGCTTCTGCGGATTTATCGTAGCCAAATACCTTTGGTCCAATGATACTGTTTGATTGAATACCAAGCCCCTCAAGCTGCTTCACATAAGCTTTACGGTCAATCGCATAAGCAACAGCTTGTCGAAAGGCAAGGTTTTTCATTGGCTCACGGCGTACATTAAAACCAAGGTAAGCCACCGCTGTGCCTGCCTTTTTCATGGTTTTAATGCCCTTAAGCCTATTCACCCTATCCCATTGCGAAGAAGGGATGCCATCAATAAAATCAACTTGGCCTGTTTGAAGCATGGATATTGCAGTATTAACATCTGGCACAACCTTAAATGTGACTTGTTTTAATTTAGCTTTTCCTTGCCAATAACTTGGATTTCTAACAAGTGTCAGATGATCTCCAGCTACCCATTCTTTTAGCATAAAAGGTCCTGTCCCGACAGGCTTTTTCATGAGATCCTGTTTTTTATCTGCTGTAGGGCTGACAATGGCTGCATTTTCATGAGCAAGAGCCGCAAGCATCGCCCCGTAAGGTTCTTTTGTTTTGATCACTACCGTATATTTATCCTTCACGGTAACAGAAGCAACAGGGGCAAGGAGAGAAGCTCGTGGAGCACCTGTCTTTGGATCTCTGAGTTTATCAAATGTATATTTAACAGCTTCAGCATCGAACGGGGTCCCATCAGTAAACTTTATATTTTTCTTTAAATGAATGACCCATGTCTTATCATCTGGCGTGTCATAAGACGCTGCTAAAAGAGGCTTAATTTCCAATGTCTTTGGGTCCTTCGTGAATAATGTTTCGTAAATTTGATTAATAGCAGCAGTGGATACGGAGTCATTAGTCATAATTGGTGATAAACCAACGATCTTGGATGTCATTGCATAAGTTAATTCCTGTGGAGCACCCGATGCGCTTCCCTCTGATGTTCCACTACTCTTCTCAGAGGAAGAACTACTGCAGGCAGAAAGCACCATTCCTAAAATCAAGACGATTCCCATGAAAAAAACCATTGACTTCCTTCTCACGCTTATTAACCCCCTGTTATCTTGATTTCATATTTGGATCAAGCATGTCACGTAATGCATCACCAACAACATTAAAAGCAAAGACAACTAACATAATTGCAATACCAGGAATAATGACGAGATGAGGGGCCTGCCACATATATTGTTGACCGGCAGATATCATAGCGCCCCATTCTGGCGTTGAGGGCTCTGCACCTAAGCCAAGAAAACTGAGTGCAGATGTTGAAAGAATTGCCGTTCCCATGTGCATGGTTGCAAAAACAATGATCGGCGCAGTCCCATTAGGCAAAATGTGTTGAAAAATGATACGAAAATGACTCGCACCTAACGCTCTCATAGCCGTAATATACTCTTGCTTTTTTAGTGACAGCACACTTCCTCGTACAATGCGGGCACAAGAGGGGATGGACCAAATACTTATAGCAATAACAACATTAAGCAAACTTGTACCTAATATGGCAATGATCAGCATGGCTAACAAAATCCCTGGAAAAGCAAACATCAGATCGGAAATGCGCATAATGATAGTATCAAGAAATTTATAGAATCCAGCGAGCAAGCCAAGAAGCGTTCCGATAACTGTTCCAATGATGACTGAACTAAAACCAACCATCAATGAGAGGCGTGCACCAAAGACCAATCGACTCCACATATCTCTTCCATAGTTATCCGTCCCTAACCAATGTCCCGGAGATCCTGGCTTGAGATTCACATGTGTCAAATCCTGAACAGTTGGGCTATAGGATGTAACAGAGTTTGCAAAAATTGCTAGAAAAATTTGAACCAAAATCACAATTAATCCAATCACAGCCAGTTTATATTTGAAAAATTGTTTCAAGCGCCTTGTAAGGGCCTCATTTTTTGATACTTTAACAGACACACTGGTTTCAGTTGTTTGTGGCTGCATCCATCCCCCTCCTCTCCATTTACTGGTAACTAATGCGTGGATCAATCAGTGCATAAACAATATCTACGACCAGATTCACTATGACGAAAATAAATGCGATTAATAGAACGCCTCCTTGCACCATTGGAAAATCGCGTGAGGCAATAGATTCAACCATTAATCTGCCTACACCATTAATAGCAAACACCTGCTCTGTTATGATCGTTCCACCTAGTAGACCGCCAAAATTCAATCCAATGACTGTGACTACCGGAATCAGTGCATTTCTTAGACAATGCACCCAAATGACCATGTGTTCCTTAACCCCTTTTGCTCTTGCGGTTCTAACAAAATCTGCACGTATAATTTCTAGCATCGAAGACCGGCTCATCCTCGCAATCATTGCTGCAGAGCCTGTTCCTAGTGTAATGGCAGGGAGCAGAATTTCCTTGAACCCCTTGAATGTCCAAAAAGGTGTATCTAAGCCTCCAACTGGTAACCATTGCAGGTTAACAGCAAAGACTAATATCAAGAGGGCTCCTAACCAAAAGTTTGGAATAGAAATACCTGCCAGAGAGAGCGTTGTACTCGAAAAATCCAGCCATGAATTCTGCTTTAAAGCAGATATAATGCCTGCCGGTACACCAATAATAATAGCTACAATCATACTGGCTATTGCTAAATCAATAGTATTGGGAAGACGCGTCCAAATCTCTTGAGCAACAGAGCGATTGGTTTGAAATGAAAATCCTAAGTCTCCATGAAGGATCCCATTTAAATAATCGAGATATTGTATAATAATGGGTTTATCTAATCCTAACCTGTGATGAATCGCAAGAATATCTGATTGAGTAGCTGTTGGCCCGCCAATAATCGATGCTGGATCACCTGGAGCAATATGCATGGCCATGAAAACAATAAATGTGATACCAATAAGTAAAAAGATCAGCTGAATTAAACGTTTAATGATCATTGTTACCAATACCCTCACCTCCCTTAGTTTCCCCTTACTTACGTTCAGATTACCAATGTAAGCATTTCCACACTTCGGGCGATTACTTTGTAAATCATTTTCTGTTTTTTTATTACATTCGTAAATTATAATTATGAATTATAAGACTATTAATTATTGAAGTCAATAAATTTTCTAAAAAAATATAATATTATATATTTAGTGTATTATTAAATATATTTAGTAAATATATTTCAGAGCGGTACGAATAGACGCAGGAGCAGAGGATTTTTATTCATAAATACTTTGGGAACCCAATCATCCATTTCAAAATGAGCTGAGGCCACTAAGGACGATCGGCTAAAAACGTCACATCCATGTGATAACACCGAAGCTAGCACCTCAAGCCCCCCCAAAAAAGTAAAGAACACTTTTCGGGGACCTCGATGGTGCGTCGAACGCCGACCTCCCCACATCGTGTGGGCATGTGGAAAGCGAAAGCTTTGAAGCGGAAACGTGCACCGTCCTCGTGACCAAAAACTTTAGAATTAAAAAAACAGCCTAATGTGTTGTCCATCAGGCCGTTCAGAATCATTTTTCTTCAATTGACATAACTATAATTTAAGTCCATTCCTGCTTTTAAAACGTCTTAATAAAATATGACTTTCTACACGTGTAATGCCTTCCAGTTTATAAATTTCTTCATTTATAAACTTTTCAAGTGCTATAAAGTCCTCTACCAATACATGCATGTGAAGAGTGCTTGGCCCTGTCATTTGATAGCAGCTTGCAACGTTAGGATGATTGGCTAAAGCTTCTGCGACTTCAACCAAAGCGCTTGGTTCGCAATCGACCTCAAAGAATGCAGAGACATGCTTGCCTATTGCCTCTGAATTGATGACGACGCTAAACTTTTCAATAATTCCTTTGTTCATCATTTGATTAACACGCTCACGGATTGACACCCGTGATAAATTTAATCTTTTACCAATATCCGCATATGACACACGGCCATCCTCTGTTAAGCACTGCAAAATTTTGCGATCTGTTTCATCTAATTTCATCAATAACCTCCTTCTGAATGCCACATGTGGATTTTATGTTGACGCGTTGCTCTCCCCCAAATTGCGCATCACGATTGGCAATCAAATGGTTTCATGCTTTATAGTCGCTGTCTTCCTATTTCGATTCCCAAGAGTCCGTCATGACAGGAAAAGAAGTAAACCATTATAAACAAGGCCGTACTATTAGGAATGTTGCGATAATAAAACATAAACCAATCCACTGCCATTTTCCCTTTTTATCTTCTTCCATTATATACTAAAATGTATGCAACATTATAGGTTTCTTCATTTAAATCAACAATTTTTTATTAAACAATGCATGTTTTTCTTCAATAAAAACATCCTAGTTGATAGAAAGATTTTTTAATGAGGTGTTAGTGTTGACAGATCATTCAAATGTGCATTTGACGGCTGCGGAAGTCAACGGACTTTGGACAAATTATTTGACTGATAGTATGGCAATGGTTTTTATTAAACACTTTCATAAAACCTGTTCAAATCCTAAAATTAAAGCCCTCTTAAAGCATGCTTTAACATTGTCTCAAGACCATTTAGATGTGATCACAAGTCTATTTCAAAAGGAGCACATTCCCATTCCTTTTGGCTATAATGATTCAGAATGTAATCTAGATGCTCCGCAGCTGTTTAGCGATGAATTTTACCTATGTTATTTGAAAAATATGACGAAAACAGGACTTGCTACCTACAGCGCCTTTCTCAGTGGCTCAAGCCGCCAAGATATCAGAACATATTGCAGCAAAGCTGTTAATACAACCGCTCAACTGTTTAATCAGGCCACTGACCTTCTTCTTGAAAGCGGTATTGAAATTCGCTGTCCAAATACCCCCTATCCTAAGAAGAACGAATGGATTAATGATAGTCATTTTTTAGCAGGCTGGTGGGGGGAACGGCGCCCTTTATCCGATGCAGAAGTCGCCAATCTTTTCGTAAACTTACTCTCACATAATAACATTGATATTCTTCTTACTGGTTTTAGTCAGGTTGCCGAAAGCAAAGAGGTGGCTAAATTTTTATTAAAAGGGAAAAGCATCTCTGAGAAACATATAGAAGTATTTTCAGGCTTTTTGAAAGAAAGTGAACTGAGCGCACCTCGATCTTGGGATTTCGGAGCCACCACATCAACTGGATATACTTATTCGGACCGACTTATAATGACCCAGGTTGGCATACTTATGCAATCATGCATTGCGGATTACGGCATCTCCTTGTCTCTTTGCCATCGGAGGGATCTCAGCCTTAACTATGTCCGTTTAACGGCTGAACTGGCTCAATACGCTTCGGATGGTGCTAAGATCATGATTAAAAATAGTTGGATGGAGAAGCCACCTATGACTGTTGATCGAGAAAAATTATCGCAATGAGGTTTAACAAAAAAACAAATGGGGTATTCTTCTATTACCCACCTTTTTTGTTAGCAGATAACTGGATAGAAGGCACTGTAATGATGAATTACAGTGTTTTTTATTTTTTTAAAAAATTTTTTAATTTTTGCAGGAATTCTTTTGTGCTTTGTAGAATTAATACGATGAAGAACTGAAATAACACCAGCGTCATGGTATGACTGGAGTCAGCCAAAATGACACTTCCCTAAAAAATCCTACTCTAGGTTCTTATTCGACAGTTGATCGAAAACCTGCTGTCGTTTGGTATTCTTTAATGAATACCAAAAAACCACCGATCTGACCTATCGATGGTTCATGGTTTTCAAAAAATGACTCCAGTCTAACTATTGGCGTCTGAATTCTCGTCTTGCGTTGCATTGTCCCCAGATTGATCTGTGGATGTTTTACTATTACTGTTGCTCTTGTCATTATTCATGCTGTTATCTTTGTTGTCTTTATTATCCTGTTGTTGTTCAGTCCCTTGATCATTAGCGGAAGGCTGTCCATTTGTGACTTCTGCTGACGACGTATTGCTTTTTACTTTATCAAGACTAGCAAGTCCCTTTTGAAAATAGGAAACCGGATTGACAGGCTTATCATTTTTACGGATTTCAAAGTGGACATGAATGCCTGCTTCTTTATTATAAAGATCTTTTCCAGCTGTTCCGAGGACCTGACCTTGAGAAACTTGTTCCCCTTTTTCTACCTTCATTTCATCCAGACTTTCATACATGGTTTCTACACCATTGTCATGTTGAAGAACAACGACATTTCCTAGAACAGGATCTTTTTCAGCCTTAACAACTTTCCCACTCATGGATGCTTGTACATCAAAAGTCTTACCATCTTTAGCGGCAATACAAATGCCTGTGTTTTGGGTTGTTGTATTATTGTACGTTACTAGGGCTTTTTGTTGTTCCTCTGGGCTGGCATTAACATCATAGAAAGGCATGACCACTTCCGTTGCATTCTTGTCTGCTACAGGCCATTTAAAGACTTCCTTCATACCATTAACAGGAACTGAATCATCTTTGTTTTGATTGAGTGCAAATTGATTGTCATTCTCTTTATGTTTATCAGCACTCGGTGTTCCGCCATCTCTTTGAGTCCAAAGGACAGCTGACACAATCAACGCGACGACGACGAGATAGAGAGCCGGATAAAACCAACGCTTTTTCGTGATTTTCCGCAATTTGTTATTTTGAGATTCTTCTTGCGGAGTGTTTTTTTGATCTTTCATGTGTTATCACCTCAGAAACCATTCTGATCAGATTTCCAAGGTTATATACCTTTATTCAAAAAAAATGTTTATTATTTTTCGACAAATGCTCAACTTTTATACATAAAGATCATCTCCAATGTGCTTTTTAAAGTTTTTAAAGTTAATTGACTCTCCTCCTTAAAATATTAAAAGGTCCACGCATGACCCGTGAACCTTTTTCATCACCTATTTCTTTACGAGCATTTTGTTGAGCATGTCATCTGCATTGGTGATTTTAACACCTTTATAGTAGTATTTCACAATATCCTGATAATTTTTCCCAGCGTTAGCCATTCCGTTGGCCCCGTATTGGCTCATGCCAACGCCATGACCGTATCCCTTTGTTGTAATGGAAAGTGTTTGCCCATTACGAACCATTGTAAAGTCTGATGAACGAAGATTAAGCTTTTCTCTTATTTCTCGACCCGTCCAAGTTTTATTGCCTATCTTAATTGAAGCAATTCTGTGCCCTGGCGTCCGCTTGATATTGGAACCAACATCGCCATTGGTTGTCGGTAATTTAATCTGAAGCTTCTTCTCCACTGTCGCCACAGGCAACTTAATTGTATCCTTATACTTTGGAGAATCCACATCCCATGGACTTTTAACACTTTTAAGATATGGAATGGTATTCTCCCAGTAGTCCTCAGCATTTTCCGTATACCCATTACTCGTTGAAAAAAACGAAGCTGTAATTGGAGTTCCATTGTATGTAATAATCTGCCCTGCGGTTCCATCAACGGCCTCTTCGATTTTCTTTAACTTCCAATTATAGTCCTTTCCCCAAATCTTTTTTAACTCAGATTTGTCTTTAAACACTTGGTAATCAGGCGTATCTGTAACCACGGCTTGATCCGTAGCCTTCTGTTTGTTGACTAATCGTTTGACAATAAATGTTCTCGCTGATAGCGCTTGGGCCTTCAAAGCCTCTTCGTTAAACTCTGCAGGCATTTCACTAGCGACAACACCCACTAAATAATCCCTCAAGGAGGGAGCCTCCACTTTTTTTTCTGTGGTTCTATATACAGATACCGTTACTGCTGGGTCCTTACTTTTAGCTGAAGCAGCAGCTTCCGCCTTTTTTTGCTGGTCAGCGACCACCACTGTTTTTGAAGAATGGGAAAATGGCATAACAATGAGGGTGGGGATAACGAGTACAATGAATAAGAAAATACTTAGTACAATCACTAATGGTCGTTTCATGTCCATTCCTCCAAACATTAAAAAGGACTTACCCTTATTAACTTATGGAGAAGGACAAGCTTTTAGAACTAGAGGAAGTGTTCTGATCTGTCTTTTGGCATGTTTTGCTTATAAGAAGCATATAATTAAAATTACCATCTCAACGCTTAAAATACGTCGTAAAAATATGTATGAACCTACGCTTCATTGGCTACCCTTTTATAGTATTAGAAAACGCCATCCAAGTATTCCTTAAAATTAAACATTTGTTTAAAGATTTTTTTAAGGAAAAAGCAACTTTAACTTCATTCAGTACCTCTGATTTAAAAGATCAAGGACTTAAGAAAAACTGCTTAAAAGCGTGCCCGTTCCTTGTCTGGGTATAGGACATCATCATATATGGATGAGACTTCATTACATGGTCAAGTGGATTGGAGCGCAAGGCGCGAAACGCTCTGGAGCGGAATCGCGCACCGTCCTCATAACCAGAAATTTTATTGAGAAAAAAAGAAGCCGAGATAACGGCTTCTTAAGCGAATTTTGGTTTCATTGTTAATTTCGGCGTTGTCGATGTCGCTGTTGTGACGCTTTCTGCAACCTCATCTTCAATAACGATGCGTTCAATACTTGCACCAAGTGAGCGTAACTTACCAGTTAGATCAACATATCCGCGGTCAATATGTTGGAGCTCTGTGACACGTGTTGTTCCATCAGCAACTAGACCAGCTAGGATTAATGCGGCACCTGCCCGCAAATCCGTTGCTGCCACTTCTGCCCCTTGCAATTGTGAAGGCCCATTGATAATAGCTGAGCGACCTTCAATTTTAATATTCGCATTCATTCGTCTAAATTCTTCAACGTGCATAAATCGATTTTCAAAAACGGTCTCAGTAATCATACCCGTACCTTTTGCTTTTAACAGCAAAGCCATCATTTGTGATTGCAAATCTGTTGGAAAACCTGGATGAGGCATGGTCTTGATATCTGTAGGGCGAATAATATCGGGTCCAATAACGCGGATGCCATCAAGCTCTTCTTCAATATGAATGCCCATCTCGGTCATTTTTGCAATTAATGGCCGAAGGTGTTCAGCAATAGCGTCCTCAACAAGCACATTTCCACCTGTAATCGCAGCAGCAATCATATATGTTCCCGCTTCGATGCGGTCAGGAATAATCTCATGGACTGCACCCTTGAGCTGTTTAACTCCAACAATTTTAATTGTACTGGTACCCGCGCCTTTAATCTTTGCTCCCATTGCATTTAAATATTCGGCGAGGCAAACGATCTCTGGCTCTTGAGCACAATTTTCAAGCTGTGTTTCACCATCAGCCAATACAGCTGCCATAATAATATTTTCAGTAGCACCCACGCTAGGAAAGTCTAAATAGATATTCGCGCCTTTCAATTTGCCTTTTATTTCAGCCTCAATATAACCATTACCTGTATGAACCGTAGCCCCCATCGCCTCAAACCCTTTGAGGTGTTGATCAATTGGGCGTGATCCGATAGCACAGCCCCCAGGCATCGCGATACGTGCATGACCTTCTCGAGCGAGCAATGCACCCATGACAAGAACAGATGCCCTCATCTTACGAACGTATTCAAAGGGTGCTTCTGTGGTCAATTGTGAAGTTGCATTGACCGTCACACAATCCTCATTAAATTCAACATCTGCATTTAAATATTTGAGTACCTCATTTATCGTATACACATCTGCCAATGCAGGAACGTTATATATTTTGCTAATGCCTTTAGTTGCTAAAATCGATGCAGCGATAACAGGAAGCACTGCGTTTTTCGCTCCGTCGACTTTAACGGTACCGTTCAAACGCTTGCCCCCTTGAACAATGATTTTTTCCAACGTATTCCCCTCCGCGTCCAATTTCGTTATTCAGTTTTATTCCGGAAAGTGAGGAACATGACAACAGCCCAACCCTCAATTTATTAGTATTCAGCAGTGATAATGGGTGTGCCTAATGTAACAGTTGTCTTCCCACCTGTTTTTCTTAGTCCAATTTGAAGATTCATTTTATTCCCGTTCGTTTGAATCAAGTCCTTCCAGTACTTATTATATGCGGAAAGGGATACAAACGTTTTATCTTTATCTTTCTCAATTTCAGTTGCATTTAAATCTGTTAAAAACTGCTTTGCTTTTTGATTCATGCCAACGTCCATTGTACCATCGATTTCACCAGATGCCCATGTGAAGATTTTCCCATTTTTGCTCTGGAATAAACCGCTTAATTGATCATTAATCTTACCCTTAATCGCTCCCCATTTTTTTTCATTCCATGATTTTCCGTTGACTTCATATATTAGATACGTTCTGTATCCATCTTTATGTGGGTAGGCGAAGTAACTGATTGTCTCTTGATAATCTTTGTTTATTCGAGTTCCAGTTGCTTTTAACTGCTCATTTTTATTGCCAGCAATAGGTGTCCACTGTATATCCTCGTTGTGATTCTCCAAAGTACGTACTTCCTTAAAGTATGAAGAAAGATTACTGACTGTTTTAGAATTTTCACGGGCATATACAGACCAAGCTTTAACCGTCACCTTTTCAGTTTGTAAAGCACTGATTAAAGCAGGAAGTTTGTTCATTTCTTGCGCATATCCGGACACCTTTGCCTGAGCATAAGCAGCACCTATAAATAAAGTAAATAAGAAAACAAAAATCAAGACTTTTGGGGTTAACGATCTCTTCATAATGATTGCTCCTCTCCTTATTTACAGTGTTGCCAAGGAGAAAAGCATCATACATGAAATTCTTTGATCAATTTTGTGTTAAAATGACAAGTTCATACATTATTTATAGATCTGTGGTAAGTATAATGACTGGTTCAAATAATCAAGGAAAAAGTCAGCAACAAGATAACTGATCGCTATGCTCAATAGGATCAATAATGTTTTAGCTCTTGCACCTTTTGGATTTTTGAACAAAAATTCGAGATTCAAGCTTTGAATTGCCCACCATGTCAAAAGTAAAGCACAAATATGTACAATTAAATACACCATCGCTTGAACACCAAAATTCAACAAAATAGGACGTCCTTTCCCTAAATCCGTCAGTTTTTGCATAATAACCCACGGATTTAACTCACAATGTCACTTACTTAAAGTGTTGGTTTACTGAAAAGACTGCATGAAATCCTGAATTCAAAGTGAAATATACGTATTGTACCCTTCCGATGAACACAGCTTCCCACCTGTAATGAACGGCAGCGGTCTCTCCAAAAAACGACACCATTTGCCATTATTGTGTAAGCAGCCATTTCATTTTTAAAACGCTTGTTTGACTTTAAGTCCTGCATAGATTTAACACAAGCTCTTTCAGTCGTTTTCTTTTGATCAATCATTAAAACGCAAAAAGCAAGCGTCTTAGAAAATAAAGCTCAAGTCTTGTTTTCCTAATTATGGCGAAAAAAAACTTCATTTAAATAAACTCTTTACATTTTAACATAATACAATAATTTATTCGATTTTGAAAGACATTTTTAGGAAAAAAACCGTTTAATATTACAATTGTGTTTCAATATTTCACATAAATGACAAAAACATTAGCTTGAAAACAATTCTATTCACTATTCTGAGGAGTTATATTAGGTGCTTGTGAAGAATTTGTTACAAAGCGCGAAGAAGCTTTCAATAAACCTCTTGTTTTATTAATACTGCTTGTCTTTTTATTACATTGTTCAAACAAGGTCACACTGAGGCTATTCTAAATAAAAAAATATAAAATGCCATTTACAATTCTCCTCATTAAAAGCGGATAACTTGTATTATGATGATGTACCACGCATCATAACGTTCTCCAGATCAAACCAAGCTGATATTAGAAAACTTGGCTCCACTGCTTCGATGAACCCCTGATGTGATTTTTCAGATCATCCATTAAGGATGTCGTCAAGCCTCAGGTGACGATCGTCAAAGCCCGACTTATCCTATCATCCTTTGAGGAACGTCAGCGAAGTTGTAAATGCTAATAGCACAAAAAAGTAGCACAAACCAGGGTTTGTGCTACTTTTTTAAAGTGATGCGACTTGTAAACGGTTTTCAGCACGTTGCAGCTCTTTTTCAGCTTCAGCATAGGCAGCCGTTTTTTCATTGAGCCCTGAAAGTTTCTCTTGAGCGGCTTCTTTTGCTCTTTGAGCACGCTCAACATCAATGTCTTCCTTTTTCTCAGCTGCTTCTGTGATAATGGTAACGGTGCTACCTCTACGAACTTCAATAAAACCACCGCTCACCGCTACATATTCTTCAGTGCCTTCATGCTTGAGCTTAACCGCACTGATTTTAAGTGGTGCTACGACTGGAATATGATTTGGCAGTATTCCCATATCGCCGGCTGTCGCATGCACACTAATCATATGAACGTCACCCTCATAAACAGTGCCGTTCGGTGTCACAATACTCGTGTTAATGGTATTCACCTGCAAAACCTCCTTGGGCGCACGGCTAGCAAAGCTAAGGGATATCCCTTAGTTTTGCTCCATTTTCTTTGCGTTTTCGATGACTTCTTCAATACGTCCGACAAGGCGGAAGGCATCTTCAGGAAGATCATCGTACTTGCCTTCAAGGATTTCTTTAAATCCACGAATGGTTTCTTTTACTGGAACATAAGAACCTGGTTGTCCAGTAAATTGTTCAGCAACGTGGAAGTTTTGAGATAAGAAGAACTGAATGCGACGTGCTCGCGCTACGACAAGCTTATCTTCATCAGAAAGCTCATCCATACCTAAAATAGCAATGATATCTTGAAGCTCTCTGTATTTTTGTAGTGTTTCTTGCACACGCCGTGCCACACTATAGTGCTCTTCACCAACAATTTCAGGTGCCAAGGCGCGAGATGTTGATGCAAGTGGATCCACAGCTGGGTAAATACCCATTTCAGATAAACTACGCTCAAGGTTGGTTGTAGCATCCAAGTGTGCAAAAGTCGTTGCTGGCGCTGGATCAGTGTAGTCATCGGCAGGCACATAAACTGCTTGAATCGATGTAACCGAACCTTTTTTCGTTGAGGTAATCCGCTCTTGAAGCTTACCCATCTCAGTTGCCAAGGTTGGCTGATAACCGACGGCAGAAGGCATGCGTCCAAGCAATGCTGAAACCTCAGAACCCGCTTGTGTAAAACGGAAGATATTATCGATAAAGAGAAGCACGTCTTGACCTTCTTCATCACGGAAATATTCCGCCATTGTTAACCCCGAAAGAGCTACACGCATACGAGCACCTGGTGGTTCATTCATTTGGCCAAAGACCATGGCCGTTTTGGAAATAACGCCCGAATCACTCATTTCAAAATAAAGGTCGTTTCCTTCACGTGTACGCTCCCCAACGCCGGCAAATACAGAAATCCCACCGTGCTCTTGAGCGATATTATTAATCAATTCTTGGATAAGGACGGTTTTACCAACACCGGCACCACCGAAAAGTCCGATTTTACCCCCTTTAACATAAGGAGCTAATAAATCGATAACTTTAATTCCTGTCTCAAGAACCTCTGTTGTTGTTGTTAATTCATCGAAGGCAGGAGCTTCACGGTGAATGGAATCCCTGCGGGTATCAGCAGGTACATCCTCTTTTAAATCGATTGGTTCACCTAATACATTAAATACACGACCAAGTGTCGCCTGACCAACAGGTACAGAAATAGGTGCTCCAGTATCCACAACCTCCATGCCACGAATGATACCATCAGTAGAGTCCATCGCAATCGCACGAACCGTATCATTGCCAAGATGGAGCGCTACTTCTAAAGTTAATTTAATATCAACTTCACTTGAGCTTTCAGCTTTATAATTAATTTTAAGCGCATTATTAAGTTCTGGTAGCTCGCCGTGGTTAAATTTCACATCCACGACCGGTCCCATAACCTGCGTTACAAATCCCTTGCTCATGCCTTTCCCTCCTAACATACCTATCTCAAAAGTTTATTGAAGTGCACTTGCACCGCCAACAATTTCACTAATTTCTTGCGTAATCGCCGCTTGACGCGCACGGTTGTACTGTAACGTATATTTATCGATAAGCTCTGTCGCATTATCCGTCGAGCTTTGCATCGCTGTCATACGGGCTGCATGTTCAGCAGCCTTAGCATCAAGTAATGCCCCATAAATAAGTCCCTCAGCATAGAGGGGAAGCAGTGTTTCAAGTACTTCCTCCGCATCCGGCTCATATTCATAAGTTGCCGTTTCACTCGATGTTTCAACATCAGCAAGTGGCAAAAGCTTAACATCACGAACTTCTTGAGAAATCGCACTCTTAAAGTGATTGTATATCATAAAGAGTTCATCGATTTCTTGATCTTCAAACATGCCGACTGCCAGCTTTGCAATCTCTTTGACATCATCAAAAGAAGGCTGATCAGGAAGCCCAAGCTTTTCAGCAGCAATCGTAACATCACGATGTCGGAAATGGTTAAATCCCATCCGGCCGATAACGATAACCGTATATTCATCACTGGACTTATGACGTTCCTTAATCATTTGATTCACACGTTTGATCACGTTGTTATTATAGGCACCCGCCAACCCACGTTCCGCTGTGAGAATGAGGTAGCCTGTTTTCTTAACGGGTCTTGTTTGCAGCATGGGATGACGCAAACTCCCTTTGTTGGCACTGGCAATATTGCCCACCACTTCTCGCAATTTATCCGTATACGAATGATACGCCGTTGCCTGCATCTGTGCTCGGTTCAATTTTGCTGCCGACACCATCTGCATAGCCTTTGTAATTTTACGTGTTTTTTTGGTTGAATTAATCTTTCCTTTAATATCGCGTAAAGACGCCAAGACTCTTCACCACCTTTTTAGAGGACGTGCAAGGTTTGATAACAATCAACTGCTCAAAAGTGAGCATCGCCCTGATCAACTGATTAAACTTTTTCTCCATATGTGCCGACTATAAGCAATCATCGCTCTAGTTGATAAGCAAATGGAGAAGTCGGGGATTTCCCCCGACACTTGTATTAATTTGATGCAACGAAAGTTTTCTTAAACGCCGTGATCGCTGCGTTAAATGCATCACTTTCAGGAAGTGTTTTCTGGTCACGAATTGTGTCTAAGATCTCTTTATTGTTCTCTTTTAGGTAGGCTAAAAGGTCTTTTTCAAAACGCTGAATATCCTCCAAAGCCACATCATCAAGGAAACCGTTATTTAACGCATAAATAATCGCTACTTGATTTTCAACTGGGTATGGATGATGTAAGTCTTGTTTTAAAACCTCAACAATGCGTTGTCCACGACTAAGCTTAGCTTGGGTTGCTCTGTCAAGGTCAGAGCCGAATTGCGAGAAGGCTTCAAGTTCACGGAAGGAAGCAAGATCAAGCTTCAAAGAACCGCCGACTTTTTTCATCGCCTTGATCTGCGCTGAACCACCGACACGTGAAACAGATAAACCAGCGTTAACAGCAGGACGCACACCTGAGAAGAACAAATCTGATTCGAGGAAAATTTGTCCATCTGTAATTGAAATAACGTTGGTTGGAATATAAGCTGAGATATCACCAGCTTGTGTTTCAATAATAGGTAGAGCAGTCATTGAACCGCCGCCTAATTCATCGCTGAGCTTAGCTGCTCTTTCTAATAAACGTGAATGGAGGTAGAAAACATCCCCTGGGAAAGCTTCACGGCCTGGAGGACGGCGGAGTAATAAGGAAAGCTCACGATAAGCAACAGCCTGTTTGGACAAATCATCATAAACGATCAAGACATGCTTACCGTTATACATGAACTCTTCACCCATTGACACGCCAGCATATGGTGCAAGATAAGATAATGGTGCAGGGTCAGATGCCCCGGCAGAAACAACGATGGTTTTATCCAACACACCATTGGCACGCAATGTTTCCACAACACCAGCAACGGTGGATTCCTTTTGACCAATCGCGACATAAATGCTAAGCACATCTTGGTCCTTCTGATTAATGATCGCATCGATCGCAATGGATGTTTTACCCGTTTGCCGGTCACCAATGATTAACTCACGCTGACCTCGGCCGATTGGAATCATCGCATCGATCGCTTTAATGCCTGTCTGTAATGGCTCATGAACGGATTTCCGCGCCATGACACCAGGTGCCTTGCTTTCGATCGGACGCGTTTTGGACGTATTGATCGGACCCTTACCGTCGATCGGTTGACCTAATGGGTTAACGACACGACCAAGTAAGTCTTCACCAACAGGTACCTCCATGATACGTCCTGTTCGCTTAACTTCGTCACCTTCATGGATATCATTATATGGTCCAAGAATGACGATACCGACGTTATTTTCCTCAAGGTTTTGGGCTAGACCCATTACACCGTTAGCGAATTCAACCAATTCGCCTGCCATCGTGCTGTCAAGGCCATGGACACGGGCGATACCATCACCGACTTCAGTAACAGTTCCCACATCAGTCACCTGCACTGCGGCATCATAATTTTCGATTTGCTGTTTAATCAGCGCACTAATTTCTTCAGCTTTAATACTCACGTCAATATCACCCCTATCTGCCTGTTTTCAATTCTTGACGGAACCGCTTGAGTTTACCTGACAATGTTCCATCATAGAGTCGATTGCCAATCCGTACTAATACGCCGCCAATCACCTCTGGATCAATGTTCACTTGAAGGCGTAGCTTCTTATCGTAAAGCTTTCCAAAGGTTTGAATTAATTTATTTTCTTCTTCTGTATCCAATGGGCTTGCTGATGTGACAAAAACATCGACAATGCCCCTATATTCATTCGCAATGTCAACATATGCTGTTTGTAAATCATTTAAAATAGATTCTCTGCGCTGATCAATAAGCACCTTTAACAAATTGAGCACTTCATTGTTGACTTCATCTTTAAAAATCTCTTCCATCACTTGCTTTTTGTTCTCACGACTAATTCGCGGGATATAAAGCATTTTTCTGAGATCCTCATTATCAGTGACGACCTGATTAACAAGAGCCAATTGTTTCTCAACAGCATCAATAGTGCCACGTTCTTTGGCAACTTCGAACAAGGCACCTGCATAACGTTTTGCTACGATTTCACTCATAGACGGTCACCTATCTGTTTAACAAACGCATCGATTTCTTGTTTATGGTCTTCTTCACTAACTTCGCGTTCTAATACTTTAGAGGCTAACAGCATAGAAAGCTGAGCCACTTCATCTCGCAATGAAGCGACTGCCTTTTCTTTTTCATTATTAATTTCTTCTTTTGCTTCTTCGACGATACGATCAGCGCGCGCCTTGGCTTGATTGAGAATCGTTTGTCCTTCCGATTCCGCTCGTTTACGTTCTGTTTCCATCATTTGTTGCGCTTGCTCACGCACTTTTTTCAATTCTTCTTGTTGTTTTGCAAGGATTGCCTCAGCTTCTTTTTGGCTGTCCTCTGCTGCCTTAATCTGTGCGTCAATCCGTTCTTGTCTATCACGCATCATCCCCACAACTGGCTTAACAGCAAATCTGGAGACAATCAACATTAATATAAGAACAACAACAATTTGAAATATAATGTCACCTATATGGAATTCAAGCACTCTTCAGTCACTCCCTTCAATCGTAGAAAAGTGTAGATACCCCTAAATGTCTTATGAAAAAACAGCAGGAGCTTCGCATACACTAAATTAAGACAGAATCTCGAAACAAAGGCGGGAGCGTCTCCCGCCATATATTAACCAATAATGTCAAATAGAACCAAGAGACCGAAGGCAATTGAGATAATTGGAAGGGCCTCAACAAGACCGAGAGTAATCATACCTTGTCCAAAGAGCGTACCTCGTGCTTCTGGTTGACGTGCGATACCTTCCAAATAGCGGCTAAATAAAATTCCGTTACCAATACCAGCGGCTAACGCGCCGAAAGCGATCATAATCGCACCTGCAAGTACATTCAAATCCATATTAAAAAATCCTCCTTAAAGTTAAATAACTCATTTGATAATTAGTGTTCATCTGCGATTTTCTGAGAAATGTAGACCATCGCTAAAACTGTAAAAATGTAAGCTTGGATCGCACCAACGAAGAGTGAAAATCCAATCCATGCCATGAGAGGTATAAATGTGAGATACTTTGTCCCCTCGGCTAAGATGATAATAAGAACTTCACCGGCAAAAATGTTAGCCCATAGCCGGGCAGCGTGCGTGACTGGTTTTGCCAATTCGTCGATGAGATGTAAAGGCAGCATCCAGGCATATGGCTGAACATAGTGTCCGAGATATCCTTTGGCACTTTTCTTAATACCCATGAAATGTGAGTAAATGAAAATAGCAAAGGCCATCGCTACAGTAACGTTGATGTCTGAAGTTGGTGACTTAAACCAACTGACAGCGCCCTCGGCTGAATCCAAGGCCTCCTTCGTTAAACCAAGAGAAGGAATTGGACCTGTGACATTAGATGTAATCATGACAATTACACCGAGTTCGTTGGCGATAAAGACGAAGAGAAAAATTGTGACAGCAAACCCGAGATACTTCACCGCTCTCTTGGAATCAAGCATCATATTCGTGATACCTTGTATGAACTCGATTACCATCTCAAAAAAGTTTTGCGCTCCTTTTGGTCGCATATTCCGACCACGGCTTGCTAATAAGACGATAAGGAGAACGAGAATTGCAGTGACAAGGGTTCCGATCATTACTGTAAGATCAAATGTCAAACCTAAAAACTTAATCTTTGGAGTTATTTCCAAGGCCATCCCTCCCTTCCTTCATAGCTGCCTCTTTTCTCGCAAATAACACAGCAACAATGATTAAGAGGACAAAATTTAAAAGCAAACCTAATATCAGTGATCGATAATCGATCGCTTCCGGGAAACGAACAGCAAGTATAACCGCAAAAGCAACCATCAATATGCGGTTAAACATCCCTGTACCCCGTAAACCCGGCCTACCAGTTATCGCCACTAGACCGGCCATCCTAATGCGTCGCGCTAAGTATAATAGGTTATAGAAGCTGATAAGCCCACCTAATAGCAATCCGGCGATAAAGGATTTAGCTGGAGTAAGTAACCAGAGAAGTATAAGGATGGTTAAAAAACCGCTTGAAAGGATGATGATTAAGCGGCGCATCCATTTCAAGTCCGCCCATTCATTTTCCATCAAGGTCATTCCTTTATAAAAGTTTTCAATGTGAACAGCGCACCGATTAGACCGATTAATAAGCCACCTAAGATCCCAATTGCTAACCAAATCGGTTGTGTATGAAATTGATCATCCAAATAACGTCCTAAAAATACTCCACCGACAATACATACAAGTATTTCCAGACCCAAGGTACCGACAATACCCACCATTTGCCAAGGATTATCTGTGTTCTTTTTCACATGAACACCCTTTCATAAAAAATCCCTAAGCGAAATCGGGATGTAATACCATTCATTATGACCAAAAAAGTGAAACGCAAAAGCAAATAATTAAGAGGAATCTACCAAAAAAGACACTAGGTTGAATTGTGGATAAAATTCAGGCTTTTCAGTAATATCGTTCAGTGTGCACATTTATGAAAACCCTTTTTCTCTGACATCGTATCAAGCGACACTTAGCTTGTCAACGACAAATATTATGGATGATCAATAGATAAAAAGTTATATGTGGTTTCTCTTTCATTCTACTTAAATTTTGATATAAGTGGGGACTGAAATTATGACGTTTTATTGAACGTCTAAAAAATTTTTTATTAATGTTTTTCCCAACATGTTAATTTAATAACACAGGGCATTGTATTTTTTTGTATATCTGTTATTTAATTCTAAAAACATCTGAAAAGAGGACCGATGATGCTCTCCCCTCTTTTCAGACTATTGCACTTATTTAGTGCCAAACAAACGATCACCTGCATCACCCAAACCAGGAATAATGTAGCCTTTATCGCTCAGTTTCTGGTCCAAAGCAGCTAAATAAATGTCGATGTCAGGGTGATCCTCCTGAATGCGTTTGACGCCTTCCGGAGCGGCAATTAAACACATCAACTTGATGTTCACTGCTCCTTTGTCTTTGATCATAGACAAAGCCGCAGATGCTGACCCCCCTGTCGCCAGCATTGGATCGACAACAATTAGCTCCCGTTCATTTATGTCAGAAGGCATTTTGGAATAATATTCTACCGGCTCTAATGTATTCGGATCACGATAAAGCCCGATGTGTCCCACTTTAGCGGCTGGAATAAGCTTAAGTATGCCATCCACCATACCAAGACCCGCGCGAAGAATGGGGACGATCCCAAGCTTCTTCCCTGAAATCTGATAGGTCTTTGCCTCAGCAACCGGAGTTTGTACCGTAATCTCTTCTAAAGGAAGGTCACGTGTAATCTCAAAAGCCATTAACGTCGCCACTTCATCCACCAATTCACGAAACGCTTTTGTTCCTGTTTGATGATCTCTTATGTACGTTAGCTTGTGTTGAATTAACGGGTGGTCCAATACTTTGACTGCTCCCATGTTATCCTCCCCTTCTTAAACCTCTTCGACAAATTTTACATAAAAAAAGACATGAATTCAACTTTATTTGCAAATTGCAACATTTTCGCTATAAATTCTAATATAATCTTGTTTCATTAGAAAACTTGCCTTATACTTCACCGCTTCACTAAGCACAGCCTGATGTTTGTGCTCACGCGCGCACACACTAAAGTTGTACCATATGCACCCTCAGGATAGCGGAAGCCAAAGCCTGAACACCGTTAATTAATAGTGATGAGCTCGAGATAAGCGAACGGCCCCCTTTTTACACCAGCACTTATGTAGTTTAATAAAGAGAGGGTGTCCCAAGAGCCATTTGGCTTTTGGGACACCCTCTTGAAAGCATTCAGTATAAGCTTTAATTGTTATTTGGATAAAGTGGAAAGGCCTGAGTAAGCTTACTCACGCGTTCTCTAGCCTCTTCAGCTACCGCCGCATCATCAACATTTTTTAATACAGAAGCAATGATTCCTGCTAATTCCTTCATCTCTTCTTCACCAAATCCACGGGTTGTAACAGCGGCTGTTCCCATTCGTACCCCGCTTGTAACAAACGGCTTTTCAGGATCATAAGGAATCGTATTCTTATTTGTTGTAATTCCGACATTATCAAGTGCATGTTCAGCCACTTTGCCTGTTAGAGATAGATTACGAACATCAAGTAAAACAAGATGATTATCCGTTCCACCAGAGACCAGCCGTAGACCAGCTTCTTGAAGAGCAGAAGCAAAGGCTCTGGCATTGGCAATGATTTGTTCTGAATAAGCTTTAAAAGAAGGCTGCAATGCCTCACCTAAAGCAACTGCCTTGGCAGCAATAATATGCATAAGCGGTCCACCTTGAATGCCAGGGAAAATCGTCTTATCAATCTTTTTAGCAAATTCCTCTTTACAAAGAATCATTCCACCTCTTGGTCCACGCAATGTTTTATGCGTGGTCGTCGTGACAAAGTGAGCATAAGGAACAGGATTAGGATGATGCCCTGTCGCAACGAGACCAGCAATATGTGCCATATCCACCATTAAATAAGCACCGACTGCATCAGCAATCTCACGAAACTTTTTAAAGTCAATTTCTCTTGGATAGGCGCTGGCTCCAGCCACAAGCAATTTAGGTTGATGCTCTTTGGCCTTCGCTAACACATCTTCATAATCAATACGATGCGTCTCTTTATCTACGCCATATTCGACAAAATTATAAAGCTTCCCACTGAAGTTAACAGGGCTACCATGAGTCAAGTGACCACCATGAGAAAGGTTCATGCCTAAAACAGTATCGCCAGGTTCAAGAATTGAAAAATATACACCCATGTTGGCCTGAGCACCAGAATGTGGTTGTACGTTTGCATGCTCTGCGCCGAAAAGCTCTTTTGCGCGCTCAATAGCTAACGCTTCTACGACATCAACATGTTCACACCCACCATAATAGCGGCGGCCTGGATAGCCCTCAGCATATTTATTCGTTAATACTGATCCAGCTGCTTCAAGAACAGCTTCACTCACAAAGTTCTCAGAAGCTATTAACTCAATCTTATCTCGTTGTCTATTGAGTTCATCAGTAATAGCCTCATATACTTTTAGATCTTGTTCCTTAATGCTTGACATCCTTTGCACCCTTTCTTTTCAAATCTAACCACATCATATCATAATCAAAATCATATTTGACACATTTCTTGGACAATTCGCGACAAATTCTCTCTATCTATTTTAAAGTTTATTTATTTCCTAGGAAATTAGCGTCAACTTTTGTTATTTTATCCCTCTAAAATAAAGGCATACAAAGCCTTCAGGCGATAATCAGACGCTTTTCGGCATAATCACTCGTTTTAATACGAAAAAACGTATGTCCTTCCTATTTCTTAAAAAGACATTTCTCAACAGCTTATTCGACATGAAGAAAACTGTACCTCCAATTATTAGGTCTCTAACAATTGGGGTGCAGTTCAAAAGCGGCCGGTCTATTGAGTTTAGAGGTTAAATACGCATAGCCGCTTCTGGCAGCAACCCTTTGTTAAAATGGTCTTGGCTTTTGTTCCCCCGTCCCTTTCTTTTGTTACCTTCAGAGCGCGATTGGGAAACTCCCGCCAATACACCTTCACAAATCAAATGGATTGAAGTAGAAAAAGTGCTTAGATTCGAGACCATTTTCAAGCACAGTGTATGGCTCATCGCCACTGAGTCACAGGTGCACAACGCGAATTCTGCCTGCAGGAAGTGGGAAATCGACAATCCTGAGTGCAAAGAGGCATATAGATGTTCCTAGACTTTTGAGAAGCTCCCCACGCCCGTTTTCATCTATTACCAAATGTGCAAACGTTAAGATCGCGACCTTAAATCGGCTCCCATTACTTGATGAACATAGTCTACCAGCTCGACAGATAAGTCATAACGCATGAAGGGCGTCATGATATAAACACCACTGAAATAATTGAGTGCTGTATCTAGTAGGGACTTGGCAATGGCTAAGCCTTCTTTACACGCTGCTTTTTTATCCTTTGCATATTGCCCCATACGATCTAAAATCGGCTCAGTTAAACGAATACCAGGCACTTCATGATGAAGAAATTCAGCATTTTGCGCACTTACCAATGGCATAATGCCAATATAGATAGGGGTTTTAAGATGTTTTGTTGCCTTGTAGATCCTCTCGATCTGAGATTGATCAAAAACCGGCTGAGTCATGAAGTAGTCTGCTCCAGCAGCAATCTTCTTCTCCATTCGTCGCACTGCCTTCTCTAAGTGGTGAACATTAGGATTAAATGCAGCACCCACTGAAAAATTCGTCCGCATGCCTAGGGATGCCCCTGTCGCTGATCTCCCTTGATTAAACTGCTTACACAGGCTTATAAGATCAAAGGAGGAGTAGTCATACACTGATGTCGCACCTGGAAAATCCCCTATTTTTGTTGGATCACCCGTAATGGCTAAGAGCTGATGAATGCCTAAGGCTGATAGTCCCAATAGATGTGATTGTAGTCCGATGAGGTTGCGATCACGGCAAGCCACATGAACAAGCGGGCGGACATTATAGCGATCCTTGATAATGCTGGCTAATGACATATTCGCGATGCGCGGGCTAGCTAACGAATTATCCGCCATTGTTAACGCATCAATTCCAGCAGCTTCTAGAGCCTGAACACCTTCAAAAAAGCGGCCGGTATCCAAATGCCTTGGAGGATCAAGCTCCACAATAATCGAAGGCTTTTCCTTTGCCAATTGGTGAAAAGGCTGTTCATGAAAGTCTGACCTTTCAACGATGTGAAGAGCTTCCACGTGGGCAGAACGTGTGACTCTTTTATCGGTAACAGGGACCTCTCCTTTTAATCCCTGTACCATGGCCTGAATATGTGCAGGTGTTGTTCCGCAACAGCCTCCAATTAATCTTACACCCTCACTTCTCAATTCGTGAGCACTCTTCTCAAAATACGAAGGCTCAGATTGATAAATGAAACGCCCGTCATTATATTCCGGCAACCCTGCATTTGGATAAGCAGATAAAAAAGCTCGTTCTGGTAAAGGAACATTTTTTAAGGATTGAATCATATGAAAGGGACCAAAATGACAATTCAACCCCACAACATCTGCACCAAGCTCCTGCAATTGACTAAACGCTTCAACGAGTGGAGTCCCATCTTGCAGAAAGCCGATATCATGCAAAGAAACTTGTGCGATGATTGGCAAAGCAGTCGTGCGTCGCACTAAGGCAAGTGTCTCCTTTAATTCCTCAAGGTTATAATACGTTTCTAATAACACCCCGTCTATCCCAGACTCCAAAAGGGCACCGAGCTGTTTTTCCACACCCAAGGTGATCTCCTCAAGGGTGACCACATCCTTATTGACACCATAAACACCACCTATAGTACCTAATACATAGGCCTGATCCTTCGCTGCTTGCCTGGCAAGCTCAACACCAGCGCGATTGATGCTGACAAGCTCATCTTGTAAATTATAACGGGCCAACTTATGCACATTGGCAGCATAGGTATTCGTTTGTATAACCTCGGCTCCAGCTTCAATATAAGCTTGATGCACACCTAAAACCTGTTCAGGCTGGGACCGGTTTAACTCCTCAAAACAGCGGTCAATACCAATGTGATAGAGTAAGGTTCCCATCGCCCCATCAGCAACAAGAACTCTTCTATTTAACTCCTCTAGTAATCCCAACTTCTCCCCTCCCTTCCTTTAAATCACTATTATTAGTGCTGTACCTCTTGCTTTTCTAACGTTAGCTTTAAAGCGCGATCAAGATCTCGGATCAAGTCCTCGCTATTTTCAATGCCAACGGATAGACGCAATAATCGATTGCACACACCCTTTTGGATGCGAATCTCCTCGGGAATTTCTGCATGGGTTTGTGTAGCCGGATAGGTAATAAAGCTTTCAACGCCACCAAGGCTTTCAGCAAAGGTCACGACATGAAGATTTTCAAGTAGTGGTGCAACTTGCTTTTCATCCTTTACCCGAAATGAAATCATGCCCCCTCGTCCAGGATAAAGCACTTCAGACACTGCCTCATGCGCTGACAAAAAGGCGGTGAGTGCTTGAGCATTGCTTTCATGCTGACGCATTCTCAAAGCCAATGTCTTCATACCTCTCATCAAGAGCCAACAGTCAAAAGGGGCTAAAACCGCGCCTGCTGCATTTTGATACAGACCAAGCTTTTCTGCAATGTCTTCTCGATTGGTGACAAGTAGCCCCGCAAGCACATCATTGTGCCCACCTAAATATTTGGTCGCACTGTGCAGAACAATGTCTGCACCTAACGTCAACGGCTGTTGAATGATTGGGGTATAAAAAGTATTATCCACGATTAGCAGCAATTCTCTTTCTTTTGTCAGCTGTACTAATGCCTCTATATCAATCTTTTTCATTAAAGGATTTGAAGGAGTTTCTATAAAAATAGCCTTGGTTGCTGGACGAAGGGCTGCTCGGAACGCTTCAATTTCATCAGATTCTGTTGAGCGAAAACTAAAGTGGCCATGAGCGGTAGCCATTTCTAAAAGGCGATACGTGCCACCATACAAATCACTCGATGTCAGAACCTCATCTCCTGAAGAAAAAAGTGAGAATACCGCTTGGACTGCAGCCATTCCTGAGCTAAAGGCAAATCCCTTCTTTCCAGATTCTAATGCCGCGATGGCTTCTTCTAACGCATCGCGGGTTGGATTTCCTGTCCGTGTATAGTCATAGCCTGTTGAGCGCCCCAATCCCTCATGACGGTAAGCAGTTGAAAGATGAATAGGCGGACTAATTGCTCCTGTTGCATGATCCCTTTGATTCCCAATTTGTGCTAATAACGTCTCAAGTTTGATGTCAGTCATGTCATATCACTCCATTAATTCTATTCTTTTTATCTTTTTCATTTGTCAGCGTCGCCTATCTTTCAAATGCATTAAAGCTGAAATAGAGCAGTGTTCTCACGGCTATAGCTATTGTTTCACACTATATTTCTCACGCAGTTGTTTTGCTGCTTCAACCATGGCTTCAAGGGCCGGAATCACTTCGGCTTCTTTACGGGTTTTTAATCCACAATCTGGATTGATCCAAAACTGCTCTGGTGCCAATACCTCAAGGGCACGATCAACAATCATTGCCATTTCTTCCTGTCCAGGCACTCGAGGACTATGGATATCATATACACCTAAGCCGATCTCTTTATCGTAGACCTGCTCTTCAAAAACATTGACAAGCTCCCCATGGCTTCGAGCCGCTTCGATCGAAATGACATCCGCATCAAGTTGTGAAATGGATTCTAAGATATCTTGGAATTCTGCGTAGCACATGTGTGTATGAATCTGCGTCTCATTTTCGACCGTTGCAGTCGCGAGTCTAAAAGCATATACTGCTTTATCCAGATAATCCTGCCACTTCTCTGGCTTAAGAGGGAGCCCCTCTCTTAAGGCCGGTTCATCCACTTGAATCATGGCAATGCCATTCGCCTCAAGGGCCTCAATCTCTTTCCTAAGTGCTAAGGCAATTTGATTTTGTACTGCTGATCGCGGAATATCATCACGAACAAACGACCAATTCAAAATCGTTACCGGACCAGTTAACATGCCTTTAACAGGCCTATCTGTTAGCGATTGTGTATAGACACTTTCCTTAACTGTCATTGGTTGATCAAGACTGACATCTCCATAAACAATAGGAGGCTTGACGCAGCGCGATCCATAGGATTGGACCCATGCGTGCTTGGCCGTTGTATATCCAATCAATTTTTCTCCGAAATATTCGACCATATCATTGCGTTCGAATTCTCCATGCACAAGGACATCTAGCCCGATCTCTTCCTGAATTTTCACCCAACGTTTGATTTCGTCCTTTACAAATTGTTCATAGGCTTCATCACTCCATTCCCTCCGCCGCCATTTTTGGCGCGCCTGTCTTACTTCAGGGGTCTGAGGAAGACTACCGATGGTTGTAGTCGGTAAAAGGGGGAGATTGAAGCGTTTAGCTTGAAGCACCCGTCTTTCTTGGTAAGCTGCCGGACGGGTAGGAAGCGCCTCCCCTAAGTTATCAATCTCTTGTTGTACCTCATGATTATTCCGAGCAGACGATTGATTTAAAGCCGTCACGGCTGACACACTTTCCTGAATACGCTTCTTAAGCTCTGATGTTCCCTCATTAAGCGTCTCAGTTAATAGAACGACCTCTTCAAGCTTTTCATCAGCATAGCTCAATGCGTTCTTTAACAAAGGCTCCAATGCTTCTTCATTCTTTACTGTTACCGGTACATGTAAAAGACTCGAAGACGGTTGGATGACGAGACGATCAAGCGCTACAACCTGAGTCAATGTATGAATGAGCTCTAGCTTTTCTTGCAAATTAGCACGCCAAATATTTCTGCCGTCAATCACACCTGCAGCAAGTACTTTATCTTTCGGGAAGCCTTGCTTCGAAACCGCTGCTAGATTTATGCCCTGATCATGGACAAAGTCAAGCCCAATTCCTTGTACTGGAAGCTGAACAACCTTTTCATAATCTTCAACAGCTTCAAAATACGTTTGCAATAAAATGTTCAGCTTAGGCGTTGCCTCATTAAGCGCATCATAGACTCTATAAAAACGATCGAAGTCTTTCTCATCCAGTGGTTGCACAAGAATTGGCTCATCAATTTGTACCCATTGAACCCCTTCACTTTCCAGTTCATTTAACACTTGAGCATAAAGCGGTCCTAATCGATCTAGCCAGGTGTCTAATTCATCCTCATCATAGCCCTTGGATAGCTTTAAGAAGGTGATCGGACCCAATAGAACTGGTTTTCCTTGAATGCCCAGTTCATTTTTAGCCTCCCGATAATAATCAAGAGGACGATTGCGTTTTAATTGCGGTGATAGTCCCTGTAGTTCTGGAACAATATAGTGATAATTTGTGTTAAACCATTTTGTCATCTCACTTGCCACAGCATCTTGACTGCCTCTGGCAATCGCAAAATAAGTATCCAGAATGGAATCACCGACATCCAACTGAAAGCGTTCTGGAATCAGGCCGAACATAAAGGCCGTATCCAATACATGATCATAAAGTGAAAAGTCGCCAACAGGTATCCAATCGAGACCCTGCCTTTTCTGTTTTTCTAAGAAGTGCAGACGAAGCCGCTTCATTTCACTATGAAAGATTGCCTCGTCCACCTTCCCTGCCCAATAGCTTTCCAAGAGCTTTTTCCATTCACGTTTTTCCCCAATTCTTGGGTAGCCTAAATTCGAGCTTTTTACCAACCCCATACACCTTTTCCTCCCTTAATATCTCTTTCTTCTCGAACAACTTGTTACAAGAAATGCTGTTACCCACAGCCTGAAGCGAGTAAATCACCTCTTATTTCTTAATTGAATAGGGACCTTAAAAAGCATGGTGCACGCTCACCTTCTACGTGCAAGAGACTCTCTATTGCCCAATAGATTTTGACCATGCAAAAAGACCCCTTTCAAAACGAGAGAGGTCTGCAAAGTAAAATCTTATCTATCAAAGCCATAAGCTTTGCAGGAATTGGCACCTTGCTTAATAACAGCAGGTTGCCGGGCTTCACAGGGCCGGTCCCTCCACCTCTCTTGATAAGAAAATATTCGGTTTATTGAAATACTTAAATAGGATTTTAACAACATAATTCTTAAAAGTCAATCTCTTTTTGTACCTATTTTTATCCTTGCTCCCTTTTCTCTTCGTTACTACAAAAGTTAAACCTATGGCATGAAATATTTAAGGACCACTGTCTTGAAGCGACAATGGTCCCAAATGGATTCATTAAAAATGATTGATTGTTTCTTTTTCTGGATAGATCGCCCGCTCACCACCGATGAGTTTAGGACGCGTCTTGGCAAACGTCACATGGGCATTTCCGATCTCTGTGATTTCACAGCGTAATGGAACGACCACTTCTTTTAAGTGCATACCAATGAATGTATCTCCAATATCAATGCCAGCATCCGCTTTTATACTTTCAACTACAACAGGGTGCTGCATCTTTTGATAAGCTAATGCTGCCATTGCTCCCCCGGCTGAACGTACAGGAATCACTGTAACTTGAGTCAATCCCTTTTTCTCGGCAGTTTCTTCTTCAACGACAAGCGCTCGATTTAAATGCTCACAGCATTGAAAAGCAAGCTGAACGCCTGTTTTTTGTCGAAAAGCTTCTAGTGCTTGATAAATGGCATTAGCGACCTCTACAGTCCCCGAAGATCCAATGTGCTCCCCGATTACCTCACTTGTACTTGTACCAATCACTAGGACATGTTTACTCGAAAGCGTCATGGCCTTCTGCAATGCGTCCAAGACTTGACTGACTTGTTGGCTGACATCGCAAAGCTCATCCATCACTTTATGTCTTCCTTTCTATTTCTATGTAATATTTCAATCCTCGACTTATTTCCCGGGAAAGATTAGACATCATTTTCTATAAAACGATCAATAAGTTCCTCAAGTTCTAAAAAGACATCGTTATACACCTGCTTCGATGCTCCAAAAGGATCCTCTATATCCAAATTACCCAAAACATTTTCAAATTGCTGAACGCGTGTATATGCATTTTCAAGCTCTTTTTCAGAGCCTTCATCTGTCGGTCCAGTATGATCATATATCGCCTTCTTTAATTCATAGTCCGCCTTTGCCTCTTTCCATTTTTCCCACTGCTCTTGAAATTCCAAATAACCTTTCAGTGTTTCCACTTTATCCAAAGCCTCTGGAAAGTGTTGAATTAAAGTATGCTTGTGACCCTGAGTCATCGTTAAAATGAGATCAGCCCAATCCACAAGCTCTTTTGTAAGCTGCTTGGAAGAATGTTTGAACTGTATATCATGGTCACGTAGTACAGATATAGCGTTAGGGTGTGTAGGCTGACCGTCCATAGCAAAAAGCCCGGCTGATTTCACATCATAACGTTCACTTGCTTTATGCTTTAAAATAGCCTCAGCCATTGGACTGCGACACGTATTCCCTGTGCACACAAACAGCACCTTTTTCACAACATCACCCCATCTAAATTAACGAGACACCCGTATTCGATTTCCATCCTTCACTTATTAAAAATACCATCTTCTACTCTTAGGATAAACCCTTTATATTAGAGATATGTAGAAAACATGGGTTTGTCAAGTCAATGCGTAACCTTCATTCATTCAAAGGGATCTGAAAATCAACAACGAGCGGATGCATCAGATTAGTTATACCACAGATTAAATTAAGATGTAATAGGCAAAGTGTAATTTAACATTAAGACTTTTTAAGATGATGATTAACGCTTTTTCATTTATAATGTAGTCTTTTATTCCATCCGAGCCCGGTATTGATAAGTCTCCAGCAAGTGACGATAATCCACTGATTATTTTATCCTAAAGGGCCAGAAAAACTTGGCTCAGATGCCAAGTTTAACAAGTATTGTGTTCACATTTTCTTAGACTCTCTCTTAAAACCCTTTATTTCCTACATATGTAGAAGTAATTTAATACCAAAGGCAAACAACACACAGCCCCCTAATGCTTCGCTGTATGAACCAAATAGCTTTTGAAATTTACGACCAATTAACAGGCCCATCCATGTCATGATCATACTAACAAAACCAAATAGGATAACCGTAACCACTATTTTCGCACCATAAATGCCCAGACTCAGGCCAACAGAAAAACTGTCCAAACTAACACTGAGCGCAAACAGAATAAGGCCAATCCCTACAGGACGTACCATGGGACTTTCGTTCTTCTGAAAGGAATAGAAAATCATTTGTGCTCCCAACAAAAGAAGAAGCACTCCACCCGCTAGCAAGGCCACCTTTCCAAAATGATGGGATAAGACATCCCCTATGAGCATGCCTGCAAGCGGCATAATGACATGGAAGACACCGATCGTTAAACCAATTTTAAAGATTTGTTTAAACCTCAGTGGAATCATTCCCATCCCCATTCCAACCGATAAGGCATCCATCCCAAGGGCAATGGCCATTAGAAAAAGTGCAAATAATGATTTTAGTAAATAAAATGCCTCCAAATCTGTTCGCCTCCTAACATGCCTAAGGACATCCTATGCATGTCCGAGACATTTTAGAAGTCTCCCCCTGCGAAGCGCGACGCAACTTGAGAAGAGGCAATCTGCAGCATCAAAAAATCACTTTTACCTTTTCAATATTTTGCATAAGAGAGCATTTAAATAACTTGTCCATTAGCCGCCTTCATTAACCGATTCATAATCGCCAGCCCAATCCCTTCACGAGTAAAGGTTTCACAATAAATCAGATCCACATTCGCTTCATCCATTGTACGAAGTGCAGTGTATAAGCCATGGGCAATAGTGCTCAGCTGAGATCTAGACCCTATTACCGCTAAGGCATCTGCCCCACTGAAGAAGCTCGCATGTTCTTCTGTTGCAATGACGCCAACATGCTTGCCCTCTTTTTGTGCCGCTTTTACTTTATCTATGAGTCGCTCCTTATCTCCTTTAACAAGATAGACGGGAGCACTCGGCGCATAGTGGCGGTATTTCATACCAGGTGATTTCGGTGTTTCATTAGCCTTTGTAAGCGCGGGATCTTCATCGACCCCTCCTAATAATTCAACGAGCTGTTCTTTAGAAATACCTCCCGGTCGCAATAAGACCGCATGCTCGCCTGTCGTATCGACTACCGTGGACTCAACGCCCACCCCAGTAACGCCACCGTCTAAAATACCTGCAATTTTCCCATCGAGATCATGAGCAACATGATCAGCCTGTGTTGGACTTGGTTTTCCTGAACGATTGGCAGACGGTGCAGCAATGGGGACACCTGCCAATCGAATGAGTTCGAGGGCGACCGAATGAGAAGGCATCCGCACCCCAACAGTGTCCAATCCGGCAGTCACTTTTGTGGCTAACTGTGATGAGGCTGGGACAATGACTGTGATTGGCCCCGGCCAAAAAGCATCGATGATTTTCTGGGCAAGTGGAGGAATACTTTTTGCGACATCTTGCAGCTGCTCTTGATTCGCAATATGCACAATTAAGGGATTGTCACTTGGACGACCTTTTGCCACAAAAATCCTGCTAATTGCCGTATCAGATAGTGCATTTGCCCCTAATCCATAGACGGTTTCTGTTGGGAAAGCAATGGTTTCCCCTTTTCTAATCCATTCTGCCGCTTCCTCTAGCGCATGTTTTCTAATCTCTTCATTTATAGTGTTCTGTACATTCCAATATTTTGTTTGCCTCATCTCTTAACGCGCTTCCTTTCTTCAGCGACGACCTGTGGATAAATCACCATTTATCCACACCCTTGTGTATAACCTGTGATTAATTGCTGTTATTTTCCCATTAATGAAAAACATGAGCCAATAGCTTTATCGCCGGAATCTCTTCTTCATGGATAGCAAACCAAGGATCATTTTGCAGTGCATCAGGAAGCTCGATAGGCTGGATGACAGAAAAACCAAGAGGTTGAAACATCTCGGCAGCTGCCTTTGTTAAGAAATAAAGCCCCTTAACCTCCATTGCCTTTGCTTGCTTGATCGCAGCCATTAAGAGCTGGAGGATATCTTCAGCCTTGCAGCGCTTTGAATCGACAATCATGTGTCTTAAAATGGCATGATCATGAGTTTCTACTATACCAATTACTGCGATTGGCGCAGTTTCACCTTGGTCTTCGTACGCCATAGCTTCTTCCATTAATAAAAGTGTTGCACCCGAGCTTGGGCTAATCTCTTCTAGCCCAACCCTTTCAATAAAAGCCTGAACCTGCCCGATATCGTTTGGTGCCACTGCCCGTATCGTTTTCACCATCTCTTTACTTCCTCCTCTAATCTATCATTTCTATTTAATCTATGAAATACCTTAAAAGATTAGAAGTTTTAAAAGTAGAAAATATATGCTCTTTTTAAAAGAGATGGCTGAAAAAGTGACCAATATCCTCTATCACATCAACAAGGAAAAATTTCACTTCTGGTTTATCCTTTTTTTCCCCTTCAGATTTCTTGTTGCCATCATCTGCTATTTTAACACCTTGTTGCGTTGTATGCTTCTCAGCTTTTTGCTGATGTTCATCCGTTTTGACAGCATCACCATTCGAAAAATCAAGGAAGCAGAGTGGCGGGAAAAGCACGCACCACCAGTTAGCGCCATCTCCCTTACCTAAAGTAATGACTAATGCTTCATATTTACCAGCAGGATAGACATAACCACCATACATCTTAGTAGGAAAATCTGCTGGGCCTAGCTTTACTGTAAAGGTCTCATCAAGTCCCATTTTATTGAGCTTCTGTGCAACCGTTTGTCTTACTTCACCAAGATGTGCTTTTATCACTTTTTTGGCCTGTTGACTTGATTTCAAATCCTGAACCCAGCCCCTCACATCTGCATTGACAGCATCTCTGATTTGATGTTTGACAGCTTGATCAGCAGCCGAGTTGCTGTTAGCGAGGATCCGTAAACGAATCGCATCCTCTGGAATAGGATCGGCACTGCCCTTAGCAGAAGAAAGATGACTCTGGATTTGCATGAGAATAATCAATGTGAATAATGTAAGTATCATAGCTAAAACAAACTTTCGTTTCATGTTTTCTCCCGTCCTTTCTTGATAGGAAACAGTATGGACGGAAATAGGAAACTTAAACACTATGACACTAAAAACCGTTCGACAATTCTAGCCATCTATTTGCTCTTGCTTTCCCCTTAAGCTTCATTCAATACTGGCAAACACCATGCGCTCATGGCCATTAATATCTGTGTTAATTTGTGTTTGAACCTGTTTATGACGCAGATACTCTTTGATAAGCTCTGCCACTGCCGTCCCTTGCCCGCTTCCCACTTCAAGCCCAACAATCGCTTTCTCTTTAATGACCTTCGGAAGCTGACTACATAGACGACGATAGAGCGCCAAGCCATCCTCTCCTCCATCCAAGGCGAGCCGCGGCTCATGGTCACGAACGACGTCTGCCAAGGTATCCACATCGCGACTCGGAATATAGGGGGGATTAGACACGATCACGTCAAAGCGCTTTGTGCCAACAAAGGGCGTTAATAAATCGCCTTGAATAAAGGTGACTCCCGCATCATAATATTGAGCATTTTTTTCAGCAACAGCTAAAGCCTCCTCAGAAATGTCTACAGCTGTGACATGACTCTCATTATCCTCTAAAGCGAGTGTCGTCGCGATGGCTCCACTCCCTGTGCCAATGTCACAATAGTCCACGCTCTGTTTTTTTCCAAAGCGTTGTTTCTTTAGCTTAAGGATGCCTTGAACAAGCTCTTCTGTTTCGGGGCGTGGGATTAACACCGCAGGAGTAACAGTAAAGCAGCGCCCATAAAACATTTCTGAACCAATGATGTACTGCACAGGTAGTCCTTGAACATGTCGCCTCACCTGTTGTTCTAACCAAAGAAAATCATCCGTGGCGATCGGAGAGCGCCATTCAGCAAGGAGCTTGGAGCGCGACCAGTTCAAGTGATGGCATAGCAATAGTTCTCCTGCATTTTCATCGCGTTTATGTTCACTTAAAAAAGAAGAAGCCCATTTGAGGGCTTCAAAGACTTTCATTGCCATTATTGTGCCTCCGCTTGTTCAATCATTTTCGCTTGATCTTCTAAAATTAAGGCATCAATGATTTCATCAAGCTTGCCATTCAGAATCTGGTCAAGCTTTTGTAGAGTTAAGCCAATGCGGTGATCCGTCACGCGGCTTTGTGGGAAATTGTAAGTACGAATGCGTTCTGAACGGTCACCAGTCCCCACGGCAGATTTTCGATGGGCCGCATATTCCGCTTCTGCTTCTTTCTGAAACTTATCGTACACGCGGGCACGCAAGACCTTCATCGCCTTTTCTTTATTTTTGATCTGCGACTTTTCATCCTGACAAGAAACCACAATACCTGTTGGCAAGTGAGTTAAACGAACCGCAGACATCGTCGTATTGACACTTTGTCCACCTGGTCCGCTGGAAGCAAAGGTATCCACACGGACATCCTTCTCGTTAATTTCAACCTCAACCTCTTCGGCTTCAGGTAATACAGCGACTGTCGCCGTGGAGGTGTGAATACGACCACCGGATTCTGTCTCAGGCACACGCTGTACACGATGGGCTCCATTTTCATATTTGAGCTTGGAGAACGCCCCTTTCCCATTAATCATAAAAATGACTTCTTTATACCCCCCTACTTCATTGGGGCTAGCTTCAATCACTTCAGTCTTCCACCCTTGCATTTCTGCATAGCGTGAATACATTTTAAAGAGATCGCCAGCAAAAAGGGCGGCCTCATCGCCGCCCGCTGCTCCACGAACCTCAACAATAACATTTTTATCGTCATTGGGATCTTTGGGAATCAGCAGGATCTTCAAGCGCTCTTGGAGCGTTTCACGACGCGCTATTAAGCCATTGATTTCAGAGCGAATCATGTCCTTCATATCCGCATCGCTTTCTTCCTCCAGCATTGCTTTAGCGTCAGCTAGCTCTTCCTCAACCGCCTTATATTCTCTATAGGTTTGCACTGTTTCTTCTAAATCAGCAGATTCCTTTGAATACTCACGTAGCTTTTTTGAATCATTAATGACCTCTGGATCTGATAAAAGTTGATTCAGCTTTTCATAACGATCTTCTAAAGATTGTAAACGTTCAAGCATAAGACGTTCACCTCATTCTTTCAAAAATAGACCAAACCTCTGTATGTTCAAGTATAGTATAGCGGGCAATGGCCCGTCAAAACGCCTCACATGGAATCAGTTTATGTCAATAGACCCCAAGGGGCCCTCCTAAACAAAAGAACATATTTTTGCAAAAATGACACTCCCCACAAATAAATCTACCCATTCGTAGAGAGTGTACACATTTTTTTCGCTTTAGATGTCTACCGATACTGTCATGATGCCTTGTAACGCATTGGGGCTTCCTGGCACCTCATGGCAGTGACGGCATCTCGGTTCATAAGACTCTGAAGCCCCCACCATAATAATCGGGTCGTCGTAACACGCAGGTTTTCCATTGATTAAGCGTTGCGTGCGACTCGCCGGAGCTCCACAAACAGCACAGATGGCGTTGAGCTTCGTTACCGTTTCGCTCACTGCCATTAAATTTGGCACAGGAGGAAAGGGCTCTCCACGAAAATCCATATCCAAACCAGCAACGATGACGCGCAGGCCTTTATTCGCCAAGAAGCAGGCAATATTAACTACCGTATCTTCAAAAAATTGCACTTCATCAATGGCAACTACCTCAGTTTCTGGTTCTAATAGATCCAGTATCTCTTCTGCACGTTCGATCGGCTTTGCATGAACCGATTTCCCATCATGGGATACAACTTCTTCTTTACTATAACGATCATCAATGACGGGTTTAAAAACCTGGACGTGTAATTTGGCATATGTGGCACGGCGAACACGGCGGATTAATTCCTCCGACTTTCCCGAGAACATACTTCCACACACACATTCAATCCATCCGTTATTATGTGTATGATGTGTCAATGGCATGGCACAAAATCCCTTCACAAAAAATTTTAAAGGAAGTTTTAAATATTATTGAAGAAAATGGCACTTTACACCAGAAGATTCTATCATCTTGCTATATGAAGGCCTTCATTAAAAAAATAAAGCCTGCGAAATGCTCATTCCTTTCAATATAAACAGTGAGCACTTCTTACCTGGGCTTATACTATCTTATAGTGAAATGAAAAAACAGGCAAGTGTCACCCTGCCTGTATTTTCAAAGAATTATTTAAGGTTGTATTTTTTCTTAAAGCGATCAACACGTCCGCCTTTATCAGCAAAACGTTGACGGCCTGTATAGAATGGATGGCACTCAGAACAAATCTCTACGCGGATTGGACCTTCTTTAGTAGAGCCTGTTTCAAATTCATTCCCACAAGCGCATTGCACCTTAACTTTTTTATATTCAGGTTGAATACTTGCTTGCATCACTTTCAGCTCCTTTACGCCCTGATTCTTGCAAACCAGAGATGTATAAACACAGCGTCTATTATAACATATATAGCACGGAATGCAACTCTCCAATAGGATGCCTTACCGCTCTATATCAAATATCATTAAAGGGATAACTGCTTATTTAAGAGACACCATTTTTTTCCTTTTCAAACAATCTAAAGAATTCTTCATTGGTCTTCGTTTTCTTCAAACGCTTATAGAAAAATTCGATAAAGTCTGTTGACTCATCCATTGTTTTTCGCATCGTCCATAATTGATCAAGATGCTCTTTCGGGATGAGCAATTCTTCCTTACGTGTGCCGGAACGACGAATATCTATAGCAGGGAATATGCGTCGTTCTGCTAAACGGCGATCTAAATGGAGCTCCATGTTACCAGTGCCTTTAAATTCCTCGTAAATAACATCATCCATGCGCGAGCCCGTATCGATCAGGGCAGTGGCTAAAATGGTCAGGCTACCGCCTTCCTCAATATTACGAGCCGCACCGAAAAAGCGCTTCGGCTTATGAAAGGCTGCAGGATCGATACCTCCAGATAACGTCCGGCCACTTGGTGGAATGACCAAATTATAAGCCCGAGCAAGACGGGTGATGCTGTCCATTAGGATAACCACGTCCTTTTTGTGTTCAACAAGACGCATGGCTCTTTCTAAGACAAGCTCTGATACTTTAATGTGGTTTTCAGGCACTTCGTCAAATGTAGAGCTCACCACATCGCCTTGTACGGAGCGTTCAATATCCGTCACTTCTTCTGGACGTTCATCAACAAGTAAAACGATCAATTCCACTTCTGGATGATTGACGGTGATGCTGTTAGCAATTTGCTTTAACAGGATTGTTTTACCCGCTTTTGGCGGCGCAACAATAAGTCCCCTCTGTCCAAAACCTACAGGCGAAATCATATCAATAATACGCGTGGATAGACTTTCCCCTGGAATTTCGAGATTCATTTTTCGATCAGGATATAATGGTGTCAAAGCAGGAAAGTGGACCCGTTCCTTTGAAGTATCTGGATCCTCTCCATTCACCGCTTCTACGTGTAATAATCCATAATAGCGCTCATTTTCTTTTGGAGGACGCACCTTTCCAGATACCCGATCCCCATTGCGCAAATCGAAACGACGAATTTGCGATGCTGAAATATAGATATCCTCTGAGCTTGGAGAATAGTTAATCGGCCGCAGAAATCCAAATCCTTCTGTGGGGATCACTTCAAGAATACCCTCCATAAATGAGAAGCCGTCCTTTTCAGCTTGTGCTTTGAGAATAGCAAAAATCAATTCCCGCTTTGTCAATTTACTATAATATGAAACCTTATAATGACGCGCATGCTGATACAAATCTTTGAGTTTCATATTTTCTAATTCTGCTAATGTAATTTCCATTAAGACACCACGCTTTATTGAGTTTTCTAATCATTTTAAGAATATTTGTAAGTTATGTTGGACACTGAAGGGTGTTGGATAAACTAAGAAGAGAATCAGGAGTAGGAAACCAAAATAGGTCTAGTTCCTGTTTCTATGTGAGTGAGACTCTCAAATGTGGAAACGCACAAATCTCCAAGAGGGTCTTAAACATCTCTATCTATATAGAATATTATTTCCATTATTTAATGGCGATAAACCTACTTTTAAATGCTGTTAGAAAACTTGGCTTGCACCTCGCTGGTACTCCTGATGTGATTTTTGCAAATCACACGCTTAGGTTGCCCGCAAGCCTTAGAAGGAGAAAGCCAAAGTTACACTTATACTCTCTTCCTTTGAGAGCGTCAGCGAAATTATACATTCTGATCGTATAAAAATAACGAATAGTCCTTATCATTCATATCAGTTCATGCCAGCATCAAAATGGGCACCCTCTTATGACCAAAAGTCGTTTAAAGGAGTACCGATTTATTATACGCCGTGTTGAAAACAATTACAAGGGGCCACCGAAAAAGTATCGATGGCAAACGAATAAACTAAGCTTTTCAATTCAAAGCGCACTTACAAAGGGCACTGTTCCTTTCAAGCTGCGACTGTCGTTGTAATCCACCCTGACAAGCCCCAACCGAGACGCTGGTGATCGACGAGGTTTGTCCCTTTGTTGCGTCCTTTCCACCTGCTTCAACTCACCGTGTCTAGGCAAA
This sequence comes from Pullulanibacillus camelliae, assembly GCF_014642655.1. Lineage (GTDB taxonomy): Bacteria > Bacillota > Bacilli > Bacillales > Sporolactobacillaceae > Pullulanibacillus > Pullulanibacillus camelliae. The sequence continues at coordinate 452,007 of NZ_BMIR01000001.1, forward strand.
GGCTATAGCCCCCATGACACAGGATTGGCGATCTCTTGCCTTCCATCCATCCGATCTATTGAAAAGACTGTCATTGCAAATGGTCAGCTGAAAGTGTTTCCTCATCGTCCATAAGGACATCTTCGCGCCAAATCTTCGCACCAATGCCACTCAGTTTTTCAACAAGCTGACTATACCCGCGATCAATATGCTCAATGCCTGTGATTTCGGTGATCCCAGTAGCCATTGTGCCAGCGACAACTAACGCAGCTCCAGCGCGCAATTCAGACGCTTTAACGCGGGCCCCTTGTAACGGTGTAGGCCCTTCAACAATCGCCGAGCTGCCTTCGACTTTTACCTCAGCACCCATGCGTCGTAATTCATCAATATGCTTAAAACGAGCACCATAAATGGTGTCAGTTACAATGCTTGACCCTTTGGCTTGTGTTAACAACACCGTAAATGGCTGCTGCAAATCCGTAGGAAATCCTGGATAAACAAGCGTCTTGACATCCACCTTTTTAAAAGGTAGCGCCTCTCTTGAAATTTCAATTTGATCATCATAGACATTGACCACCACACCCATTTCTCTGAGTTTGGCTGTAAGGGACTCAACATGCTGAGGAATGACATTGTCAATCACCACATGCTCACCCATTGCTGCTGCCATTATCATATACGTTCCTGCTTCAATGCGGTCGGGAATGATGACATGACGACACCCATGAAGAGCCTCAACACCATCAATGCGAATGACGTCTGTCCCTGCTCCCTTAATTTTGGCTCCCATGCTCGTCAGCAAGGTTGCAACATCAATAATTTCAGGTTCCTTTGCTGCATTTTCAATAATGGTTTGTCCCTTTGCAAGGACAGCAGCCAGCATGATATTTATCGTTGCGCCAACACTTACAACGTCTAAGTAAATGCGGGCTCCTTTTAACTCCTCAGCCCTCAGATAAATGGCACCTTGTTCATTGGTGACTTTGGCACCCATAGCTTCGAACCCTTTTATGTGCTGGTCAATGGGACGCGGACCAAGGTTACAGCCCCCAGGCAGCCCCACAACCGCCTTCTTAAAGCGGCCGAGCATAGCCCCCATCAAATAGTATGAGGCCCGGAGTTTTTTAACGCGTCCATTAGGCAAGGGCATTGGAACCATCTTTGAAGGATCCACTGTTAAGACTTGATTTTCAAATGTGACGTCTCCTCCGATTTCTTCAAGAAGTTCACATAGATTGCGGACATCTGAAATATCTGGTAATTGATCAATCGTCACTGTTGAATCCGCTAGTATCGTTGCCGGAATTAAAGCGACCGCACTATTTTTTGCTCCACTGACTTGTATTTTACCTCTGAGGCGGTGACCACCTTCGATTAACAATTTCTCCATGATTGACTCCTTTTCCTGGATAACCACCAAGGAGGATATCCTTTAAAAGATAATCGCTTGACCTATTTCAAGACACGATTCAATCTACACTAATCCTAATGTTTCACTTACGTATACACAGATGCCATTGAATTTCAAAACGTCAGGCTACTTAATCATTTAGTGTAAAAATCTATAGTGACAGTGTGCATTCCATTTATTTAAGATACATAAAATCTCTATGGATTTCAAGGCGTGTACTCTACGGCCATTCCAATCAATAGAAAAACCTCACTTGCACGTTACGCTTTACTGGCGTTCCTATGTACAAGTTATATAGGATACCAACAAAGTCTTGAGTCACTTTAGCAAAAGAAGGTTCAATCAATAAAATAGGGAAATAGGGCTCAAATCAATGAGTCCTTATATAGCACATCAGTGTATCCTTAGACAAGATACACTGATGAACCTTTTACCATTATTTATGTTTCTATTACGCTTTTTGTGAAGAACCAAATTCACGCATTTTACCTTTAACTGTTTCTTTTATAGCTTCACGTGCTGGTCCAAGATATTTTCTTGGATCATAGAGATCAGGATTTTCTGCTAACACTTCGCGAACGACTTTAGCAGAAGCAATTTGGTTTTCTGTGTTGACGTTAATTTTAGCATGTCCAAGTTGGATTGCCCGTTGAACGTCTTTAGTTGGAATACCTGTACCCCCATGAAGAACAAGTGGAACACCGGTAAGATTTTTTATTTCTTCCATACGGTCGAAGCCAAGGTTTGGTTCACCTTTATAAGGACCATGCACAGAACCAAGTGCTGGTGCGAAGCAATCAACGCCTGTTTCATCAATCAGCTGTTTACATTCTGCTGGAATAGCATAAGCAGCTTCAGCATCTTGAACGACTAAATCGTCCTCTTGTCCACCGATGCGGCCAAGCTCAGCCTCAACAGAGACACCAACAGCATGTGCTGCTTCTACAACACGTTTGGTAAGCGCAATGTTCTCTTCCAAAGGATAGTGAGAACCATCGATCATAACAGATGTAAACCCAGCTTGGATCGCTTGGATGACTTTCTCAAATGAAGAACCGTGATCTAGATGAACAGCCACTGGCACTGTGATATTATATTCGTCCATGAGCACCTTGGTTACTTCAACAGTAACTTTGAAACCACCAAAATAGCGCGCAGCACCTTCAGAAACACCAAGAATAACTGGCGATTTTTCCTCTTCAGCTGCAAGTAAAATCGCTTGAACGAATTCAAGGTTATTAATGTTAAACTGACCTACAGCATACTGCTCATTTCTTGCTTTTTTTAGCATTTCCGTCATAGAGACTAACGGCATTAGAACTCCTCCTCGTTGTCCTGAGTGTCCAATATAAAAGAGACAAAGGCTGTTACAATTTATGGCACACACCAAATGGAGAGTGTTTGTCCAACCCCTCCTCTTTCTTGAACATTCTTTTATGTAAATGCCCCATTTTAGATTGGCTAGGAGCACTAAGCACAGCCATACCTTTGAAGCATTCCTTGAACATATGCAATTATACCACAATGCCTGACGAATTAGAAAAGGACAGTTTTACCATCACTATTAAAATATTGCTTTAAAGTGCTAAAGCCCATAGTTTTTACGTGTTTTCATTCTTATCCATGCCTTTTGGCCTCTCCCAACTCGATACTCATAGTATTAAAGCGTTGAAAAAAATTAGGCTTGCCTAATTAACCTGTGTAGGTAATTCCTCTTTAACAGCAGCGATGACCTCATCAATATCAAATGGTTTGGCAAAGTGAGTCAAAGCGCCATGATCAATCGCTTCTTGAATCATATCCAATTCTCCATAAGCTGTCATAATAATGACTTTAATTTCAGGGTTATCTTGCTTGATTCGTTTCAGGATTTCTAAACCATCCATTCCTGGTATTTTCATATCAAGAATGACCAAATCGGGTGCTTCCTTTTTTACAATTTGTAATGCATTCACGCCATTTGCGGCTTGAAATGTTTGATAGCCCTCTTTCTCAAAGATTTCATTAAGCAATATTCGAATGCCAAATTGATCATCGACAATGAGTATTTTTTGTTTCGCTTGCGTCATTGTGGTCAGCCTCTCTTATTTCTATTTTTATACTACGATTTTAGAATTTCCAACACAGCGCATTAAGTCCTCTCCTGCCTCTTTTCTTGATTACTACCTTCCATTCATATTAGAGAGCAATGATGCTATGTGTTTCATTACCTATCCATAGGATCACATTCAGAAATTCCTGTTCGTTATCGAAGTCATCCATTTTAGATTATTTTGTGAAATTGATATTGGCTTAAAAAGCCATTCAATCCGTTTATTCGCTATTTGTACTTGATTTTCCTGCTTATTTCTTGTGAAAATAAACATGTATCTTGTAATCCTTAGTCTTTAATCCATTTCCTTATGGTTATACCCTCTTAAGGTATATAAAAACCTATGCGATGTCACCTATAAATACTATTCAAGGAGTGTTCAAAACCATGTTGAAAATCTACCTTACGCAATTAAGAGGTGTTCTACAAAAAATAACAGAAAATGAAGAGGAAAATTTTGAGGACGCTGCCCGGTTGCTTGCCCAAGCGGCAATATCTGATGGAAGCATCTATATCTATGGGTTTAACGAGATGAGCATGGTCACCGCCGAAGCATTGCAAGGACCAAATGCACTCATCAAGGCCCACGCCCTTATTCCAGATGACTTGCATCTTTCTCCAATGGATCGCGTCATTCTTATCACCCGCTCAGATGATGATGAAGAGGCTGCCCAGCTCGCAAAGCAAATTGCTGACACTGGCGCTATGACCATTGGCCTCTCCACTATGATGCACTCTGAACCGCAGTCCTTTGCCAATGCCGTAGATCTACACATTAATCTACAAAGTAAAAGAGCATTGATTCCTGGAGAAAATGGCGAAAGGCTTGGACACCCGGCCACACTCGCCGCATTGTTTACCTATCATTGTCTCTTGCTAACGCTTCACGAAGTATTAGAGGACCAATGATCAATGACACTTTTAAAAATAAGTTAAGCAAAACCGGACGAAAAGCATGCCCGGTCCTTGTCCTTAGTATAGGGCATCATCCAATATGAAATAGGCTTCGTTGCCTGGTCAAGTGGATGGGAGCGCAAGGCGCGAGATTCGGAACACTCTAAAATCGTGTGTTCCTCGAGCGCCGCTGTCTCATGATGCGGAGACTAGAATCCTGCGGGAAGTGGGAGATCGGTAAGACCTTAGCAGTGCGCAGGCACGAGGAGGCTTACCGCTCCCACGCGGAAAGCGAGCGGTCTGGAGTGGCATCGCGCACCGTCCTCATGAACAGAAATTGTATACTTTCTGATCTTTTAAAAAAGCCGACTCAAATCATGACAATGATTTCCGAGTCGGCTTTGCTCACTTTGATTATTGATGAATTGTTTTTGATTCCGCTGCAATGGATGCACCAACAAAGTCTCTAAAGAGTGGCTGGGGCTTGGTTGGCCGGGATTTAAATTCCGGATGAAACTGTGAAGCCACAAACCAAGGATGATCCTTTAATTCGATAATCTCTACCAAGCGGCCATCTGGGCTCAGTCCTGAAAAGATAAAGCCCTCTGCCTCCATCTGAGTGCGATATTCATTGTTGAATTCATAGCGATGGCGATGGCGCTCATAAATGACAGGCTCGCCATAAGCCGCAAAGGTTTTCGTTCCTTCAACAAGCTTACAGGGGTAAAGGCCAAGACGAAGCGTGCCGCCCAGATCCTCGACATCTTTTTGCTCTGGAAGAAGATCAATAAGCGGATACGGTGTCGATGGATCAATTTCTGAAGAATGCGCCCCTTTCATTCCTAATACATGTCGAGCAAATTCTACAGACGCAAGCTGCATACCTAAACAAATGCCTAAGAACGGGATGCGGTTCTCCCTCGCATACTTAATCGCAACGACTTTTCCTTCAATCCCTCGATCTCCAAAGCCACCAGGAACTAGAATACCGTCAGCACCCGCCAATAATTCATCAACATTTTCTTCATGAACCTTTTCTGAATTAATCCACTGAATAGCGACATCTGCGTCATGATAGAAGCCGGCGTGCTTCAGAGATTCAACAACGGAAATATAGGCATCCTGTAATTCCACATATTTTCCAACTAACGCAATCGTCGTTTTCTTTTTCAAATGGAGAACGCGATCGACAAGGTCCTTCCATTCTGTCATATCTGCCTGTCCAACATTAAGCTTTAAATGGTCACAGACGATCTGATCCATATTTTGCTCTTGCAAAGCAATAGGAACTTGATACAAGGTTTCTGCGTCCTGACATTCGATCACTGCCTGTGGAGCTATATCACAAAATAACGCAATCTTATCCTTCATTTCCTGAGAAATCGGCGTCTCCGTCCGTACGACAATAATATTAGGCTGAATGCCTAAACTACGTAATTCTTTAACACTATGCTGCGTAGGCTTGGTTTTCATTTCTCCTGCCGCTTTGATATAAGGAACTAGCGTACAGTGAACATACATAACATTTTCCACACCGACATCGCTCTTGATTTGGCGAATGGCTTCAAGGAAAGGCAAGCTCTCAATATCGCCAACTGTACCGCCAATTTCAGTAATCACAATATCAGCACCTGTTTCACGGCCCGCTCGGAACACACGATCCTTAATCTCATTGGTAATATGAGGAATAACCTGAACAGTGCCGCCAAGATAATCGCCCCGCCGTTCTTTGCGAATGACTGAGGAATACACTTTACCGGTCGTGACATTACTATATTTATTCAAATTAATATCAATAAAGCGTTCATAGTGGCCAAGATCCAAATCAGTCTCAGCACCATCGTCGGTGACAAACACTTCACCATGCTGATAAGGACTCATGGTTCCGGGGTCCACATTAAGGTATGGATCGAATTTTTGAATGGTTACGTTTAATCCACGATTTTTTAACAATCTTCCTAAAGAGGCTGCGGTAATTCCTTTTCCCAAGGATGAAACCACACCGCCAGTTACAAAAATATACTTTGTCACGACTGACACTCCTTTGTCCTGTAGTATATGTCAAAAATAGACATAATAAAGAAAATTTCTTTGGAAAAACCGTTCTAAAGAAATTGTAAACTCACTTAGAGAAGGTGGCCCAGCTTGGCCTTCATACTATGGGTAAGCTGAAAACCTTCTAAAAAGTATCTATAAAAGGTGCTAATCTTGTGCCGATAAGGAACGCGTGCATGATTCCAATGTCGCACACTGTACCTACCTGTTTTAAAAAACTTGTTTGTGCTGAGCCAAATGTGATTTTTTTCTAATCACACATTAAGGTTGCCCACAAGCCTCAAGTGGCGAAAATCAAAGTTTTACTTATACTATCATCCTTTAAAATAGCGTTAGCGAAGGTAATACCTTCCGATAGTAGAAAATAAAAAAGGTGAAGCCCCCAATGTATTGGAGGGCTTCACCTATCACTATTCATTCCGTTTCAAAACATCAATAGCCCAAAAATGATTTTATCAAAAAACGTCACACGAATCAACACCATTTTTGTTTCTATTTTCTATATCCATGTTAGTTTGTTGCTCATCATCACCGAATGGACGCTGATTCTATACCTTTATCCACTCTTTTGGCGCCAGTATGTTTAATACTTCCTGAAAATCATCAATCGGAGATCAGAATCTATTCACTCTGTATAAAGAAGTGACCCCTCTTGTGATCAAGCATAGAAATATGTTATTCTTCTTCCTCATCTTCGTCTAACTCATCATCGTCATCATCATCTTCGAAATCTTCATCCAAATCCTCATCGACAAGCTCTTCTTCTTCTTCAACTTCATCATCATCAAAATCGAGATCGTCATCCTCATCGAAGAGCTCTTCATCATCTTCGAAGTCATCATCAAAATCTAAATCCTCTTCAAAGTCATCATCTAAATCCTCATCAGGCTTTTTACGCTTCCGCTTTGGAGCTAGCTTGGAGGCTACTTCTTCATCACGCTGTTCAATAGGATACCAGCTTTTCAATCCCCAAAAGTTATTCCCAAGACTGAGAAAACGTCCATCAAGATTAATATTTGTATAAACGCGTGCAAAATAGTCTGCGCGTTCTTCATCGGATAGATGATCCGTAGGGACTTGCTTAAGCAGTTCATAAAATGTCAGGGGCTGCTTCCCTTCTAGCAGAACCTCATAAATTCTATCTAATACTGGTTTTTCTGAGACACTTTGTTCCGACATATTCTACACCCTTTCCGATCCCATTCCATTTGCATGCCTTTATTATAAGCAACATTGGTCTAGAGCACTAGTGGTTGTCATTTGACTCACGTCTTCCACATTAAACGATCCATACCTCGTTCATTCTCGTCAATTGAGCCGTTCCATACCATGACGAAAACTTGAATGCTTCATCGTTTTAACACCATTTTATACTTTCTTATAGTATAAAGAAAATATGCCATTGGCAAGTGCAAAGCGGTGATGAATGTTTGCCCACTTACACCTTCCACAACATATCGGTTTTTCAGGGACCAGCCCTACCATTTTTATAGTATAAAGAAAAACCAGCGCCTGACAAGTGCCTATAAAACCTTTTCCCATGCAGATTTGGAAACCCTTCAAGTTATAAAGTGAAAACTTGCTATATAATAATGCGTGAAGACGTATGATGTCAAGCTTGGTACTCTCCTTGTTTACTCCACCTCATCCACTCAACGGTAGCCATATTTACCCCTAAGAGTGGAAGCCTAGAATAAAACTGTTAAGAGAGCAAACTTATCACAATTCTATACAAATTGCTAGAACTTCATACAGATGCTTTGAAATCCCTTTTTCCTACTCATTCTTCATTAAATAGCGGGAAATGACCAATCTCTGAATCTCATTCGTTCCCTCATAGATCTGAGTAATCTTAGCGTCCCGCATATAGCGCTCGATGGGATAATCCTTCGTATAACCATAGCCCCCAAAAACCTGGACCGCCTCTGTCGTGACCTCCATTGCCGTATCTCCCGCAAAAAGCTTTGCCATCGCTGAAGCTTTACCATAAGTTAATCCTTCACTTTTAAGCCATGCGGCTTGGTAAGTGAGTAATCGAGAGGCTTCAACCTTTGTTGCCATGTCCGCCAGCTTAAAGCTAATCCCTTGATGATGAGCAATCGGTTTTCCAAACTGCCGGCGTTCTTTAGCGTAAGCAATAGCTACATCTAAAGCCCCTTGGGCAATACCCACTGCTTGGGCAGCGATGCCATTTCTTCCTCCATCTAAAGTCCTCATAGCAATTTTAAATCCATCACCTTCCTCGCCAAGCAAATTGTCTTTTGGAATGCGGCACTCCTCAAAAATGAGCTCCAAGGTTGGTGAAGAACGAATGCCAAGCTTCTTCTCCTTTTTGCCAAAGGTCAACCCTGTCGTTCCTTTTTCAACAATAAAGGCACTCATTCCCTTATGCTTGGTGCTCGGATCTGTCATCGCGAAAATGATGTAAAAATCGGCAGCACCCCCATTGGTTGTAAAGATTTTCGTTCCATTCAAAATGTAGCTGTCTCCATCGCGTCTTGCTGTTGTTTGCATAGCACCAGCATCAGAACCCGCCCCCGATTCCGTTAACCCAAAGGCACCTAGCTTTTCTCCTATAGCCATCGGCTTTAAATACCTTTGCTTTTGCTCTTCCGTACCAAAGGTAAAAACAGGCCATCCAGCCAAAGAGACATGAGCAGAAAGTGTGACGCCTGTAGAAGCACATACACGCGATAATTCTTCTACCGCAATGACATAGCCGAGAAAATCCATTCCTATCCCACCATAGCTTTCAGGCCAAGGTATTCCTGTTAGACCCAAAGCCGCCATTTTATTAAAAATCTCGCGATCAAACCGCTGATTTTCATCGCGTTCAGCGGCAGTGGGTGCGACTTCTTTCAAAGCAAAGTCTCTGATCATTTTTCTGAGCATCTCATGCTCATCACTTAATCTAAAATCCATCTCACGGTCGCTCCTCTAAATTATTTAAGCAACTCTTTACTAATAACAATACGCTGGATTTCACTGGTTCCTTCGTAAATCTCTGTAATTTTTGCATCTCTAAAATAACGCTCAACGGGATAATCCTCTGTGTAACCATAACCACCAAAAACTTGGATCGCCTCTGTTGCCACATTAACTGCTGTTTGCGAGGCAAAAAGCTTAGCAATGGAGGCTTCCTTAGTACATGGTTCTTGACGCTCTACACGATCAGCTGCTTGATAAACAAGGAGACGTGCCGCTTCAATTCGCGTTGCGCAATCAGCAAGCTTAAATCCCATTCCCTGATGCTCAATGATCGGCTTTCCAAACTGTCGGCGCGACTTGGCATAGCCCACAGCATGTTCAAATGCTCCTTCGGCAATGCCTAAAGCTTGAGCAGCTATCCCGATGCGGCCAATATTTAAATTAGCCATTGCAATCGAGAATCCCTCTCCCTCTTTTCCTAGACGATTTTCTACAGGCACATGAGCATTCTCAAAAGTTAGTGGTACCGTGCTCGAACCATGCAGACCCATTTTCCGTTCAGGCTTTCCAATTGAAAATCCCGGCGTCCCTCGATCGACAATAAATGCCGTGATACCGTCTCTATTCCTTTCAGGGGCAGTTTTTGCAAACACAATAAAACTATCAGCCACCCCACCATTTGTGATAAAGATTTTGGACCCATTCAAGATATATATATCACCCTCACGCCGCGCTCGCGTTTGCAATCCAGCAGCATCAGAGCCAGCCCCTTCTTCAGTTATCGCGAAAGCGCCGATGGCTTCCCCTTTTGCGAGCTTTGGAATATAATGCTGCTTTTGTTCTTCAGTCCCAAAATATAAAATGGGGTTGGTCCCTACAGAGGTATGAACAGACAAAATGACCCCTAAAGTCGGACTGACCTTTGACAATTCATAAATTGCCGTAATATAAGCGGTCATATCCAGCCCTGCTCCCCCGTACTGTTCTGGGACAGGAATGCCCATCAAGCCTAGTTCACCCATTTTAGCGACTAACTCCTCGGGGAAGCGGTCTTGTGCTTCCATCACCGGAAGAGCTGCTCTCACCTCATTATCGGCAAAATCACGTACCATCTCCTGCATCATCTGTTGTTCATGAGTTAATCTTAAATTCATGGTACTCGCTCCCTTAGGAATAATTATAAAAGCCCTTCCCTGTCTTCTTACCCAGCCAGCCTGCCTTTACATATTTTCTAAGGAGTGGACATGGACGATATTTATCCTCACCAAAGCCTTCATGCAAGACTTCCATAATCGAGAGACAGGTGTCCAGTCCAATAAAATCTGCGAGTGTGAGAGGGCCCATAGGATGATTCATACCCAGCTTCATCACCGCATCAACAGCCTCCGGGGTCGCCACACCTTCATAGACAGCATAAATGGCTTCATTAATCATTGGCATCAAAACACGATTTGAGACAAAGCCAGGGGAATCCATCACTTCCACAGCTGTTTTACCAAGTGCTTCTGCGGTTTGTTTAACCGTTTCATAAACAGCATCATCTGTTGCCAGTCCTCTTATTACTTCCACAAGAGGCATTACTGGCACTGGATTCATAAAATGCATGCCAATCACTTGCTGTGGCCGCTGAGTGACTGCCGCAATTTCGGTAATAGGTAAGGAGGAGGTATTGCTTGCCAATATGGTCTTTTCAGGCATGAGAGTATCAAGGGCAGCAAAGATGTCGGCTTTGACCTGCATAGCTTCGACGACTGCCTCAACAACTAAATCCACTTGACCCGCTTCCTCTAATGACGTTACCTTCTGTAAATGACGGAGGGCTACCGACCGCTGCTGTTCAACCATTTGTCCCTTCTCTACTTGCTTTTTCAAACGTTGCGTGATCGCCTTCCAACCGCGATCGAGTGCTTCTGGCTGGTTGTCATATAAAAACACCTTGTAATGGGATTGGGCAAAAACCTGAGCGATTCCCGACCCCATTTGTCCAGCACCTATAACGAGCACGTTACGGATTTGATCTATCATGAGTTATTCTCCTCTCCATTCGTTAACTTACCTACACTTCAACGAGTACAGCATCTCCTTGACCACCACCACTGCAAATAGCAGCAATGCCAAGCCCCCCACCGCGACGTTTCAATTCATAGATCAACGTCATTAATAGGCGTGCACCACTTGCTCCAATGGGATGCCCTAAGGCAACTGCACCGCCATTAACATTGACCTTTTCCGGATCAAGCTCCATCATTTTTTGCGCGGTAAGAACCACTGCTGCGAAGGCTTCATTAATTTCAAATAGATCAATATCTGAGAGTTTCCTTCCTGTCCTTTGAAGAAGTTTTTGAATCACTAGACTAGGTGTTTCAGGGAATTGCTGGGGTTCAATGGCTACCTCCGCATGTCCTAAGATCGTAGCTAATGAGTCATGCCCCTGAATCGCTGCAGTCTGTTCATCCATCAAGATAAGCGCACCAGCCCCATCATTGACTCCAGGGGCATTGCCAGCGGTAATCGTACCATTCGGACTAAAAATGGGCCGTAAGCCTTGTAATTTTTCTAGAGTCGTATCTCTGCGCACAGCTTCATCCTGTTCAATGATCCGCACCTCTCCCTTACGCTGCGGAACTTCTATCGGCATTACCTCATCCTTAAAACGCCCGGCATCAACAGCAGCGGCTGCTCTTTGATGACTCCTCAAGGCCCAAAGATCCTGTTCCTCTCGCGAAATAGCATAACGCGTAGCAGCTTCACCACCATAAATCCCCATATGCACGCCATTGAATGCACAAGTGAGACCATCATGAACCATCAGATCGATGATGCTTTGATCCCCCATTCGCATTCCCCAACGTGCTTGAGATAGAACATATGGAGCTTGACTCATCGACTCCATCCCTCCGGCAACAATGGTTTGAGCATCACCTGAACGAATGATTTGATCAGCAAGTGTGACACTCCTTAGACCCGATGCGCACACTTTATTGATGGTCTCTGTTCGTACAGACCATGGTAGCCCAGCAAAATGCGCTGCTTGCCGAGAAGGGATTTGTCCTTGCCCGCCCTGAAGGACCATCCCCATGATCACTTCATCAACGCTCGCACCGTGAAGGCCAGCTTGATCCATAACCCCTTTAATCGCCATGCCGCCAAGCTCCATCGCTGATAATGGACTTAAGCTCCCACCCAATTTCCCAAATGGGGTTCGCGCTGCACGAATCACAACTGTTCGTCTCATATCTTCACTCCTTTATAAAAAGTAAGCGTTTTCATATTGGTTCAATTATAACACGGTGCCGGAACAATGACAGCCGACCTCAAGGCTCCCACATGCAGCAATGCAGGAGCCCCCCAGCTTATTAAACGGCTCTTTCCTCATCGATTGTAGGTGTAATTGACCGTTCAATAATTTCAACAATATCAAGGGTTTGAACGCGATCTTCAACTTCTTTGGCCTTTGTACCATCCGTCATCATCGTTAAGCAATAAGGACAGGCACTACCTATAATGGTTGGTCGCGTTTCTAGAGCTTGTTCTGTCCTAGCGGCATTGATACGTGCTCCCGTGTTTTCCTCCATCCACATCATCCCACCCCCGGCGCCACAACACATGGCATTTTCTCGGGACCGTTCCATTTCAACAACTTCCACTCCCGGGATGGCTTTTAGAATTTCTCTTGGTGGATCATAGACATCATTGTACCGGCCGAGATAACAGGAATCATGATAAGTAATCCGTTCATTAACAGAGTAAGATGGCTTGATCCTTCCTTCTTTTATCCACTGAGCAATTAACTCCGTATGATGATAAACCTCGACCCCCTCTAAACCGAATTCAGGATATTCATTTTTAAAGGTGTTATAAGCATGAGGATCAGCAGTAATAATTTTTTTGACGCCATGCTTTCTAAACGTATCGATATTTTTCTGGGCAAGCTCTTGGAATAAAAATTCATTTCCTATTCGCCGCGGTGTATCCCCTGAATTCTTCTCCTTATTTCCTAAAATAGCAAAGGAGATTCCTGCTTCGTTCATGACCTTAGCCAAAGACTGGACAATTTTTTGACTGCGATTATCATAAGAGCCCATCGCGCCTACCCAGAAGAGATAATCAAAGGACTCTCCTGCTTTTTCAACTTCCTTTACTGTTCTCACTTCAATATCGTCACGCCCTTCACGCCAATTTTCACGCTCTTTGCGACTGAGTCCCCAAGGGTTCCCTTGACGTTCAATGCTCGTCAGCGCTCTTTGGGCATCGGCATCCATTTTCCCCTCGGTTAATACTAAATAGCGACGTAAATCAATAATCTTATCCACATGTTCATTCATGACAGGACATTGATCCTCACAATTCCTACATGTCGTACAGGCCCAAATCTCTTCTTCTGTAATGACATTGCCAATAATCCCACCCGCAAATGTCTCGCCTGTTGCAGCCGTTTGCTCTTGCTTGTGACCAGCATAGGCCAATTGATTCGCTTTTGTATGAGAGAAGGCATAGGCTGGCATCCACGGCGTTCTGGAAGTGACTGTCGCTCCATATTCCGTTAAATGATCACGTAGCTTGACGATCAGGTCCATCGGCGACAGCATTTTTCCTGTCCCTGTAGCTGGGCACATATTTGTGCAGCGTCCACATTCGACACACGCATATAAATCAATCAGCTGACTCTGTTCAAAGTCTTCAATTTTATTCACACCAAAGGTTTCTTGAGATTCATCTTCAAAATCAATGGATTTTAATTGACCAGCTTTCCGTGTTCGACCAAGAAATACATTTACAGGACCAAAAAGCAAGTGGGCATGCTTGGATTGAGGAACATAGAGAGCAAACCCTAATAAAATGAATAAATGAGCCCACCAAAACATATAAAATAATCCCTTTGCCACGGCTATTGGTAGTCCCTGAAATACATAAGCAACAGCAGATGCGAGCGGCGTCATCCACGAATAATTACTGTGCATCCAAATCACTTCAAAGCCATCAGCAAAAATGACTGAAACCATAAGCATACCAATGAATAAAAGCACTAACCCCGCCTTAAACCCTCTTTTCAAGCGAACCAAGCGCTCGATATAGCGGCGATAAAATGCCCAGACCACAGCAACAAGAATCATAAGTACAACCAGCTCTTGCAGCAATTTAAATGCGGGATATAAAGAGCCAAACGGAAGATGAGAACCTGGTGCTAGCCCCTTCCACACCAAGTCAATTGCCCCAAACTGAACGAGGATAAAGCCATAAAACATCATGACATGAATGGTGCCACTTTTTTTATCTTTTAATAGCTTTTTCTGACCAAATACATTAATAAGGACAGCCTGCATACGTTCTTTTAAGGTCAGATCCCATTCTGCCTTTTTTCCGAGCCGAATAAAGGTGATCCTCGTCTTAATAACATGTGTGATTAAATAGACACCATAAGCAAGCACTACAAGAAATGCCATCCAATTCACCAATAGTAATCTATCCATTGGTTTAAAGGCCCCCTTCGCTACTGACTCCACCTGTAATGTAACTGCTTTCATTTAAAGAAAATCAAAGCAGCTGTTCTGTTGGTTTATTATAGCACAGCTGCATCAGAAAATGAATGAGCATTCAGTCATTTTTATATTTTTCATCATTTATGGTGACACTCAAGCCAATCTCTCCTTTTAAATTAAAGGATGTTGGGGCATCTTAAATAGTAAAGGAGGAGAGGACACTTGCCTATGCTTTGGACAATCATCGTCGTGCTCATCGTTATCATTCTGATTATCATTGCTGCACTAGTGGATTTGATTACTGGCTTTAAAAAGGATGTTGGCAAGTATTCAGCTCCTAAGCCCGCCCCTTCACAAACGACGGTCACTTTATTTAGTGACGGGCATCGCTTTATTGATGCCTTAAAAAGAGATATGTCGCAAGCCAAGCAGCACATTCATTTGGCCTTCTTTATCTTTAGGTACGATCAAATTGGACAAGAACTTGTCGACACATTGTTAAGCTATGCGAGAAAGGGGGTAAAAATTCGTCTATTATTAGACTACTTGGGCAGCCGCGGCTTCCCTAAAAAAATTCAAAATAAGTTAAGCGAAGCCGGAATTGAACTTGGCTTTACAGCTAAACCTACATTCCCTTTTACCGTCTATTCCCTCAATCGTCGTAACCACCACAAAACCGTTGTGATTGATGGAAAGATTGGTTATTTCGGTGGATTTAATATTGGTGATGAATACTTAGGGATCAAAAGCGATATGGGAGACTGGCGCGATTATCATCTCCGCCTTGAGGGAGAAGGAGTTAAAGAGCTCCAGAAGCAATTTCTATATAATTGGCAAATCACCCGCCAACAAGCCTTAGATGGAGATGAATTTTTTCCAGCATTACCTCAAGGAAAAAGCAATATGTCCTTTGTTCCAACCGCAGGAAAGGGTTTGGAAGCATTGTTTATTGAGCATCTATCCAAGGCTAAAAAACGCCTATTTATTGGCACACCTTATTTCATTCCTACAAAGCGCATGCAAAACGTCTTAATCGGCCTTTTAAAACGCAATGTAGAAGTGACCTTACTGCTTCCGCTAAAACGTGATCATCCTTTCGTCCGACCTGCCTCCTTTCATTTCCTTGGACAATTGTTAAACTGCGGGGCAAAGGTCTATCATTTTTATCAAGGGTTTTATCACGCCAAGGTCTTTATTGTCGATGACAGCAGTTGTTATTTAGGCACAGCTAATTTTGATCAACGCAGTTTCTTCTGGAATGATGAGATGAACGCTTTTATTTATGATCAAGAATTAATTGCCGAGGTCGAAAAGATGACCATAGAGGATCTACGCCGGTCCACGCCTTTTACAATTGATGATCTAAAAAAACGCTCCGCCTATGAAAAGCTTAAAACGACGTTATCCTTACCCATGTCCCCTTTATTATAAGAGGACAACATACAAAAAGGCCTCCCTTTACAGGGGCCTTTTTGTAGGAGGGCAAGGACAATCTTGCGTATGACAGCAATGCGTTTGTCAACAATGTAAACATAAAACCACTTTATCCACAATTTTCCGAGCTTATCCACAATATCCACATCTTTTTAAAAAGTGCTCCACAATCTGATTAAATATAGAATACTTTTTTGTCGGCAGTTCATGAAAGGCTCTGTTAATATAAGCAATCTCGGCCCTGGGTAAATAGTCTTGAAAGAGATGGTGATGATAACGAATATGACGACTGAGTTGGCCATAAAGTACAAGGGTTGGAAGGTTGGCAAGCTTATAGAGATGCTCTGTACAATCATAGTCTCGATAACAGGCATACATCCGTTGGACAATCATAGCATTAGCCATTTTCCCATAATTATAAAGTTCTTGAAAGTCAACGAATTGCTGCTTATGACTATAGGCTAGCATGCGCGAGAGGAAGCTCACCCGATCAGCCGCCATCAGGCCAATGCCTATATTAAATTGTTGCTTCAAAGACCATGTCTCAACCTTTGGAAAGCCTCCGGATAAAACAAGTGCTGCCACACGCTGTGGATACTTTAGCGCAAAATGCATAGCAAGCATTCCTGCCGCCGAATATCCTACGAGAATCACCTTTTCAAGTCGAAGATGGTCAATTAATGCTAAGAGATCTAAGCGATTCACTTCTAATGGATCGCCCTCTGTCTCCTGACATATGCTTCGCCCATGCCCACGCATATCATAGAAGATGACACGAAAATCCTTTGCGAGTTGGCGCTGATATTTAAATACAACATGCCCCATTAAAGGCGGATGAAGAAATATTAATGGGACCTTCCCTTCCCCATAGTGTTCAAAGTATAGAATGGTTCCATCCTGAAGCTGACAATTTGCCATCGTGTCTCCTTCTTTCTAAATTAGGACTGAATCAGGATAAGCAGCCATTGATAGACCCGAAATCCTAAATAAATACCGATAATCCCCATAATCCCCGCTAGTGCAGGAGGCGCAGGAATCGGAAGCTTTAATAAGGCAAATATAAATCCAACGATGAAGCCTGTGATGAGTGCTAAACATACGACTTTCAAAGGCGTTCCTCCTTGGCGTTATTGTTCACTGTTTAAAGGAAAATATGCAGCATTATACAGCACTTTACCTTGGTTCAGCCTCTTCCTTCTATTCTGCTGGCGTGAGGTGCTTTATATATTTTGAGTTGATTTCATAATGACTGATTGAAGTAAAATTAACGCATATGAATGGCTTGTGATAAGTAAAAGACCTGCAGAAAGTGCTTCTGCAGGTTCAGTTACCCACAATACCTGTGGATAATATTTATCTTTTGGCAACACTCAATGATTACATGGATTCTGGTGCATTGACACCAAGAAGCTCAAGGGCATTTTTTAACGTGATTTTTACGGCCTTCATTAAAGCAACACGTTCAACGGTCTTTTCTTCATCATAAGGATCGATGACTTTCTCCGCATTATAAAAGCTATGAAGAGTGGCCGCAAGCTCAAAGACATAATTGGTAATACGCTGAGGTGCTAAGCGATTGGCCGCCTCAACAATGGCCTCTGGAAATTCCCCAAGCTTTTTCAAAAGATCTATCTCTTTTTCAGATTGCAGATGTGTAAAAGCATACCCTGAAAATTCATCGCGCAGATAGTGATCTGCTTTTTTCAGCATGCTGCAAATACGAGCATGCGCATATTGTACATAATATACTGGATTTTCATTGGAGCGTGAAAGAGCAAGATCGATATCAAAATCAAGATGGCTGTCCGATGAGCGCATTGCAAAAAAGTAGCGCATCGCATCTGTTCCAACCTCTTCCATTAGCTCACGCAAGGTAACAGCTTTACCTGTTCTCTTGCTCATTTTAACCTTTTCACCGTCTTTGAACAGGCTTACCAATTGAATGATGACAACCTCTAAACGCTCCGGATCATAGCCAAGCGCTGAAAAGGCAGCCCGCATTCGCGGTATGTATCCGTGGTGATCTGCACCCCAAACATTAATGACCTTCTGGAAGCCCCGCTCTAGCTTATTGCGATGATAGGCGATATCTGGTGTAAGATAGGTAAAGCTCCCATCACTTTTTATTAGGACACGATCCTTGTCATCACCAAAATCCGTAGAGCGCAGCCACAGCGCGCCGTCAGCTTCATAGGTATGACCACCAGCTTTTAGCTTCTCTAGAGTTTCGGTGATTTCTCCCGACTGATAGAGGCTTGTCTCCGAGAACCACTCATCAAATTCCACGCGGAAATCTTTAAGATCGCGACGAATGCCCTTAATCAGATGATCAACACCAAAACGTCGCAGGAAGCCAATTCTCTCCACCTCATCCATTTCAATGAGGCGATCACCATGTTCATTGGCAAGCTGTTGACCTAGAGCGATGATATCCTTTCCATGATAGCCATCCTCAGGCAGCTCGCCATCCTTCCCAAGCGCTTGAAAATATCGCGCTTCGATGGAGCGTGCCAGATTATCAATCTGATTCCCCGCATCATTGATATAGTATTCTCCGCTGACTTTGTACCCCGCTTTATTCATGACTTTGACTAGGACGTCGCCAACGGCAGCCCCCCGGGCGTGTCCTAGGTGCAGACTTCCGGTTGGATTCGCTGACACGAACTCAATCTGCCTTGTCTCTCCATTGCCTGCATTGGACTTTCCATAGGCTTCTTGAGAGTGGAGGATTTCAGGTATGAGAGCTGTTAAATAGCTTTTATCTAAGAAAAAGTTAATAAAACCCGGACCGGCGATATCAATCGATTGAATCTGTGCTTTTTCACGATCAATGCTTTCTACAATGGTCTCAGCAATTTGCCGCGGCGCCTTTTTAGCAATTTTTGCAAGTTTCATCGCGACATTGGTAGCGTAATCCCCATGGCTTTTATCCTTTGGCACCTCCAACAGGATATCTGTAAGCTCATGCTCCTGAGCTAACCCAGATTGAACGACTGCCTGTTTAATTTCTTCTTTTAATTGTTGTTTAACCTTTTCAACAATTGTCATTACTGTACCTCCTCTAGCTTAAATGTTAACGTAAAGCGACCCACTGCTTGTCCTTGTAAAACGAGATCATAGCTTATGAGTAATCGACCGTTCCTACTTTTGTCCTGCCAGCCTGCCTCACATCTATTCAGGGTGGTTACTGTTTCCATTTGTCCATACGGACTGTTATACGATCCCGTTAAAGCTTCTCCGACTTTCAAAGGCTGACGCATAGATACCGCTCCGGTCCGAAGAATCAAAGCTTCATCACCTTTGATTTTAACCGTATGATCAACGGAACCAACTCCTTCCATTTCCTCTTTATAACGAAGAAAATAGGCTCCGCCCTTGATATATAAAACCCCTTTGGTATGTAAAACGGTTGTTTCTGGCCCCATATCGGTATGCTTAATGACACTTTTAAGCCTGATCTTAACTTCAAAAGTTGTCTCCATGAGCCTCACCCCGATTCATAATGGCTCTATAAAAACTTTTAGACCTCTTATAACTTATATAAAATGTCGAAAAAACACAAGTGTATGAGCAGTATTGACCGAAATTCTTTTAAGAAAACTGAATACCTTCAAATTTTACGATTTTTATTGGCGCACAATGTTCTTTATATCCCACGTTCCTTCCCGAATGTATGAAAAACACCCCTTTAAGGAGTGTTTACGAATGCTTCTCTCTTTTAGCATGACCACACACGTTGTTAAGCGTAATGATCTCGTAAATGGATAGCAATTCATAGACAATCATGAGCTTGGGGGTTAAATGATAATGTCCGTCTGCTGTCTTATTTTGTTCTTGTTTTGTTCTAGAATACAGCTCATCAACTTGCCCTAGCACAGCATCAAAGGCTGTCTCCCCCATCTTTTGGTTTGGAGCTTCCTTTAAATGATGGGCTAATCCTTCAATAAATCGTCGGAGCAGCTCCTGATCTTGAGCAGTAAAAACACCAAGATCCACAGGAGCGTATATTAAGTTGCCAAGATGATACATGATTTTTTGCAATTGTTCTAGACGTCTTTGATAGAAAGTAATGTCACGTACCTCTTGCATATGATGACGATGATAACGCCACTCTGATCTTTGAAAATGGACTAAACGGAAGGTGAATTCCAAGGTTTTTGTACATTCTTGATAGAGATGACGCAACCGCATTCTACTGCCATTTTTATGACTCTCCAGCACTGTTCTTAAAATTCGCGTAGCCTCTTCAGTCAATTCCTCTGTTTTTCGATCAATCACCTTTTGGTAATTCGGTGGCAGTATAAAATAATTAATCCCTGTCGCAACAGCAATACCAGTGAGCGTTGTACCAAGTCGAATAATAAAGGAATCTAAGTAGTGTCCGTAAGTAGCTGGAATCATAGCAACCGCGGTCAATACAGCAACCACCATACCATCGTACAGCTTGAGTTTGAAACAAGCGATCAGTGTTAATGACGCAGAAAAGCCATAGGTTAGCGCCCCTCTTCCAAACAATCCTTCAAAAAACATCGCAAACGCAGCACCAATTGCTGAAGCAGGAAAGCGAATCATCCCCTTTTTTACTGAGTCTACGGATGTATTTTCAATGGAAACAATAGCTGTCATCACCGCAAACAGAGGTGGCCAATCTAATGCCTCACAGATCAGCGCTGTCACAAAAGCAGCTAAGCAACTTTTTAAAATACGACTGCCAATAAAGCTTCTTTTTAACACCCACTGCATGAACAATCACCTTGGTTCTACTTTTTCTTTCCCTTAATTATAGTATAAATCCACAGCTACATATGTTCCTGGTTAACAAACCAAGCAGACTGAATCCAAAGCTTGCTATCTCTTTACCCAACCTAATAGAATCTCTCGAATAAACTTGCTTGCGGCAATGGCGGTCTGATCACTATGATCATAAATAGGAGCCACTTCTACTAAATCCGCACCAATGATGTTAAGATCTGATTCAGAAATCATGGTAATGGCTTGTAATAATTCTTTAGATGAGATGCCTCCGGCTTCAGCGGTCCCTGTCCCAGGAGCAAAGGCTGGATCTAAGACATCGATATCAATCGTGACATAGACAGGTCGCCCGCTTAACTTTGGCAGATGCTTTTTTAAGGGCTCAGCGACTTCAAAGCATTCCATGGTCATACCAGATGTTCGTCCAAATTCAAATTCCTCACGCATTCCTGAACGAATACCAAAGGAATAGACATTTTCTGGACCTAATAGCTCACAAGCCTTGCGCACTGGCGTTGCGTGCGAAAGGACTTCACCCTCATACTCTTCACGAAGATCAGCATGCGCATCGATATGGATCAGAGCCATATCTGAATACTTCCTGTGCATAGCTTTCAGCACTGGCCATGTCACCAAATGTTCGCCACCAAGACCTATCGGCATTTTACCATCAGCGAGCAATTGCTCAATGTACGCTTCAATCAGATCTAAACTCTTCCCTGGGTTGCCAAAAGGTAAAAGGATATCCCCGGCGTCATAATAATTGACTTCCTCTAAGTGGCGCTTCACATAAGGCGAATATTCCTCTAATCCTATAGATACCTCGCGAATCCGCGCCGGACCAAAGCGGGAGCCTGGCCGAAAGCTTACCGTATAATCCATAGGCATTCCATAAATAACGGCTTGTGCTTCCTCATAGTTTGGACGACTCATAATAAATACTTTACCAGAATAAGCTTCATCAAATTTCATTTCAACGTCACTCCGTATCTTAAAACTCACTTTTTAGTTAGGGCTTCGACGAATTTCGGTAGAACAAATGCGGCTTTATGTAACCTTTCCGTATAATACTTCGTTTCAATTTCATGGAAGCGCTCCGCAGTAACCTCTAGAGGATCATAGGCTTTTGATCCCATTGTAAAAGTCCACAGTCCACTCGGATAAGTGGGAACATTAGCGGTGTATAATCTTGTGATAGGGAAGATTTCGTTTACATCGCTAAAGACTTGGCGAATCAGATCTGCCTTGAACCAAGGATTATCCGTTTGTGCAATGAATAGGCCATCCTCTTTCAGCGCTCTTGAAAGACCTTCATAAAAGCCTTTTTCAAAAAGCTTTACCGCCGGACCCACTGGCTCTGTGGAATCTACCATGATCACATCATAAGCATCACGACTTTCTGCGATATGCATAAAGCCATCCCCAACAATAACCTCCACTTTTGGATGAGTAAAGGCAGCTGCAATCGTTGGTAAATGCTTTTTAGAGTGTTCAATCACGCGCCCATCAATCTCTACAAGGGTCACCTTCTCCACTTCAGGATGCTTGACCACCTCACGAATCACTCCACCATCGCCGCCACCAACAACGAGAATTCGTTTTGGACAAGGATGGGTAAATAACGGGACATGAGCCACCATTTCATGATAAACAAATTCATCCTTTTCCGTCGTCATCACCATGCCATCTAATGTAAGCATGTTGCCAAATTCCTCGGTTTCCAGCATTTCAAGCTGTTGATAAGCGGTTTGCTCAGTCACTAATGTTTGCTTAATCTTTGCCGTAATGCCAAAGCTCTTCGTTTGTTTTTCTGTATACCACAGTTCCATATTATGATCACCCCTCATTTATTCCTTACCATTAATGTGGGTCAAATCTCTGTAGACATACCCAAAAGTATAATCTAAGCAAATTTATTTTCAAGACTTGAAGGAGGATTTGAAATGCCAGAGGTTAAAGAGTAAAATACTTTCGGTATACACAACGTCACGTTTAGATGCTTTTGCTTTATTCCATACTGTAGGTGTATAAAGTACTTGCTAAAGAAAGATGGAGGGATTCTGGATGGAACTCGTAACAGACCAAAACATCCGCAGAATAAAGTCCTTTTTAAAATGGTTGATACGAGTCACCCTTGCCTTTGTTTTGCTGCTGATTTTTACTGTAGTCAGTCTTTGGATCTATGCTAAAATCCTTGGACCACCTCCGATAAAAGTCCCCCAAACCACAGAGTTTCTCACAGCAGATAACAAAGTGTTTGCCGAAGCAGAACATGGGAATCAAAACCGTTATTGGGTGAATATTAACCATATTTCCAAGCCGGTGACTCAAGCCACCGTCGCTGTAGAAGATAAACGCTTTTACCACCATCATGGCTTCGATATCAAACGTATCTTTGGTTCCATCGTTGCAGATGTCACGTCCTTCTCAAAGTCTCAGGGAGCAAGTACATTGACAATGCAATATGCTCGCAATCTGTATCTGAGCAATGATAAAACATGGAAGCGAAAATTCCTGGAAATGTTCTATACCATGAGGCTCGAATCCAATTATTCTAAAAAAGATATTCTCGAAGGTTATTTAAACACAGTCTATTATGGACATGGTGCCTACGGCATTCAAGCTGCATCTAAATACTATTTTGACAAGCCTGCCAAGGACTTAACGCTTGCTGAAGCCAGTCTTCTGGCCGGCGTTCCAAATGGGCCAAGCTACTTTGCACCGGATGATCACTTTGACAATGCTAAAAAACGGCAACGGATTGTGCTTCAAGCTATGGTAAACAGCCACTACATTACCAAGGCCGAGGCAGCTAAAGCGTTCAACCAGCACTTAACAATCCTCAAGAAGCACCCTGCCTCGTCAAGCATTGCCCCTTATTTTGAAGATGCCGTTCAAAATGAGCTGCACACCAAACTCGGTTTATCAGAATCTGATATCGCCACAGGGGGGTTAAAGGTCTACACAACACTGAACACAGATTTACAGGAAAAGGCCAATAAATGGGTGAAGCAAGTGATCGCCCCCGATTCAAGGATTGAAACTGCCCTTGTTTCAATGAACCCAAAGACCGGGGCGGTAGAGGCAATGGTCGGCGGACGGGATTACTCTAAGGATCAATATAATCTTGCTGTTCAAGCGAAGCGACAGCCTGGCTCTAGCTTCAAGCCCTTTTTGTACTACGCAGCGCTTCGCAATGGCTTTACACCATCATCAACATTGACAAGTGAACCCACCACCTTTACTTATGATGATGGACATCAGACCTATAGTCCAGAAAACTATGGAGGCTACTATGCAGGAGGTCCGATTACCCTCATGCAGGCCCTCGCCTTATCAGACAACATTTTTGCTGTCAAAACACACTTAGCCATCGGGATGGATAAGCTTGTCAGTACCGCACATAAAATGGGCATTTCCAGTCCTTTATCCGCCATCCCTTCTCTTGCCTTAGGAACGAAAGAGGTCAGTGTTTTAGAGATGGCGAGAGCTTATAGTACCATTGCCAATCTGGGGGCTCGCGTCAGTCCGAACTATATTACCAAGGTTGTCAATCGTGAAGGAGATGTCATTTATCAATGGCACCCTGAGAAAAAACAAGTGTTAGATAAAGCGACCAGCTTCGTTCTTTCGCAAATGATGACAGGGATTTTCGATCCCAAGCTCAATGACTATACAACAGTGACCGGTAACAGCGTCAAAGACATATTAACGCACAAGGTTGCAGCAAAAACAGGAACAACCAATACAGACAGTTGGATGGTCGGCTTTACACCTAAAATCACTACAGCAGTTTGGGTCGGTTATAAAGAGCACCAAACGCTAAGTACCTATCCAGACTCTCGTTATTCCAAAAAGCTATGGGCAAATTATATGGAAAGTGCGCTAGAAGGCCAACCTAAAAATAGTTTTAAGGCGCCTAAAGGGGTTGTAAAAGCCTGGGTTGATCCTGATACAGGAAAACTGGCGACAGATGCGTGCCCTAATGCCCGCCTGACATACTATGTTAAGGGGACAGAACCAACCGAATACTGTGATAAACACCATGGCACACCTTACAAAAAGGAAAAAGACAAAGGGGCAGACAAAAAAGGCAAAGGCTTGATTAATAAGATATTAGACCTTTTTCCATGGTAAGCAACCAAAACGCTTAGAGTGTGGAGAACTGTTAGAGTTCTTCACACTCTTTTTTATACTATCAGAATGTATAACTCTGCTGCCGCTCATAAAGGAAGAGAGTATAAGGCGGGCTTTGACTTTTGCCATTAAAGCTTGCGGGCACCCTAAGCGTGTGGTTTGCAAAAATCACATCAGGAGTACCAGCGAGGTGCAAGCCAAGTTTTCTAATGACGAGAGGATGCAATTGGCATCCATGCCATCAGATTTAGTACAATAGCCTAGAGATAATGCATATATACCGTGACACACCACCTGCACGATAATTTTTCGGGGGTGTGGTTCTTTTTCTAATACAAGAAATATGCGACACTGTTATCAAGGGGATGAAGGCCTTGTTCAACGATTTTAAACTTATGGATGATCGTCCAATTTATATCCAACTTAAGGATTATTTAAAAAAGAAAATTACTAATGGCCAGCTACTCGCTCACCAAAAACTCCCCTCGACTCGTGAGCTGAGCAAATTATTATCCATCAGTCGTAACACAGTGCTCACAGCCTATGCTGATTTGGAGCAAGAGGGATTTATCTTCGCCGTTAAAGGAAAAGGTCATTTTGTCGATGCGGTCGAAACGGCGAAATCCCCTGCTATTCACTTAGACTGGACACAAAAAACCAATACTACAACACAGCTAGCAGAAGCATTAGATTTAATGAAGCACGGTGTGCGCCGAACAAAAGAGATGATTTCATTTAATAGCATTGCCCCGGATGAAGCCTTATTTGACGTTGAAAACGTTAAACGTGCATTTTTACAGCGCATGGCGATTGAAGGGCATATTGTTCTGAACTACGGTTATGCCAAAGGTTATAAACCACTGATTGATTATCTTCTACATTATATGGAAATGAAGGGTGTCGATATTGCCAATAAAGACATGTTAATAACCAATGGCTTCACTGAGGGGCTGGATATTCTTTTATCCTCCTTACAAAAGAATAGCGGCCGTATCCTTTGTGAAAATCCCACCCATCATTCCGCCTTGAAACTTTTTAAGCTACATGGCTATGAGGTTCAGGGGATCGATATGGAGGATGACGGCATGGCTATCGATGCGCTTGACCAAGCCTTATCTGAGCACACCTTTGATTTGGCTTATCTGATTCCGTCCTATCATAATCCAACAGGGATCGTTACCTCTTCCGAAAAAAGGATGGCACTTATGAGGCGGTTATCAGAGCAGCAGATCCCCATTATTGAAGATGGTTTTAACGAGGAATTGCGCTATTCAGGCTCCCATTTAGCCCCGCTCGCTACCTTTGCAGGGCAGGGGAATCAGGTCATTTATGTCAGCAGCTTTTCAAAAATTCTATTCCCAGGATTACGTGTGGGTTGGATTTTAGCAGACAAGGCCTTGATTCATTCACTTGAGAGTGTAAAACGCGCGCGCACTATCCACAGTTCTACCTTAGATCAAGCTTTGCTTTATCAATATTTGCATGATGGCTATTTTGAAAAATATTTAAAGAAGGTCAAAGCGGCCTATAAGAAAAAATATGAATGCACCGTATATTATTGCAAACATTATCTGCCTTATAAGCGCTTGGCAGGTGATGGCGGACTCCACCTTTTTATTGAATTAGAAGATGCTTTGGACGCCCGAAAGCTTTTAAAGCTGTGCCTTCAAAAAGGTGTAAGCTTCTTCCCAGGCGATGTTTTTTACACAGATAACAAAGGAAAAAACACTTTGAGACTTGGGTTTTCTAGATTAAAAGAGGAAGAAATTGCTCTTGGTATTCAAACAATCGGGCATATTTTAAAACATGAGTATGGAGGTTAAGCAAATGAAAGTTGGCGTTATTATGGGAGGCGTGTCCTCCGAAAAACAGATATCCCTCATGACAGGTAAAGAAATGATCGCAAATTTAGATCCTAGAAAATACGCGGTCGTTCCCATCGAACTAAATGATAAATACGAGCTAATTGAAAAAGCTCGGTCTATCGATGTTGCCCTTCTGGCACTTCACGGGAAGTTTGGTGAAGATGGAACGATTCAAGGAACACTAGAAACTCTTGGCATCCCTTATACAGGAAGTGGCACACTATCTAGCAGCTTAGGGATGGATAAAAATATATCAAAAAAGCTTCTGCGTTTTGAAGGTATAAATACACCAGACTGGGTTCATGTAACAAATACAGAAGAGCTAAAGATAGAAGAAGTCGACAAGCTGGGTTATCCGGTTGTTGTTAAGCCAAACTCAGGTGGCTCAAGCGTTGGCGTTCAACTCGTTGAAGATAGAGAGGCGCTGATTGCCGCTGTGAATGAAGTCTTCAAATGGGATTCAGAAGTACTTATTGAACAGTATATAAAGGGGGACGAAATCACCTGTCCGATCTTGGATGATAAATGTCTCCCAGTTCTCTCCATCCGTCACCAAGCAGCCTTCTTTGATTATTCTTCAAAATACACTGATGCCTCAACTATTGAGGAAGTCATTGAACTGCCGGCGGATTTAAATGGCCGTGTGGAAACCGCTGCACTTGGTAGCTATAAAGCCCTCAAGTCTAGCGTTTATGCACGTGTTGACATGATGATCAAGGATGGTACGCCCTATGTTATGGAAATCAATTCTTTACCGGGGATGACACAAAACAGCCTGCTCCCTAAAAGTGCCCGGGCCGCCAATATCTCTTACAGCCAGTTGCTCGACTTGATTATCGAGCTCTCTCTAAAGGCAAGAAGTCAGGAAGGCATGCTTCAACCTTTATAAGAAATAAGAGAAGAATAATGCCTAAACCCAATAACTCCCTATACCCAAACAGCACCCGAACATCATGTTCAGGTGCTGTTTTTGGGGTCTTAGAATATTATGTGTACGATTATTTTACGTGTAAACCCTTTCTTTAACAAGTCGATTACCAAATGTTCAAAAAACATTCACATTTTTGATTTTACGGATGTCCACTTCATCTCATGCTTTATTAATAAAATAACCGTATGGTAATTATCTATTTTTTGTAAAAAACCAATACGGGAAATAATTAATAGTAGATCCCTATCTCAAAAGAGTCCATGAAATCACTTCTTGTAGTATATTCGTAAAATTGGAATGGGTCAGGCCCTCTTTATTATGCGCTGGAGTCAAACAGCTAACGCGGCCCTTTCCAAAACCATGTGCCCAACCTGCGATGGAATGCCCCCTTTCTGAGACTGACTGTAAAAATACATTTGTTTCCTCTGTATTACAATGCACAAAATAATGCTCATCCTTGATTTCAAAATCATGACTAGTCCTCACAATTTGATTCTCAACACTTTGATAGCTGACCATTGGATGTTCAACCGGATGATACTCAAAATATCCTTTTAGCATCTCAACATAAGAACCCGCTTCCGGATAGGAAGCTAATCCTGCATGCCAAGCAAGCCAGGCCCCTCCTTTAGAAACATAATCTATAATGACCTCCTCTATTTCTGCTGTCATCCAATGCTCCACATGTTCAGCTTGTGGATTCACCCGATTTTCTTTAAACAAAATCACAGCCGCTGGTACCGTATCCCTAAGCCTACTTGCTAACTCGTTTGTTGGAATCTCAATCCATTCTATATCTTCTTCTATTGATTCTGTCGCCTTGTCAAGGGCAGCCTTTACCCATTCATAAGGATGATAATAATCTCCAAGCATGGTGAAGACTTTCTTCATAATTTCTCCTCCTTCCCACTCTGTATAAAAAGGTCTATTATTCTAAAAATCTACGGTTGCATGGCTTCGCCACGGAAGTTGATAAAAGTAACATCTGAAGAAACCGCTCTTTTTCCTTCGATAATGTCAAGGATTCCTGTGGCAGTCTCTTCTGGGGTACCTGGTGCTTGTTCTCCTCCCATATCTGTCTTAATCCAACCCGGATGTACGGCAAATACTCTGATTCCCCTTTCTTTTAGGTAGTGTCTAAGCTGTTGGCTAAACATATTCAACGCATGCTTAGATAAAGCATAGGGATAATCCCCTCCATATGCATTGACATAGCTTCCCGCTTCCGAAGAAATATTAATAATAGTCCCCCGCTGAAAGGACTGATTGGATAGAAGAGGCAAAAAATACTTCACGATCCGCATTGGTCCATAAAGATTAACATCAAAGGTTCTGTGTACTTCATCTATATTGAGGTGCTCAATATCCTTTTCCCTTTCAGTCAGTACTCCCGAGTTATTGATAATTACATCAATTGTTTGTTCAGTCTCTTTCATTGTCTTTACAGCACTCTGAATCGATGATTCATTCGTCACATCTAGAGTCACAGGCTTGACCTGACCCGGATACTTATCCATTAAGGGTTTGAGTCCATCGCGTAAAGCTATTGAATTTCGCCCCGCTGCGACGACCTTATGCCCCCTTATCGCACTTTCAGTTGTTAAAGCGAGTCCTAATCCTCGATTTGCTCCTGTTACAAGTATTTTCATTGAATCCCTTCCTAATTTAATTTTTCTTATTTAGCACCAAGCTCTTGCAGACCCAAAGTCACACCGAGCTGCTGAACAGAGTCAAAGAGACAATAGCGTCCTGATCCATATTCTCCTTTGTGGATTAATGGCAGACCATATTCTGTAACAAATTCGATGTGTTTCTCAAACCCATTTATAGTCAACGTAATAAAGTGGACGCCTGGACCATTTTTATCTTTAAATTCCTTCCAGGGACTGGGGTCATCCAAGGGCTCCAATAATTCAAGGGTTATAGCACCCATCCGAATATTAGCTATCTTTGTTCGTGCAGTAACTGGCTTCCCTCTAAACAAGGTATACGCCTCCCCTAATGAAGATGAAGGTGGAGCTACATCTTCTGACGGTAGGACAATCTCAGGCATTTCAATATCAAACAACTCTGCATAATGTTTTACTGTCGCATGGATATCCTCCACAACAAGCCCTATTTTTACAATTTCATTGCTTTCAATCCGTTGCAAGCTGAAACCTCCTATCGATCATTTTCAAGTAGTTCAAACATGATTTTCAGGTCCTTAAAGGTATCCATATAGGCATATCTGCCACCCGTGTACTCACCTTTTTGAACTAAAGGCATATGTGTTGATTCCAATAATTGAATTTTTTCCTTCATTCCATCAACTATAAAAGCAATATGATGTGGTCCTTCACCGTGCTCATTCAGATGATCCCTCCAAGTACTAGGATGCTGATCAGGTTCTATAAGCTCAAGCTGCAGGGACCCCATATCAAAAAAGGCAAGCTTAGCTCGTGCTTCTGATGACTGTCCCTTATACTCTGTTTGAGCGATATCCACTGTATCCGTTAAAGACCATTGTGGCTTATCAATACCAAAGAAGTCAGCATAGGCTTGAGAAGTCTTTTCAATATCCTCCACTAATATACCGATCTGTGTGATGACCTTTGTACCTAAGATTCCTGTTTTAACATGTGTCTCATTTTTCATTCTGATTTAACTCCTTTTTTATTAATTTTTATATATAATGGCCTAGCCATCATAACCCCATCTTTTTGTCAGCCTAAACAATACAAGCATAATCACGAGTGCAATAACAAATAATATCCAACCCATCGCTGAGGCATAACCCATCTTTGAATATTGAAAAGCATTTTGATAGAGATACAAAGCATAGAAGGTTGTGGAACCATCAGGACCACCATCGGTAATAATAAAAGCCTCTGCAAATTGCTGCAGCACCGCGATGATACCCGTGATGACATTAAACAAAATAACAGGCTTCAGCATGGGTAAAGTAATTTGAAAAAATTGTTGAATAGGACCAGCTCCATCTATTCGCGCCGCTTCATATAAGGATGCCGATATCCCTTGTAAACCTGCCAAATAGATAATAATCATGCGCCCAGAGCCCCATATCATCATGAGAATAAATGCTGGTTTTGCCCATCCCGGACTTGAAAACCACCCTGGACCATTTGTTCCGAAGAGATGCAGAAAGGAATTGACAATTCCATTATCAGGCTGTAGCACCCAAATCCATAAGATAGCCAAAATAACCAATGGAACTAAAGTAGGCAAAAAGAAAACCACTCGAAAAAATGAAAGCCCTTTAATATTTTTGTTATTAAGTAATACGGCGATGAAAATGGTCACAACAGTGGTTAAGCCGATCCCAAATACGACAAGGTACAGTGTATTTCCAAGAACCTTATAGAACAGCTTATCCTGAAACAAAAGCTGCTTATAATTGTCCCAGCCTACAAAGGTAGGCGGGCTGATCACATTATATTCAGTAAAAGAATAATACAATGAGCTAAATAGTGGGTAAGCCGTAAAAACTAGAAATCCTATAATCCAAGGAGAGATAAAAAGAAGTCCATTTCTTAAATTTTTTCTTTTCAAATTCATCATTTCCACCTCTTATTCCTTGATTCCTGACATAGCAATACCTTGAATAAAATATTTTTGCATTAGGAAGAAAATGATAAGCACAGGAAGCGTCATGCTGACTCCAACTGCTAACAGCAATGGCCACCTTGGGTCATTGACCGACATGATTTGCTGTACGCCAAGTGATAAAGTATAAAGCTTGTTATTACTTAAGAAAATCAAAGGTCCAATAAAATCTCCCCAAGTATTCAGAAATGTAAAGATTATTACTGTTGTTATAGCTGGTTTTGATAACGGCAGCACAATCCTCCAAAAGATCTTAAATTCATTAGCCCCATCAATTCTTGCAGATTCTGAAAGCTCATAAGGTATACCCAAGAAAAATTGGCGAAGTAAAAAGATGAAAAAAGGGTTTCCAAAAAAAGCCGGTACAGTCAAAGGAAGAAATGTTCCGATCCAACCTAACTTTTGAAACAATAAAAATAGAGGAACCATGGTTACTTGAAAAGGTAACAGCATGGTTGTTAACACGATGATGAAGATGGCATCCCTAAACTTCCATTTTATCCGTGCAAATCCATAGGCAATCAATGTATTGGATATAAAGCAACCAAAAATATTAACCACTAAGATGAGCAATGTATTCTTTAAATATAATAAGAAAGGAAAAGCCGTGAAGGCTTCTTTATAATTCGACCACTGAAAAACTTTTGGGATTCCAGGATTAGAAAATAATTCAGAGCTATTCTTCAAGGAACCAGATATCAACCATAAAAACGGTACAATAAACGCAAGAGAAAAGAGAATCAACAGGACATACACAATTAAAGTTTGAAGCTTCTCTGCTCTAGTTTTTGACTTCACCTTTTTTATTGAAGGTCCTACATCAGGTACTGGTGATGTACTCGTCATTTTGCATCCCTGCTTTCAGATGTCATTTTTTGAAATAACCAACTGAGCCAAGGGAAGGGATCGACTCAGTTGGCATAACTTATTTCTTCTTATCCACTTCCGCTTGTAACTTTTTCTGTAGCTCTTTCAAAAGTGGTCCTGGATCTTTATCATTGTAAATGACTTTATCTCTTAGTAAATTCAGATCGTTGGACATTTCATTTGCAACTGATGTTAAAGCTGGATGGCCTGAATTCGGAGATTCAGCAACTTCCTTGACTACTTTGTAAATTGCATCACCATTTCTATTCCATTTAATAGCAGCACTTGATTTTTTATAGATAGATATTGATCGCCAAGTATTGATATTATCAGCTAAGATCTTCGGCTGACTACCAAACAAAATAAACTTAAGAGCCGCTTCAGGGTTCTTAGCATTTTTCGGGATCATAAATACATTAGTTCCAAAAGTTGTTGCCTTTTCCCGACCATTTGGAGGACTTGGAATAGGCACTACCTCATAATCGATATCTGGAGCATATTGCTTAATAGCATTTGAGAACCAATTCCCATTAACAGTCATGGCAACCTTTCCTGTAAAAAATGGATGGTTAGGGGAAAATGCCCCTCCAAATCCTGAAGTAAATGATTTTATTTTTTCTGGGTTATATTTTTTGGCATAGCTGTCCTCCCACTTATACATGTCATCTAGCTGAGAGTTATTGATTTCCACTTTTCCGGTTTTCGTATCAAAATAGTTAGCTCCGAAAATCCAACCCCAAAGAAAAGCATCATCACCTGCATCCAACCAAGGGATAAATCCCAATTTATCTATTTTACCGTTGCCTTCAACCTTAGATAACTTTTCTGCATCTGCATCTAATTCCGCAATGGTTTTTGGAGGCTTACTAGGATCGAGCCCGGCGTCCTTGAATAGCTTTTTATTGATATAGAGCAAGTTGACATTGGAATCTTCTGGAAATAAATAGGTTTTTCCCTTATATTTCATCAAGGGTTTAAAAGTATCAATAATACTTGATTCATCAAGGTCTGCCTTTTTCAATAAATCATCAAGTGGCATCAAAGCACCTTGTGTGGCTAAGGCATAAGCTGAAGCATAATCGTTACTGACAACGACATCAGGAGGATTATTTCCGGTAATAGCAGCCATTAGCTTTCCATTAGAAATCCCACCATCTGGCGGAACATAGACGGAGTTAATCTTATAACCCGGATGATCTTTCTCAAAAACCCCCATCCTCCACTTATCCCATTTTTCAGAATCTCCTCCCCATGGATACCAGTACGTAAATGTTTTTCCACCATCATTTGAAGAAGACGATTTCGAAGAGCTTGAGCAACCAGTTAAAGCCATGAATAATACCATGATCATAATCGTGGTTAAAACAAACACCTTTTTCACATTGATTTCCTCCTTTTTGTTTTCTGTTCATGGTAGGGTCACCCTTAATAAACACGCGTTTAAAGATAACTAAAAAATTCGGTTGTGTTTTTTAATCACTTGTTTATAATATATTCACTGAAAAATTAATAGATTATATACTAAAACACAGAATGAACACGCTTCCAAAAAAATAGCTGAAAATACTATTTTATAAACCCTATCTCTCTTGAGCCTTGATTAGGCGTTTTTTATGAACACGCGTTTATTTTTATGTTTAGATTTTTTTACACGAGTCTCTGACAACAAGTTCCATGGGGATTGTGACATTCACATGATGATCGTGGTGATTTTCGATAGCCTTGATTATCTCTAGTGTCAATCCTGACATCATATAGCCAAAATCCACTTTAAAAGTTGTCAATTTCGGCTGAGAATAAGAGCTTAACACATGATCATCAAAACCAATAATCGACATATCCTCAGGAATCGCTACACCATGCTCACCCAAAGCCTTCATAGCTCCAAAAGCAACACTGTCATTTGCAGCAATAATAGCAGTTGGGAGTTTAACACCAGATTGAACTAATCCTTGAATCGCAGCATAACCGCTCCTTCGATTGAAATCACCAGGTAATATCCATTCCTCATGAAGTGGTAATCCATGATGAGACATGGCCTTTACAAATCCTTCATACTTGGCAGGGCCTGCAAAACGCTTCATATCTCCATTAATCATTCCAATATTTTTGTGATTGAGACCCACTAAATAATCCACAGCTTGCATGACCCCCTTCTCATTGTCGAAGCTATAGACAATACGATTGGCTTCATGTCGTCCAGGAAGATGCTGATCAACAATCCCAACGATAAAGCCTTCGCCTATAAGCTCTTCAATAAAGGGTTCATGGTTATCTGCCCCAATAAAAATTCCCGCATCAATTCTCCCTTGATAGAAGATCTCTTTAACGCCATTTATACTCTCAGGATCTCTGCTATCACGAATAATATGCGTTAAAACATAATAATCCTTTGATGATGCTGTCTCTATAACACTCGCTAATAACATATTACTCGTTGCATCACTTGAAACATGACCTTTTTCGATCATAAATAGCCCTATAGTCCTCATTTTCTTTCCTGCCAGGACTTGTGCAGACATATTGGGAAAGTAATTATATTCGCGAATGACTTTCATTACTTTTTCACGAGTCGAAGGTGGAACACTCGGATAATTATTAATCACTCGACTCACTGTACTTCTTGATACTCCTGCTAATTGCGCAATTTTTGTACTGTTGATCTCCTGTTTTTTCAATGCTGAACGTCCTTCTTTCGTGAACACGTGTTTACAAAACATATAATAGTCTGAATTTTATAAGATGTCAATGATTTTTTATGTAATTTACTAAATAATAACCCCCCTTCTTGTACCCACACATACAAAAAGGGGGGCCGCACTATTCGTTGATTAAGCCATAAATCTCGACATCTATAAAGTGATCATAAATCCATTCGCCACATCGAATCGTTCCTTCATGCTGGAAACCCAGGCGTTCTGGAATCGCCCGGCTTTTCTTATTGCCTGTTCCGCAACGAATTTCTATGCGCTTGAGCTTTAACGTTTCAAAGGCGTAAGTTACTAAAGCCTGACATGCTCTTGTCATAATGCCATTTCCCTGCTGGCCCTCTGCCAGCCAATAGCCAATGGATGTCGCCTTATTCCGACGGTCAATACTATGAAAGCCGATCATACCAACCAATTGCTCTTTATATAAAATACCGACCTGAAACCCGTCCTCTTCAGCAAACTGTTTCCGCCAAGCCTCAATCACTGGATAATAGTCTTGCACAGCTTGTGTGCCGTCCACCCAAGGCAGCCATTCTCGTAAGTATTTACGATTGGCATCTAATACCGTAAATAATTCTTCAGCATCTGTACTCTCAAGCAACTTTAAGGAGAGCTCTTCATCTACTTTAAACGTAAACATGGTCTGCCTCCGTTCGCTTTTTTTACTGCAGATTGTTCCTTTTCAATTGTTGGATATAGTCTAGTCCATGACGGATTTCCTCATCCTGATAGTTTTGCTTTTGCTTCACGATCTTGACCTTGTCTATAACTTCTTGCTCAGAGAGATTATCAAAATAAAGCAGTGTAGAAACCAATTCCAAAAACCGCGAGCTTTCCTCATTGAGGCTCTGAATATATGTATCTAACTCTGGCATATGAATATCATAGTTTTTGAGGAAATCCTCGCCCTCATGGGTGAGCTGATAACGGTATTGATGATAGCCACCTTTGTCTTCTCTAACCTCATTAACAAAGGATAAGTTGCATAGTTCTTCAATTTTTAACGTCAGTTCTTCCGAATAAGGACCATAGAAATGAAATTGAAACTTCTCTTGGAAGGGATAATTCAGTTTTTGTAAGATATAAATGATTTTCTGCAGCTTTTTTCTTCCAATAATCTCTCCAGCAGATTGTAATAAAGTCATCACCTTGGCATGATCTTCTAACATAGTGTTTATTTACCTCCTATTGCAATAAAGACTGAATCCGTTCCTTCGCCGAGCGGTGCGTT
Source organism: Pullulanibacillus camelliae (assembly GCF_014642655.1). Lineage (GTDB taxonomy): Bacteria > Bacillota > Bacilli > Bacillales > Sporolactobacillaceae > Pullulanibacillus > Pullulanibacillus camelliae. The sequence goes on from NZ_BMIR01000001.1 coordinate 488,380, forward strand.
GTAAGATCATGAATGAAGTCGGCAGGGTAATAAAGCTTATGATCTGTTCTTTTCTTACCTGATATCGCTTCAACAACATCCGATTCCCTCGACAGCTCCTTCAAGCTGTTATCAGGCATGAGTAAATGAATGGGAAGCCTCTCCCCTTCCTCTCCGGGCCGATAAAAATCATAAGGAAGATCAGAGGAAGAATCGACAACTAAATAATAATCTGGATCAAGACCAGCTTCTTTAAAAGCTTCCCTTAAATCCGCATAAATTTGATAGTTCGATGGTGTGAATTCAACATATTTAAATAAACGTCTGTTGGTAAAGCGGCGGCAAAGATCGCTCAAAATTGGATCTTCCTCTTCTTGCCATACCTGAAAGTAATATAAAATAACAGATTCATCTAATCGAACATACTCCGAAAGTGTCATGCTCTCTTTGAATAACGGAACGAGCAATCCCGGCGGATAGCGAAAGGCATAGCCATTGTGATAAAGCGACTTGGCTCTATGTAATATTTTCCGCAGGATGACCTCCGCACTTCGTGTGACAGGGTGAAAATACACTTGCCAATACATTTGATAACGACTCATGATATAGTCTTCTACCGCGTGCATTCCGCTATATTTAATCACGACTTGATCATCACGGGGTCTCATCACTCGCCAAATCCGTTCCAAATCAAAATGTCCATAGCTCACCCCAGTATAATACGCATCCCGCAACAGGTAATCCATACGGTCAGCATCAATCTGACTGGAGATCATACTAATAATCAGCTTATTTTTATACGTCTTTCCAATAACATCTGCAACCTTCTCAGGAAAATCCGCACTGACCTTTTTTAGGACATGATTGATCTCTGTATCTCCTAAAATAATCGCCTGTGTATAGGCCTCATGATCCGTATTAAATACTTTTTCGAAGGAATGAGAAAACGGACCATGCCCAACGTCATGAAGCAGTGCGGCGCATAGACATAACAAGCGCTCGCCATCCTCCCAATCCGGGTGATCTTCAAACACGTCAATGATTCGACGAGTGATCTCATACACACCAAGGGAGTGGCTAAAACGACTATGTTCAGCCCCATGGAAGGTCAGATAAGTTGTACCTAATTGACGGATTCTACGTAGCCGTTGAAATTCAGCCGTTCCAATCAGTTCCCATATCAAACGCTCTCGAACATGAATGTAACGATGTACAGGGTCTTTAAATACCTTTTCTTCATCGAGTTTGTCGAATGCATAGGTCAAATCATCTCACATCCTGTCTTAACATATTATTTATTATAGTCGTTCACAACACGAAATGAAATGACTTGACAACAATTTTTCCGATTAGAAATGGTGTCAAAAAAATGCAAATGATATTGTGAAAAGCCCAACAAGAGTGAACCGTCAAATCAACAGAGCTTAGGATCACCTGCTAGACAGCTAGGCTTTGAAAAATTCTCGTCTCTTTGGTATCTTTTATAAGGATAAACTGTGAATTAGTGACTAAGAATGGTGTTGAGTAACCTCATGATAAACAATCTTTTAAAACAAGCGCAATGGCGTGTGATTGATCAATCACTTCTGAATCCTGCTTTCGAGGCGAAACAATCTTTCGCCATTGATGACACTTTATGTCGATTTGTGGGTGCAGGAAGATCACCTGCTATCGCTCGAACTTGGGTGCATCCTAAGACCATTGTTTTAGGTATTCAGGATGCTCGACTTCCCCATCTCAAAGAGGGGCTCGACTTTTTAAAATCACAGCAGTATTCTGTGATTGTCCGAAATTCAGGCGGTTTGGCCGTCGTATTGGATGAAGGGGTTTGGAACCTTTCTTTTATTTTTTCAGAACGGGAGACTAGGATTTCTATAGATGAAGGCTTTGAAACGATGGTGGCCTTTATTGAAGCCATGCTTGCACCTTACCGCTTAAACATTGAGGTAGGAGAGATTGCCCACTCTTATTGTCCAGGCCGCTATGACATGAGTGTGAACGGTAGGAAATTTGCAGGGATATCACAACGGCGGCTCAGACAAGCTGTAGCGGTGCAAATTTATCTATGTGTCAACGGCAGCGGCTCTGAACGAGCCCGGCTTGTCCAACATTTTTACCAAGAGGCTTTAAAGGGAGAGAAAACCAAGCTCGCGTACCCCGACATTCAACCCGATGTCATGGCTTCTTTATCAGAGATTACCGGACAGGCCCTTACAATGGACGATATTATGACCGCATTTTATAAAACGCTTCAGCAACACAATAGCGATTTAATCTCCTCGGCTTTAACACCAGAGGAAGCGACCAGCTACGAAAAGGACTATTTACGCATGGTTGAACGCAATGATAAGACATTTTCTTTGTAACCTTTCGCTTGTTGGCCCATATACCAACAGGCTTTTCGTTATGGACTTAAGGCGCTGAACCTAATCGCCTAGGCCCATAATACGCCTACTACACCGAATGCGAAGTGCCCTTTGAACCCCATAATCTAAGAAAGGAAATGGCTAAGTGGCGATTTATCCCCCTTCACCATCACCCTAAAGCGACTATTAAGACAACTGGATTTGCCAACTTTGTGACGAGTAGGCGCGATTTGCTTTCACATCCCTTATTCGTGGTAAACTAAAGGAAGTAAATCATGTTATCTCAAGGTAAGGAGTGTTTATACATGAACCAAGCTGCTGAAACATTAGATGGCTGGTATTGTTTGCATGAATTTCGTTCGATCGATTGGCCAGCCTGGAAACGTCTCTCAAGTTCAGAGCGAGAAAAAGCGATCCAGGAATTCAATCATTTCCTCGATAAATGCGAAGCGACAATGACAGAGAAAAAGGGGAGCCACGCCTTTTACTCTATCGCAGGACAAAAGGCTGACTTTGTTCTCATGCTACTAAGACCTACAATGGACGAGCTAGTCGAACTGGAAAATGCCTTTAATAAGACAAGACTCGCTGATTATACTATTCCTACTTACTCTTACGTCTCCGTTGTCGAGCTCAGCAATTATCTTGCTTCAGGAAGTGATGAGGACCCTTACGACAACCCAAGGATAAAATCACGCCTTTATCCCATGCTCCCTCGTACACAATACATTAGCTTTTATCCGATGGACAAGCGTCGCGAGGGCAATGACAATTGGTATATGCTCAGCATGGAAGAACGCCGCGAAATGATGAAAAGTCATGGACTGATCGGCAGAGAATATGCAGGTAAAATCAAACAGATCATCACCGGTTCTGTTGGCTTTGACGATTGGGAATGGGGCGTAACGCTGTTTTCAAACGATGTCCTTCAATTTAAGAAAATCGTTTATGAAATGCGCTTCGATGAAGTAAGCGCACGCTACGGAGATTTCGGCAGCTTTTATGTTGGGACATTGCTGAACAAAGAAAAATTTGCACAAATGCTCGCCATCGATTAACGGATGTAAAACTTTCAAACGGCACCTCTTTGGGTGCCGTTTTTTTGTCATATTCTCTCATTGCATTCATAAGTTAGTCTTAGAGTGCTGGAAGAATGGTATGTAATGGGGGTGAATATAAGCTATTTGCACGTTAGAAACACCTAAACCAAAGGAGTGAGAGCATGTCTTACAGTCAATATCCCCAACAAGGCTGGCAGCAACAACAAGGAGCTGGGGCCGCCGGGGGTTTTCAACATGACGCACAGCATCCTGCCTATCCTTATACCGGCGGGGCACCAATGATGCCTCCGCAAGCACAACAGACGCCTCCAACTCACGCTGTTAGCCCTGCCCAAGCCGCCTATACTCCAGGGGCTATGGGATTTCAGGAGCAATCCTATATCGAAAATATTTTAAGAATGAATTTAGAAAAGGTTGCCACTGTCTATATGACATTTGACCATGAAGGTGGATCTGAATCCAAAGCCTTCCGTGGAGAGGTTGAAGCCGCCGGACGTGACCATGTCATCATTAATGATAACAAAACAGGCACCCGCTATCTCCTCCCCCTTGTCTATTTAGATTATGTGACCTTCCAAGGCCCTATTAATTACTCTTATCCATATGAATAATGCTTTCACCACGCTGAAGCCACTTCAGCGTGTTTTCTTAATGCTCTACCTTATATAACTAGGCTTTGGCTACCGCTATGATCACTAGCACCCAGCTAGCAAGAAAAGCGACCCCACCTATCGGAGTTATCGCACCCAGCTTATCCACTCCGGAAATACTTAAGACATACAGGCTTCCCGAGAAAAGGATAATGCCGATGAACATGATCCAACCGGCCCACCCTATCAAGCTTGAGGAAACCTTTTCAGCAAGAATTCCCACTAAAATCAACCCCAGAGCATGCATCATATGATATTGAACTCCGGTATTGTATATATCTAAATAATGCTGCGTAAGCTTGCCTTTCAAACCATGGGCACCAAAAGCACCGATCCCAATAGCTAAAAAGGCGTTGATACTACCCAAAATAGTAAAGAGTTTAAACATCCTTTTCACCCTCTATTCATGTATTTTCTATCGTCATCTTACCATAGAAAAAAGCATGTAACATACTATATAGCTAAGTGCCATCAATATGTAAAATCTTAAGGTAAGGATCTCATCTTATTGAAAAATACATATGAGTGATTTCACGAACAAAAATCATTTTTTTCATAAAATTCAACTTTATCCATTCCATTTGTTGTGATTAACACAGGATTGAAGAGGGCTGCTTTAGAGACCGCTTTCTGTAATTTTAACCTGATTTATTCATCCTTCTAAAAAACAGGATTTAGGTCAAGGCCAAATTTTTTTAGGACTAATATTGAGAATTTCACTGTATTTTTTGTACTTCTGTGCTGGTTTTTTAAAACGATCACTCAGAATGCGATTGAAAAACCTCCAGCCTTCGATCGATAGCATTTATCTTCAAAAAGTGAACCTATCTAAAAATACAAGGCGAAGCTTCAAATTCTGATCGCACCAAAAAACCTAGACAAATCTCGCCTAGGTCTCTAACTATTTTGCAGGTGGATGTGTAAAGCCTCTTTAATTCGGTCAGCCTGAGTGTCACTCACGATACTCACGTGATCCCCTTCGAAATCTGAAGAAAATTCATATAAACCCTGTTCATTTAAAAAGCGATTCAAATCCTCAATCTGTTCATTTTGAGCAATTAGGGTCTTATTTCCAATATAATCGTCATTGACATAAACCTCATAGCGATCATGCATTAATTTTGTATCGTCCTCTGCATTTATATTAACCCAAGGGAAGTATTGAAATTGATCATCCATGCTTTTTCTACTCCTTTTCTTATCCTTCAAGTCGGATCACATTCATAGGAATGTGTAGAAAGAGAGAAAATATAAGTGTGAATAACTGGTTAAATCCCCAGCCTTGCTTAACCTCTTAGAAAACTTGGCTTAGACTACTGCTTCACTAAGCCCAGCCTGATGTTCGTGCTTTCATACTCACACACTAAGGCGATTTGCGAAGGCCAAGGCCCAAATGTATAAGGTCTTCCGCAAAATTATAACCGGGCGAAAAGCATGCCTGGTCCTTGTCTTCGTATAGAGCATCATCAGATATGGAGGAGGCTTCAACACAAGGTCAAGTGAATGGGAGCGCAAGGCGCGAGACGCCTTCGGGAACAGGCGAGGGATACTTCACGAATAAACGACGCGCTGTTCCGAGGAAGCTGACTACAAAGCAAATCTAACAGGCGCAGGAACAGGGGCTTCTTGTCTTACATTTTTCAAGGCATCTCGGCTAAGTGCGTCACATCCTTCAAGGACCGTCGACTAAAACCATCACATCCATGTGGTAACGTCGAAGCTAGCACATCCATACCCCAAAAAAAGTAAAGAACACTTTTCTGGGACCCCTGATTATATACCTGAGGCCGTGCCCGTGGAAAGGGAAGGGGTTTGGCGGAGCGCTTCATGACTTACTCAAACATCCGAATGCATACCTTTAAAAGAATAAATGCGTTCGGATTCTTCATGAGCTGAATACTTCTGTCCCAGCGTCTTTTGGTATCATTCGACTTGATCTGCCTGACGGTAAAAGCGGGCAACGATGGATTGCATGCGTCTTTTGTTCGTTCCTAAGTCAGCAAAGCCCATTCTAGAAGCTGAACGGAAATGAATAAGCTTTTCTACATCATCGAAGTAAAACTCTACATCATGGAAAAACTCAAAGATCATCGTCTTTGCCTCTGCGTATATATAAGGGCCATCGATCTTCTTAACCTCTAACTTCGGTATGGTCTTTAGCACATCAACCAAAATCTCTTTAGCTTTACTTAGACTTATGTCCTTGTACTCTATAGGAAGCATATAACGATTTGGATTCGTATGCTCTGTCGATACACAATTTGCCGTTTTTGGACACGGAGCTAATTTCCCATCTATAACACCCTGTACATCTGATTGTTTACTCATTTTACATCACCCTTACTTCACCTATTCATGTTGAATAGGTGTTTCTCTAAGCTATTAAAAAAACTAAATATCCCGCTAATATCACTGTTCAAAGCAGTCATCCCAACTTACTTATCATCCTTCATTTGCTCTTGCTTGCGCTTGCCCCGAGCTTCAAGCGCCTTACCAATTCCCACAACAGCCACAGCAAGAACGAGGGAAATGATCACCTTTAAATAAGGGAGACCAAGCTCATCAAGCCAATCACTGATAATATCGTCCTCTGTTATCATTTCTCCAGAAGTATAACCAAGTAAAGCAGCTCCTAAAATGATAATAATTGGAAAGCGCTGCATCAGCTTCATCAGCATTTGGCTTCCCCAAACGATTAGAGGAATACTTACAGCTAGCCCAATGATAATCAATAGGATATTGTTATGCGCAGCCCCCGCAACAGCCACCACATTATCAAGACTCATGATAAGATCAGCGATAACGATGGTTCGAATGGCGCCGATGATGGAAGCACTTGCTTTGACATCTCCTTCATCTTCGCCCTTAATGAGATTGACAGCAATATAAATTAATAAAAGCCCTCCAATAATTTTTAAATATGGAAGCTCTAATAAGCCGACAGCGATAAAGGTAAGAATAATCCTTAGAATAATGGCTCCAAAACTTCCCCAGAATATCGCTTTGTTTTGTTGTTGAGAAGGGAGATTGCGGCAAGCCATCGCTATAACAACGGCATTGTCCCCACTAAGGACAATATTTAAAAGAATAATTTCTAATAGACCAACAATAAAATCCAAACGTAATCTCTCCCACTCTTTACTCTTTTAAGTATAAACGTTTAAAAGCAGGAATTTCAATTTTGCATGCTGAATGTCGGTTTTTTGTTGATTTTATCCGATGCATCCTATTCACAAGTCCCAAAAATCTACAAAAAGGATGTCCTGAACCGCTTAGAACATCCTTTGTTTCCCTATAATTTCCCCTAATTACTGAGACTCTACTTATCCGAATATAATTTGTAAAGCGCCTGGGTTCCCTCTTCTCCAAACCCCATCTCTGCAAGCTCTTCATAGCGCGCCTTAGCTAAAGCAAGACCTGGTGTTAATAGTCCCATTTTTTCTGCCTCATTAAGCGCAATCGTCATATCCTTAATAAAATGCTTCACATAAAAGCCAGGAGCAAAATCACCTTTAAGGATACGAGGACCAAGATTAGAAAGAGAAAAACTACCCGCAGCACCTGTTGCTACACTTTTTAAGACTTGCTCTAGATCAAGTCCAGCCCGCTCAGCATAAGCAAACGCTTCACACAACCCAAGCATGCCACCGGCAATTAAAATTTGATTCGTCATTTTCGTATGCTGACCACGCCCTGCTGCGCCTTGATAGACGATATTTTCCCCCATCGCTTGAAAAACCGGGAGCACCTCATCAAAGGCAGCTTGATCGCCGCCCACCATGATCGACAGCTTGCCGTTTCGTGCGCCAATATCTCCGCCTGATACCGGGGCATCCAAAGCAGCAATCCCCTTTTCCTTAGCTTCTTGATAAATGCGCTCAGCTAATGAGGGCGAAGATGTCGTCATATCAATCACTGTTGCTCCGTTTTTAGCATGGGCTAAAATGCCATGATTAAAATAAACCTCTTCCACATCCTGAGGATAACCCACAATCGTGATAATAACATCGGATTGAGCCGCGACCTCAGCGACAGATGCTTTCCACTCTGCCCCTTCTTCGATCAATGCGGTTGCTTTAGATTTCGTTCGTGTGTAAATATTGACAGGATAATTGGCTTTTAACAGGTTGCGGATCATCCCCTGCCCCATCACTCCTGTACCAATAAAACCAATAACTGTATGTGCAGCTGAGACCATGCAAACGCCTCCTCAATGACTTTTTCTATCATCGTACCACAAATTCTTTAAGAACTTTATTAAAGTGCATAAATCACTCATATAAATCCTTTGCCCGCTCTCTTTATGGCCCGTTATTTTTTGACATTTCCAACCGCAAGGATAGAGACAATTAAAGTTGCAAAACTAATCATCAAAGTCAATGCTTGAAATATCGTCATCACTTCTATCCCCTTCTTAATTATAGGGTTAAACATCATTTCAACTTTAGGTGCTCAGATTCTAGTTATTTTCTCATTTAAAGTCATCTTTTCTCATTTGTTGCCGAAGCTTTGTCAGTGCGCGATGCAATCTTGTCTTAACCGTTCCAATTGGAATTCGCATGTGATTCGCCACTTCCTCCAGAGTTAGTCCTTCGAAATAAGCATGAAATATGATGACTTGTTCATCAGTAGATAGATTGCTAATAGCCTCCTTGATCACAAGAGGCTTATCGTGGTCCTCAAAGGTACTCAATGCGTGCTCTGGTGTCATCAGACAGGTCTCCCGCTTTTTTTGCCGAAGCATCGTATGGCAGGAATTGACCGTAACTGCCATCAACCATGCTGCTAGTGCTTCTGGTTTACGTATTTTCCCTATATTCTTATAGGCTTTCACACTCACCTCTTGAAGTGCATCTAAAGCATCTTGTTCATTGCGAAAATAAGTGTAAGCTATTCGGTATATCCTATTTTGATAACGCCCTAATAGGCGCACAAAGGCTGCTTCATTGCCGTTTTGGGCTTTTTGAAATAGCTCTTCCTGCAAGCTTACCCCTCCATTCTTTCTCTCTATATATTAAGACCCGTTCAGCACGGATTTGGTTTTCACTTTTTCAGAGGATAACAATGATTCATATTAAATATTTATTAATAATAATTATTTCAAAGGTATTATTTTATAAGAGTAAAAAATCGGATGATTCATTCAGCAAATACCAATTGAATGGGAAAAATCTTGACTTTCATAGAATATATAGGCCAAAAGTCTCTTCAGGGAGGAAGAAATTTGTCAGAATTGGTCGATGTCACTGATAAAAATGGCTGTTTAGCAAAAACCTAACAATGGTTTCCATCTCCACACACAATTTCGAATTTTAAGAGGATACAATGAATTGAAACTCAAAAGTAATGTCATAAAAAGAAGACATAAATACTAATAGCGTGAAGAACAGCTTAAGTCCTTTTCACCAAGAGGATAACATTCTTATATTTATGAAAGACACTGTAAAACGCAAATAAGCACAAACATCCATTCATTTAAAAAAATATTTGTGTCATTGCCTCAGGATCTATCATTGTGTATAAATAGGCACCTATCCAAATGATAAGTGCCTGGGGTATTAGCCTTGAATATGATGTTTATCAACGGCTTGCTTATGCTCTTGATTGTGCAGGTAACCACAAACCAGAACGCCTATGATGACGATAACCGTTACTCCCCATTTGACGACTGCGAATGCAAAGATTCCAGCGATCATCGGTTCTGCGACGATCATATGCGCAGCTGTATAAGCTAGAATTGCCCCACCAAAATAGATCACCCATGGAAAGCGTTCAATTAATTTTATGAATAAGGTGCTTCCCCACATGACAATAGGAACACTGATCACGAGCCCCAATCCTACTAAAAGATAGCTATCATGTGCCGCCCCTGATATCGCTAAAACATTATCGAGCCCCATCAGGGCATCCGCAATAATAATCGTGCGCACTGATCCCCAAAGCGTCGAACTCGACTGAACAGTCTCATGTTCTTGGGTATCCGTGACCAATTTGTAAGCAATCCAGATGAGTAAGAGTCCTCCAATGAGGTGTAGAGCTGGTAGCTTTAACAAAGTAACGAGTAAAAGCGCCATAATAATGCGGATACCCACCGCTCCGACTGTCCCCCATAGGATTGCCTTCTTCTGCTGACGACTAGGTAATTTGCGAGCAGCCATGCCAATCACGATGGCATTGTCCCCAGCAAGAACGAGATCGATGCCGACAATTAATAATAGTGATGAAATAAATTCCCAAGATATGATATCCACCCCATCTACTCCTCCTGTGAAATAGCGTTAAGATCAAAACAGCCTCCACCGTTTCGGTGAAGGCTACTTGAACGTATTCCACAGAGGTGACCTTCACACTGAAACGATCTTCAGGCAAAGGTCTTGCCAACAACATCCGTTGCCAACAAGGCCGGGGTTTGATCCCGAAATGACGACCTTGCTGTATGGCTACTCCCCTTTGGGACTATTTGATTACTCTAATCATACGTGCTAAAGCCCCTGTTGTCAATATGACTTTTTAACTATAGTAGCAGATAGGTATGCTTAATCATGTAATCACAAAATAAAGCATAGCAATAAGCAAGATAATAACCAACGCCAGGGAGACAAAGACAATAGGAAGAGATGACGGGACAAAGATCTCCTGCTCAATCCGCTTCTTTTTTATAAGATAGGTCACCGTCGCAATCAAGATTGTAGCCATGCCAAATCCTCCTGCAGATAGTCCTAAAAGCACAGCCACCCCATCATTAGGTGTTCTGGTCATCGTCTTTCCCATTGAAAAATGCAGGCTTAACGTCAGAAAGCCTATGCCGATTATGGCAATGGCCGTCCGTATCCAAGCTAAATATGTTCTCTCATTAGCCAAATGCTGCTGCGCATAGGTTAATTGATTTTTCTTTGCCTTCTTCATCATGCCACTAACACATCCTGAGCACTGTCTTTACCTATTCACCGTTCATCCACTCTTTTATCTAGGTTTAAGACGCCTTTTTTCTTATTCTTCTCATGGTCCTAACCTTTTCATTCTCTCTACAACCTGTATTTTTCCATTACCTTCTGCGCTTCACTTGTCATGACCATCAAGCCTAAGCTTATCCTTATAATACATCAGGAAGAGCCCATACCTTTCCCTTTTTACAGCATATGCTAATGGTGAAACTCTGCTTTGAAAGGGGGCACCTCTTTTGGCTGATCACTCATCCAAGGGCAATAGTAGCGACAATGGAGAACTCCGGCGCGTCTATAAAAGTCCGATGCAGCAAATGAATGATTTCTTTGCAAGCGATCCACTTGGCGGCCTTCTCGGTTCAATTGATTCCTTTTTTCAACGCCATGCCATGGAGCAATTCGGTGGGTTTCCTGTCGATGTTTATGAAACGTCAACAGACTGGGTCGTCAAAGCCGATCTCCCTGGTGTGAAAAAAGAAAATATTCATATCGATACGTTAGGCGATCGCTTACGGATTGCTGTCATCAATCAGGAGGACTCCGAAATCAACAATGCAAATAATTATTATCGAAGAGAAAGACATATGGCACGCATGGAGCGGGAAATCCCCCTCCCTTATCAAATTCATAGACAAAGAACAAAAGCGCGATTCCTTAATGGCATTTTAGAAGTCCGTGGGCCTAAATATCCTAAAACACGCAACACATTAGACATCGAATAAGCTACCTTCTGTTACAGCGGGTAGCTTTATTTCATTCCCCATACCGCTATCCCCACTATAATGATTTAAATATATACTTATTTTTTGGTCTTCCCACTTTGCCATACTCGACGATAACGTCAACCACATCGCTTTCCACTAAATGATTGAGATAACGATGTATCGTTTGATAGGAAATAGGGACATGTTTTTCAATTTCATTAATGGTCAACGGCGTTTCACGCTTAATCATAAACTTTTTGATTGTCCCTAAGGTATCAGGATTAATTCCCTTATCCACGATGATTTCACGCTGCTTAGCCAGTAATTTTGCTGTTTTTAAATTAAGACGAATGCGCGAAAGGAGATCTGGCGCTTTAATTGGCTTCAATGCAAAATCTGTTGCTCCAGCAGCAAAAAACTTATCCGCAACCTCTTGACGATCCTCCACAGTAAGCACAAGGAGGGGAACAGAAGGATTGATAGCACGTATTTCTCTCACTGTTTTAACCCCATCCCATTGAGAGAGATGATAGTCGACAAGGACAAGGTCGGGAGAAGCTTTTAGAAAGTATTGCACACCACTGTACCCTGTTTCCGCCTCAATTACTCGCCAATTGGAAAACTGACAAATCTCTTTAATCGTAAAGCGGATATCCTCATTATCATCAATGATAAGAATCTTTGTCATCATCTTCCTCCTTTTCATATAAGGGGAGTGCGATCATTACTTTTGTAGAATTCGCGTCACTATCAATCGTCACTCGCCCGCCATGCTGCATCACCACGGCTTTAACAAAGGGTAACCCTAGACCTGATGAATGTTTCGTTGAATAGCCTTCCTGCCATATACCTTTAATGACTTCTGGTGCAATCCCCGGCCCATCATCACTGACAATTATGAATAGGTGACTGTCATCTCGTTTCGCCTGTAACACAACATGTCCTGGTTGATTACCAATGGAAAACACCGCGTTTTCAATCAGGTTCGTAAGCGCCCGTGCCATTCTAATTTTATTGACACGAATTGCTGGCAGATCTGGAGCACTCTCAACGGAAAAAGCGATCAGGGGATGAGAAAGAACGGTATGACTTGTCGCATAATCAAAAAGCTCTTTGACTTGCACCTGTGTCCTAACATCCTCTCTTAGAATCTCTGCAATCATCTCTTTCATCTTTTGAACCGAGCCTTGAATGCGATTGCTATACGCCTTCATCTTCTCATGGTGAGGAAGAACCATCTCAATAAGAGAGGTTAACCCTTCGATTGAAACAAGCGGGGTTTTGAGATCATGGACAAGGGTGTGTACTTCTTTAAATACTCTAGATTCCAAAACTGCGATGCGCGCATCCTTTAATTCCCGTTCCTGCTCCTGATATTTGTTCAGTGTATGAATCTGTTTATTAAAAGTATAGATAAGTAATGTGAAGAAAAGTGTCAGAACAGAAAACAGGATAAAAAAAAGTGTAGAAATCGAATTAAGCAATTTATTATTTGTCAAATAACCATCAGCAACCTTAATGCTTGTGGCCAAATCATCGCTTCCAAAGCCAAGAGAAGAAAGACTCGGAATTAAGTTCAACCATTCTAAAGATAAAATAATTAAAATAAGTACACTGATTAAGGGAAAAAGACGAAATTTATCATTTGAAACACTATTAAATAGGATAAAAGCGCAACTTAAGATGAGGAGATGAATGGTATAGGAATATTGTTCAGTATGTATAACATTTTCTACAAAAATAGCTTCAATGACAATAAAGGCAAAGAATCCTTGAAAAAGTGATGACGCCTGTTGCTTCACAATAGCAAGGGATAAAAAAAGGGCGCCAAGATAAATGAAGGTGCACATCACCAGCTGATGAAGGACGTAGAAAAAGACAGAAAGAACAAGCGTACCACTATCTGCTGTTTCAATACTCTGTGTGACTCTAGCAAATAAAAGCAGTACCATTTCTCTTGTAAAAAACGGCAAGGTCATGGCCAGCCCTAGTAATGCCAATCCCGACATCCCATATAAAATATTCAGTGGTTTGACCATAAAGGCATCCCTCTTTAAATCTATGTTGAAAAGTAAATAGATAGGAATTATCTTTTCAATAAACTCTTCATCTTAAAGCCCTGCTGAGCCGTCAGCCTCTTTGTTGCTCTACCGAAAGACCGAATTCATCGGCAATTTCATATCTTGAATCCGTTGAACTAAAGTAATCGAAAAGCCATAGCGCTTGGCAAGCTGCCTTAAATAGCCACTATAATCCGCCCCTCTAAGACCAATGAGATAATGTGTATATGGGGCTGCCTCTCTAAAAAAAGCCATGGTTTGTTCATCAAGACGTCCCGGCCCACCAAGGTGAAGCAAAATCAACGGTATCCCACGCCTTTTGGTTTGTTTACAGATGGCCTTTACCCGTCTCTTTTCTTCCTCTAGTGAACGGATCGTTGTCTTCAAACCGTTTGGACTATAACCAACAACCAAGACAACAGTCTGATAATCGTATAAATCTGACGCCAAGGCTGTCGGTCTATAATCAGCAGAGAGATGAAGCTCCTGTGCCATCCGCTGAACAATAAAGCCATCAGGATCTTGCCCAGCAGAAGTAATAAGGACCTTTTCCTTGCCAATAGGTGTAGGTAAGTTAGGGAGCGTGTACATTAAATATTTAGGCGCCTCCATCGCTTTATGAGCAACAATGACAATGCTTAAACTTATAAGAAGAGGGATGATATATGCCCTCATCATCGACCGCCCCCCACCAAGGATAAGGAACATTTGGCTTGTACTTATTGTTTCGCTTAACAAGAGGTTTCTTAAGCATTTCTCAAACAGGTATCCACAAGTCGATTGTTTTATAGCTTCTTAATCATTAAAAAACTATAGAGCAGTGCTTTATTCAAGTCTTACTCCATAGTTTAGCTTAATTTTAACTCAGCGGAAATCACCAGTCGACGGTCCCCTACTTTTTTGTCCGCGGATCAAAGGCATCACGCAAGCCATCCCCCAAAAGATTAAATCCTAGAACCGTGATAAGAATCGCTAATCCCGGAAAAATGACGACCCAAGGTGCCGTCTGCAATGCTGCCCGCCCCGCATCAAGCATCGCTCCCCACTCTGGTTTCGGAGGCTGTACCCCTAAGCCTAAAAAGCTTAAACCGGCTGCATCCAAAATGGCTGTCCCAATGCTTAAGGTCGTCTGCACGATAATCGGCGCCATACAGTTAGGGAGAACATGGCGGAACAGTACGCGAAATTGTCTAGCACCTCCTGCACGTGCCGCTTCAATATACTCTGACTCCTTGACGGATAAAACAGAAGAACGAACAATTCGCGCGAATTGAGGGATGCCAACGATACCAACCGCAATCATTGTATTTGTTAATCCTTTACCCATGACGGCAACTATAGCGATCGCTAATAGAATGCTTGGAAAGGCCATAAGAATATCAATGACACGCATCACAAGCATATCCAGCCATTTGCCAAAGAAGCCTGAAATCGCGCCAAGAAATGTGCCAATCACTAACGCAATCCCAACAGCGATGAGGCCGACTTGGATGGAGATCCGCGAGCCGTAAATTAAGCGACTGAGAATATCCCTTCCTAATTCATCGGTTCCTAGCCAATGGGCACCTGAAGGGCTTTTATAACGACTAAATAAATCGCCTTGCGTTGGATCGTGAGGGGCAAGAAAAGAAGCAAACAGCGCAACTAAAATTAACAGGACAATAAGGATTAAACCAATAAGAGAGGTTTTGCTGCTTATCATGCTTTTAAGGGCCTCGAAAATCGGCCGTTTTTTCTCTGTGGGATGGGCTGCTAAGGGAGCAGCGTTGTGATTATCCAGTTTCACCTCTGCCGACATCTTCGCTCACACCCTTTCTCAATCATAACGAATCCTAGGATCAAAATATTTATAAAGAATATCCGTGATCAAGTTAATGAGCACAAATAGCACAGCGATGATCAAAATCGTGCTTTGCACCACAGGATAATCGCGGCTTAAAATCGACTGATACACATAGCGGCCAACACCAGGCCAGGAGAAAATGGTCTCTGTTAACACCGCTCCACCAAGGAGAAAGCCGAATTGTGAACCGATGACTGTCAAAATGGGCAAAAAAGCATTCTTTAAAGCGTGCTGAAAGATGATCAGGTATTTTGCTAGTCCTTTTGCATGTGCTGTGCGTATAAAATCCTGATTCAATACCTCCAGCATGCTTGAACGCGTCATGCGTGCGATCACCGCCATCGGAATGGTACCTAGAGCGAGCGCAGGCATTAGAATATGCTCAAAGCTATCTTTAAAGGCCTGCCAATTTCCTGTTAGAAGGCTATCCAATAAATAAATATTTGTGATGAGTTGCAAATGAACACCAACTGACAGCCGACCGGATGGGGGCAACCAGTGGAGCGTGACTGAAAACAGCCAAATCATCATCAGGCCTAGCCAAAAAATTGGCATTGACACACCAAATAAGGCGCCTGTCATACTCACATGATCGAACCAAGAATTGCGTTTCACCGCTGAGATAATACCAGCTAATACACCTATCACAATCGCAAAAATAAGAGCAACAACGGATAATTCAAGGGTAGCTGGCAGTCTTGTACTAATCTCTTCCAACACGGAGTCATGCGATTTAATCGAATAGCCTAAATCCCCTTGAAAGACATCCTCCATGTAATCCTTATACTGTACAGGCAATGGGTCATCTAAGCCTAACTCCAGCCTTAATGACTGTAATTGTGCTGCTGTCGCCTTATTGCCTAGCATGCTTTTAGCCGGATCACCAGGAATCAAGCGGAGTAAAGAGAAAGCCAATAGCGATACACCTATAAAAACAGGGATTAACAAGAGCAATCTTCTAATAATATAATTGATCATTTCTATTCCCCCAAGATGATGAAGGAGCTCCCTCTCGTCAAATCTATAGAGGAAGCACCTACACGCTCATTACTTAAGTTTAATATAGTTAAAGGGTTCACTACCTGTTGGATGCGGAACATAATCCATGACTTTTTTATTAACAGCCATCGGTGGTGTCGTGTAAGCAATCGGCACCCATGGCGCATCATTATGGACAATCTCCTGAACCTGCTTATAGATCTCCGTTCGATCATTTTGATCCATCGTTATTTGCCCTTTCTTTAACAAATCATGGACCTGATCGTTTTTGTAAAAAGCAATGTTGCCAGCAGAGCCTTTTTTGGCATTATCTTTATCTAACAAGACGTATAAGAAATTATCCGGGTCACCATTGTCCCCGGTCCAGCCCATTAAGGCAGCATCGTGCTCACCATCTTCCGTCTTCGCCAAATGGGTATCCCAATCGTTTTCAACAATATTGACCTTAATATTCACGTCCTTAAGCATTTGTTGAATGGCTTCCGCAGTTAGCTTAGGCTGTGGCATATACGGACGCGGATTTGTCATAGTATAAAGGTTCATCGTAAAGCCATCACCATAGCCAGCTTCTGCTAATAGCTTTTTCGCTTCTTCAACATTGTAGCTATAGTCTTTCACATCATCGTTATAGCCCCAAAGAGAAGGCGGCATGGGATTCTTTGCTTCTTTTCCAATGCCTTGATACAAAGACATCAGCTTTTTCTTATCAATGGCCATATTAATCGCTTGACGCACTTTTTTATTAGACATCGGACCCTTTTTACTCGTATTCATTGCCATGTAAGCCACATTCATCGATGGCCGGCTCACTATTTTTAAATTGGAATCATCGGTAACCTTTTGCATATCTTCAGGATTCAGACCATCCATCACATCAATCGTTCCTGCCTGCAGTTCCATGAAGCGCGCACTGTTATCAGGAATGACACGGAAGATAACCTTATCGACATCCGCCACCTGACCAAAATACTCCTTATTTTTATGCAGCGTAATCTTGTCATCCTTTACCCAACTATCAAAAATGAAAGGTCCTGTCCCCACCGGATGTTTAAAATAATTGTCACCATATTTCTTTATGGCTGTTGGACTTGCAATACCGAATGGCGGCATGGCTAAAGTTTGTAGGAAAGGAGCATTCGGCTCGCTTAATGTAAACTTAACCGTGTAATCATCAGCAGCCTCCACATCACTGATAATGCCCTTCATGTTATCCTTGCTTGCCCCAAACATATACCCGTAATAAACGAAGTCAGCGGATTTGGTCCAACGCTTGAAGTTATATACCACGGCGTCCGCATTAAAATCTGTGCCATCATGGAACTTTACAGCTTTTCGCAAATGAAAGGTCCAAACCTTGCCATCATCACTGGTTTGCCAGTCTGTTGCCAAAGCAGGCTTAACCTCCGTATTCTCCTGTTTATAACGAACGAGTGTATCATAAATCTGATTGGTGACATACATTGATTCACCGTCTGTGACTTTAGAAGGATCCAGTTGCACGGAATCGGCCCCTCGTCCAAAGACAAGGGTCTTATTTCCATTACTTTTACTATTATCAGCAGCCGTTGTGCCACCATTCCCATTATCCTGTGTCGCTGCATCCTTTCCGCTGCTACATCCTGTAGCAATTAACAGCAAAGACATAATGAGTGCAAGAATCATAACATATTGCTTTCTCTTCAAATGTTTCTCCCCCCTGATTCATTAGAAATCTTAGCGTTTCAACCGTATGCTGATATACAAGCCATCGTAAGCTCCGAGACAATAGAGGGCGTATTTGTTTACCCGACGACATCGCTCACCTCCTCAACAAAATGACAGGCAGCTTCTTGACCGGTGAGTGAAACCACCTTCATTGTTGGCTTTTCGAGTCGACAGCGCTGCTCCGCAAATGGACAGCGTGTATGAAATTTACAGCCCGTTGGTGGAGTAGCAGGACTTGGCACATCCCCCTTTAAAACGATACGCTCCTTCTTGCGATGGGGATTGGCCTCTGGAATCGCTGATAATAAAGCTTGAGTATAAGGATGCTTAGGATGAGCATAGAGCTCATCATAGCTTCCAAGCTCCACAATTTCACCTAAATACATGACAGCAACTTGATCACTGATGTGATGAACAACACCAAGATCATGGGCAATAAATACATAGGTTAGACCAAACGCCTTTTGCAGGTCCTCCATGAGGTTGACCACTTGTGCCTGAATGGAGACATCAAGTGCTGAAACAGGTTCATCACAAATGATGAGTTTAGGTTCTAAGGCAAGGGCCCGGGCAATGCCTACCCTTTGCCTTTGACCGCCACTGAATTCATGGGGATAGCGTTCTTTATGGTAGGAGCTGAGCCCGACCACCTCAAGTAAATAATTGATCCTTTTCTGACGTTCTTCCTTATGCATGCCAAAAACCTTCAGCGGTTCAGCAATGATTTGCTCCACTGTCATCCTTGGATTCAATGATGCAAAAGGATCTTGAAAAATCAATTGCATATCCTGACGCAGACGTCGTAATTTTTCTCCTTTTAAATGGGTGATCTCCTGACCGTCAAAATAAATATGACCGCCTGTAGGCTCGGTTAATTTTAAAATGGTTCTACCTGTTGTCGATTTTCCGCAACCACTTTCTCCTACCAAACCGAGTGTTTTCCCTTGCTCCACCTTAAAAGAAATTCCATCAACGGCTTTAACGGCACCCACTTTATGAGGAATAATAGCTCCTCGAGTAATAGGAAAATGCTTTTCTAAATCCTTCACTTCCAATAATGTGGTCATGTCGATTCCACCTTTATGTCCTCATACAATAAACAACGCACAAGGTGATGATCATCAAGCTTTGTCAACGTCGGCTCATGCATTTTACATTCTTCTGTTGCCTGCTTACAGCGATCAGCAAAATAGCACCCTTGAGGCAAATACCGCAAATCTGGTGGATGACCTGCTATCGCTTGCAGGCGTCTTTTTTCCTTTTCCATTTTTGGTATAGAATCAAGGAGACCCCAGGTATAAGGGTGCTTAGGATGATCAAATAAAGCGATACGATTTGTAAATTCAACCTGTCTCCCGGCATACATAACCATGACGCGATCACAAATTTCAGCGACCACACCTAGATCATGAGTGATCATAATAATGGCCATCCCGAGTTCTTCTTGTAACCTTTTTAATAGCTCTAGTATTTGCGCCTGAACGGTCACATCCAAGGCTGTGGTCGGTTCATCAGCAATTAAAAGCTCGGGATCACAAGCGAGTGCCATAGCAATCATCACACGTTGGCGCATACCGCCGCTAAATTCATGAGGATAGTTTTTTAACCGCTGCTTTGGGTCAGGAATTCCCACCAGAGTAAGAAGCTCGATGGCTCGAGCTTCAGCCTGCCTTTTGCTTAGATCTCTATGCGCACGTACGGTCTCAACTAATTGGCGTCCTATAGTAAAGACTGGATTGAGCGAAGTCATGGGATCCTGAAAAATCATCGATAGCTTATTGCCTCGAATCCGCCTCATCTGTTTCTCAGATTTGCTCATTAAATCCTCGCCATTGTAATAAATAGCTCCTTCTACGATACGCCCTGGGGGATTGGGTACTAATTTCATAATTGATAGAGCCGTAATACTCTTTCCGGATCCTGACTCCCCAACAATGCCCAAGGTTTCTCCAGACCTGATTGAAAAGCTCACACCATCCACAGCTTTGACAACGCCCGTTTTGGTAAAGAAATGCGTATGTAAATTGTCCACTTTCAGCAGATACTGCTCCTCCATTGTCGTCCCCCCTTATTTTTCTATTTATATATAATTCTAAATTTTATATATATTTATTAGTATCGTGTTTTTAATATACACAAATAAGTATATCCATGGGGTTTTTTCTCATATTTCTCATTGTTTTTTCTTTCTTTTTTAATTATTTAAAATTTTAAACAAAAGAATAACCTACTGGCAGTTTCCCTGTCCTTGGGGCAGGAGCGGATAAATTCTGAAGCTATAACAACAAAACGACCAAGCCAAAAGGCTTAGTCGTTTTATTTATCATGCTATTGATTGGGACTGGGGTCATACTCATCATAAATTAGCTTGGTGACTGTTGTTGACTCCCCACGGCGAATCTCTTCGTCTGTCGCTTCCGCCTCTAGCTCTTCATCGTTATCGATGCCATTAGCGATGGTTGGTTTCTTGCTTTCAGCAAGTGGTTTTCCTTTTTTGTCCATCTTCTATTTCCTCCTTAAGCTGATAAGGATAGTCTTTCCATTCAAAAAACATTTATGACCAATCCCGCTTAAGAAGTTAGAGCGCTTTGGCGTGCCGAATCCTCTCTTTCATTCTAAGCACCTAAAATGTATGCCTTTATTTCTACTCTTCCTTCTTTACCTCAATGACAATTTTTCCTTTAGCATGGTGACTTTCACTGATTTCATGAGCTTTTTTTACACCTTCTTCACTAAAAGGCAATACTTCTCCGACCAGAGGTTTAAGCTTCTCATCCTTCATCATCTCGGCAAGCTGTGCGAGCTGATCACCATCAGGCTGCAGCAATACTAATCCAGCTTTGATGTCCTTCTCTTTTGCCTTCTCTTGACTTGGTGGCTGTACAATTGACACTAACACACCACCTGGCTTGAGGACTTTAAAGCTTTCCTCTTCAACCTCGCCGCCTATAGTATCTAAAACAATATCCATATCGCTTAAGACATCCGTTAATTTTGTGGTCTTATAGTTCACCATATGATCTGCTCCCAGCTTTTTAATGGTGTCCTGGTTATTCGCGCTTCCGGTTGCAATGACTTTTGCCCCTTTGGCCTTGGCAATTTGAATCGCCATGCTACCGACACCACCAGCCCCCGCATGAATGAGCACCTGATCCCCTTTTTTGATCTCTGCAAAATCAACGAGACATTGCCAAGCAGTCAGACCCGCCAGCGGTACAGCTGCTGCCTCAATAAAGCTTATATTTTTTGGCATATCTGCAACAAGACCTTCATCTACTGCAATGTACTCTGCATAGGTGCCTCGTTCTGTCGTTGCTGGACGAGCAAACACGCGATCTCCCTCAGCAAATTTTTTGACCTTTGAACCAACCTTCTTAACGACACCGGCAGCATCCCATCCTAATATAATAGGGAATGGCAATGGCAGATGTTCTTTTAAGTAACCTTCTCTTAACTTCCAATCAATTGGGTTAACTGATGTGGCATAAATCTCTATTAGAACCTCATTTTCCTTAGGCATCGGTGTTGGAAATTCACGCTCTTTTAACTGACTACGATCACCATATGCATTGATGACAATTGCTTTCATTGTCACTAACCTCCTTATCACTATAGATGTAGTATAACTCTAACAGATATAAATTAACTAAAACTATGATTGCTTAAACATCACTTTTATAATAGAGAGTTACAAAATAAGAAAAAGCGGGCGAAAAGCATGCACGGTCCTTGTCCTTAGTATAGAGCATCAGCCAATATGAAAGAGGCTTCATTGTCTGGCCAAGTGGATGGGAGCGCAAAGCGCGAGGTTCGGAACACTCTAAAATCGTGTGTTCCTCAGGCGCAGCTATCTCATGATGCGGAGACTAGAGTCCTGCGGGAAGTAGGGATCGGTAAGACCTTAGCAACGCGAGGAGGCTTACCACTCCCCCGCGGAAAGCGAGCGGCCTGGAGCGGAAATCCGCACCGTCCTCATGGCCAGAAATTTTATACTTCTTTTTAGAAAACTTGGCCTATCGCCAAGCCTCAGGTGGCGAAAGTCAAAGCCCGCCTTATACGCTCTTCGTTTATGAGCGTCAGCGAAGGTATACATTCTGATAGTACAAGAAAAACCACAGTTCATGTTTCATTCACTGTGGCATCAAAACTATTCCTAGCTCTCGTACAGTCAATCTATCCATTCAGTTAGCTGACTTCGTCTGGATCCATTCCTGTCCGTTCATTTTGATTGAGACGATCGATGCGTTGCATCTCTTCATTTGTAAGCTCAAAATCAAAAATAGCGCTGTTCTCAATAATACGGTCCTTTTTAACGGATTTAGGAATGGTGATAATATCATTTTGGACATCCCAGCGCAGGATAATTTGTGCTGGTGTTTTATTATATTTCCGAGCGAGCTCAACCAATGTCGGCTCTTCCATCAATCGCCCTCTCATTAATGGGCTCCAAGCCTCGACTTTGATCCCCTTCTCTTTACAATAGGCTCGAACACTTTCTTGAGTTAATCGTGGATGGAGCTCAATTTGATTGACTGCAGGAACCACTTCACTATCGGCTAATAAATCATCCAAATGGTGTTCTTTGAAATTACTGACGCCAATTGCGCGAACTTTCCCCTCTTTATATAAGGTTTCAAGCGCACGCCAAG
This sequence comes from Pullulanibacillus camelliae, assembly GCF_014642655.1. Classification (GTDB taxonomy): domain Bacteria; phylum Bacillota; class Bacilli; order Bacillales; family Sporolactobacillaceae; genus Pullulanibacillus; species Pullulanibacillus camelliae. Next base: position 511,339 of record NZ_BMIR01000001.1, read on the forward strand.
TCTCCTTATACTTTCCTTTAATCGGCCAGTGTACGAGATAAAGATCAACGTATTCAAGTCCAAGCTTTTGACGGCTTTCTTCAAAAGCCTTCAATGTTGACTCATACCCCTGCTGATTATTCCACACTTTAGTGGTAATAAAGAGCTCCTCCCTAGGCACACCCGCTTCTTTTATGGCTTCACCAACACCCTCTTCATTTGCATAAAAGGAGGCAGTATCTATGGAGCGGTAGCCTGCTTCTAATGCTGCCCGAACTGCATTTTTCACTTCTGGACCCTCTTCAACCTTGTAAACACCCAAGCCAAAAATGGGCATTTCAACACCATTATTTAATACCGTTGTACTTGAAAGACTTATCACCATATGCCTTTAACCTCCATTACCTAAGATTATTATCTAACTTATCAATTTTATTAGGCGTTGTCACTTATTAAACTCTTATCCTTACGAAAAGCAGTATCCCAATAGCTTGGATGCTCCTTCTATCAACACAAACATGTGAATTAAGACTCACCTGAAGCCTCTTTTTTATATAACCAATAAGAATAAACACATGGAATGCCGAGTCCTAAAACAAAACAGATCGTACACAAAACAATTTCCCATTCATGAGGGAGAAAAATGGATACCATCATTACGATTCCAGCACTCACCATTAATTTTGCTCCTAGGCGATGGGTCTTTCGCCAAACCTTTTCATTACTTAAAGTCCAAGGTGTGCGAATGCCCACAAAAAAATTTGGACGAACAGTAGGTAAAAAATTTCCTAACAGGACAAAGATAACACCAATGATTAGAGGCCCCGTAGACCCCATTGGAATTGGATAACCTGCTCCATATAAAATGATCATCAGATTAATGGCCAAGAGCATGATCAATAGGCCGTTCATCATAATGAAATAGCCTCGATGAAATAGGTCATACTGCTTTCCTTTCGGATCAATTTTTGGCAATGCAAACATCAAGACATAAATTAAAACAAGCATTCCGACCATGATGATCATTGACAACAAAGGAGAGGAATACCCATTGACTTCTCCACTGATTCCCCAATGTGTTGGTAGCTTATCTGGCATATGAGGTAAAGCAATCAGCCATATGATAATGGCACACAGAATAATACTAATTGGAAGTATATGTCGTTTCATGCTTAACATCCTCCCTTTCCATAAAATTCAAAAGCCCAATTGATAATGTCCTGAAAAACCGTTGTGTTTAATGAATAGAATACATACTGTCCTTTCTTTTCATCCACAACAAGCTGCGCACCCTTGAGCACTTTTAAGTGCTGAGAAATACTCGGTTTACTCATGTTAAAATGCTCAGAGATCTCTCCAGCCGTTAAATCCTTTTCTTTCAATAAATCTAATATTTTCCGACGCGTTGGGTCCGATAAAGCTTTAAACACATCATTCATCATATCGACTCCGCAATTTAGGTATTTAGTTATTTACTTAAAAATTAAATAAGAAATAGTGGCAAAGTACGCCCGATCCTTGTCTAGCTATAAGAGCATCATCAGATATGGAAGAGACTTCATTGCAAGTTCAAGTGGATTGGCGCGCAAGGTGCGAGACTCCATCGGGAACAGCAACCAGCGTTACTCCACGAATACACTTCGAGTTGTTCCGAGGAAGCCTGACCACGAAGCAATACGAGTAGACGCAGGAACAGGGGTCCTGTAGTCATAAACACTTGGGAATATCACTTTTCATTCTGAGTTAGCTGAGGCCGTGCCCGTGGAAAGCGAGCGCCTGAAGCGAAAACGCGCACCGTCCTGGTGACCAGAAATTTTATACCTTCTGATTTCCCAAAAAACATACCTGTCAATAGAATAAAGTGGCGGGACCCCAGCAATCCCTCCACCTTTTCTTATTCAATTTTCCAATCAATCTCTTGCTCACCGATGCTTTTAAGAAATGCATTCGTTCGAGAAAAAGGACGACTGCCAAAAAAGCCACGGTTAGCTGAGAAGGGACTTGGGTGTGGCGATTTAATGATAAAATGCTTTGCTGTGTCGATCAATGCCTCTTTTTCTTGGGCGTGTCTTCCCCATAAAATAAATACCACAGGTCGTTCCCGCATATTAAGCCGTTCGATGATTTTATCTGTGAGCCTCTCCCACCCTTTCCCTCTATGAGAGGCTGGTGCACCTCTTCTGACTGTGAGTACCGTATTGAGAAGGAGAACGCCTTCCTTAGTCCATTTTTCAAGATTGCCATGGGGCGGCATGGGATACCCAAGATCTTCTTGAAGCTCTTTAAAGATATTTTGTAAGGACGGAGGCTGTTTTACTCCCTTTTGCACGGAAAAGCTTAATCCATGGGCTTGCCCTGGACCATGATACGGATCCTGTCCCAAGATGACTGCCTTGACCTCTTCATATGCCGTATAATGCAGAGCGTTGAATATATTATACATATCCGGATAAACGGTCTGAGTCGCATATTCCTGTTTTAAAAACTCACGAATAGATAAATAGTAGTCTTTTTGGAATTCTTCCTTCAGCATGTCGTTCCAATCATTTTTCAATTCAACAGCCATCAGAATCTCTCCTAGTAAATAACTTTCCAATTGTGATCCACAGTCGCTGGGATAATGTTGCGTTCAAGGATATAATTGGCGATCAGCTCTGAAACATCGATGGGGATATCCTTTATGACTTTTTTTCCTTGATACATGTGATACTCTCCACCTCCAGCTGCCCTATAATTATTCATAACAACATCATAATCACGATTCATGTCAACCGGCTTCCCTTTATAATTTAAACGGGTTATACGCTGACCCACGGGCTTGCGAATATCCATTTCATACGCGATGCCTTCCCACATATCATAATTATAATGCTGTGGCTTGGGTGTTGTAAAAGCAGGGCTGACACCAACTGTTCCATCCTCATGAAGCTCAAAATATCCTGCTGACTGTTCTAATGCAGCCTTCATGTCACTGCCTTTAATCCTCAGTACTACAAGGGTATTTGGATAAATATAATTCCCCACGACACTGCGCATGGTCACATTCTTAGGAAAACCAGGAGATTGATTATCAAACAATGCTGTATTTGAAATATCAACGCCGGCCGTCTCCATTTGTACTTTATTAATAAATTCAATTAGCGGATTATCCTGAAGGCGAATAGCCAGTGGGTCATGTACCAGCATGTCTCCCTCAATATGACCAATAGGCTGATCCAACCATTCCTGAGTTGCTGCTTCATAAGGCTGAATCAGTGCCAAAACTTCTTCGTCAGGGGTGATCCCTTCTACAGAAAGAAGCTGGGCGCTTTTTTGTTTGCATTGCCAGCCTTGTTCCGTCTCTTCAAGAATAAGGTCAATCTTTCCTAAAGCCATACCTGTTGAACCTGGCTGAACAACAAGGACACCATTGATTTTTGCACTTTCAATGAATCGGTGCTGATGTCCGGTTAAGAGGACATCGACGCCCTCTACCTGCTGACAAAGTGCATACCCTAAATTTTCTCCTGTGAGTGTTTCCGTCGGCTTCCCTGACTCAAGATCACGCTCAAAACCACCGTGATAAGCAACCACTACAATATCAGCACCCCATTCGTGTCTGAGATAAGGCACCCACTGTTTTGCTGTTTCAACAACATTTTTGAAGGCAATCCCTCGAATATGCTCTGCCTTTTCCCAATTAGGAATATATTGTGTGGTCAAACCCAATACAGCGACTAAAGGCCCCTGATCTCCAAACCGTTTTAATAGGTATGGCTTTCCAAAGTAAGGCTCTCCCGTCTCAGCATTGAGCAAATTTGCCGCTAGCCAAGGAAAGCGCGATTCTTCCACTGCTTTTTTGAGCAAGGGCAGTCCATAATTAAATTCATGATTGCCAAATACCGCTGCATCGTAATCCATGGCATTGAGCAGTTTGACCATTGGATTCGCTTGATCTGAAGCAAAACGTGCATAATGATAGGTGAGTGGTGTCCCTTGAATCACATCCCCATTATCTATCACAAGCACATGAGCATTTTTCTCTCGCTCCTTTTTTATCAGTGTTGCCAATTTGGCAAATCCAAGTTCTGCATCCTGGTTGGTGCCATAATTGATCGGCAGTACGTTACCGTGGACATCACTGGTTTCAAGAAGTGTGAGTTGTATTGTTCCCATAGGCGCCTTTCCTTTCCATCTCTCCATAATATTAAACAGAACGTTTTGTCGAATCCTTATCTATATTGTAAAGGAAGTCTTTGCACATTGAAAAGCATCTTATCCATATTTTAATCAGCAGTCTAAAAGCTTCTCCATTAAAAATAGCACTGCCAATGACTACTCATTACGCAGTGCTTAACAAACACCTTATCCTTTTACTAATTTTGAACGCAATTTATTTGAGACCAGTTCTATTATTAAGATCAAAACCACTAATCCAATTAAAACAGAACCGACTTGGTGCCATTTATAGCTTTGCATTGCAAACAGTAGTGGCGCACCAATACCACCAGCTCCAACAAGACCCAAAGTTGCAGCATCACGCATATTCATATCAAACCGATAAATTGTAACAGAGAGAAAACCTGAGAATAATTGTGGAATAATACCGTAACGAATTTTTTCAAAAGTCGTACAGCCTATTGATGTCATTGATTCTAAGACACTTGTGTCTAACTCTTCAATGGCATCCACATATAATTTAGCGAGCATCCCAACCGACGTCAACCCAATCGTCAATACCCCGGCGAAAGGACCTGGTCCAGTGACCCGAATGAACATTAACCCATAAACTAACGCTGGAATTGTGCGAATAATAATCAACAAAAGGCGTGTCAACCAAGCAATGGGCTTAGGAACGATATTCGATGCGGCTAAAAAAGCTAATGGAATAGAGATAATACCACCAACTATCGTCCCTAGGAACGCAATAGCAAGCGTCTCAACAAGGAGATATAGGACACTCTGTTTTGTGATATTAAAGAGAAGAGCGGTATCAGGATGGACAATCCCACTTAAAATATTTCCTGCGATTTTGAATCCTTTTGCATCTATATCCTTTAAAGAAATAACTCCTCTCGTCGACCAATAAAAAAGGGCTATGACAATCACCGTGACAATTATGGTATACCAATAATTGCGCGGTGCATTACGAAGCTGTTTTTCAACTGTAGTCATGCAAATACTCCTTTAAATTAACTTTTTCCTAAAGTGCTCACTGACCCTCTCAATAATGAAGACGGTAACCACCAATGCTAAAATAATCATGCCGACACTGGGATAATCTCGCCAACCAATATCCTCATTGATGAGAAGACCCACTCCCCCAGCACCTACATAACCAAGGATGGCCGCATAACGTACATTCCCTTCAAAACAAAACAGAGATTGAGAGAGATAGCCTGGAAGCACTTGAGGCATGACCGCATAACGAAAGGCTTGAATTCTAGTCATTCCGATGGATTCCATGGCTTCAAAAGCACCCATATTGACGTTCTCAATGGCTTCGTATAGTAATTTACCGACGTAAGAAACGGTGAAAAGGAAGATTGCAACCATTCCCGCCATTGGACCTAATCCAAAGACAAAAGTCGCAATTAAGGCTGATACAAGTGTCGGCAGCGTTCTGAGTAAACTTAAGATGACCTTGAAAATAATAACAACAGTTTTGCTTTTAATAATATTTGAAGAAGCTAAGACCGCAAACGGAAGTGCGACAATCGCTCCGATAAGAGAACCAAGCAATGACATCTTAATTGTGTCCATGAGGGCACTCCATAGTTTAGGAAGATAGCTCCAATTCGGCGGAATCATTTGACCAATAATCGTGAAAAATGAACTAATATTTGTGAAAAGCACACTAAAACTAAAGCCGGTGAATTTCATAGAGACAATAATAGCGATGATTAAGACAATTAAGATGAGTGGCGTACGTGATCTTTTTTGTAAAACGACTTTACCGTTCGACAATGACACTTTTTTCGGAGGAAATAGTTTATCATACATGGGAATCGCTCTCCTCCCTAGAGGCCTTAAATTCCTCAACTCTTCCACCATATATTTCATCAAGCACATCCTGTGTTACCTTGGCTGACGGTCCATCAAAGACTATTTCACCTTTGCGCACTCCAATAATACGATCCGCATATTCTAGGGCCACTTCGACATGGTGGATATTGATGATAACTGAAATATTCATATCTTTATTGATCCTCTTAAAATCATCCATGACTTGTCTTGCCGTGATAGGATCCAAAGAAGCAATCGGTTCATCCGCCAAAATAATATCAGGGTTCTGAGCTAGTGTCCGTGCCAATGCCACCCGTTGTTGTTGACCACCTGAGAGCTGGTCAACACGAATGAAGGCTTTATCTAAGATCCCCACTTTGTCAAGCGCTTCCAACGCCTTTACCTTTTGCTCCTTAGTATAAACGCCAAAGAGTTTACGTAAAAACGAGAGGTCGGGAACAAATGACACAAGTACATTCTTCATGACTGTCGTTCTCGTAACTAAATTAAATGATTGAAATATCATGCCAATTCTTCTTCGAAATTTTCGGACTTGCTTTCCTTTTAATTTAGAAATATCAACATTATCAACCATTAATTGGCCACCGGTAATATCATGCATACGATTAACGCACCGGATCAAAGTGGATTTCCCTGCTCCTGATAAACCAATGACCCCAACGAATTCACCTTGGTCAATTTTTAAGTTGATATCTTGCAATGCTTTTGTGCCATTTGGATATGTCTTTTCCGCATTGATAAACTCTATCATGGTAATACTCCAATCCTTTTAGAGGCTGTCCAAAAGTCGCTTCTGAACGCACCTTTAATAAATTCGACTTATTATCACTTTAGTTGAGACCTTACGCTATTTTTATCTTTATTTATAATAGCATGCAAGGGAAAAAATGAGAACATCAATTATTCATGATGTTCTCATTTTGGCTGTTCTAAAACCAATGTAAAATGATGGTTATCACTATTACTTCATGCTTTGAAGGAGCTTTTGTGCCTTTCTCTCACCATCATAGTCGGAGGACTTTGCTTTTTGGTAGCCTTCATGGCTATAGACAGCAATGACTTTTTTACCTTTATCTGTTTTAGCAATGTTGATGAATGCTGTTTGAAGCGCCTTTTTGAAATCATCAGTCATGATGCTAGATTTTTTACTCACACTGATTGTATCGTTGTAAATTGGCTGTGTCACACCAATAACGTTTGTTTCATCCCAAATGGATTTACTCCGCTTGAAGTCTTTTGTCCATTGACCTTCATAGTCTCTTCTTACATCAGCATAAGCCACCATAATATCAGCTTGGCCTTGTGCTAGATGCGCCATCGAACTTCCGTAAGAATCGGATTGTACAACATGTTTTAAGTCTGTAATGCTTTTACCGTATTTATCTTGTAACCATAGAGTGGGATAAATATAACCAGCAGACGACGTAGAACTCATTACAGCCCATTTCGCGCTATTTAAATCATTCCAAGTTAATTTCTTACCACTGTTAACTTTTTCAGCCAATTCTTGTCCCTTTTTACTAGGTCCAGCGACTAAAAGCGCGCGATAATACGTCGCTTGCTTATCTGTAGGTTTGGTTGGCTTATTATCATTCCAGTCTTTAGGATTATCAGAATCATTTGATAGACCTGCACGAGTCGCTGTTAAAATAACGTCAGCGCCATCATCGTATAATACGTAAGTACCACCAGGAATTAAACCGATATCTGTTGTTCCTGCTGAAAGGGCTTCTCCCACCGCTTCGTAGGTCGTACCAACGTTTATATCAACCTTGTCAACTTTATAGCCTTCCTTTTTCAACTCATCTTTCAATAACCCTTTAAGCGGCTCTGTCGCGGTAATGATTTCGTCTGGCTCTTTAGATGGAACAAAACTAATCTTAAGGTCTTTAATCGTTTTGCTTCCTGATGAAGAACTGTCCCCGCTCGACTCGCCTTTTGAGCCACAACCAGCAAGAATGCCGATGATCAAAACAAGTGCCAAAAGGAATGTCAATTTGTTTTTCACAACACTTACCCCCATTTTTAAAATTGAATAGTCGTTTCTAGATGTCTCTATTGTCGAAACATGCCCTTATCATACTTTTTTATTAAAGAAGTTGCAAACACATTTTAATAATTTTATGTTAATTATTAATAAGGATTTGCAAAAAATGTGACATCCCAGTTTTTAACTTTTGCTTTTAATAGCCAAACCCAAAAAGGAGCGTCCCCCCTAAATCTCTGAAATAGATTATGAGCCCGTTAACTCACCTATTGAGATCGGAGGAACACCCCCCTATGTCTTTTCTTTTATTCACCCATCTTATTGAGCGCAGGATTTTTACAAGTTACGAAAAGGCTGCCTGATGAATGTTCAGCTTGAGAGGCCACCCTTCTGTCACACACACCAAAAAGCTTTCAACCCTTGTAGAAAATACAACAAAAACACCAGCAAAACTTTCTATTCATCTCTATTATTTTTGACTCATTTTAAAGCGAATGCAAACACCACGTGAGAAGTCCTTACATACTTTTTATAAATTGTCCGACGTGCTTCCCCGTTTTTAATTATAAGAAATTGCTTGAGAACCAAATTGCTTCCAGACTGAAATAAAATCTTTTTTTGCTGCCCGCTTATTTTTAACCGTGTCTAATGGATCATTAAAATAAACATAGTTTTCATCATAGCCGGTTAACACAACAGAATGCTCTTGGCGTGTGATATTAATCAGCCCATCTTCTGTATGCCACGTCTGCCACAGCGACTGCGGAACCGGCTGCTCACTCACCGATGTAATCACCCAAACTGGTCTTTGTTTGCTTAATTGTTCTTCGACTTTGTTAAATTTTTCTCCAGTCATGTCAATCACACGATTATGGAGATACTGCTTAGCTAATTGGAAAATGGGCTGATGATAGACACCCAGTCCAGGCTGGCTTTTATCATACATATTTCCAACAAAGCCCTGATTTGGATCACCAAAATAAACACTGCCCTTTACATTCTTATAGGGCGTAGGATCTTTCTTTATTTGTTGAGCAAGCCGTATTTTATCCGCTTTTACCCCTGCACTTCTTAACAACATGGCAAGACTAGTCACCTCACAGCCCCGCGGGAGCTCAGGGAGTTGTTGTATAAGCGGCACATTCATTGGCTTTACCTCTTTATCATTATCACTTAAAATAACATTATAGTAATCTATATCATTTAAATGCTTTAGCTTAGCTGATACTTTTTGATCTGGCCATTTATAAATGACAACCTCAATCAAAATGAGAACAGTTAAGATAATGCATAGACGACGGACCCCTCTTTTCACTGCCTTCCTCCTAAACTCACTATCATTCTTTGATTCACTTATTTTTAACAGAAATAGTTACTCAAATTATAATCTTTCTACTATAATGGAAGCAAGGTATCTACGAGGATTCCAATAATTAATCATTTTTGTTAATTGCATACACTAGAAAAAAATAAGGAGGTACCCATGATTTTAAAACGACTTATGCTACTTTCCCTTGTCATTCTTGGTGCTGTCTTACTCAGCTCTTGTTCAGACAAAAAGCCTGAGCCTAGCGCTGCCTTCACCAAGTTTACTAAAGAGTGGAACAAACAGGATTTTAAGACAATGTACGGGCAGTTAACTCCCGATGCCAAAAAAGACATTTCACAGAAAAAATTTATCGAGCGCTACAAAGCAATCTACGATGGCATTGAAGCGAAAAATTTGAAGGTGACTTTCACTAAACCTAAGGAAGAAAAGGATCCAGATGATATCAAATCAACAAGCTACACTTACCATGTCAAGATGAATACGGTCGCTGGTGATCTTTCATACTCTGGTAAAGCTGTATTGAAAAAAACAAAGAAAGATGATACCTACACATGGAACGTGGATTGGCAGCCCTCAATGATTTTAAAGGATCTCAAGAAGGATACATTAATCAGTGTCAAAACGCTTGAATCAAGCCGTGGTGAGATAGTAGACCGCAATCAGCAGCCTCTCGCTATGAATGGTGAAGCCTCCCAAATCGGACTGTTTCCTAAACAGCTGGAGGGACATGAGGACACCAAGGCCAAGCTTGCCAGACTTTTAGGAACGACGACAGACACTATTGATGATGCATTAAGTGCATCATGGGTCACACCTGAATCATTTGTACCCATTAAAACCGTTTCTGCAGATAAAACAGACCTCATCGACAAGGCTCGAAATTTACCCGGGGTACTCATACAATCGACTCCTGCCCGAGTCTATCCATGTGGCAAGGCCTGCTCTCACCTAATTGGTTATGTCGGGTCTATAACAAAAGAGCAATTAGACAAAAATAAAAACGAAGGCTATACAGATTCTTCTATCATCGGTAAAAAAGGCTTAGAGTCTTTATATGAGGATCAGCTTCGTGGCAGGGATGGCGCAGAGATCATTCTCACAGATAGTGACCATGAGCCCATCAAGACTATCGCAAAGAAAGATCCTGTGAACGGTAAGGACATTCAGCTCACCATTGATCGCTCGGTCCAAGAGACCATTTATAAACACATGAATGGAGATTCTGGTGCTGCGGCTGCAATCAATCCAAAGACAGGGGACGTCTTGGCATTAGTCAGCACACCCGCCTTTGATCCCAATGAATTTTCCCTTGGCATAAGCAATGCGAACTATCAAAAGTTACTCAAGGATCCAGATAATCCACTTTTGAACCGCTTTACACAGACATATACACCGGGATCAACACAAAAGCCATTGACCGCAAGCATCGCCTTGTCACAAAAGGCGATTACACCGAATACAACGCTTAAGATTAATGGACTCACATGGCGTGATCCGTCCTGGAAAGGAGATTTCCACATTACGCGTGAAGATTCTCTGCCTGAAGTAAATCTCAAAAGTGCCCTTACGGTTTCTGACAATATCTACTTTGCCCAGGTTGCTTTGAAAACCGGTGCGGACAAATTCGTCTCAGGGATGAAAAACTTTGGTTTTGGTGAAAAGCTCCCCTTCCCTTATGCTGTGAAAAATTCACAGGTCGCCAACGGAGGAAAGATAGATAATACAGGGCTACTTGCCAATTCAGGGTATGGTCAGGGACAATTGCTAGTCAATCCTTTATTACTGGCGTTAGATTACTCGGCCTTCGTTAATGATGGCAATATCGTAAAACCACAGCTCCTTGTGAAATCAGATAATAGCTCTAGCTCTCCAAGTTATTGGAAGAAAAATGTCCTTTCCGCAAGCAATGCAAAAACAATCTCAAAGGACTTGGAGATTACCGGTCCATCTGACACGGCTTATTTACCACAAATTAAAGGAGCACCACCACTTGCTGGTAAAACAGGAACTGCTGAGCATAAAGAAAAACAAGGGACTCAAGGAAAAGATGACGGCTGGTTTGTCGCTTATAATACCAACGATCCCAAGCTATTGATTTCCATGATGATCGAAAATGTCCAAGACAAAAATTCCGATCTGCACGGCAGCCACTATGTCGTTGATAAAGTCAAAAAATCTTTTAGGGATATCTTAAAGTAATCTTTTTCAAATAAAATTTATCAACCCCTCATGGCATAACACGCCATGAGGGGTTGATAATGAAAAAATGCAAAGTGAAGCACTCAACACGGGATGGCAGTGCACACCATTGACGCTGTGTCTGCCATGCTGTGAGACAAATCTATGCCCATCAAGGGAAATAACGAAGAGGCAATGTTTAACAGTCTTTCACCGCCACCGTACCAATATCTAAAAGAACATTGCTTTTTTACATTTTTTTACGACTTCATCGTAACAATCCCAACGAACACCTTAAAAGAAAGATTTTATAAGACTAAAATCCCAACCGTTTGTTTTTCCGACCTTCTCATAAAAATTCTCATAATCAAAGCTCCATTTCTCTCAAGCTTCCAAAGGGTACAAAAGCAAAACACTTATACAGTGCCATTTTATTGTAAAAACTTTTTTAAACTAGCCACGTTCTGTTCTAGAAACACTGCATTTTTCTCAATGCCCCGTCGTTTACACCACCCAATACTATTAAAGGCATCTGTAAATCGGTAAAAAGGCAATACCGCTTCTAGATCAATTAATGGTCTGATACTGCTATAGCCTTCTTGATAGGAGTGATAAAGGGTATGATCTGAGCTTAAAAAATCACGATAGAGCTTGGTAAAATCGACCTCTGTTGAACCAAATCTCACGCTTTCAAAATCGATCACGCCTGAAACTTTATCATCATTCACAATGATATTGGCTGGTCGAAAATCCATATGTATAAAGCTTGGTCCATCTGGAGCAGGGAGCAGCTTTTTCATGTCCTCGAACTGATCAATCGCTTGATAGATAAGCCTTTTTACTGTGTTTTGGGAACTTCTATGAATAGTCTAGGTATGATTAAAAAAACTGACCTCCTTCATCCCAGAGGTCAGTTTCACTCACTATTTATGCCTTACTTATTGAACTGTTTATTGACATATGCCTCAACATCATCCGCTGTATCGAAATTCAGAACCTCAGCAGCTAATTGTTTGGCATTCTCCGCAGATAAGCCTTTTAATTGACTGCGTGCAGGCAAGATAGAGGAAGCACTCATGCTGAATTCATCAAGTCCCAACCCAAGAAGGATTGGAATCGCAATATGGTCTCCTGCCATTTCTCCACACATACCCACCCATTTTCCTTCATTATGAGCGGCTTGAATAACAGTGTGAACAAGACGCAAAATCGCTGGATGATACGGCTGATAAAGATACGACACACGCTCATTCATGCGATCGGCAGCTAATGTATATTGAATCAAATCATTTGTTCCAATACTGAAGAAGTCCACTTCTTTAGCAAAGCGGTCAGCTATGACAGCAGTTGAAGGGATCTCGACCATCATCCCCACTTCAATGGAATCAGAAACTGACACGCCTTCAGCAAGAAGCTTGTCCTTCTCTTCGAAAAGAATTGCCTTTGCTTGACGTAATTCATCAAGTGTAGCCACCATTGGGAACATAATCTTTAAATTTCCAAAAACACTTGCACGTAAAAGCGCCCTGAGCTGTACTCTAAAAATGTCTTGACGCTCTAAGCAGAGACGAATCGCTCTGAATCCTAAGAAAGGATTAAGCTCCTCAGGCATATCAAGGTAAGGAAGCTCCTTATCTCCGCCTATATCAAGTGTCCGAATAACAACAGGCTTGTCCCCCATTGCCTCAAGCACTTTTTTATAGGCCTCGAATTGTTCGTCCTCTGTTGGCATTTGATCGCGTCCCATGTAAAGGAATTCAGTGCGATACAGCCCGATGGCTTCAGCACCGTTTGCCAAAACACCTTCAAGGTCTTCTGGATTGCCGATATTGGCGCCAAGCTCTACATGCTGACCATCAGCCGTTTTGGTTGCCTCAGTAACAAGCTGCTGCCATTCAGCCTTTTGCTCAGCAAATTCACGTTGCTTTTTCTCATAGGTCTCAAGCTCTTCAGCTGTTGGATTAATGATGACATCCCCATCTAAACCATCTACGATAATAACAACGTCACTTTCCACTTGTTCCGTGATATTCTTTGTCCCAACAACTGCTGGAATTTCCAATGAACGAGACATAATAGCGGAATGAGAGGTTCTTCCCCCCATATTTGTGACAAAGCCTTTTACAAATTGCTTATTAAGCTGAGCCGTATCAGATGGTGTAAGATCATCTGCAATAACTACCACTTCTTCGTTAATAGAAGCTGGTGAAGCAAAAGAAAGCCCAAGCAGGTGGCTCATGATGCGTTTTGTGACGTCACGAATATCTGCCGCCCGCTCTTTCATATACTCATTATCCATCGTCTCAAAGATGTTAATGAAGCCACTTGCCACCTCATCAAGAGCGGCCTCAGCGTTCACGCTCTCATCCATAATTTTAGTGTTCACCGCGCCAATAAATTCAGGATCTTCAAGAACAAGCAAATGTGCCGCAAAGATTGCTGCTTTGTCTTCACCGAGCTCACGCTGTGCTTTTTCTTTGATCTCCTGAAGCTCCCCTTTAGATTGGTTCACAGCATTTTGAAAACGATCCGACTCTTCCTGGGTGTTCGTAATTGTCCGTTTCTCAATGGTAAAGTCAGGATTTTGTAGAATAAATGCTTTTGCAATCGCTACGCCTGAAGAAGCTGCGATGCCTGTAATCTTTGTTCCCATTATAATACCCCTTTTTACTATCGGAAAATTTAAATTGTCGCTAAAGCCCTTATAAAAACGTGTACAAGAAAAACTTAGTTCTCAACTATAGCACAAAGTTATTCTAATACCTATTTCTATAAGCTCACTACAAATATTATCTAATAAATAACGACAAAAAACTAGTTAAAACCCTCATGCAACCGCTTTACTTCGCTTACTTTTTAAAAACTTTTTAAAGATCAACGCTCTCTACGTCCTCTAACCACGTTTCAACCTCATCCCATGTACAGCTTTCATCGGAAAAGAGCGCTGCCGCATCTGTAGCCACCGCATAAAGAAAGGCATCCCTTAGCGACTTCCCCATATATTCTGCGGCTACAAAACCACTGACCATGGCTGTCCCTGTAGTCAGCACTGTTTCCTTTGAAATAGACGCCTTTAAGCCATGCGTCTCGTTCAACAATAAGGCGCCGTTAGCACCCAAAGACACGATGATATTTTGTGCCCCCTGTTGTAAAAGCTTGCGCCCGTAGCATACCACCTCCGCCGTAGTCGCCAATGTGGTATGAAACATGTCCGCGAGGGCCTTATCATTAATTGTTATCAAATAAGGTTTTTCTTTTAGTGTGTCAAAAAGAGGCTGTCCTAATGTATCAACAATCACTTTCACTTCATCCGACACTAAGTGCTGTATAATATCTTGATAAACATTTGTACTGAGAGCGTCCGGGACCCTTCCCGCTAATACCAGTGTATCACCCGCAGTGAGTTGTTCTAAATTTCCATAAAGCTTTTCCAGATCATCTGCGGTTATATGAGGTGAGACCCCAATGATTTCTGTTTCATCACTTGCTATGACTTTAACATTGATCCGTGTGTCACCTGCAATTTCCACAAAATCAGTTGACAGCCCTTCACTCACTAAACCCACACGTATAAAATCACCCGTAAATCCTCCGATAAACCCGAGAACACGACTTTCCACATTAAAACGATTGAGCATACGGGAAACGTCAATCCCCTCTCCATTAGGAACTGTCGATTGACTCTTCGCGTGATGCTGCTTACCTGAGCTAAGCCTCTCTATATAAGTACAATAATCCATC
Source organism: Pullulanibacillus camelliae (assembly GCF_014642655.1). GTDB lineage: Bacteria > Bacillota > Bacilli > Bacillales > Sporolactobacillaceae > Pullulanibacillus > Pullulanibacillus camelliae. The sequence continues at coordinate 526,560 of NZ_BMIR01000001.1, forward strand.
GATGGATCTAAGGTAACTGTATAAATCATTGAACCGATCACTGCTTTAATTGCGGATCGTATTCTCCCCCCTTTATTCAAACCCTTTTCTACACACTTTCTAAAGATAACATAAAACATAAGGTTTTATCATCACACAGTTTTTTACTGGAAATATTTATACTTCCATGGACTATTCTTTTTTCACAGCAAAAAAGCTCTTTACCTTTGGTCTTTGGTAAAAGAGCTTTTTTAACCATTTATTTACTTGCCAATCACTATTAATAGATAATCCAAATTGATCCATATACAAATACTGCGGCTAGGAAGATGCCAAAGAAAATCGCGATGATTTGATAGGCACCCTCGTGTTCAGTAATGTGCATGAAGAACAGTAATTGAACAAGCACTTGAAAAATCGCTAAAATCAAAATGAAAGTTATTGTTAATGTTACGGATAAAGAAAGTGAAACCACAATCCATAACGCTGCAACCGTTAAAATCAGGGATAAAATAAAACCAATCACGTGTTTCCATGGAAAGCCTTCATGACCATGAGAAGTGGTTGAGTGATCTGTTTGCATTTACAACACCATCCCTGTCAAATAAACTACTGTAAAGATAAAGACCCAAACAACGTCTAGGAAGTGCCAATATAAACCAACAATGAAGAGTTTTCTTGCGGTAACAGCATTAATCCCTGTTCTCGCTGTTTGAATTAAAATACCAATGATCCATAAAATACCAAGACTAACGTGGCATCCGTGCGTACCCACTAGGGTAAAGAACGAGGTTAAGAAAGCACTTGTAGTAAGTTTCGCACCTTCACCAACATAATCCACAAACTCGTGAATTTCCATGCCGACAAAACCAAGCCCAAGAATCAAGGTAATGATGAACCAAATGATGACACCCATTTTATTCTGGCGACGCAACTCATGAGTACCTAAGCCACAAGTAAAACTGGATGTAAGCAACAAGAAGGTTTCAATCATAAACTCTTTAACATCATAAAGATCATCTGGTGTTGGCCCCCCAGCAGTACGGTGCAAATACACCATATAGGAAGCAAACAAACAAGAGAACAAAATGATTTCCGCACCGAGGAAGACCCAGAAGCCAAAGATCTTTAAGCGGCCATCCTCAGTAGAATATTCTAAGGGAGTATGCTGATTCAATGAATTAGATTGAGACATTAGGATATCCTCCCTGCTTCACGTTCTGTACGCTCAACTTCTTCTTTATGAATATGATGACCATTATCAATTTCAAATGAGCGTAAGACCATGGTAATAAAGACACCAACTAGTCCAGCAATCGCTAGCCATATCCATTCAAAAGTTAAACCAAAGCCAGCAACAAAGAAGAAACCAGCCATAATGATTGGACGACCAGAGTTATTTGGCATGTGAATATCTTTAATTGGCTTATTCAGCCATTCCTTAACTTTATTTTTCTTCTTCATATCATAGAAAGCGTCAATATCTTCTACTTCAGGAACTGTTGCGAAGTTATACTCAGCAGCAGGTGAAGTTGTTGCCCATTCTAGTGTGCGACCATCCCAAGGATCACCAGTAGTGTCGCGTTCACCGTAACGTGCACTATAGTAAATGTTATATACCATGATGATGAAGCCAATACCCATTAAGAATCCACCGACGGTAGAAATAACGTTCAAAGGCATCCATCCTAAACCAGAGGCATAAGTATAGGTACGACGTGTCATACCCATAAATCCAAGCCAATATTGAGGTAAGAAACAGATATTATAGCCGATAACGAAAATCCAAAATGTCCATTTGCCAAGACGTTCGTTCAAGACATGCCCAAACATTTTTGGCCACCAGTAAGTTAAACCGGCAAAGCATGAGAACACCGTCCCTGCGATCAACACATTATGGAAGTGAGCTATCAAGAAATAACTATTGTGATACTGATAGTCGGCTGCAGCCACCGCAAGCATAACCCCTGTAATCCCACCTATAACAAAGTTAGGGATAAAGGCGAGTGACCATAGGTTGGCGACAGTAAATTTTATTCGAGAGCGGTACATCGTTAACAACCAGTTGAAGATTTTAACACCGGTTGGTATGGAAATGGCCATTGTTGAAATACCAAATACCGAGTTAACCGCTGCCCCAGATCCCATTGTAAAGAAGTGATGCACCCATACAAGGAAGCTGAGTACTGAGATAGCCACCATGGAATAGACCATGACATTATAACCAAACAATTTCTTTCCAGAGAAGGTACTAATAATGTCCGAGAAAATACCAAACGCTGGCAAAATAACAATATAGACCTCAGGATGTCCCCATATCCAGAAAAGGTTCGCCCACATCATCGGCTCACCGCCTGCCGTGGCTGTGAAGAAGTGTCCACCAAAGACACGGTCAATCGTCAACATCGCAAGCGCAACTGTTAATACAGGGAATGCAAAAACAATAATAATAGATGTGATCAAGGTTGACCAAGTAAACATTGGCATTCTCATCAATGTCATACCTGGAGCACGCATTTTTATAATCGTAACAGCAAAGTTAACACCACTTGCTAAAGTACCGATACCAGCAAGTTGTAGTCCAAGTAGATAGTAGTTCTCACCAACACCTGGGTCGAGGGACTTTTCGGCCAATGGTGTATAACTGGTCCATCCAGCGTCAGGTGAACCACCAATGACGAAGGATAAGTTGAAGAGCATCGCCCCTACAAAGAATAGCCAAAAACTAATCGCATTCAAGTAAGGGAACGCCACATCACGGGCACCGATTTGCAATGGCATCGCTACGTTAATCAAACCGATCAAAAATGGCATCGCCATAAATAGGATCATAATGGTTCCGTGCGTTGTGAAAATTTCATTATAGTGCTGTGCATCTAAAAAGTGTAAATTTGGTGCAGAAAGCTGAACACGCATTAACAATGCGTCAATACCGCCACGGAATAACATGGCAAGTGCGGCCAAAATATACATGATCCCAATTTTCTTGTGATCAACAGTGGTCAACCAATCCTTCCAAAGCCATTTCCATTTTTTAAAATAAGTTAGCACCACGACAATCGCAATGGTAACAAGTACAATGGAAACGTCGGCCATGTAAATCATTGGCTCACCCGTAACAAAGAAATCATGCAGTAGATAATCTTTGATGTTACTCATGGGATTCGTCTCCCTTCATTCCAGACATATCCGAATCCATATCTCCACTATTCTTCATGGTCATATGCTCCATACTCATCATATTTTCTAATTTCGTATCGAGCTGTTTTGGATAAGAAGAATAGGTTTTAACATCCACGACACTTGGCTTAATCAACTTGTTATATTCACTCATGGTAAGAGCAGGTGAATGAGTTTTCACTTGTTTGACCCACTGGTCAAAATCACTTTGTTTTTGTGAAATGACATTAAAGTTCATGTGAGCAAAGTATTTACCATTAAAGTTCGCTGCCTTACCAAGATATTTACCAGGGTGATCCGCCTCTAAGTACAGTGTCGATGACATATTATTCATCGTATACTTTTGACCACCAAGGGCAGGAATCCAGAACGAATTCATCGCTCCTTCAGAGGTCATGAGAAATTTTACCGGTCGATCAGATGGAATGTGCAACACATTTACTGATTCAACACCGTCTTCAGGATAGCCAAAGATCCATTTCCACTGAGCTGAAGTGACATAAACTACATATGGCTTCTTCTCAGGGCTTGGGTTTTTTTCAAGGTTTACTGTTGTAATTGTCATCGGAATAGCTAACAAAAGAACAATAATAATAGGAATAATAGTCCAAATAAATTCAAGCTTTTTATTTCCTTCTTGTTCTGGCTCATAGTTATCTGTTCTTTTACGACTCGCTCTATATTTGAATACAATCACTCCGAAAAGAATGAATACAGCCGCAATGACAATAAACATCAGAACTAATGACCATAAAATCAGATGATACTGTTGTTCTCCTACAGGACCTTGAGGTTGAAGGACTGGAACATCACAGCCTGTGAGCAGTAGCAAGAAAACAACGGACAATGCAACCAGTTTAAAGGATGTTTTTATACGCTTCATCGTTGATCATGTCTCCCCCCTATGCGCTAATCGTTAATGTATAACATCAGCTTGATAGCATCTGTTTTAGTATTCGACGCAAATGCTTCTTGATTACATTAAATAGATTACCACCGATGGGGATTTTTTGAATCCTCTTTTTCTCAAATTCAACATTTCCTCACGACTTTATAACAAAATTGTCACTTTTTGTTCCTTAATTGTTCATATTTACGTTTAGAATTGTGCGATTTTTAACAGTTTGCCCGGCAATAAGTCCTTTTGAACAGCAATTTAACCCATTTAATGGTACAGGAGGATTTTTTTATAAAATCATCGCACCCCCTTCACCCTTTGATGGAATTTTTTACACAGAAAAAAACTGCACCATCAAATAATTGAGATGCAGTTCAAAAGCATTCAGATGTTGGCAAAATATCCCGCTAGGTGATCCTGACAAAAGTTTTAGAAAAACCGGAGCCTTCCACCATCTGCCCTAATCTGTGAATTGAACAATCATTCAAGAATACCAAGTGAGTAAAGCCGTTTAACTTTAATGAGCGTAACTCATCAAAGCTCTCCCTATCTATTGGCCTTATTTAAATAAGAAGCTATACTCACCGTAGCCTTCCTTTTCTAAATCCTCTTTAGGGATAAACCGCAACGCGGCTGAATTAATGCAATAGCGTAATCCAGAAGGGCCAGGTCCATCATCAAAAACATGACCTAAGTGAGAATCCCCGTAGCGGCTACGGACTTCTGTACGAATCATCCCATGAGAAAGATCTAAATTATCTTTAACATGGTATTTCTGCAATGGCTTCGTAAAACTTGGCCAGCCGCAGCCCGCATCATACTGGTCAGTCGTACTGAACAGTGGCTCACCCGAGACGATGTCAACGTAAATTCCTGCTTTGTCATTGTCATAAAACTCATTTTGGAAAGGCCGTTCTGTTCCATTATTTTGGGTTACTTCATATTGAATTTCTGTCAATTGCTCCCGCAACGCCTTTTTATCCTTTTTCACTGACCAATGCTCATCTATAAAAGCCCGTCGACCTGAGCCCTCATGATAACGCTCATAATGCATCGGATTTTTTTTATAATAATCCTGGTGATAATCCTCCGCTGGATAAAAGGTTTGAGCAGGAAGTATGGGAACAACAATCGGTTTGTTAAACCGGCCACTTGCTTCTAAAGCCTGCTTTGAAGCCTCAGCCGCTTGTTTCTGCTCTTCATTATGATAGAAAATGGCCGTTTTATAAGAGCTGCCTCGGTCATGAAACTGCCCGCCTTCGTCCGTTGGATCGATTTGCGTCCAATATATGTCTAAGAGCTTCGTATAAGGAAAAATATTCGGATCAAAAGTGATCTGAACCGCTTCTACATGCCCTGTCTCCCCTGTCGTGACCTCTTCATAAGTCGGATTTTCTGTACGACCGCCTGTATAGCCTGATAGCACTTGATGGATGCCTGGTTGTTCATCAAAAGGCTTGACCATGCACCAAAAACAGCCCCCTGCAAATGTTGCAAGTTGTTGACTCATTTTGATCACCCCTTTAACTTTAGTTTCACTATATCCTCTTTTTATATTACTTTTCCAATAAAACGCTTAAGATAAACCTTGTCATCATCATTGGAAGTTCTTATGATTTGGGATTATAATAAAGAAATACTTATCATGGAAATACTAATCAAAGGGTGAATGAATATGAAAAAAGCACTAACGATTGCTGGATCAGATTCTTCTGGAGGTGCTGGTCTGCAGGCTGATATCAAAACCTTTCAGGAGCTCGGCGTTTATGGCATGTCAGCTGTGACCACTATCGTTGCCATGGATCCTTATAATAATTGGTTTCACAATGTGTTCCCCATCGATGTCAGCACAGTAAAAGCGCAGCTCGATACCATTGTAGTGGGTGCAGGCGTCGATGCCGTAAAAACAGGGATGCTTGGTTCTCCTGAAATCATCGAATTAGCGGCGCAAACTATAAAAGAAAATGATTTAAAGAATATTGTCATTGATCCTGTCATGGTCTGTAAAGGGGCAGATGAAGAACTCCATCCTGAAAATACAGAAAGCCTGCGTAACCTATTGGTTCCACTTGCGACCGTTACGACCCCAAATCTTTTTGAAGCAGCTAAACTCGCCAAAATGCCGCTCATTACCACGATCGATGAGATGAAAGAGGCCGCTAAAAGAATTCATGACCTTGGCGCAGCCTATGTCCTCGTTAAAGGTGGAAACAAATTAGAGGAGGGTCACGCTGCTGACGTCTTATTCGACGGCACCTCTATAGAAGTCCTTGAAACAGAGCGGATTGATACCACCTATACACATGGTGCAGGGTGCTCCAGCTCGGCAGCAATTTGTGCAGAGCTCGCTAAAGGGGCAAGTGTAAAAGAAGCGATCTATACTGCAAAAGACTTTATCACAGAAGCCATTCGTCACGGCTTCCGTCTCAACCAATATGTCGGCCCTGTACATCATGGTGCCTACAAGCTTTACGGCGCAAAAGGATAAAACCAGAAGGAAAGGCCGGGCAAATGCCCGGTCTTTTGTTAAAAGATCAGAAACAAGGTAACTTCTTTATTTTGGTTAGGGTAACAACGTCTCCCATAAAGAACCACGCTGAACAGGATCCCCATGTGCCGGACAAATCCAGTCAAATTTGAGCTGACCGACTGATCGTATCGATTTGGCGAGCGCGTGCTTATCCTTCGTCAAGAAGCCCGGAGAGGATTTGAGCTTTCCTTTGCGTGTGGTCACCAAATCACCAGCCAGTAAAACATCGCCAACGCGTAGACAGACATGTCCTTCTGTATGACCTGGCGCGGGAATAACCTCAAGCTCTCCTATGTATTGCCCTTCTTCAAGCATACGATCCACCTGCGGTCTATCCACTTTTATAAGACCATTAATTAAACGGCGGATGCCTTGACCTTTTTTAGCACCGTGTATATATGGAACTTCTTCCTTTGGCGCCCAAAGCCTTGCTCCTGAAATCTGCTTTAACCCTTTGGCATTGCCGATATGATCGACATCCTGATGCGTCAAAACAATATGAGCTATATCTGTAGGCTGCATCCCCAAGTGAGCTAAAGCCTCGATAATGCGTTTGGCGCGCCCTGGCATACTTGTATCCACGAGGACGGGCTCCTGCCCCGTCACCAAATAACTATAGCTCCCTTTTGTTCCTTCCAATAAGTGCACCTGTTTGGTGATTTCCATACCTGTTTCTCCCCCTTAGCCAACCCACTCACTTTCACTTATTAAAATTTTACATTTAAATAGACTTACTAGCAAAGCATAAGACTATTCTATTTAAGGTGATTGTTACCCGCTGACCTCGAAAGGCACAGCTTAAACTTCTTGTAAACTGGATGCTGCGTGACATCCCGCAGTATATCCAGTAGAAAAGGCTGCCGTAATATTATAGCCCCCTGTATAGCCATGAATATCTAGGATTTCGCCACAAAAATAGAGATTGTCCGCCTTCTTAGAAGCCATGGATTTGGGATCAACTTCCTTCAAAGAAATGCCACCACCCGTAATGAAGGCTTTCTCTATCGACAATGTCCCATTGACTCTCATCTCAAAGCTTTTTAGCTCTTTTACAAAGTCACGAATACTCTGATGAGAAAGCTCATGGAAGGTTGTCTCTCCTGAAAGCTGAATTTGCTCTAAAAGAAAATGTAAATAGCGTTCAGGAACGACTCCCTTCCAAACATTTTTCACTGCTTTCTTTGGCTCTTCCTTCGCTAAATTCAGCAACCATTGAAATAATGCTTCCTCTTTTTTATCTGGATAACAATCAATACGCACCATGATAGGATTCGTTTTAAATTTTTTTAATGCCTTAACAACAAATTGACTACAGCGGAGAACTGCCGGACCGGACAAACCAAAATGCGTAAACAGCATATCCCAACGGTGGGTCACCAACACCTTGCCCTTAGGATTTAGCACCGATATAGCCACGTCCCTTAAAGCGAGGCCTTGAAGCGCTTTTGAACGAATAAAAGGTTCATTTGAGGTAAGGGGAACCTCGGTTGGATAGAGATCGGTGATCGTATGTCCTGCCATTTTTGCCCAAGGATAGCCATCTCCTTCGCTCCCCGTATTTGGGACTGATTTTCCACCAACAGCAACGATCACTTTGTGCGCATGAAGCTTGTCTCCGCTCCTTAATTTCACACCTATCGCATGGCTTTCTTCATACAATACTGTAGCTACTGGTGCATTGGTTTTGATCTCAACCTGTAAGTCCTTGATCTTTTTCAGAAGGGCATCAACAACCGATTTAGCACTGTCCGATACTGGAAACATCCTGCCATGATCTTCTTCTTTTACCGCAATGCCAAGGCCTGCAAAAAAGCGAATAATATCCTCATTATTAAAATGTGAAAAGGCACTGTAAAGAAAGCGTCCGTTACCCGGAATATGCTGTATCAATTCATCAATGGGTTTACGATTCGTGACATTACAACGGCCACCACCAGAAATCGCTAGTTTTCGTCCTAATTTTTCACCTTTATCTATCAAAAGGACTGAGGCACCTGCTTCCGCTGCAGCAACTGCTGCCATTAAACCCGACGGCCCTCCGCCTACAATGATTACATCTTTCATTTTTTTCCCTCCCGATATCCACGCTAACTTTAGCATATCCAAGGCTTCTATGCCATAAGCACCCCATACAAAAACCCTATAGTCTATCAGAAAGTTCATCCGGAGGGTATTAGAAAACACTCAATCGCTTTGTATGCGAGTTATAGCTAAGACCTAGGCATAATCGCCATAACCCCTGCATTATTTAATAAAGGAGTAATATTCGAAAAGGTGGGAAAGGCGATGCAGATCATACCCTTATCAGAAGAGCTCAAAAAGCGGATAGATTTATTGTGCCGGGAACAAAAGGATGACGGCTCATGGCAGTATTGCTTTGAAGGGCCCGTTATGACAGATGCCTATATGATCATTCTATTAAGATCCTTAGAGGTTGATAACGAACCCCTCATCCAACAATTGACGGAGCGCTTACTTACAAAGCAAGGACCCAACGGAATTTGGAAGGTCTATCCGAATGAGAGATCAGGAAACCTCTCAGCAACTGTGGAAGCGGTCATTGCGCTTTGGTATTCCCAGTATGCAGACGTCAATAATGACAGCATGAAAAAAGCCTATGCCTTTATTCGGGCGCACGGTGGCCTAAAAAAGACAGGCTTACTGACCAAAACCTTTTTAGCCATGAACGGTCTTTATCCCTGGCCTCGCTTTCCTTTAAATCCTGCGCTTCTGATCCTTCTCCCTCGTTTTTCTCCAGTCAACTTCTATTCCTTCTCAAGCTATGCACGTGCTCACTTCGCCCCAGCTCTTGCCGCCTTTGAACACCGCCATGCCATTAAAAGGCCTTCGCTGCCAGACCCCAGTATTCTAGAAGTACGCGATGACCATTCCTATTGGCCAGAAATTGACACCCTTTTCTCTGATAAACACCTTTTTCCCGCATCCTTTTTCAATAATGAGCTCTATAAATTAAGTGAGATGCCTCAAGAAAGATTAACTCTAGCTGATCAGCGGATTGAAGAATATATTCTCTCTCATATTGAAGCAAATGGTACACTCTTAAGCTACGCCAGCTCTACCTTCTTCATGATCTACGGGTTGCTCGCTTTAGACTATCAAAAGGATGCCCCAATTATTCTAAAGGCGATTGCAGGGATTGAATCATTGATTTGGGATGAAGCAACACTTATTCATGTTCAAAACTCCCCCTCTAAGATTTGGGATACCGGGTTAATGAGCTATGCTTTAAAAGAAGCAGGCTGCTCAATCGACGATCCCCCCTTAAAAGAAGCTGCACACTATTTACTAGATAAACAGCAACATGTTTTAGGAGATTGGGTATATCATAATCGCAACACCAAAGCAGGAGGATGGGGTTTTTCTGCTTCCAATTCACTCCATCCCGATCTTGATGACACTCAGGTTGCTTTGAGAACCATTCAATCTTTCTCTTCACAATCCGAGGCATTTACCGAATCCTATCAACGAGGAATCACCTGGCTGCTTTCCATGCAAAATCATGATGGTGGATGGGCCGCCTTTGAAAAAAATACAGATTCACGTTTGATCTCCCTTTTACCCATCGCCAATATTAAACGTGCAGCCATTGATCCTTCTACACCCGATATCACCGGAAGAGTTCTTCATGCCCTCGGCACGTTAAATAAGGACAGTCAACACCTCTATCAAACACGAGCCGCTATAAGCTGGTTAAAAAAGGTACAGGAACAGGATGGCTCTTGGTATGGACGCTGGGGGGTCTGCTATATATATGGCACATGGGCCGCTATCACCGGACTATGCTCAGTCGGCGTTCCCACAGAAGAGCCTGTCATACAAAAGGCGCTCCTCTGGTTACTCACCCTTCAGCATGAAGATGGTGGATGGGGCGAGTCTTGCGAAAGTGATGTTGCCGGCCATTATATGCCTCTTTCTTTCAGCACAGTTGTGCAAACAGCCTGGGCAACGGATGCCTTAATTGCCATATGTGACAAACCTAACGATGCCATTAATAGAGGGATTGAATACTTATTAACATCTTCTAAAACTGATGCATTATACCCCACCGGCTCCGGCCTTCCCGGTGCCTTCTATATTCACTATCATGGCTATCCCAAATATTGGCCGCTTCTCACCCTCGCTCATTATCACAATAAATACGAGAAGGGATGATTCCAAACCGAAACCCAAATTGAATAATGTAAGAAAAACCGGGCAAAAGCATGCGGGGTCCTTGTCTAGCTATAAGAGCATCATCATCAGATATGGAAGAGGCTTCAGTGCCTGGTCAAATGGATTGGAGCGCAAGGCATGAGACTCGGAACACTCTAAAATCATGTGTTCCTCGGGCGCCGCTGACTCATGATGCGGAGACTAGAGTCCTGTGGGAACGGGGCCAGCTTTACTTCACGAGTAAACTTCGAGTTGTTCCGAGAAAGCTGACAAAATGCGAAGTGAACCAATAGAGAACAAAACCGTGGGGCATGTTTTCGAATCCAGGGGTAAGCGCGACAAAAGCGCATTTCAACTTAACAAAAGGCCAGCCCTTTTTAACAAAAGCCTCAACCAAATTAACAAATAAAGCTTGAAGTTTCCGAATAGAGAACAAAACCACGTGGCAAGTTTCCGAATTAGGGTCTGGACGCAACAAAAAGCAAAAGCCTCTTAACACATCCCAAGCACAACGTAACAAATCAAAGCCGAAGTGAACAAATGGCGGGCAAATCCGGGGGACAAGTTTCCGAATCCAAAGGTGAGCGTAACAAAAGGCTGAGTTAAAATAACAAATTCTGTCTCAAAGAAACAAAAGATATAGGATTTTTAACACATGCTATGAGTTTATCCCTAAGAATTAGCGTCGAAAAGTTATACTTCCCTATTATAAGAAAAACCGGGCGAAAAGCATGCCGGGTCCTCATTCATTTAGGCATTAAAATGTTTTTTACCACAATGCACGGTCAGTACAGAGTGGATGAGAGTGGAAATCCGCACCATCCTGATAACCAGAATTTTATACTTTCTGGTCTTTTAAAAAAGGCCGAACCCATTCAACAATTATGAATGCTTTCGGCTTTTCTGTTGGTAGAATACTGTATTAAAGTTTGCTTTTAGCCAGTGCAAGCTGTTGTTTGATCTGTTCTGGAGAAGTTCCGCCATAGCTTTTGCGAGCTGCCATAACATTTTCCGGCTGAAGGACGTTAAAGACGTCCGCCTCAAATAGCTCATGAAATTGCTTGAACTCTTCAAGACTGAGATCAAGGAGATACTGCCCTTTCTGTATGGCATAAAAAACGATTTTACCGATGACTTCATGAGCCTGCCTAAAAGGGAGACCCTTTGTCGCTAAGTAATCAGCAATATCAGTGGCATTAGAATAATCTTGAGTCACAGCTTGACGCATGTTTTCCGTCTTAACAGTCATCGTTGCAAGCATGGGACTTAATAGCTTCAGAGCGCCATCAAGGGTCGCCACCGCATCAAACATGCCCTCTTTATCCTCTTGTAAATCCTTATTATAGGCGAGTGGTAAGCCTTTAAGCACGGTCAATAGCCCAATCAAATCACCAAAAATCCGACCTGTTTTCCCTCTTAATAACTCAGGAACATCAGGATTTTTCTTCTGCGGCATGATGCTTGAACCTGTGCAAAAGGAGTCATCTAGCTCTATGAACTGGAACTCTTGACTACTCCATAGGACAAGCTCCTCTGACAGTCTGGAAATATGAGTGATAATCAGTGAAGCAATGGAGAGAAACTCAACGATAAAATCACGGTCACTGACTGCATCCAAACTGTTGGGATAAACAGTGTCAAATTTCAGGAGTTCTGCCACCCGCTCACGATCAATCGGAAAGGTTGTTCCAGCCAATGCCCCGGCACCTAACGGGGACCAATTAATGCGTTTCAAGCTGTCCTGTAGCCTATCCTTATCTCTTTCAAACATCCAAAAATAAGCTAAAAGATGGTGAGCAAAGGAGACAGGCTGTGCCCTTTGCAAATGCGTATAACCAGGTAAAATGGTATCGATATTGTTTGCAGCTTGCTCAACTAATGCCGTTTGCACCTGTACAAGCAGGTGGATGATCTCTTTTGTTTTCGCTCGAAGGTACAAGTGCATATCCGTGGCCACCTGATCGTTACGACTCCGCCCTGTATGAAGCTTACCGGCAACGGGACCAATTTCATCTGTTAAGAGCTTTTCAATATTCATATGGATATCCTCATGCTCAACCAGAAATTCAACCTCACCCTTTTCAATTTTCTCTAATACTGTTTTCAGACCCGCCTCGATCTGATCAGCTTCCGCAGTTGTAAGAACACCGCACTCTCCCAGCATCTTCACATGAGCAAGACTCCCTTGAACATCCTCTTTTGCTAGGAGCTGATCAAAATCAATGGAAGCGGTATAAAGCTCGACAAGCTTATTTGTTTCCTTCGTGAACCGGCCGCCCCACAGTTTGCTCATGGTTATCCTCCTGTTTATCCTTGTTGTGAATCTCTGAATACACTTTTGTAGATAAGCCCCACAGCTTTATGAAACCAACCGCTGCATTGTGATCAAAGGCATCCCCTTGTGTATAAGTAGCGAGTTCTTCATTATAAAGGCTGATATCCGACTTTCTGGCAACAACAACATGTGAACCTTTATGCAATTTGACTTTCACGACGCCTGTCACCGACTTTTGCGTCTCATCGACAAAGGCATCCAATGCAGCTTTTAATGGCGAGTACCAAAGACCGTCATATATCAGCTTAGCAAATTGTTGATCGATCGTACTTTTAAATTGTAGCACCTCACGTGTTAGCGTAAGAAATTCCAATTCTTTATGCGCATTGATCAGAATCAACGCTGCAGGATTTTCATAAACCTCCCGAGACTTGATACCCACCAAGCGATTTTCAATATGATCGATCCGACCGACGCCATGAAGACCGCCTTTTTCATTCAAGGTCTCAATCAGCTCAACCAATGGAAGATATTCACCATTTAAAGCAACCGGAACACCTTTGTCAAAAGTGATTTCCACATACTCTGCTTCATCAGGAGTCAGATGAATGGGATTCGTCCAATCAAACGCCGCTTCAGGTGCCTCATTCCATGGATTTTCAAGGACGCCAGCCTCACAAGCCCTTCCCCAAATATTCGCATCGATTGAAAAGGGATTATCAAGATCAACAGGAATAGGAATACCGTTGGCCTCTGCATAGGCAATCTCTTCATCCCGCGTCATGCCCCATTCACGAACAGGTGCGACCACTTTTAGATTCGGATTAAGGGCTTGAATCGATACCTCAAAGCGCACTTGATCATTGCCCTTTCCTGTGCAGCCATGGGCAACGGCGACGGCTCCTTCTTGCTCAGCAATCTCAACAAGTAGCTTAGCAATCAATGGCCGTGAAAGCGCGGAGGAAATCGGATACTTCCCTTCATAAAGTGCATTGGCTTTTAGTGCTGGAATAATATACTCTTCTGCAAGCAGTTCTTTAGCATCGATTGTAATCGCTTTGATCGCTCCGACATCAAGTGCCTTTTGCTTGATGGCCTCCAAATCCTTCCCTTCACCCACGTTCAGACCGAGGGCGATGACATCATACCCATATTTTTCTTGAATCCACTTGATTGATACGGAGGTATCTAATCCCCCGGAATAGGCTAATACAACTTTTTCCTTCGCCATGATAAATCCTTCCTTTCCTCTTTTTCATCATCTATTTAGAACTTGAGTTTAATTTTCCAATAATGCCTTTAAAATAGCTTTTTGCGCATGCAGGCGATTTTCCGCTTCATCGAACACGACGGAATGTGAACCATCAATGATGTCTGCTGTCACCTCTTCACCACGATGAGCAGGTAGACAGTGAAGAAAGAGAAAATCCGCCTTAGCCTGGCTGCAAAGCTCAGCGTTCACTTGATAGGGTGTAAAAGCTTCCAAGCGCTGTGCCGCCTCTTCCTCCTGCCCCATACTGGTCCAAACATCGGTGACAATAATATCCGCTTCATGTGCTGCTTCATGTGCCGATGTTGTGAAGGACACGCTGACATTCATTTCATTGGCCTTTGCTTTAACTTCTTGTAAAATGTGCGCGTTTGGAGCATAGCCTGCTGGACTGGCTACGGCAATATCCATGCCCACACTGACAGCCCCTTCAAGGAGTGAATGACACATATTATTATTCCCATCACCGATATAACACAGCTTTAGACCTGCCAATTTTCCTTTATGCTCATAGATGGTTAATAGGTCCGCCATGACCTGAGTCGGATGATGTAAATCCGTCAATCCATTGATGACCGGAACCTCTGCATGATTTGCAAAGCGCTCAATTGTCTCATGACCAAAGGTTCGAATCATTAAGCCATCCAGATAACGGGAAAGTACCTTTGCGGTGTCTTCCACCGTTTCTCCTCTCCCTAGCTGAATGTCATTTGAGCTCAAAAAGATGGCATCGCCACCCAATTGCTTCATCCCGACTTCAAAAGAAACACGGGTCCGAGTCGATGATTTCTCAAAAATCATCCCGAGTATTTTTCCGCTTAAATAAGGGTGAGGGATGCCCTTTTTTTGAAGATTTTTCATCTCAAGGGCGGAATCTAATAAATATAATAATTCACCTGTACTATAATCAGATAGTTTTATAAAATGCTTACCTTCAGCTGAGAAGGGTGAAGGTCGCAATGCATCGAGTTTCATCATGTTTTCTCACTCCCCGTGATAGATAAGTGCACTTTTACGGTATGAGGCCAATGGGTGCACCGTGTTCACGATCTCTTTGTCCAAGAGCTCAATGGTCGCCTTAACTGTATCAAGGCTTGTATATAAAGGCACTTGGAACCGTAAGGCTAATTCTCTTAAATAAAAACCAAAGGTTTCATAATTCCTTCCGTGGGTTGGAATATTTATCACTGCCGCCATCTTGCCCTCTGACATTAATCGTTCAATTTCGCCAGTCTCTCTTGTTGTTATTTCAACCCTAACACCATGGTTTTTATAGTACTCTGCAGTCGTCGGTGTCGCCGCAATCGTATAGCCTTGAGCCTGAAGCTTCTTGATGGCCTCTAAGCTCGCCATCTGTTCACGCGCTGTCACTGAGCAAAAAATAATTGGCTGCTCTTTTGTATACTTAAGTGGGTTTGGCGCATCCATGAACAGAGCTTTTGCCAACGCTTCATCAAGGCTATTTCCTAGTCCTAGACGTTCCCCAGTCGATTTCATTTCCGGTCCGAGCACAGGATCCACATTTTTCAATTTTTCGGTTGAAAAGATCGGCGCCTTGACAGCGAAGAAATCAATCGGCTTGGCTAATCCAGTTGGTAGATTTAAGCTTGCCAATGTTTCTCCTAATTGAATGGCCACCGCTGCTTCAACCATCGGCATGCCAGTAACCTTACTTACAATGGGCACTGTTCGAGATGAACGCGGATTAACCTCTAAAACAAAGACTGTTTTGGTTAGATCATCGACCACAAATTGAATATTCATGATCCCCTTAAAGTTCAGCGCCTTACAAATACTAAGCGTATAAGAAGCTAGGGCTTCAGCAATGGCTTCAGAGAGTGAAACTGCCGGGAAAATCGCTGTACTATCCCCAGAGTGAACACCTGCTTTTTCAATATGTTCAAAGATACCCGGGATAAAGACATCTTGCCCGTCGCTAACCGCATCTACCTCGCATTCGATACCCGAGACATAGCGGTCAACCAACAATGCTCCTTGGCCTGAAAACGGCTGGTACTGCTTGATATAGTGATCGAGCTCAGTTTCTTTATAAAAGATAAACATGGATTGACCACCGATAACATAGGAGGGACGAACCAAGATCGGATAACCTAACTGCTTAACAGCTCCGCGCAGCTCCACTTCATTTACAACCGTTGTTCCCTCAATATGAGGAATGTTTAATGTGCCCAGCAAATCATAAAAGCTTTGCCGATCCTCAAGTTGATCAATGCCCTCCGTCGTTGTTCCCAGAATTGGTACGCCTGCTTTTTCTAAGGCCTCCGCTAAATTAATCGCTGTTTGCCCGCCAAATTGCAGAAGAACCCCCTGGACCTTTTCCTTATCAATGACATTTAAGATATCTTCAATGGCCAATGGCTCAAAATACAGGCGATCGGCAATGGAATAGTCAGTACTTACTGTTTCAGGGTTATTATTGATGACGATCGCTTCATAACCTTTTTTCTTAACCGCTAGCGCTGCCTGTACTGAGCAATAATCGAACTCAATCCCTTGGCCGATGCGGATCGGGCCTGAACCGATCACCATGATTTTCTTTTTATCCTCAACCTCCGCCTCATCTTCTCCGGCCCAAGTCGAATAATAGTAAGGTGTTTGCGCTTCGAATTCTGCTGCACAAGTATCCACTAATTTATACCCTGGCTTCAATCCGGCCTTTTTCCATTTCTGGCGCACTTCCGAGATAGCCACTTGAAAGAGTTCAGCGAGTCGCTGGTCACTGATATTAATATATTTCGCCATCTTTAACAGCTCATCCGGGAGCTCAGCAAACGCATAAGCTGTTAATTGCTCTTCCACATCTAAAATCGCCTTTATTTTTTCTAAAAACCAAGGATCGATTTGAGTGAGTGCTTGGATGGCCTCAATGGTCATTCCTCTAAGCATGAGCTCCGCTATGGCAAATAGCCGAAGATCTGTGGCTTGAGTAAGCTGCTCAGTCAATTGTTCCTGATCAAGCGTCTTAAATGGTGGATAATGAAGACTGGAAAGTCCCATTTCCAAAGACCGCAAGCCTTTATTTAACGCTCCTTCAAAGGTCCGGTCAATAGCCATGACCTCACCGGTTGCCTTCATTTGTGTCCCCAGCTCATGATTCGCTTCAGTAAACTTATCGAAAGGAAAGCGTGGCAGCTTCACAACAGCGTAATCTAGAGCGGGTTCGAAGGAAGCATAGGTTGTTCCTGTAATTGGATTTAGAATCTCATCCAGATGATAGCCGATGGCACATTTGGCCGCGATCCGAGCAATCGGATAGCCGGTTGCCTTAGAGGCGAGAGCTGAAGAACGGCTCACCCTCGGGTTGACCTCAATAATGATGTATTCATTTGAATGCGGGTTGAGGGCAAATTGGATATTACAGCCTCCCACAACGCTTAAAGCTCTAATAATTTTTAATGAAGCACTACGAAGCAATTGATATTGAACATCTGTTAGTGTCTGAGAAGGGGCAACCACAATGGAATCCCCGGTGTGAACACCCACAGGATCAAGATTCTCCATATTACAGACGATCACGCAGGTGTCATTATGATCCCGCATCACTTCGTATTCAATTTCCTTCCAGCCTTTTATGCTTTTCTCAATAAGGACTTGGTGGATGGGGCTTAAGCTGAGCCCTCTTGTTAGCACTGTTTTCAATTCATCAAAATTATTAGCGAACCCTCCGCCTGAACCACCTAAGGTATAAGCGGGCCGAATGATAACGGGAAAACCAATCGCCTTGACAAATTGCTCCCCTTCTTCATACGTGTGAATGATTTGCGATTCCGAAATCGGTTCATTATTATCAATCATCAGCTGACGGAACAACTCGCGATCCTCACCTTTTTTGATAGAGGCGACAGAAGTTCCTAGCAATTCCACATCATATTTTTCAAGGATGCCCTTTTCATAGAGCTCAACAGCAAGATTCAAACCAGTCTGACCACCTAAGGTCCCGATCACGCCATCCGGGTGCTCCTTTTGAAGGATCTTTTCAATTGTTTCTGTTGTTAATGGTTCAATATAAACCTTGTCAGCAATCTGTTCATCCGTCATGATAGTCGCTGGATTATTATTAATTAATATTACTTCAATATTTTCTTCTTTTAAGGCTAGGCAAGCTTGGGTCCCTGCATAGTCAAATTCTGCTGCTTGACCAATGACGATCGGTCCAGACCCAATGACCAAAACCTTTTTGATATCAGTACGTAGTGGCATAGGACGTCTCACCTGTTTGTCTAATAGTGTGTAAAAATTGTGTGAAAATGTGATACGTATCCGTTGGCCCTGGATGGGCTTCAGGGTGGAATTGCACCGTCACAATGGGTAGATTTTTATGTTTTAATCCCTCAACGGATTGGTCGTTTACATTGCGGTAGCTAACAGTAAAGTGTTCCGAGTCAATACATTCATCTGTGACAACATAGCTATGATTTTGAGCAGTCATCCATACCTTTCCTGTCTCTATTTCCTTAACTGGATGGTTGCCCCCTCTGTGCCCAAAAAGCAGTTTATCGGTTTTGGCGCCGTAAGCAAGAGCAATCAGCTGATGTCCTAGGCAAATCCCCAAGGAAGGAAAGGCTTCTGTTATTTTTTTAATCTCTGGTAGTAAAGGCTTTAGGGCAATAGGATCTCCAGGTCCATTACTAAAAACCACGCCATTCGGGTTAAGCGCCACAATATCATCGTATGAGGTTGTATACGGAACGACCGAAACCGTACATCCCTCATCTAAAAGGGCATTTAAAATTGATTTCTTATGCCCGTAGTCCATCAAAACAACATGAGGACCAACACCTTTATAATGCTGAATCGCTGGCGTGGAGACCTCCTTAACTAATGACAAAGGCGTTGAAGCACTTTTGCTCCATGTCGCATAGATATCAGGGGTGGTGGTGATCACACCCTTCATCGTGCCATCTTGGCGAATTTTTTTTACGACGGCTCGAGTATCGACACCTGCTAAACACGGAATCCCCGCCTTTTCTAGGTTTTCAGCAAATGTCTTTACGGACAAATAGTGGCTCGGTGTCATACAGAGATCACTGATAATCACGCCTGCCATATGCAGCCCTGCACTTTCATCATCAAAATCATTGATGCCATAGTTTCCGATGATTGGATAGCAGAAGGTCATGATTTGTCCTGCATAAGAAGGGTCTGTCAAAATTTCCTGGTAGCCGGTCATACTTGTATTAAAAACAACTTCGCCAGTAGTTGAATGAGTTTTACCTAACAGAATGCCTTCGAAGACATCCCCTGTTTCCAATAACAGATAGCCCTTTTCCATATCGAGGCCTCCTATTTCTATAAGCTTTGAAGCACTTTGGCGAATGCTTGCACAAAGGCATCAATTTCTATGGATGTTGTGTTTAACGGCGGTAATATCCGGATCACTTGCGGGCCTGCTGTTAAAATCAAGAGGTGCTGCTCTTCCCTCGCCTTATTAACAATATCGATTGCAGGTTGAGCGGTCACCACACCTACCAGTAACCCCTTGCCTTTAATTTCTAAAATGTGCTCTGGATAGGTTTCTTTAAGTTTCTCTAAAACGTTTTTTAAATAAGTCCCCATCTCTTTCGCATGCGGGATAAGATCAGCCTCCACAATGGCTTCTAGTGTTGCGACACCAGCAGTGGTGGCCAAGGGGTTACCGCCAAATGTACTGCCATGACTTCCAGGTGTAAAGCCTTTTGCTGCTTCTTCCTTAGCAAGCATTGCACCGATCGGAAATCCAGAGCCTAGTCCTTTTGCCAATGTCATGACATCAGGCTCAATACCATACTGTTCATAAGCAAATAGCGTGCCAGTCCGGCCTACTCCTGTTTGAATCTCGTCAACCATCAGGAAGATACCCTCCGCATGGCATTTCTTTTCTAATGCCTTTACCCATTCTGGATCAGCAGGATTCACGCCGCCTTCCCCTTGAACCAGTTCTAGAAGCACAGCACAGGTTTGTTTGCCTGACAGTTGATCGAGTGCCGTAAAATCGTTATAAGGCAGATAATGAAATCCTTTTAAAAGAGGATCAAATCCATCATGGATTTTTTCCTGCCCTGTCGCCGACAAGGTTGCCATTGTCCGTCCATGGAAAGAGTGTTGGAAGGTCACAATGTTAAAGGCTTCCGTCTTCTTCACCTTATTCGCGTAACGCCTAGCTAGCTTGATTGCCGCCTCATTGGCCTCCGCACCACTGTTACAAAAGAAGGCTTTATCAAAGCAACTCAGTTCTATCAGCTTCTGGGCTAGCTGCTCTTGCGAAGGAATGTGGTAAAGATTCGAGCAATGCCATAACGTTTCAACCTGATCATGTAGTTTGTCTTTGACACCTTCTGGGACATGACCAAGATTACAAGTGGCGATGCCAGAAGTAAAGTCAAGATATTGCGTCCCTGCAGCATCCCAAACGTAACTGCCCTTCCCTTTCACTATTTCTATTGGAAACCGACCGTAAGTGGACATCAGCGCTGAATGTTCTAATAAGGATGACTTAGACATGAGTAGCCGCCTCCTTCAAAGTGATTTTCGTGCCGACAGGATGACCTTGAATATAATCAAGGAGTTGTTCTGATTCTAGTCCGTTAAGAATGACCGTGGCTTTGACACCATTTTTCAATCCTTCTAATGCTGCCTGCACCTTTGGCACCATCCCGCCTGTAATAACCTCTAACTCAATCAAGTCTTCAATTTGCTTTAAGGTCGCTTGCTTTAAAATTTCTTTCTTTCCGGATTTCCCCTCAACCTCGATACCGGAAATATCACTGACAAAACAAAGATGGCCATTTAGTGCCTCTGCAATGGCAGCCGCTGCGGTATCTCCATTGATGTTATAACGCTGTCCTGCTCGATCCATCGCAACAGGTGAAATGACGGGAATATACCCTCGTTTGGTATAAAGCTCAAGATTCTCCGTTTCGACATGAACGATCTTACCAACATATCCCCATTTCATCTCAGGATCATGAGGTGCGGCTTCAAGGAGACCCCCATCAACACCGCTCATGCCTACGGCTTTTCCTCCAGCCAAGGTCAGCTCCCGTACGATTTGTTTGTTGACCGATCCACTCAAGACCATCTCAACAACATCCAAAACCTCTTCCGTAGTCACTCTTAACCCTTGATTGAAATGCGTTGGAATAGCCAGTTTATCCAGCAATGTCGAGATAAGTGGACCACCGCCATGCACAATAATTGGTTGCCAATTCCCGCTATTCAGTATTTTGATGATATTTTTATAAAAGGAAGGGGTGAGTTGTTGAAAAGCACTCCCACCACATTTAATGACTAGATAATTCAATGGTCATCCTCCTCATGTTCTGTAAGATGCATTGATCTTGACATAATCATAGGTAAGGTCACAGCCCCAAGCGATCGCTTCAGCATTACCGTCAGCCAAATCAACGAACAGCTCAACTTTTTCCTGAGCCAAATAATTTTTGGCTGCCTCTTCATCAAAGACAAGCGGCAGGCCTTGCTTAACAACAGGTATGGGCCCTATCGCAACATTGATTTTTGCAGGATCTAGCGGC
This sequence comes from Pullulanibacillus camelliae, assembly GCF_014642655.1. GTDB lineage: Bacteria > Bacillota > Bacilli > Bacillales > Sporolactobacillaceae > Pullulanibacillus > Pullulanibacillus camelliae. The sequence continues at coordinate 548,397 of NZ_BMIR01000001.1, forward strand.
TGGTCACTATACCCCACTGCACAGATGATTCTGCCCCAGTTAGGATCCGTGCCAAACACAGCGGTTTTAACAAGGCTTGAACCGACAACTGCTTTACTTATTGCCTTGGCTGCCTGTTCATTAGCCGCACCAGTGACATGAACCTCAATCAGCTTCGTTGCCCCTTCGCCATCCCGCGCAATCTTTTTGGCCAGTGTTTCTGCAACAAACATGTAGGCTGCAATAAATTCCGACCATTGGGGATGTGTTTTCGTTAACTTATCATTACCTGCTAAGCCATTTGCTAAGGTTAATACCATGTCGTTGGTACTCGTATCCCCGTCTACCGTAATCATATTAAAGGTTTGATCTGTCGTCTCTCTGAGCGCTTGAAGCAAATCCTGTTGATCGATATGAGCATCTGTTGTGATAAAGCTAAGCATCGTTGCCATATTCGGATGAATCATCCCCGATCCTTTCGCAGCTCCACCAATCGTTACGATGTTCCCATCTATCTCAAGCTCCACAGCCACTTGCTTAATACATGTATCCGTGGTGAGTATCGCTTTTTCAAAAGCTTTCGACTGACTGTCCCCCAATGTGATTTGAGAAATGCCCTTTTTAATCTTATCCATAGGGAGCTGGTCACCAATAACGCCTGTAGAAACAACCGCAACAAGATGATCTGGGAGCGCTAGGTGATTGGCAAATACGTGTCTCATTTCATAAGCATTATCCAAGCCTTGTTGCCCTGTACAGGCATTTGCTACTGCTGAATTCACAATGATGGACTGTAACTTATTCTCTACAGCAATGCTTTCTTGTGTGACTTTCAATGGTGCCGCTTGAAAGATATTTGTTGTATAGACCCCTACTGCATCAGCAGGTACCTCTGAGAAAACCCAACCTAAATCCAAATTTTTATATTTTAATCCAGCATGAAGACCACCTGATAAAAAACCCTTTGCAGAAGCCACGCTGCCATTTTCTATAATTTTAAATTGCTGTTGACTTATCGTCGTCTCATTAAACACTTCAATCTCTCTCCTTTATGGATAAATCGGGGTTTGTGCTAATCCTGTGGTCTCATCCCAGCCACAAATGATGTTCATATTTTGAATGGCCTGCCCCGCCGCGCCTTTAACAAGATTATCAATAACGGATACAATCGTTAATCGCGGCACACGTTCATCGGCAAAAATGCCGATATCACAATAGTTAGAGCCAGATACCTCTTTTGTTGCTGGCCAAATGCCTTCATTTCGTACTCTCACAAAGCTATCAGATTGATAAAATTCTTTGTAATCTTCAATTATTTGTTGTGTTGACCTAGCTTCTTTCAGCCCTGCATAGATCGTACACATAATCCCTCGGGTCATGGGCATTAAATGCGTTGAAAAGGTGACGTGAGTTTCGCTTCCTGCTATCACTTCTATGCCTTGCTCAATTTCTGGAATATGTTGATGAGCACCAAGCTTGTAGGCTTTTACACTCTCATTTATTTCACTGTACATATTGCCCTGTTTGGCGGATCGTCCTGCTCCCGATACCCCTGACTTTCCATCAATAATAATAGAGTGTAAGTCAATCAACCCCATTTGAACGGCAGGTAAGACTCCTAAAAGTGTTGCCGTAGGATAGCATCCAGGGTTGGCAATGAGCTGAGCTGATTTTATCGCATCCCTATTGATTTCACTTAAGCCATAGACACCCTTTTCTAAGTCAGTCTCCCGAGCAACGAATGGCCGTTTATACCACTGCTCGTAAGCCTTGGGCTGCCTCAAGCGAAAATCCCCTGAAAGATCAATGCACGTGATGCCTTTATCAAGTAATTGTGGAGCCAAGCCTTGACTGACACCCGCTGGTGTTGCAAAAAAAACCAGCTCCGCTCGCTCAGCAATTTCCTCAGCCCCCGCCTTTTCTAACTCAAGCTCACATATCCCTGTCAGGTGGGGATAAATAGCATTGATCGCTGTCCCACTCGTTGAATGGGAAACAAGCATTTCAATCTCTATATGGGGGTGCTGTGATAATAATCGTATAAGTTCCACACCACTATAGCCATTGGCACCAACGATTGCGATTTTCATGCGCTCTCCTCCTAAACCCGTTCTGTCTCTCCATGGTTTCTTGTCCCAATATAATTAGAAATCTTGGCTATCACCAAGCCATAGGTGGCGAAAGTCAAAGCCCGCCTTATACTATCTTCCTTTGAGATCAGCGAAGTTATAAATTCTGATAGTATAAAAAAAACACCCGTCTCTATCTTGTCGATTATAGAGACGAGTGTTGACTGTTCGTCACCCGCGGTACCACTCCAATTGTTCTTATCAAAAGAACCAGCTTTAAAGTTGGTTACGGAACCACCCGTTTGACGCTAATGACCAAAGGTCCTTTCACGCCAACATCTCCAAAGTGCGTTTCACCCCATCCAATGCGCCAGGCTTACACCCTCCCCAGCTCGCTGTGTCATCTTTTGGGACTACTCTCTTTATCATCGATTTTCATCTATACACTTTTCAATTTAAATCAAAAAACGCCCGCCTCTTTAATTACTAAAGAGACGAGCGTTGACTAGTTATCACCCGCGGTACCACTCCATTTATTCCTAAAATAGGAACCACTTAAAAGCACGTTAACGGAGGCTACCCGATCGACTCTAATTGAAGGATTCCTCTTTCAAGCCGACATCTCAAGAAGTGCGCTTCATTACATGTTCTGTACCAGGCTTTCACCTTCCCTGGCTCGCTTCAACTTCTCATGTAATTACTCTCTTCGTCATTGACTTTCGTTATTGTTAACTTATTATACTGCATACAAAACGGATGTCAACAGCTGAATAATTGTTTTTATTTTTAGTAAATTATAATGGCTGTTAATTTTTCTTACCATCCTTCTGAAGCTCTTGACGAATGGCCAGACTATCTGTATCGCTAAATATCTCGGTTCCGTGTCCTCCCATGTTCTTAGCAATGAAGGCCTTAGCTTCATTATAAGAAAGGCCGGACTGAGCATTCTGTTCCTTCACTTGATTAATATCTGTTCCGGCTATTGTTTTCCCACTGTGCCCCTTTGATTGGTCCACGATACACACCTCCATACCCATAAGATGTGAAGAGTGTCCAAAGGTTATTCGTAAAGCTTGGATAAATTGACTTCCTTTTACACAATGTAATATTGCATCTCACTTCATTTGCTTTTAAAATTTCAGCACATTACAATTAAACGTGGATAAAAGAATAAAAGGCTTTTATCTAAAAAAGGATGGAATACAACTTGAGCCAAGAAAATCAAAAACAAATGGCTAGCTTTATTGGCAAATTGTTTAGAGATCACTTTGGAAAGGGGCCAGAATCTGTTTATGTTTCTCAACACCATCATTTTCTGACCATTTATTTGCAGAATTTTATTTCACCGACAGAAAAAGTGCTTTTGTCCCAAGGACAAACGACAACGATTGAACATACACGGGACATTCTTATGAAGAGCCTTATTCCCGAGACCAAGGCATATATTAAATATTTGACAGGTACTGAATACACCCATTTTTATTACGATTGGTCTCTTGATAATAAAACTGGCTTAATCGCTGCCAGTCCTTTAGATCTGGATCTGACGGAGGGGCGTTCAGAGGATTATGAAGGTAAGGAGGCTCTCGAGAAGGAAATAGACGCAATGAGCCATGTTGTTCAAAAATCACCGGAAAGCATCTACTCATTCTTTCTTAATCCGAGAACATTAGTCGTCATCCGGCGAGGCATTTTAATCCGGATTGAAAAAGAATTAATCAGACAGGGGCACCAAGAGATTTTAGCACTTACAAAGCGCAAGTTGGAGAAGGAATACCTCCATAACAATCCTAGATTTTCATCCATATTAAAGGCACAAATCATGGACATTTTTGTTGACTGGAACTTTCTTTACGATTACAGTGTCATAATTTTTATTTTAAAAACGCATTAAATATAAAGTATAAGGTGGAAATGAGCTGAATGACAAAGTCAGACATGAGCCAAAGTAAAAGATTATTTTACTTTGGCTTTTTTTATACTATCAGAATTTATAATTTCGCTGACGCTCATGAAGGAAGATAGTATAAGTGTAACTTTGGCTTTCGCCTTCTAAGGCTTGCGGGCAACCTAAGTGTGTGATGTGCGAAAATCACATCAGGAGTACCAGCGAAGTGGTGCAAGCCAAGTTTTCTAATGCTATCAGAGTATATGAACCATCCTGACACCATAAAAACTTGCGGGCGCTCTGAATATGTGATTAAAAAATCCTAAAGATAAACGCCTAATTTAACCAAATTTTTCTAAATCAAAACCAATATAAGGGGAAATCTCCATGGAAGATAAGCATGCTCTTTCAACACATCAACTCAAGGATCTCAATGAATCCAAAAAACTGACACTTGCAGGACAATTAGCGGCAGGTATTGCCCATGAAATTAAAAACCCTTTGACAGCCATAAAAGGCTTTCTCCATCTTATTAAAGCTGACTATCACGGCAACGATATGTACATCAACGTTATTACAGAGGAGATCAATCGTATTGAATCCATTATTACAGAGCTTCTGATTCTTGCAAAGCCCACTGAAGCCAAGCTAACCCAATGCTCAATCACTCAAATCCTAGATCAAGTCATCACACTGCTCAATACTGTCGCACACTTAAAAGGTACTGAAATTCAAGCCAACTATGCCCCAAATCTGCCGCTGCTATTTTGTGATGAGAATAAAATCAAACAAGTTTTTATTAATTTATTGAATAACGCCCTTGAAGCCATGAACAACGGGGGTATCATTAACGTCGTGGTCACGAGTGAAAACGAGCACCTAATCATACAAATCATCGATCAAGGCACCGGCATGTCCAAAGAGCAGCTTGATAAGGTTGGTCAACCCTTTTACACCACAAAAGAGAATGGAACGGGTTTGGGATTAATGATATGCCGCCAAATTATTGAAAACCATCAAGGAAGAATAACTTTTAGCAGCAGCAGCTCAGGAACCACCGTGACAATTGACCTCCCCGCTCAATCCCAGGGTTTAGATCATGAATGAGGATACATCTAAACCCTAAAGGTCCCTTATCATCATATAGCCATCAAATTACCTTTTACTTCGTTCAATTTCTTCGACTTTGATAGATAACTCCGTCCAGCGTTCTACGGCTTCCTCTAGTTTTACTTCAATTTCCTTCTGTTCATTAAAAAGCTCTTGAACACGCCCTAGGTCACTGCCCGCTGCTTGAATATCACCCTCAAGGCGCTCTTGTTCAGCTTCTAACTCAGCGATGCGTTCTTCGATCCCCTCCCACTCCTTCTGCTCTTTATATGTGAGCTTTAATCGAGGGGACTGCCGCCTCTGGGACCCCTGAAACTGCGGTGAGTCCTGCTTATGCTTAGACGGACTAGGTGTGCTTTTCTCAGAAGCAAGATAGTCTGAATAATTCCCTTCAAAGCGCTGAATATTACCCTCTCCTTCAAAAACTAGGAGGTGATCAATCACACGATCTAAAAAGTAACGATCATGGGAGACCGTAATAACCACACCTGAGAAGTGGTCTAAATAATCTTCAAGAATACTTAAGGTTGTCGTATCCAAGTCGTTGGTAGGTTCATCGAGCAGTAAAACATTTGGTTCTTCCATCAGCACCTTGAGCAAATACAATCGACGCTGTTCACCACCTGAGAGACGTCGCACAAACGTCCGTTGGGCGGGGCGGGGGAATAAAAAACGCTCAAGCATTTGTTCAGCTGAGATCCACTGACCATCTGCTGTATGAATCATCTCTGCCTTCTCTTTAATATAATCAATCACACGCAAAGAACCATCAATGTCTATATCACTCTGCCTATAGTATCCTAGCTTGACGGTTTGGCCCGTCTTAATCTCCCCTGAATCAGGTGCCATTAATCCTGCCATCATATTAAGCAGCGTTGATTTTCCTGTCCCATTCGGACCAATAATACCTAAGCGCTCACCTGGTACTACCAAATAGCTAAATGACTTAATCAATGTTTTATGATCATAGGATTTTGTAATATCCTCGATTTCTAACACTTGATTCCCTAATCGGCTGGCTCCTACTTGAAAGCTTATTGAGCCTGTTGGCATGACATTATCCTGTTCCTGCAGTTGATGCACTCGATCAATTCTCGCCTTCTGTTTTGTCGAGCGCGCTTTCGCACCACGGCGCAACCAAGCGAGCTCGGACCTTAGCAGGTTTTGCCGTTTTCTCTCATCTTGGATGGTCAGCGCTTCCCTCTCTGCCTTCTTCTCTAAAAAAACCTCATAATTGCCCTCATACGCATAGAGTTTGCCGTGATCCAGCTCATAAATTTTCTTAACCACTCGGTTAAGAAAGTAGCGATCATGAGTGACTAACACTAACGCGCCGGGATATTGGGACAAATATGTCTCAAGCCACTCAATGGTCTTATTATCCAAATGGTTAGTCGGCTCATCTAAAATTAAAAGATCGGCTGGCTGAATTAATGCCTTAGCCATTGCAACTCGTTTTCTTTGTCCGCCAGAGAGCTCGTTGACGGGCTTTTGATACGCCTTGATCCCTAACCGATTAAGAATCGTTTTGGCCAGTGTACTCGCTTCCCAAGCATCAAGCGCATCCATTTGCTGCTGAATCTGAAAAAAGCGCTGCCTAACCGCTTCATCTTCAGGCTGATTTTCTAGCTCAGCGACCAGGCGTTCGTAAGCTCTCATTGTTCTCATTAACTGAGAATCGCCGTAATAGATTTGTTCCAGCACCGTGAGATTCTCATGAAACTCAGGATTTTGGGGAAGATATTCAATGTGAAATTGCTTAGCGTGTGTCAGCGTACCTGTTTCTGGCTGCTCAACCTCAGCTAATATTTTCAATAACGATGATTTTCCCGTACCATTAACCCCGATTAATCCGACTCTCTCCTTCTCCTCAATGGTTAAGGAAATGTGATCAAAAAGCGTCTTCTCACCAAAAGTTTTATAAAGATCTTCAGCTATAAGCAAGCTCATATTGCATCATTCCTGATTCATAATTTTTTAACATCATCTTAAAACGCATTCGAATTCTATAATTATCATGCTCCCTGCTTCAGGGAACGAAGTTTTCTGTACATTTGATTGCTAACTTCCGAAAGGATAAGTCCCACAGCAATGGCCCCTGATAGTAAAAAGACCTTGGCAGAGAGCTGCACTGCCGAGCTGTAATCATTCTGAACAAAGTGGCGCATTGCATCATAGGCCATCCCCCCAGGAACAAGCGGAATAATGCCAGCCACACTGAAAATAATCATTGGCATTTTATACATGCGAGCGAAGCTTTGACCGATCACTGCAATAAAAAAAGCAGCTAACAAATTGGCTAACACCACATTAACATTGAAGGCAACGAGTAAAATATACATCAGCCATCCCATCATGCCAACCAAGCCGCATTTAACCAAGGCATTCTTGGGACAATTAAAAATAATGCCAAACGCAGCGGAAGCAATAAAACTTGTTATACATTGTTGCAGCACATGCACGAAGATCCACCTCCCAAATCCTTTACAAGGCAAATGCAAAAGCAATACCCATGCCGATGGCAAAAGCAGTCAAAAAGGCCTCTGCCCCTTTTGATAACCCTGAAACCAGATGGCCAGCCATGAGATCGCGTATCGCATTTGTAATCAATAGCCCCGGGACAAGAGGCATGACGGAGCCAATAATGATCTTATCCATCTCATGACCCAGCCCAAAATGCGTTAATCCAACGGCCAGTACCCCAATGATCAGAGAAGCCAAGAATTCAGCGAAAAACTTGAGCTGAATCAGCCGATGAAAATAGACAAGTCCAGCAAAGCCTAATCCGCCAGCTACACAAGCGGGTAAAAAGTCAAACCATCCACCCTTAAACATAATAAGAAAACAGCCACTGGCAATTGAAGCGGAAAGGATCCTCTGCCAAATCGAATAAGTAAGTTCAGCCTTTTCTATAGCTTTTAACTGTAGATAGGCTTCCTTTAATGACAGTTCGCCACTGCTAATTTTCCGCGACACATGGTTAACATCGGCGACCTTTTGTAAATCGGTTGACCGTTCTGAAACGCGAATAAGCTTTGTAGGATCTGTTCCATCAATGGAAAAGATGATTCCTGTAGGCATGACGAAGCATTGCGACGCCCGATCATCAAAGGCGGCTGCAATCCGTGTCATGGTATCTTCAACACGGTAGGTTTCTGCCCCACTTTTCAACATAATATCGCCTGCTAAGAGACAAACATCAATAATTTCATTAATGCGTTGCGATTGTTCCTTCACTTGCATTCTCTCCATACACTTTCAAATAGTTAAACACGCTGCAGCATCAGAATGCATCGCGCTTCTTATTATCCTAAAGTATAAAAATAACAGGGTGCTTCAGCCGCTATTAGAAGAAGTTCCCTGTCCGCTTTTTTTCAGTATAGCTGACTCCTAGCTTGTGAAGCAATAGAAATTGAAATCCAAACGCTTCCAGCAGAAAAAAGGCGAGCAATCCCATGTTTCAGATAAAAGATTATTTTTATTTGTAAGTCAGCTTCCCATCAACTTTCTTCTTGATTTTTTTTAAAACGGGATTATAATAATCTCATTGTTATCACGCAAATTTGGGCTTTCTACCCAAGTGTCACGAACTCAGGGGGTCCCCCTATAAACCTTTCATCATGTTTTTTATCATTTAAAGTACAGCCTCTATAAAGAGGTTCATAGGAGAAATGATACATGAAGTCCATTACCTTTAATCCTTTGCGCACGTTGGCTATCCCGAATACACATTACATTAAACCAGAGCTCATGTTTCGCCATCGTGAAGACATCGCCGCTGCCGATTGGATTTTATTCCCAGACTATTGGCAAGTCAATAGTCTAGTGTATGGATTAAAAAAGCAAATATTCCCTAGTGTTGCTTCTTATCATCTCGGACACAATAAAATTGAGATGACGCGTGCTTTCCAATTGTTATTTCCAGATTACTTTCCATATACTGAAATTCTAGCCAATACACCCACAAATACCACAATGATTCTTGAGACCTTCCCCTTTCCATTTATAGCTAAGGAAATTAAAAATTCTATGGGAAAAGGTGTATTCATTATTAACAATGAACAAGATTTAATCAACTACGCGAATGCCAATGACGTCCTCTATGTTCAAGAATATCTCCCTATCGACCGTGATATCCGTCTTACACTGGTTGGGGAGAAGGTGATTGGTGCTTATTGGCGTATCGGCAGAGAGGACTCTCATTTAAATAATGTTTCGCAAGGAGGGCAAATAGCATTTGACCCTGTCCCACGCGATATTATTGATCTTGTAGAGACAGTGGCGCAAACGTTGAACATTAATCACGCTGGCTTTGATGTCGCCATTTATAATGGGCATCCTTATTTTTTTGAATTCAACACGCTATTCGGCAATGTTGGTCTTCAGAAAATGAATCTTTCCATCGAAGAGCATATCTATCAGTATTTAGTTGCGCACCATACACCGACAAAACCCCCTTTTTTGCCAGACTTTAATAAAAAGAAGACCTCTTGAATTAAAGTGATCTATCTTGCTCTCGGGAGTTCAATAACAAATTGGGTTCCCTGATCTTTTTTACTCTTTATATGTATTCTTCCATTCATAGATTGAATAATGCTAAAAACAACCATCATGCCCAATCCCGTCCCTTTCTTTTTAGTAGAAAAATAAGGTTCACCTAACCGAGCGATTTCTTCATCTGTCATCCCTATCCCATGATCCACAATTGAAACAACCGCCATTCCTTTTTCCTCATAAAGCGAAATTTCAATCACACTTCCTGAAGGGGAAGCCTCAATGCAGTTTTTAATGACATTAGAAAAACATTGATGCAGTTTGTGTGCCTCACCGATCACACCAATGTCTGTATGCTCCCCTCTATCAAACTGAATAATGATCGACTTCATATTGGCATAGGGAATAAGAAGTCTGAGTGTTTTCTCTAATTCTTCTTTTAAATTAATCCTTTTCGGATCCTCCAATACCGGTTTTGCAAAGGTTAAATAATCACTGATCACCTGCTCTGCCTGTACAATCTCCTCATGTGCTAAAGAAAGATAATACTTTGTTTTCTCGGGAAGGCCATCCTTTAAAACCAACTGGATAAAGCCTTTTGTCACGGTTAAAGGATTGCGCACTTCGTGGGATACCGATGCGGCTAAATCACTGACGATCTGCGCTTTTTCTGCTTTTTGTAGTTTTAGATCTGTTAGTATATTTCTGTTGAATCTCTCCATGGTATACATTATAACGAACAACGCGATGCATTGTGTAAGGAAAATCACACCGGACGCCACGCTGAACATCCGTTCATTTTTATAAAAAAGCAAAAGACCTAAATCGATCAGCAATGTGGTCACAAGGGAGATGAAGGTTAAGCATAAATATTTTTGTTTCGGTGAAAATTGATTGAAGCGGCGTCTAAAGAAGAGAAGAATAACCATCAATACAACTTGAATAAAAAACGACCAGAAAAACCCCTCTCCCCCTAATGCAAGACGAATAGCCATACAAACCCCTGATAAAAGAATACCAATGATCGAGTTCATAAACAGAAAGCTCATGATCACTGGAACCTCTCGTAAATCAAAGGTCAACCCCTCTACCGCACTCACCGGAAAGATCATACAAAGAAGGATGGCAAGACTGCCGACAATCCCATAAAATAACGTATGTCTAAAAGACTGAATCGTTCTTTTCCCAAACAATAAGAACATATATAGTGGTAATAAAACAACAAAAAAATTAACAATCAAATCTTTAAATTGCAACACCAGTTTCCCTATCCCCCTAAAAATCAAATTCCTCAACTCTGCCATGACATCATGCATAGTATAGGACATCATCGCTATTCTTTTAATCTATATCTATTGTAAACAATCTAATCCTTGATTTATAGCCATAAAATAATAAATTCAGTTCACACTATTATTTTATAGAGAAAACGGCTGACTCTGCCCTTTTTATTAACGACAATCCCCCAATTATAAATATTCCTATAAATTTTATCGGAATTATAATTGACTTTATCGATTTATCCGAATACAATAATCACTACAAACAAATTTTTTAAAAATTCCTTATAGAGAGAGGTGGAGGGAAGAGCCCCTTGAAACCTCGGCAACACAGCTATCCGATCATTTATACCTTACAAAGGACTCTAAATGCTCAAGAAGACCGCGGCAATACTCTTCTTCTTTAGACAAGTTTTTTTATTTACCTTGAACCCATTTTGAGTGTTCCTTTTTTATCAGCATGAGAGATGGACTAAAAGACCCATCGCTGTATACCGCTTGCGTCAATGCCTTTTAAGGAGGGAGAATGTGGACGCTAATTTAATAACCTATGATACTTTCGCAAGTGACCCTTTACAAGGTTTAGATATTAATAACGAAACAAAAGGGGCGCTTGACGTTTTGGATTGGGCTTATCGCACCTATGAGGATGATATTGTTTATTCCTGTAGTTTCGGTGTAGAAGGTATTGTACTGATTGACCTTATCTCGAAGGTGAAGCCGGACGCTCGCATTATTTTTCTGGATACCGATCTACACTTCCAAGAAACCTATGATCTCATCGACAAAGTAAAAGCAAGATTCCCAGAACTTAACATCATTATAAAGAAGCCTGAACTCACTTTAGAAGAACAAGCAACGGAATATGGCTCTGCATTATGGAAACGCCAGCCTGACCAGTGCTGCTATATAAGGAAAATACAGCCTCTTGAAAAAGCCTTAAAGGGGGTAAGCGCTTGGATATCTGGATTGCGAAGAGAGCAATCTCCAAGTCGTCGCAAAACAAATTTTGTTAACAAGGATGACCGCTTTCAATCCATTAAGGTATGCCCTCTGATTCATTGGACTTGGGACGACGTTTGGGCCTATGTTGAAAAATATGATTTACCATATAATCCTTTACACGATCAAAATTATCCAAGTATTGGCTGTATTCCATGTACTTCACCTGTGAAGGATGGACAGGATTCACGTTCAGGCAGATGGGCAGGAATGGAAAAAACAGAGTGTGGTCTTCACACCATACCCATTAACTTCAAAACATCTCAGTCGTAACATTTATAAGCCCCCAAAAAATTTATCACAGGGTATTTAAACACTGTTATAAAACCCACTATATTGATATGAATAATGATAATGAAACCTTTTTATTGCCTGCTAGTCTTAAAATCTAGCACGCTTTTGCTCAATATCTTTAACAGCAGGTTCTACTCGTGATACTATGTAATCAATCGCAGGGAAAGAAGCAGTATCTTCTTTCCCGAATCCTATCGCTATACACTACTTCTTATCATAAAAGTACACAACCTAAGGGGAGATGAACATGGGGAAGGTTTTTCTTGTTGGTGCAGGGCCAGGAGATCCAGACTTGCTTACAATTAAGGGACTTAAAGCCATACAACAATCTGATGTCATCCTTTATGATCGCCTCGTGAACGAGGCATTATTAGACTATGCCCCAAGTGATTGTGAACGTATTTATTGCGGCAAGCGCCCTGATCACCACACACTCCGCCAAGAAACCATCAATCACTTACTGGTCAAATATGCCCTACAAGATAAAGTAGTCACGCGTCTAAAAGGTGGCGACCCTTTTATCTTTGGACGTGGTGGCGAAGAAGCCGAAGCCTTGAGCCAGCAAAACATCTCCTTCGAAATCGTCCCTGGCATTACAGCCGGAGCTGCAGCTCCCGCCTATGCAGGTATTCCACTGACCCATCGTCATGTCAGTTCATCTGTCACTTTTGTCTCAGGAGTGACTCCCCAACAGGAAGCTGATGACTATTGGAAAAAATTGGCTCATACTGTGGAAACGCTTTGTATTTATATGGGGATCAAGAAGCTGCCCAATATATGCACACAATTGCTAGAGGGTGGACTGAGTAAGGAAACACCCATCGCCCTTATTCATTGGGGAACAACTGATCATCAAGTCACCGTTACCGGTACACTAGAAAATATCGTGGAAAAGGCAAAAGACACCCAGAACCCCTCGATGATTATCATCGGCAACGTTGTGCGTTTGCGCGAACAACTGCAATGGTTCGAAAAACTACATTTATCTCAGGATCCAAAGTCCTGTGCGATATGAATCAACGGAGGGAATCTGATGCAAGCCGTCCTTTACGTAAGCCATGGCACACGCCTTCCAGAAGGCAAACGAGAGGCCATTCGCTTCATAGAAACAGTCCAACAACAGATCGATGTCTCCCTACAAGAAATTAGCTTTTTAGAGCTCTCTTCTCCAACGATTGCGGAAGGAGTCGCTCATTTAGTCAGCCAGGGAGCGACAGCAATTTCCGTTGTTCCGGTTCTACTATTAAGCGCCAAGCACTATCATGAGGACATTCCTTATGAACTTGAACAGCTCAAGGAACGCTATCCCCAACTCCACTTTACTTACGGACGCCCATTAGGGGTGCAACCGCGCTTAATTCACATTCTAGAAGAGCGCATCAGAGAACAGCAGGTGTTTCACTCAAAAACCAAAGTGATCGTAGTCGGCAGAGGTAGTAAAGACCCACAAACGAAAAAGGATATTGAGTGTATCGCCGCATCCCTCGCCCAACAATTAGACATCAAATCCGTCGATTATTGCTTCTTGGCTGCGTGTCATCCTTCATTTGATGAGGCATTAGCTGAGGCGGTCCGGTCACAGGCTAGCCAAGTCATGGTTGTGCCTTATCTTTGGTTTAATGGCTTGCTTATACGCTCGATGCAAAAAAAGATTAATGCCCTTAACAAAGAAGGTCTGCGCTTCATCCTTTGCGGTCATCTCGGCCATCATCCTAACATTCAAGAAGCGCTCATCGATCGTGTGAATGAGTCCTTTCAACGCACGTTTCATTTGAAAGCACATGTCTAACACCTATTAAGGGTGATTTTTTGCTATCAGCTGGCATACTTTAGGAGAGAAAAAGCATGAATGCATTCCCTATAATGCTTAATTTATTAAATAAAAAAGTGGTGACGGTCGGCGGCGGAAATGTTGCAAGACGCAAGCTCCAAACCTTGCTTAAATACGACGCTTCCATCCACGTCATCAGTCCAGAGCTCCATCCCGACCTTAAACGATTACATGAGGCAAAGCAATTCACTTGGGTTCCCAAACACTTTGAGCCTGAGGATATTCAAGATGCTTTCATGGTCATTGCAGCCACAAATGATGCAGAAGTTAATGCTCAAGTAGCCGCCCTTGCTCCTGAACAGGCTCTGATAAATGTCGCCACTCAGCCTGAACAGGGGAATGCCTTTTTTACCTCTCACTTAAAGCGCGGCAGGCTCTCTATCAGCATTTCAACAAATGGGGCAAGCCCTCTCCTAGCTAAGAAGATTAAAGATGAACTCTCTAGGGTCTATGATGACCGTTACGAAGATTATCTAGACTTCTTATATGAATGTCGCCGGCTTCTCAAGACTTCAGACTTGACTCAGGAAGAAAAGCAGCGTCTACTCTACGACCTTCTTGCGAGCAACCTGTTGGAACCTTCTGAGCAATGTCAGATGAAACAGACATTACAAAACCTTATCTCGAAGGAGCACTAATTTTATGAAAGCACTGGAAGGAAGACATATTGGATGCGCCGCTGATCGCAAGGCAGCCGAAATCAGTCAACTGATTCAAAAGCATGGAGGGATTCCTGTTATCAAGCCCATTCAAGGGACACGCTGGTTAGATGAAAAAAGTGCTGAGAATGACGTTGCTCATTTTTTAGCGCATGATTATGATTGGATGCTGCTGACGACAGGCATTGGGGCCGAGGCTTTAGAAAAAGCCGCGGAAAGACTAGGACGCTTAGATGAGTATATTCACAAGCTCTCTGATATACATTTGGCCATTCGTGGAAGTAAAACCTTGAAGTGGCTAAAAAAATGGCAGCTTATCCCTGAAAAGGTCTCTCCAGATGGAACGATGCTGAGTCTGATTCATGAGCTTGAAGGCGCTCAGCAGCGTCCCTCTCTCTTTTATCAATCCTACGATCAAGAAGAAGCCGCTCTTATTGAACGCTTAAAGACGTTGCATATCGCCTTTTATCATTCAGCACCGTACCATTATCTACCGCCTGATCAGACAATACTAGAGGAATTGCGTTTTTGTGTCACCTCCCAAGCCGTCGATGCCGTCTTGTTTACAAGTAAAACGCAGGTAGAAAATTTATTTCACAAAACCAGTGAGAGTCAGCACAAGCTATTGGTTAAGGGCTTTAATCAAAATGTATTAGCAGTAGCCGTTGGTTCAGTCACAGCTAGAGCCTTGGCTGATCAAGGGATCACCAATGTTTTAGAACCTAAACGTCCCAAGATGGGAGCCATGGTCATCGCGCTCACAGAATACTATTAGAAAACCTTTGACGTGTTGCTTAGCCTTCTTTATAGGATTTTTTATATCACACAATGATGGTGGTGAAAGTCAAAGTTACTTATATGTTTATCCTTCAAAGGTATTTTGCTGTTGGAGAACTGTAAAACAGCACCTTTTTGGAGGTCTCTTGCCTCCATTTTATTTACAACCTGGTTGTACATTGTATACAATATACATAAAAAATGAAAGCAGGTGCGAAAATGGTATCCTCTCTTGATCCCCAGCCCTTACGTCAACAGGCCTATCGACTATTAAAGGAGGCCATTATCAACGGGGAACTCAGTGAACATACCCTTCTTACGGAACGCCTGGCATTAGAAACCTATGCGATTGGCAAAACGCCTTTTAGAGAAGCCATTCAAGTCTTGGAATCGGAAGGCTGGGTCAATAAAATCCCTTATAAGGGAACCTATGTCACACCGATTACAGATCAGGATATTAAAGACCTATTTGAGCTCCGTATCTATTTGGAAGCGTCTATTTTAAGGACTTGGAATAGCGACAGTCATTTTTCAGCCATTGCCAAGCTAAAGGGCATTGCCAAACAGATGCAGGCACATCACTTGAGTGACCAGAATTTTATGCAATTGGATAAAGATTTTCATGCCGTCATTTATAATGAAACAGGAAATCAGCGCTTAATAACCATTTATGATCAAATTAAAGATTCCATCCGGCGCATTGGCTTGCAAATTATGAACCAGCAGCGCAGACAGCAGGTTATTGAAGAACACTGCTCAATCATTGAGGGTATCGCTGACCAAACGGCAGCTCGAGCGATAACAGATCATTTATTGAATCAAAAGCAAGCCTTTCTGGACCATTATAAGGATCGATTATGAAGAAGCGAGGGGCATGAAAAATCATGACGCTTTTAAAACTTTTTATACAGATTGTTGGTCTCTGCTGTCTTTATGAAATTGGAAATGCTCTTCAGCGCACTTTGTCCATTCCTATTCCGGGAAGCATTATCGGTATGATTTTACTTTTTCTATTACTTCTTTCGGGGATCGTTAAAAAACAGTGGCTAGGGACAGGCGCCCATTTTCTCATTCGTTATTTATCGCTCTTATTAGCGCCTTCAGTCATAGGCGTTATGCAATATGAGGGCTTCCTCTTACATCAAGGCCTGCTCATCATCCTCATGATCCTCCTGAATACCGTATTGATTATGGGGGGAAGTGGCTGGTTGAGTCAACTGCTCATACGTCATCTTGAAAGGAAAAGCACGAAGGAGGAAGAAGCGCAATGACTATCGTATTTAGCATTTTCATGATAAGTCTCACTGTATTGGTCTACTTGGTGATGTCACGCATCTATAGCCAGGTCTCTTTTCCTTTATTTCTACCGATTCTCACCTCGACGATTATCATTATTGTCATCTTACATTTTCTGCACTTATCCTATGCCAACTATATGCTCGGGGGGCGCTGGATCAATCATCTTTTAGGGCCAGCTATTGTTGCCTTAGCCTATCCTTTATACAATGAATGGTCGCTTATTAAAAAGTATAGGGTTCCAATTTTAAGCGGCGTATTGTTTTCGACAATATTAGCTTTATTTGGAATTTGGGCAACAGCCCAAGCCTTTGGGATTAAAAAAACAATCATTTTATCCCTGTTGCCTAAATCCGTCACTTCACCTGTAGCTATTGATCTTTCAAAAGAGATTGGCGGATTCCCTGCGCTTACGGTGACCTTTGTCATGATCGCAGGGGTTGGCGGAGCGCTCTTAGGTCCTTATCTTTTCCGGCTGTTGCGCATCAATCATCAGCTTAGCAAAGGGATTGGGTATGGCAGTGCCGCTCATGCCATCGGCACGACCAAAGCACTTGAAGAGCACCAAATCACAGGTGCTATCAGTTCTATTGCCATGATTCTATCGGCTATACTGACCGCCATCCTATTGCCGATATTCTTTTCCTTTATAAAATAAAGAACGCTTCTACTTAAGTAGAGCGTTCTGGAAAATCAGTCTTCTTTTTTAGCTAAATATTCATTTGGGATATCTAAGGCATCAGTGTTATGATTTTTCAGTTGCGCCAGACGACCATTGCGATGTTCTCCATCACTTTTTTGCGAATGGCGTTGGCCATTATTGTCACTGGCGTTATCGAAATTTCGTCGTTCCTTTGTCACAGGGAGAGCTCCCTCCTTTGCCGCATTTACGTTAGTTTTTGATAGTTAAAGTTAAATTATGCGCCCGCTTGCAAACCAATCCATACTTAATGGCCACCGATCATGGTACACTAAGGATAGTCCTATGCCATTGTAAAATGGCATCAGGTGAGCTGAATCAACGTTTTAAAGAGGTGAGAGACCATGCTATTATCTATAACAAAACCAGCTGTACAATGGTTTAAAAAAGAGTTAGAGCTAGACGAGGGTGCCACCGTTCGCTTTTTCATACGAAGCGGTGGCTGCGCAGATGTCGGTGATGGCTTTTCGATTGGCATAGCCCCTGAGCAACCTCAGCAGCCGATTGCCAGTGAAACACTTGCCGATGTAACATTCTTTATTGAAGAAAGTGACCAATGGTTTTTCGAAAATAAACATCTCAATGTTAAATACAAACGGAAGACAGATGACATCCACTACATCCTAACTGAGTGATTTTTTATACTTTGTAACCTAGAGGGGGCACTTGAAGCACCTATTTTCAGATAAGCTTTTTCTTCATATGGACAAAATCGTCCAACATCATCCAAAATTGCTTGTATATTAACAACCATCCGAGCCATTCATTCAGATAGCCTCATTGAATGGTCGGATGGTTCCATGAGTAAAAAATTTTTCAATCATTGCATCGGCGTTCGCAGGAGATTGCTCATTTATCCAGTTTTTTGATAAAGAGAACTTTTAAATAGTTTCCTTCTGGAAAGGAGGCTATTGTTCGAAAATCTTCAGGCACTGTATGCACTTCAAGCAGCTGATAGTTTAAATTCAACTCTCTAAAGGCTTGCGCAATTATCCCTTTAAACTTCTGCATGCTCAGCGCGCTATAGTTCGTAGAAGCCACAATAGTGCCGTCTGGCTTAGTCAAAGCAATGGTATCTTTCATCAAGTCTTTATAGTCCTTCCCCACACTAAAGGTATGCTTCTTGGTTTTAGCAAAACTAGGCGGGTCCACAACGACCATATCAAAGCTCAGCTGTTTTTTGCGGGCATACTTAAAGTATTGAAAAACGTCCTCCACAATAATGTCATGCTGAGCTTCATCAATGCCATTCAAATGAAAGTTTTCCGTTGTTTTCGGTCGGCTGCGATTCGCGACATCCACACTTGTTGTCTTAAGCGCTCCGCCACAAGCCGCAAAGATAGAAAACGCCCCCGTATAAGAAAACATATTTAAGACCGTCTTCCCTTTGGCATAATGCGTCATGATCCTTTGCCGGACATTGCGTTGATCAAGAAAAACACCCACCATGGCCCCCTCGTTTAAATGCACAGCAAGCTTTACACCATTTTCTTTAACAACAATGGGAAATTCCCCGCGCTCCCCAGTGACAAAATCATCGTCATCAATATACTTTCCCTTGGAATCAAAGCGTTTCTTCTCGTAAATCCCTCTGTAATCCACTGCATTTTTTAGTGCTTGAATAACAGCCTCTTTAAAGGTATAGATCCCTTCACTGTACCATTGCAGCAAATAAAATCCGTCAAAATAATCAATAGTCAGTCCACCGATACCGTCGCCTTCACCATTGAATACCCGAAAAGCAGTGGTTTCTGGATGATGATAGAATTGCTGACGAAGCTGGAGTGCCTTTTGAATCTTCCGTGCAAAAAAAGCTGCATCAATCGTCTCACTTTGCTTTTGTGATAATACCCAGCCATATCCTTTATTCTGTCTGCCGTAATAACCTTTGGCTAAAAAAGCGCGATGCGTATCAACAAGGTGAACGATCACACCCTCTTTTTTGAGAACATCGGGATTAACGAGCGCTGCTTTTTCAATCAAAGGGAATCCATTTTGGTATTTTTTTATAAATCCTGGTTTGACCTGTAACTGAATGTCTTGTTCCACTTGAATCCTCCATCATCATGGTGTCCATGCATCACTTGGATAGACGATGCCGATTTGCCTTCTAGCCGTTTCAATGATCTGGGCAACACATCGTGAGTGCTCAAAAGAATTTACAGGAGATTCCTGTTTGCCTTCTTTAAGGAGCTGAATAAAAGCTGCTGCTTCATAATACATGGATCGGTCTTCTGACTCTTCTTGATAAAGGATGTCTTCTGATCCGTTCCGGTACTTGATTTTTACAAAAGTGGGTGAAGAAATATGATTAATGATAATGCTCCCATCTTCGCCTTGAATCTCTGATGAAGCATAGGAATCAGTGATTTTGGAATGCATGATTATTGCCTCCATCCCATCATATTGAGCTAAAAGGCTGCCCTGACCATCAACACCTGAATCGAGCAGTGTCCCCATTGCTTGAATCGCTTTTGGTTCTCCAAATAAGACGACCATAGGATAGATACAGTATACACCTAAATCCATGAGAGACCCATTGGAAAAAGTCGGATTAAAGGCATTAGGTAATGCTCCCTCCTTATAGGCATCATATCGCGACGAATATTGACAAAAGCTCGCAACATAGCGGCGAACGGGACCAATTTTATGTATATTGTCCTTGATTTTCTCGAAGGCTGGCAAAAGCGTTGTCTTCATAGCTTCCATGAGAAGCACGTGATTCGCCTTCGCTGTTTTTACCATGGCATCCACCTCTGCCACATTGGAGGCAAAAGGCTTCTCACAAAGCACATGCTTGCCATGTCTCATAAATAACATGGCTTGCTCCGCATGCAACGCATTAGGGCTCGCAATGTAAACGGCATCAAGTGTATCACTTTCAGCCATTTCATTTAAATTCGTATACACGTTTTCCACGCCATATTTGTCAGCAAAGGCTCTTGCCTTTTCACCTGTTCTCGAGTAAACAGCGGTTAATGAAAAATCCTCCAATGAAGTGGAATGGTTCAAAAATCGATCTGTAATCCAATTGGTTCCGATGACACCAAAGCGCACCATATCTCAATCACTCCTTCTATTAAAAAACAATGGTCTTATTCCCATGGACAATGATACGATCCTCTAAATGCCATTTGACAGCACGAGCCAATACGCTGCGTTCGATGTTTCTACCGATCTTTTTTAAGGCATCGACATCATCACGATGATCCACGCGCATGATGTCCTGTTCAATGATTGGTCCTTCATCCAAGTCACTTGTTACATAATGCGAGGTGGCTCCTATGAGCTTCACCCCACGCTGATAGGCGCGATGATAAGGTCTTGCCCCGACAAAAGCGGGCAAAAAGGAATGATGGATATTAATGATTTTTTGAGGAAAAGCGTCGACGAATTCCGGGGTTAAAATTTGCATGTACCGAGCTAAAATGATCACATCAATCCCTGCTTCTTTCAACAGCTTCACTTGCTCCTCTTCCACCTTTTGGCGATTGTCCTTACTCGCTGGAATATAATGATAAGGGATGCCCAAGGGTGCGACAATATCCCTGGCCACTTCATGGTTGCTTATGACAAAGGCAATATCGCTCATCAAATCCCCATTCTGCCATTCCCATAACATTTCCCGCAAGCAATGCACTTCCTTTGACACGAAAATAGCCATTCGCTTCATTTCACTGACAAAAGTGAGGGACCAATTCATCTTAAATGACTCAGCAATTGCTGCAAATGCTCCTTCTAACTGGTCCTTTTTCGACAATAGCTCAGGACATTCAAACTCTATACGAATAAAAAAGGTACCCCCTTCTGGATTTGTCGAATATTGACTGGACTCTATAATATTCGCTTCATATGTTAACAGAAATGCCGATACCGCAGCAACAATACTAGGCTGATCTGGACAGCTAATTAACAATCTTCCTCGATTTTCATGTTGTTTTTGAAAGCTGTGGATTTGATTTTTTACAGACACACTCACACTAATCCCTCTTTCCATCATTCATTGTTACCCATTATACTTAATCATCATCAAATTTTAAATATTAGATCATTTGATCCGGAAATACAGCACTAGCATTTAGCAGAACGTGGGATGTAGAACATAAAAATTTTATAGTGTTCCCAGAGTGCCACTGATTCACGAGGCGATACTAGAAGTGGGCGATCGGTAAGACCTTAGCAGCACGCAGCGCGAGAGGCTTACCACTCCCCCGCGGAAAGCGAGCGGCCTGGAGCGGAATCGCGCACCGTCCGCATGACCAGAAATTTTATACTTTCTGATCTTTCAAGAAAGACCGAGCTAAGAGTGCCCGATCCCTTCTAGAGTTAAAGATTTTGATAAAATAAGAGCGGCCGCCCATGGAAGCTGCCTTTCGTTATGCTAATGATGTTTTTTTGTTAAAATGAGCTGCTTTTTGTTTCACTCACACTCGAATTCGATAGCTTGCCCTCCAGTTTTGTTCTCTATATGTTCACCTCGGATTTTATTTGTTATTTGGGTCAAAGCCTTTATTAAAATAAGCGGCCCTTTTGTTGCATTGCCCCAAGCTTTTGTTCTCTTGCTGCTCTCTTTCGTTACACTCTCAACCTGAATTCGGAAGCTTGCACCTTGGATTCGGTTCTCTTTTGGTTAACTCCGAGCTCTTTTTATTATTTTGCCGCTTGCCCCGTTCTTTGTTGCGTTCAGATCTCAATTTGGAAACTTCGTCCGCTATTTATTATTCTCGAATCAAAGTAACTAACATTTTCTGATCATACAAAAAGACCGGCATCCTGATTAGAATGCCAGTCACTTTTCCATAATCCTAATACACACCTCGAATATGTTCATGAACAGACGTATGATAAAAGTCTTTAAGACGCTTAAGTTCTTCATCGCTGAAGGACGGCACTGAGGTGGCTTGTAAATTATCCTCCACCTGCTTCACGGATTTAAATCCAGGGATGACAGTAGTGATCGCCTTTTGATCAAGAATCCAGCGCAAAGCGGCCCTTGTCATGTTTCCCCTTTTCTCAGCAATCCACCGAAGCTGTTCACTGAGCTCAACACCCTTAGAGAATTCCAGTCCGGCAAAGGTTTCCCCAACATTAAAGGCGTCCCCATTTCGATTAAAATGGCGATGGTCATCCTCTTCAAATTGTGCCGTTTGACTAAACTTGCCTGTCAGCAGTCCGCTGGCAAGAGGAACTCGAGCGAGAATGCCAACACCTTTAGCCTCAGCTTCTGGGAATAAGCGTTCCAAAGGCTTTTGCCGAAAGATATTAAAGATGACTTGTAAAGCCTTCACATTGGGCTGTTTCAAGCAAAATAAACCCTCTTCAACGGTTTCAACACTCACACCGTAATGGCGAATCTTTCCTTCTTGCTCCAACTCATCAAGAACCGCAAAGACACTGCCATCTTTTAAAATATCAAAAGGGGGGCAATGAATCTGATAGAGATCAATCCGTTCCCGATTCAATCGTTTTAAACTATTTTCACAGTAGGCTTTAATGGCTGCTCTTGAATAATTATTGGGATCATGGATGTCACCTGCCCGACAAAATTTCGTAGCAATATAAATGTCATCTTCTTTTCCCTTTGTTGCTTTAGCAAGCAGTTCCTCACTATGTCCATCACCATAAACATCGGCTGTGTCAAAAAAGTTAACCCCAGCCGCCATAGCGCGTTCTAAGCCTTTTAAAGCTTCTTGATCATTTGTTTTTCCCCAGGCACCACCTATCGCCCATGTACCAAAGCTTAATTCGCTAATAAATAAATCGGTATCTCCTAACTGACGGTAATCCATACGCCCATACCACCTTTCAAAGAATACGCTTCCACCCTTATTTTAAAGGAAACCGGAAGATTGGCAAGCATTTAACCAAAAACTCAGTAAACATCAGCTGATTCTCATAAAATTAAAAAGCTGGCTCGAAAGGGCTTATGTCATGTCGATCCTTTCGAACTCAGCTTCATTCTCTTTTACTTTTTAAATTTATTGATTTCCTCTTTCAAATTCGTTATGGCCTCTTTCAACATGTCTGCCGAATTGGCAATGACCTGAATCGCATATTGTTGCTCTGTCACCGAAGCCGTCACTTCCTCTGTAGAAGCAGCGGTTTCTTCACTTACTGCCGCAATGTTCTCAATTGAAGTGGTTAAGTCATTTTTAGATTCTACTAGTTGATCCATACCCTTATTAACCGTCGTAATCGCATCAACAATATGCTTCACCATTTGATCGATATCTTTAAATATTGTTTCTGTTTCGAGTACAGCTTGATTCTGATCCTCAATAAAGTGTGTACTCTTACTCATTTCATCGTTGACTACCACCGTTTCACTGCGAATGCCTTGCAGCGTCTCAGACACCCTTTTGGTTGCCGTTGACGTTTGTTCAGCGAGCTGTTTGATCTCTCCAGCAACGACCGCAAATCCCTTACCTTGCTCACCTGCACGTGCTGCTTCAATACTGGCATTGAGTGCCAATAAATTCGTTTGTTCAGAAATATCATTAATCAAGGTGATAATCCCTTCAATATCATCGACCTTCTGAACGAGATTAACAATAACCTGCCCTATGCCTTCCACTGCCTGATAAGTCTGCATGGATTTTTCTTTTAAGACATGGATGCTCTCCATCCCTTTTTCATTGGAGTGTAGCACATGTTCTGTCGAAGCAAGGATTTGTTTGTTTTGATCATTGACTGTATCGATTTGCTTTGACAATGTGTTGTTAAAATCCAACGTCTTTTCAGAATCCGCGGCTTGTTGCATGGCTCCTTTTGAGATGTCTGTGACCGCATGATTAATTTCCTCACCTGATGAGGTTGTTTCTTTGGACACTACATTTAAATTTTCAGAAGCAATATCTATGTCCTGAATCGACTTTTCTATCTTTTCAATCAAGGTTTGCAGCTGATGCGTGATTTGATTAAATCCCTTGGATAATCTTCCGACCTCGTCCTTTGTCTTCAACTCTGTGACGGTCGACTCAAGGTTTCCACTGGCAATCTGATCAACACTCGCTATCATTTGTTTAAGCGGGCGGGCAAGATGACGAGCAAAGAAGTAAGTGATTACAATTCCGACAATAACTAAGCAAATCATAAGGATTAATAAGGTTGTTCCGATGTGATCCGCTTGGTGTTTGACCTCAATATAGCTCGTAATAGCCACAATGAGGCTGGGTACCACCAATAAAAGCAGAGATACACATATGATTTTAAATTTAATGGATTTCATCGCTTCCACTGACCTTTCTTCTGGTGACACGATTCGTCACATTCTTCCAAGCTTCTACTACTAATATCGGAAAGAAGTTAGAATTTTTTAACCTTATTTCATTAAAACTCTAGTATAAATTTCTAATTATCTTTTTATATATTCTTAAATAGCGTATAGCCTTATTCTAGGGATTTTCGAGTTTTTTACTCCTGGTCGATACTTCATGTTTCTTTATGCATTTTCTTAATGTTTTAGTTATGCTGCTCCTCTAGCCCTTTCAGCTTTGACATTTTCAATTGAAGCGTGAGCGTGTCGATTATGCGGATAAAATGTATAGAGGTGGTCTAATATGGAGTAAAAAAAGAAGATAAATAGGATTCCAGAGCTTTTGGTCTTGCCATTAAAGATCACCCCATGGCCATGAGCTCTGGTACTTCTATAAGCTAAATAATACCTAGATTATTCATAGAAAATCCGTAATGAGATAGAAACTCTCATACATCAAGTGATTTCGCCAAAATCATAACACATCAAATAAATGAAAAAAGAATCCGTTTCTGATAAGGTTAAAACGACGAAGAAATAACCATCAGAAAGGATTCTTATAATGGCTCCTTTACCGCAAATAACGCTTGATTTCAATCGCCAAATTAAATTGTTAAATGATAGAGGAGCCCTTTCCTCCGATACAGGTGAGTTCATTTTCCGAGAATGCGACGAAAAAGTGGATTTCTCCCAAACTTTGATTCAACACCTCAAACTAAAGGATGAAAGGCATTACTTTGTTCATTCGAATGAAGTCCAACGCCAGTTTACAAAGTCTCGCAAAAGAGCTACACCCTAACTCAATGCCGTCCGATGTATCAAAGACGGAAATGTATTATGAAGAAATGGACTATTAAGCATGGGCGAAACCACGAAAGGTGATTGTCCAATCCGTTCGGCCGGCTGGAGAATTGTTTTTCACCCATTCCTTCCAAGTCAACGAAGTAAGAATGATGATGAGCCGGCTGGCGTATAACCTAACGAACTGGCTTCGTACACTTTCCAGAGGGACAAAAGAATATGCAGATTCAAACAATGCGGACAAGGATCATTAAAGTCACTAGTAAATTAGTGAAATCCGGGTGATCTTTGTACTTCAAATGTTCTTCCAGTTTCGTGTATCAAGCGTTTTTTTGGGGCATACTGCAGCGCATTCAAGCATTAAAGCTCGAGTGATTGGAGCGTATGGCACGAGACTCCTACGGGAACAGCACGCGTCCGAAGACCCCGCAGGAAGTGTCTTTCTTCCGAGGAGGCTGAGGCCGTGCCCGTGGAAAGCGAGTGCCAGGAGCGGAAATCACCTGCTGATGCCATGCCTGACTTCAGAGGGCAAATAGAAAACTCCCTTTCAGGAAAGAGCTTTTAAAACTTTTTTAGGCACTAAGGGTGGAGTATGCCCAAAAACAGGTGATCGCACAGTGCCTAATTATTTTTATTTCTTCATCGCAGTGTATAACGCCGTCCTTTTCCTAATAAAGGAATGAAAAGTATGATTTTGTACTTAAACCTCGTTTTCTTTGCAGGTATGAATAAATCAGGTAATAGCTTTTTTTGTTAAAGAGGGCTCAAGTTTCTGTGCTTTAGCGATTAGCATCACCGAAACGAGAACGCTCAAAGACTAAGTAACAAAATATATACATAAAGGCCGATAAGATGAGCATATTAATCTCGTCTTATCGGCTATGCAGCTTTGCGCCCTTACTTTAAGCTAAAATCGTATTGTATTTCGCTTCCATCAGAATCCTTCTTTTAATCTGTTAATAATCATTTGAATACTCTTGTTTTTGGAAGTGCCCTTTCGATATATCGCATAAAATCTACTTTTAACTCCTGTCGAAATATAATTGAATTCATCGTCAAAGTATTTCAAAAAGCGAGCCGAAACAAAAGTTGCACAGTCCTTATTAATCCTGATATTTGCAATTGCATCTTGAGTAGAATCTACTACTGTCAAAGGTATTCCTGCAATATACTCATAGTTTTTTACAACTAAATCTCTAATCTCCTTTTTGCTCTTGCTAACGATAATTGACGCTATTTCGCTTCCAATAGAACTTCTACTCATCAATATAATCTCATCAGTAAATAACTCAGTTACTGTGAATTCTAGCTGGGGGATAATAACTTCAGAAGAACTAACAAGAACCAAATCACAGTAATCTCTTTTTAACTCGTCCATTGCACTAAATGAAGACATACTTTTAACAACAAGCTTCTCAGATTCACTTAATTTATCTGCTTTTCCCAGTATTTCCGGAACAATAAATTGAGTCATCAAATAGTTACCAGATATTTTAATATATCTTGAATTTTTCAATAGTGATTCTATATCGACAATGGTTGTTGTAAAAAAGTGATGAATAACCTCATACAATTGTTCTCCTGTGTAGGTCAAGCGGATTCCTCGCCCATTCTTTTCAATCAATTTTACGCCATAAGTATTTTCAAGCTTCTTTATTTGACTACTAACCGCTGGTTGGCTTATAAACAAATGATTGGCTGCTTTTGACACTGATAGATACTTTGCTACGTAGAAAAATATTTCTAACTGATGGGTATTCATTTTCTCACCTATAACTTATTCTTATATATTATTCATCATATTGTATTTTTAAATAAATATCAATTATATTAAAATGCCCTTGAGGTGAAAAATATGCTACAACTTTATTTCATTCGTCATGGACAAACTGAATGGAATCTCTTAAATAAAATGCAAGGCACTATGAATTCCAACTTAACAGATCAAGGAAGAAAGCAAGCAATTGCACTTGGAAAAAAATTAAGGTCGATTAATTTTAACAAGATATATTCAAGTTCTACTCCTCGAGCTATTGAAACTTCGAAACATATCTTTCCAAGCAAAAATATCAATTATTCGTCATTGCTTTGTGAAATTGCAATGGGAGAATGGGAAGGAAAGACGTATAGCCAAATTGAGAAAAATAATCCTAAGGAATGGAACAACTTTTTCAACGCTCCATTTCGTTACAAACCTTCAAAGGGTGGTGAGTCTTTCAATCAGCTCGAGAATCGACTTAAGAAGTTTATTGATACAGAGGAATTATTTAGTCAGAAAGGGGTGATTGCCATTGTTTCTCACAGAATAACTCTTAGAATGCTTTTAAGCCTATTGTTAAAAGAAAGAGAACTATTTAGTGAGATTGACATTAAACCCACATCTGTGAGTGTTGTGGAAATTGACAACACTAAGTGTCACATCAAATATTTGAATGATACTTCACATTATTGAAACTTTTCAGGAAATGACTTTTTATTAATTAAATAAGCATAGCTCTTGAGGAAGCTCTCTCCCTTTAAGCTAACCATTCGCTAAGACTGCTTTTGGACCTTATAATAGACTTAAATCACATATAGATGAAAGGATGATTGACATGACAACAAAGACCCTCGCTTTTATTGGACTTGGCATTATGGGAAGTCTAATGGCTAAAAATATACAGAAGGCTGGCTATACACTCACTGTCCATAACCGTACAAAAGAAAAAGCAAAAGCCTTAATCGCTGATGGCGCTCAATGGGCAGCCACACCCAAGGAGGCTGTCGCACATGCTGATATTGTATTTACGATGTTAGCCAATCCAACGGTTGTAGAAGCCATTGCTTATGATAAAAATGGTATATTGCCTAACATGAAAAAAGGGGCACTTTGGGTAGACATGAGTACAGTCAATCCCTCTTTCAGCAAAAAAATGGCTGATGCCGCCCGTAATCACCAACTACGCTATCTTGATGCCCCAGTATCGGGATCTAAGGTTCCAGCCGAAAAGGGCGAGCTCATCTTTTTAGTAGGTGGTACTCAAGAGGATTGTGCCGAAGCACAGCCTTATTTCGATATCATGGGAAAGGCTACCCATTTCATGGGAGAAAATGGTCAAGGGTCAGCGATGAAAATTCTGATCAACCTTATGCTGGCTCAATCTATGGCTGTATTTTCTGAGACCGTACATCTTGGTGAAGCGATGGGACTTGGAAAGGAGAATGTTGTTGAACTGCTCCTCAATCACCCTGTAGCCGCGCCAATATTACAAGGTAAAAAGAATAACATTCTAAATGAGACCTTTGAGCCTGAATTTCCTCTTGCACATATGCAGAAAGACTTGCACCTTGTTGCACAAACGGCATTTGAACACCATTATGCCATGCCGCTTGCCAATGCTGCTAAAGAGCTTTACGCTCAAGCAAAGCAGCATGGATTGGGAAATCAAGACATGTCTGCCATTTTCCAATGGCTTAAATAGTGATACTCAAATTTAGTCATGAGGGTACTCCCAAAAGTGAAGCTTTGGGAGTACCTTTTTTAAAAGAAAAGAAAGTATAAAATTCTGATTATGAGGGCGGTGCGGATTTTCGCTCCAGGCCGCTCGCTTTCCGCGGGGGAGTGGTAAGCCTAGTGGTAAGCCTCCTCGCGCCTTCGCACTGCTAAGGTCTTATCGATCTCCCACTTCCCACAGGACTCTAGTCTCCGCATCATGAGTCAGCGGCGCCCGAGGAACACACGATTTTAGAGTGTTCCGAATCTCGCGCCTTGCGCTCCCATCCACTTGATCAGGCAATGAAGCTTCTTTCATATTGGCGGATGCTCTATACCAAGCAAGGAACGGGCATGCTCTTTCGCCTGGTTTTTCTTACATATCAAAATTCATAAGTGAGGGCTGGATTATAGGTTTGCCCTTCTTAGAAGATAACCACTACAAAATTTGGGGTGTGAATGCTACGGATGCTCCCCTTTGGTAAAAACCATTTTCAATGCCGGGATAAGGAGGATCGGGCGCTCTTTGGCTATTTTTTAATAATTTGCAACATTTTTTGAAAAATCGTAGGTTTAAAGTGTTTATTAGTAAACTATTTATATATAATCATTTATAATTAAAATATAAAACCATTAAAAAAGAGGTGGCACATTGTTAGACACTCCGAAAATTAAACACCGTAAGATGACAAAAACTGAATTCATTCGACGCATTGTCTTTATCCTCGCGGGTGTATCGTTAGAAGCTGTTGCGCTTGAAATATTCCTCGTGCCTAACGGTATTATTGATGGCGGTATTACAGGGATCTCTATCATGCTCTCCCACCTGACAGGACTTTCATTGGGACTATTTTTATTTATTCTCAATCTCCCATTTTTCATTCTCGGTTATAAGCACATGGGTAAAACCTTTACCATTACCTCTCTAGGTGCCATTATCGTCCTCTCTATTTTGACAACACTTTTTGAACCTATTCAAGCCTTTACTGATGACCCGCTGCTCGCTGCAGTCTTTGGTGGCATTTTTCTCGGCATTGGTATTGGCCTCGTTATTCGTAACGGTGGGACCTCTGATGGAACGGAGATATTAGCTATACTCTTTAATAAATCCATCCCTTTTTCTGTAGGCGAAACCGTGATGTTCTTTAATATTTTTATTCTTGGCTGTGCAGGGTTTGTCTTTAGCTGGAATCATGCAATGTACTCACTTATTGCCTACTTCATTGCTTTTAAGATGATTGATGTAACAACCGAAGGGCTTGAATCCTCCAAATCGGTATGGATCATTAGTGATAAGCATAAGGATATTGGGGACACATTGAATGATCGGCTGGGCAGAGGAGTGACCTATCTCAATGGGGAAGGTGCCTATTCCGGCAACGACAAAAGCGTCATATTTACCGTCATCACCCGTCTTGAAGAAGCTAAGCTTAAAAATATTGTAAAAGAAATTGACCCCAGTGCTTTTCTTGCCATTGGGGATATCCATGACGTTAAAGGGGGCAACTTCAAAAAACGCCATATCCATTAAAAAAGATAAAGAATCATCATTAGGAACTCTAAAAAAATAAAGCTGGGAAAGCGTGCCCTATTCTTACTGACGTTGCCAAAACAGGGGGCATTTAAAAGGCTTCGAGTAGCAACACTCTAAGCGCCTTCGATTATAATGGCCATTTTCACTTTCCCATCCCTTGAAAGAGCTTCTTTACTTAGAAGCGAGTCAACACCGAAGATGGAGTGGGAGTCTTGACAGTTTCATTCCTATCAGGGGCTACCCCTCCCCCGCAGAAAACGGGTGCCTTCCATTGTAATCCGCATCCGAACCTTCTTTGTACACGATAGAATAAGATAAGGGAACTTTTTTAGTGGCTTCAGCAAGAGCGAGCGTTGATTTCCCGAACACTTTTCAAAGATCTCTATTGTACTTCAAAGGCCGTGCCGGTGGAACTCATTCCGGTAGCTGCACTCACCAAAATCATTTTGGCATTATCTATTTTGGCTTCTCTCTTTTTGAATACACCTTTTGATATCTTGCATGACCTTATCTTCATCGGGACCTGTCACTTTAAAAATTACCCACTTTTTAGAATGTAGCTTTAATTTTAAAACATCAGTGATTCCGGTAATACTCACTTCTTTATCCCCTATAAT
The DNA here is from genome assembly GCF_014642655.1 of Pullulanibacillus camelliae. Taxonomy (GTDB): domain Bacteria; phylum Bacillota; class Bacilli; order Bacillales; family Sporolactobacillaceae; genus Pullulanibacillus; species Pullulanibacillus camelliae. The sequence goes on from NZ_BMIR01000001.1 coordinate 579,455, forward strand.
TACGGAGACGTTCGATTCAGAACGCTTGATATAACCTATAAGCTCCGTTGCGGGTTCTAAATGAACACCAAATGGAAGTGTAATTTCTAATTCACATCGTATCATGTCACAACTCACCCTATAGCCCAAATTTTTTCAGAATTTGAATAACAGTTTGATAGTCTGTCGCGTATTTTAATGTTTCTAGAGCCTCTTCTTCATCTAATAATTGTGCAATAATGGACAAAAGGTGTACCTGTTCCTCACCATGGCTCGCTATACCAATGGCGATGAACACATCATGCCCATCAAAGGACACGCCTTCTGGAAAAACAGCTACCACGATCCCTAATTTATTTACAGCTTGACGACTTTCAGTCATCCCATGGGGAACTGCAAGTCCTTTACCTATATATGTTGTAAAGTGCTTCTCTCTTTCAAGCATTTCATCAATATAAGAGGATTGAGCAAATCCTAAGTCTACCATCCTTTGGCCGACCTGACGAATGGCCTCTTCCTTATCCTTAGCCTTAGCATTTAAAAGCACCTGATGGGGATGTAGATCTACAGTGTCCTCAGTTTGTTGATCAAGAAGAAATTGTATGACCGTATGATACTCCCTTTCATCAACAAATGAATTAATTTTAATGACCGTTTTATCAGCATAATCACGTTTAAGCATGGCATAAAATTGTCGATGGGTAATAATAAGCTCCGCATTTGCAGGAATAGCATTAACAGAACAATGCGAGACAGTTATTTCTAACTGATGCTCTTTAAGATGCTTTCTTAACATCGCAGCTGCTAATGCGCTAGAGCCCATTCCAGCCTCACAAGCAAAAACAATAGTTTGGATTGGCCTGGTCGGCACAGCCTCCTCACTGATTGCTTCTTCACTCTCCGCATAGCTAAAAGGTACTGCACTCCCCAGACTTTTCAGCATTTTATCATTCTCAATATGAACGGTCCGCCTTTTAGAAAGTTGCAAAAGACATAATGCCAATAAAAATGATACTAGCGCTGATAGAAAAATCCCTATCACATTATTTAATAATGATCCATGAGGTGAAAGGATGATCATAAAAAGAATGCTAGCTGGAGAGCTTACCGAGACTAGCCCACAATTTAATAATTCAAAGATATAATTTCCTGCCATTCCCCCGCCTATGGCTGCAAATATTAATAGCGGGTTCTTTAGAACATATGGGAAATAGACCTCATGAATCCCCCCGAAAAAATGAATGATCGCTGATAGATATGTATTTTTTCTCATCGTCTTAGGAGAGTGAATAAGGTAAGCAAGTAAAATGCCTAACCCGGGCCCAGGATTGTCCTCTACAAGAAAGAAAACGGAACGTCCCGTTTCTTTCGCTTCCTGAATACCGATAGGAACAAGAAAGCCATGATTGATCACATTGTTAAAGAACAATACCTTAAGGGGCTCAACAATCAGTGCCGTCATTGGAAGCCAGCCTTCAGCGACAATTGTCTCCATGATTACTAAAATATGATGAATGATACTGGCTAAAAATCCACCTAAAAACTTGTAGGATATCATCATGAAGGTTAAGCCAAAGATAGCGACAAGCAAATTGCCAAAGAATAATTCAAATCCGGGGGGAATCCACTTTTCTAATCTCTTTTCAGCAAAAGCAAAAATAAGACCAACAAGTGGTCCAAGCAGCATTGCCCCAATAATCATTGGGGCCTGGCTCGATAGTGCTAAAGCAAAGACTGTCATCGCAGCTGCAATGCCACCACGAGAATTTCCAAATAAGCGCCCACCCGTGTAGGCAAGAAGAACAGGAACGAGATACAGGATCATATCATTATAGATGGATAGTAGATCCTTGTTCGGATAAAGCCCATAGTCTCCAAAAAGGACTCGGATCAATCCCAGTGTGATGAGAACACCCACATTTTGATAAATAATAGAACTATAAAGACGGCCTATTTTTCTCATTTGCCAACTCTCCGTTTACCCGCTTGATTCGATCAGACATGTACTTTATAAGTATGCTCATGATCCCGTCTAACACCTCGGCTTCCTGACTTGATCTTATGGTGTTTAACAGCGCCTCATCTATCAGATTCGCGCTAATTTGACTGATCATATTAATATATTCTTCCGATGAGGACATCGGGGTCGATAATAACAGAATATGTTTGACATTTTTCTTCCCCGCGCTACTCTCACTCTCCCATTGCACCGCATTCTCCAAGCGAAAGACGAGTACAAGTAATTCCCTTACCCCCGTTGATCTACAATGTAATACGGCGAGATCTTGATAGACAAAGGGGTCCTTTTTTTCACGTTCTTTTAAATCGATAATGAGCTTCCCTTTATCGGAGAGCACCTGATCAAGTGTGGCGTCATTCAGTGCATCTTGAAGCGAAAATGAATGGCTGAAGGTATACATGCGAAAATTTCTTTTTATCTGCAGCAATGCTTCACCATAGTGAGCCACTGAGTAAATTTTATCCTCATCATTCACAGTAGGAGGTGTAAGGGTCAGCCGATCCCTTTGAATGGGGGCGATATTTTCCATCTTTTCCCTTAATAAGCGAATATCTCTTGCCTCTAATAGAGGAGAGACCTTTACGATCTTATCACTATCAACAAAAGATAAGGAGACGGTTGAAATGATTAAATCAATCGCCTTATTTTCTTTTAACCAATTTTTAAGGGTGATCATCGAAGCGATTTTAACAATATCGATCCCCTTCAATTCCTGAGTGATTCGAGAAGCTAGAAAATGCCCGGTCCCAATACCACTTGAGCAAACAACAATCGCCTTCACATGCTGCTTTTCTAAAGTGTTTTTCCGAATAGCCGCCGCAGCAATATACAGGGCTAAGAAACTCAACTCATCCTCTGGCAAGGTCACTCCAATTTCTTGCTCCAGAATGCCTTTGGACTCTTTACATGCTAAATAATAGTCTTGATGCTGCTCCTTAATTTTGTCGTGAAGAGGGTTATAAACTGTCATTCCTTTATTTAGTCTTTGAATAGAAGTATTCAAATGAGATTCGATGCCTTTTATTAAGCGATCATCATCATGTAGGGAGAGATTTAGGAGTGATTCAATGTACCGAACAAAGGTAAAAATGGTCTCCTTAGATACACTTTGATATTCTTTATTTTGCTCGTTAGGTGATTGATGCGAATGCATGAGAAAAGTCGAGATAAAACGTTCTTCGTATGGTGCAATGTTCTTCTTAAAAATAAATGTCAAGAACCGCTCGACCTTTTCAAGAAGAGGAACATGTTCTATCTCATCCCTTTCCATTAGCTTAGACATTTGATTTAATTCATGCCCTCTCCCTATTCGATTCATGGTAATCATCAATTGAACCAACAGGTACACATAATCTTGATCCCCGTATAGGCTCTCACTTTTCTGGATAATCGGTCGAAGCATTTTATCTAAAGTGATCATCTTGTCAAACTGAAACTCCGAATAAAGCAGTGAATGGAAGTAAGATTTATTTTTCGTTTGGCTTGGGAACTCCAAGAGGTTCAACCATTCTTCTACACTCAACTGTTGTTTAAACGCTTCGAACAACACCAAGCGCTTATTGACTTCCTCCCCAATGACTTCGATGCCAAATCCAGGCTTTCTAATCAGTTCAATCTGATAATCACTCAATTTAGGATGGATCTCATCTAAATCATGACTAATAGTGCTCTCGGACACACCAAACGTATGACTGAGACTATACAATTTTAATGGGCTATCCGCAGCTATCAGAGTGACAACGAGAGCAAATTGCCGCTCTTCTGGGCTAAAAAATACCTTTTTGTAATTGAAATAAATATCATTGCGTATTTTTTTTCGATCCTCTAAAGAGCCTTCAAGGTATAACCCCTTATGCCTGTCACGCTTAAGCTTGAGGTGGTAGGTTGCCAGCAGGCCCTTTACATCCTTTAAATCTCTGTGTATTGTGCGCTGACTCACCTTTAACCTTTCTGCGAGTTCATCTATTTGAACACATTCCCTGTCAGCATCCAAAAAGGCAACTAATATCCGTTCTTGTCGAGGTAACAAATGAAATTCCTTTGACATATTAACACCCCAAGAATCCGCACGAATCCTTATAATTTGATTTGTACCTTAAGACCATTAGGATCCTTTGTTTTTCCACTTAAATAATCGATCACTTCTTCTAGTTCAAGTGTTTTTGACACCAAGGGTTGGACATTAATGCGCCGCTCTTTTAACCAATGAAAAGCAGGAATAAAAGTATGGTTAATCGCCATTGACCCTAAAAGTGTCCAGTCCTTATTGTAAAGTTTAAAGGGGTCAATGCGTACTTCAACATGCTGCGGTGTCACACCAAATTGTAGATACTTTCCCGCCGGCCCAATATAATGCATCGCCTGTTCAATAACTGCTGGAATGCCTGTTGCATCCACCACAACATCAAAGCCCTTCTCATACTCTGAAGTCGACAATTTCTCCTCAATTTGTTCACTCAAAACACCTAGAGTGGCTCCCATTTCTAAAGCAAGATCCAATTTTTGTTGCGAGAGATCGACGACGACCAATTCAGATGCTCCGGCCTGCTTCAAGGATTGAACAAGCTGCTGCCCCATAGCGCCTGCTCCAAATAACAGTACACGATCACCTACATGTAATTGCAGACGATTCATCGCATGTACCACACAAGCCATTGGTTCAATAAAAGCACCTTGTTCAAATGACATCGTATCAGGAAGATGAACGACATTTCCAGCAGGCACACTGACATACTCGGCCATTGTGCCATCAACGGTATTCCCAAGCGCCCCCCAATTTGCACAATGGTTGCCGCGGTTTGTCAAGCAATATTCACATTCTCCACAAAACAAGGAGGGATCTGCACTGACACGATCGCCTACTTTAAAATCTGTGACATTCTCACCTACTGCATCAATAATTCCAGAAAACTCATGTCCTGGGATGATCGGATATGGCGATAAGAACTCTCCTCTATAAATGTGTACATCTGTTCCACAAATTCCTACCTGTTTGACTTTAATTGTCACTTCATTAGCACCTGGTTGTGGATAAGGTACCTCCTTCACTGCTGCCTGAAATGGTTTTTCAATGACCAAAGCTTTCATTTTCTTCACCTCTCCATTGATTTTTAATGTCATTTAACCTGAGTTAGCCTTTGACAGCCCCCATTGTTAATCCACGTACCAACTGCTTCTGACTAAACCAGCCAAGAATCAATACTGGAACAATAGCAAATACAGAAGCAGCGGACATTTTTGCCCAAAACAACCCTTCTTGTGTCATAAATGCTGTCATATAGACGGGCATTGTCTTTGCACTGGTATAAGTGAGTGATAGCGCAAAGAAAAATTCATTCCAAGCAAAGACCATACTGAGTAAAATCGTTGAGATTAACCCAGACTTTACTAGCGGCAATGTTATCTTAAAAAAAGTATTCAATCCTGTGGCTCCATCCACCTGAGAGGCCTCAATTAACTCGTAGGGTATATCTTTAAAAAATGAGCGCATCATCCAAAGGACCAACGGCATGTTCATCGCTGCATAAACCAAAATAAGCACAGATAAGGTGTCTAAGAGATTAAGACTTTTAAACAATAAATAGAGTGGAATAATCACACCAGCCACCGGCATGAACTTTGTTGAAATAAACCAAAAGAGAATATCGTTACTTCTTTTTATCCTGTATAAGGCCAAGGCATAGGCAGCCGGAACACCAAGGAGCAACGCAATAAAGGTCGACGCAATAGCGACTATGGCTGAATTCAACATATAATAGGCAACACCATTATTCCAAATCTCGTGAAAGTGCTCAAATGTTGGCGAAAAGATAAAGGAGGGCGGAATTATTGCTGCATCCTTTTCTTGTTTTAAACTCGTAATGAACAGCCATAGGATTGGAAAGAAATAAATAAAAGCCATCACGTAGGTTATCAATGTGACCAATGATTTCATTAATTTTTTCACATCAGTTCCTCCTTAAATCGCCTGCGCATAAAAGAGAAGAGAAAGGTCATCACAATGATTGTTAAAATAACAGTGATCACACCTATTGTAGAGGCCCCGCCTATCTCCCAATTCTGAAACCCTTCTCGATAGGTATAGAACGATAGATTTGTAGAGGCATAGCCCGGTCCTCCAGAAGTCGTGACGAAAATTTCCCCGAATACTTGCAGAATAAAGATTAAACCGAGCATAATCACCACTTCAAAGTACCGCAACAGATGTGGCAAAACAATATAGAGTAATTGTTGTCCTTTATTGGCTCCATCTATTTCAGCTGCTTCTAGGAGCTCCTGAGGTAATGATTGAAGCCCTGCCAGTAAGACCAGCATAAAAAAGGGAGTCCATAACCACGTGACAATTAAAATAATAATTAAAAGGGGATGCTGGGATAGCCAATCAATAGGCGTACTGTTTGTCAGCTCACCAAAATAAGCTGAAAACCCATAGTTAGGATTGGTCACCATCGTTTTCCATACAATACCGGCCACAGCAGGCATGACGAAAAAAGGTGAAACGAACATAGTGCGTACAATCCCTTTAGCAAAAAATTGACGATTCATTAATAATGCGAAAATAACACCTAAAATAAGACAAAGAATGAGAGAACCGAACGTTAAAATCAATGTATTTTTTAATACCGTATAAAATTGTGGTTGTTTGAAATAGTAAAGATAGTTTGTCAGTCCTGTAAAATCAATGCCCAAATCGGGACGCATCACATTCCATTTCTGCAAACTATAATAAATGGTCATGATAAAAGGAATCTGTGTGACTAAAGCGACAAAAATCAACCCTGGATATAACAACCGTTTCACAGGCGGCTTTTTCGGTTTCAGTTTCCTTGGTTTTTCTAAAGTGATTTTCTCGACTTTAGGTGGCGAGATGAGATTTTCAGCCATAAAGCCCCTCCTTTTTGAAGAAGGAGAACCACTAAGGAGAAGTCGAAGTCCTTAAAAAATCATAGTATTGTTTTCCACTCCAGATACTCGCTTGCAACTCTCCCATTTTCCATAGGAGCCATGTATCTTTGGGAGCAGGAAATGTTTTACAACAACTTCACTCAGCGTTCCCTTCTTTATAGGTCGATCACATTATTTCTTATATCCACCTTTTTCTGCTGCTTGCTCCGCCAATTTCTGTGAAGCGGCAAGCGCACTCTTAACCGATTTATCTCCAGAAATTGCACTGGCTATCTGCTGGCTGACCTCCGTTCCAAGACCTGAAAATTCGGGAATTTCTACATACTGAACACCCTTATACGGAACAGGATCAATGGTTGGGTGATCATAATCGGCATGTTCGAGCGAATCACGAACAATATCAGCAAACGGTGCAGCCTTTTTGTAATCGGGATTCTCGTACGTTGACTTTCTCGTACCCGGAGGGGCGACAACCCAACCCTTTTTATCTCCAACCAACTTGACATAGTCTTTACTGGTGGCCCAAGTGAGAAATTTAAAGGCAGCTGCTTTGTGTTTGCTGCTTTTTTCAATTCCCAATGACCAGGCATACAGCCACCCGGTATTCTTCTTATCCGCAGTCGGAGCATAAGCATAGCCGACTTTCCCCACAATATTTGAGTTGTCTTTATCATTAAGGTTGCCGGCGCCTGCGGTTGCGTCATACCACATGCCCGCTTTACCTTGAGACATTAACGTCAATGCCTCTGTATAACCTGTCGAGGTGGCGCCTGATTCACCTGCTTTGTGTAGCAGATCAACATAAAATTGAACGGCTTTTTCTGTTTGGGGATTGGTTAACTGAGCCTTCCAGTTTTCATCGTACCACTTCCCTCCAAAAGCATTGATCACCGTATCTAGTGGGGCCATCATTTCTCCCCAACCAGGGAGACCACGAAGTACAATTCCTGTTTTTCCTGTTTTTTCTTTAATTTTAACCGCGGCATCGGCAACCTGCTGCCACGTCGGATGCAAAGGCATGCTTACACCAGCAGCTTTCATAATATCTTTATTGTAATAAAGCATACTGCTCTCACCATAAAAAGGTAAGGCGTATAAGTGGTCATTGTAGGACAAAGCATTTTTTATTGGTGCAAAAATATCGTCTAAATCATAGTTTGATTTTTCCTCATCTGACATTTTGTCAAAATAATCATCAAGTGAAATGAGCCACTTGTTCTTAGCCCAAATCGGTGCATCATAGGTACCAATCGTTGCAATATCAAATTTCCCAGCACCCAAAGCGACATCTTCAGTCACTTTTTTCCGCAATTCATTTTCTGGGAGGACAACATATTTCACCTTTATTCCCGTTTTGTCAGTGAACTCACTTGTCAAATCCTGCATGCTTTTCATATCAGGATTATTGACCGTAGCAATAGTTAACGTCACATCTGAATGATCCTTATTTCCCTGATTTGCTCCCTCACTGCTACTCTCCTCTGGTGGAGCACAGGCGGTGAGGATCAAACCAAATAGAAATAGGAATGCAAGAACACTCTTTGAAACCCCTTTCATTATTATACCTCCTTGTTTTCTTTTTAAATGCTTACGTAAAGTATAACAAGGAAAAAATAGTGCTTTTTACTAAGTTATATAAATTTTGTCTACGTAAAAAATGACAAATCTGAAGGAACATGATGTGGTCTATTTTTTTATCCTTGCAACAAAAAAGAGGTGAGACAAAACGACTCACCCTAATACCGAACGATAAGATTATAAAAGTGGCAGGGAAACTGGAAGCGCAGTCGAAATACGGTGATGTCTACGGGAACGGAGCGAGGGTGACTTCACGAATTGACGACGCGTTGCTCCGAGGAAAGCAATTCTAGCAGATGCAGGAACAAGGGCTTCTTACATTCTCAAGGTACTTCGGCTAAGTGCGTCACATCTTCAAGGGGCCTTGGACTAAAAGCATCACATCCATGTGACAACGTCGAAACGCGCACCTCAGGCCCCCAAAAAGTAATGAATACTTTTAGAGGACCCCGATGGTACGTCGAATGCCGAAACTAGCGCATCCTGTGCGCCTCTAGGCCGTGCCCGTGGAAAGCGAAGTGCTTTGACGGAGCGCTTCATCACTCGCTTAACAACCCGAACGCATGCCTTCAAAATTGTGAATGCATTCGGATTCTCTATGAGCTGAAGACTTCTGTCCCAGCCTCATCATCCCACGTAACATATACTCTTAAAAGGGATCCATCTCTTATTTTATTCTAACGCCGCCCTCTTCTTCTAGCACTTCCTGAAGGTCTTGTTCGCTGCTGGCGACGCCCTTGACCTCGGCTCTGCCCTTGCTGTCTGGTACTACTTGAACGCTCCCGACGGCGCTCACTTTGAGTGTTAGTTCCTCTTGTAGCACTCGCTTGACGCGCATGCCTTTTTGGGTGTGCTGATGGCTCTTGTTCCCTTTCCACACTCTTCTTTGGACGGTCTACCGCTGTTTCTAATGCTTTTCTTTTAATTGTCCCCTTGATCCCTTTCTCAATTTGCTTGAGATAAAATGAGTCCCTTGGCGTGGCAAACGTCATAGCTATGCCTGTTCCTCCTGCTCTTCCCGTCCGGCCAATCCGATGAATGTAACTCTCTGTATCATGAGGAATATCGTAATTAAAAACATGTGTAACCCCTTCGACATCTAAGCCACGCGCAGCGACATCCGTTGCCACAAGGAGTTGAATTTTGGCCTGACGAAAGCGTGCCATTACCTGTTCACGCTTGGACTGAGAAAGATCGCCGTGAAGCTCATCAGATTCATAACCTAATGATTTAAGAGCCTCATTTAACTTGCTTGCCCTGCGCTTGGTGCGACAAAATATAATCGCGAGAAATGGACGATAAAGATCAATGAACTGACATAGTGTCTCCTGTTTCGCACGATCCGTCGTTTCTACAACATATTGCTTGACCTCATCAAGAGTGACATTTGTTCCCCTGACATGGATGTGCTCAGGCTTTTTCATGTACTGCCTTGCCAATGCCTGTACTTGCCCAGGCATCGTAGCTGAAAATAATAAAGTCTGCCTTCCAGCAGGCGTACGACTGATAATTGCCTCCACTTCTTCCAAAAAACCGATGTGGAGCATTTGATCGGCTTCATCTAATACTAAATAAGAGAGATTAGATAGTTTTAAAGTCCCACGGTTCAGATGATCCGTCAAGCGACCGGGCGTTCCAATAACGATGTGAACCTTTCCTTGCAATTTCTTTATTTGTCGTTCAACATCCTGACCCCCATAAGCTGCTAGAACATGGATCTCTTCATGCTCAGCCGTCAGCCGCTTCACTTCTGCCGTAATCTGCAGCGCTAGTTCCCTCGTTGGAGCGATGATCAAGGCTTGTGGGTGGGTTTGCTCGGGAACGAGTTTTTCAATAATTGGTAAGATAAAAGCAAGTGTCTTTCCCGTCCCTGTTTGTGCTTGGGCGATGACGTCCTTGTCGTTCAATATCATAGGTATCGCTTTTTCTTGTATTGGCGTTGGCTGACCAATGCCATTCATCTTTAATGTTTGAACGGTTTTTTGACTTAAACCCAGCTGTAAAAAGTTTTGCAAATGCGCTAGTCCTCCTTCTTATTCCCTTTACGTTCTTTGTTTTTAAGATAGGTCCAGCCCTCTTCTTGATAGACCATATCCTGTTTCATTAATCGACCTAAAGCACGCTTAAAAGCTGCCTTGCTCAATTGAAATTGCTTTTGAATGATGTCCGGTTGTGTCTTGTCCCAGTAAGGCATAGCGCCCCCACGATGGTTGAGATAGGTATAAATGATCTCCGCATCCTTGTCCATGCTTTCATAACCACGTTGTTTTAGAGATACGTTAACCGTACCGTCTTCTTTGACATCGATCACACGGCCTTCAATCCGTTGCCCTAATCTTAAAGGTTCTGTTCGTTCCGATTCATGGTTAAAAGCCAGCCACTTATTATCTGTCAGGATGGCCACACCGACACTCAAGAGATGATAGACCGTTCCCGACACATTTTGATTAAAGGCATCCTGTCCAGCCGGTACACTAAGGCTCTCAATGCGATCCGCAGAAGCTCTTTTACCGAAGAGCCGTCCTTTTTTATCAGTAATTAACGTGCAATACAACCCATCTCCCTCTGTCGGCCATTCAGCAAAGGACTCAGGTAAATCATCTTTCGAGACAAGCACATCCTTACTTGTTCCAATTGAGACAAAGACTCCAAACCGATGATTGACATCAACTACCTCAACCCAGTCATAGATGTCTTTAGTAATCTTAGGCAGTGTTTGTGTCGCAGCAATGCGCCCCTGATGATCGGTAAATAGAAACACCTCGATCGCCTGCTCGAGTTCAATCTCCATCTCATTGTCCATTTCATTTTTATGTAAAAGAACATCTTCGTTACCATCTGATAAAAAGTAACCGAAAGGGGCTTCTCTTTCCACTTGGAGTGTTACAATATCCCCAGCTTGTAATGCACACATAAAACTCCCTCATTTCCACAACCATTTATTCACCTAGCATTTCCATTCCTAAAAAATTATAACACGCCAATCTCTATTTCGGTGCGTATTCAATAAAACTCATGACGATTCTCATATCACTTACTATGATGAAAGTTTTCTTTAATAACCAATAACTTCAATATTTTTTCTCATAATGTCCTTACTAATTAGATGTTACAAGTCATGCGACTCACCATCACACTCCCCATATCTTTTACGCTATGCATCTGTTCTCACTTCGAGGTTTGATATCTTCCCTGAGCAACCTATTGCCTACGCTGTTAAAAACAGTTTATTCACAGCGCTTACTCTATCTATGCGTCCCTGGTTTTCATTATTTATGGTAAGAGAATGGTTTGGCTTCATCCACAAAGGAGGAGGTATCTTCATGATGATCAAAAAAGCTTTAGGAGGAAAGCTGTTGCGGAGCATTCATTTATAAAACAGGCCCATACACGCCTGCAATAATCAAATGCTATCTCTGAAAATAAATGTAGAGACCGCCCATCAGCAAATGTAACGGTCTCTCGTTCATCATTTTTGTAAGGCTTGATATTCACGAATAATAAGTGAACCGAAGCTTGACTCTGGATCAAGCGCTGTGTAAGTTCTAATCGCTGTTTCCAAGCCTTTTGCTTGAAGTGTTTGTTGAAGCTCAACAGCCTCTTTGTCTTCTTTAAAATCAAAGTTCAACGCTGCTGCAATGCCTTTTGCTAAATAAGCAGGCTCTTTTCCAATAAGCTCTAAATATTGTTTCGCAGGCGCCACCAAGCGATCATTGGGACCGAGCTTGCGAATCGGTGATCGGCCCACACGCGTGACCTCATCAGAGATATAAGTATTCGTAAAGCGATTCAAGATTTTATTGATATATTTCTGATGCTCTTCTGATTTAAATCCATGCTTCTTAACCAGAACAGCCCCGGTTTCATTCAAAGCACCTTCTACTAAATCCTTAATCGCCGCATTTTTCATGGCTTCATCAATCGTTTGAATGCCAGATGCATAGCCAAAATAAGCGGTGATCGCGTGACCAGTATTGACTGTAAATAACTTACGCTCAATATAAGGTGTTAGATCATCAACAAAGGTAATCCCCTCAACAGGTGGTTTTTCACCAACAATTTTGCTTTGATCAACAGCCCACTCATAAAAAGGCTCGACCATGACCATCAGCTTGTCTTCATTTGATTGATTTGGCACAATGCGGTCAACTGCAGCATCAGGAAATCCAAAGTTTTGATCAAAAGCGTTTTTTTCTGCATCTGTCAGTTTTTCATAAACCTTCTCTTTTAGCAAGGTGCTTCCACCAATCATATTTTCACATGCAATCACGTTTAAAGCCTGTCCACCCAGCTCCAGTCTTTTCTTAAGACCATCGGCAACAAGGCCCGCGATGAATGGTAAAATCGTTGGACCTACTGCAGCGGTAACGATATCCGCATCAGCAATAGCTGCAATGACTTTATCTGGGTCAGTCTGACTATTAATCGCCGACACATTTTTGATGGTCAAGGTTTCTTGACCTTCATCAGCAAGCACAACGTGATATTGCTGTTTTTCATTAATAAGATCAACAACTTCACTATTCACATCGACAAAGCTAGTATGAAATCCCGATTGGTAAAGCAAATTGCCAATAAAACCTCTACCAATATTCCCCGCACCGAAATGGACTGCTTGCATTTTAATTCACTCCTTCAAAAAGGGCCAGGATTTCTTCCTTCGTTGTTGCATGGACAATCTTAGTAACATTTTCCTCCTCAGAGCAAACGATGGCGATATTAGAGAGGATCTCTAAGTGCTCGTTATTCTTACCCGCAATTCCAAATAAGAGCTTGACGATATTGCCGCCACCGAAGTCTACGCCTTCTGGCACTTGTACAATGGAGATACCCGATTCCTTAACAGCTTGCTTAGCATCCTCCGTACCGTGTGGAATGGCAACGAAATTGCCCATATATGTTGAGGTTAGTTCTTCACGCTCAAGCATTTTCTCTATATAGCTGGCATCGACATACCCTCTATCCACAAGAATTTGTCCTGTTAAACGAATCGCACTTTCTTTGTCACCAACGCTTTGGTTTAATAAAATGTTTTCTGCTGATAAAACTTGTAATGCCATTATGAATTCCTCATTTCCTGTATTTTTTCATGATAAAATTTTTCAAGCTGCATAGACAAAAAGGAGAGCATAAGCTGCTGATTATCTGATTCAAACAACGCGATGCTTTCCTTACTTTCTATAATTATCGCGCTGATTAGGCTCAATACCTCAAGCGTCTGCTTCGATGTCTCTTCTGGAGCAAGCAAGAGCAACAGATGATCCACCTCGACATCTTTCCCATCCATTCCCTTAAGATCAAGCGGCTTTTGTGTATAAAGGCTTCGAAAAACCGGCTGACCAATTTGATGGCTGCGCGCATGGAACAACGCGAGCCGTGTATTTGGAATCCCTAATCCCCCAAGCCTTTCTCGCTCTAGCAAAGCTCTGACAACTTGTTCTTCATCTGTTATCATGCCAGCTTCAAGGAGCTGACTACAAGCCCGAGTGAGCACCGCTTTGGTGGTCGTCTCTTTCTCAAAGGTTTCTAGAGTAAAGGATTTCAGTACGGACACAATCGCCTCTGCATAATGCTGTGACGCTTCAAGGGAGGTGACAAAACCCTTCACGTTACTATAGTAAATCTTCGGACCCGAATCTGTCACGACTTCCGCTAGCTGAACGCCTTTAGCTTTTCCATGAATAAACGCCTTAATCCGTTCAGTTTCTTCTTTCGTTAATATTGGGCTAACCAAAATATACCCCTCTTCATCAAACTCCGGCAATCGAATCGTGGAAATGATGATATCATACGCCGATGTATCGATTTGTTGGAGTTCAAATAAAGAAACATTGCGGAGATGGCTGATTTCAGGAATCTCTTGCTTAATGCGTGTACTCAGGATCTTAGATGTCCCGATCCCACTTGAACAAATAACTAAAGCCTGTAATTGTTCTTGACGTTGATGACTCAATAACGCTGACCCAAAATGCAACACTAAAAAGCCAATCTCTTCATCAGGAATTGTAAGATCTGGGAAGACCTCTTCAGCTCCATTTCGTATAATGTCAAACAGCATCTGATAATCTTCTTTTATTTTTTCCAATAAAGGATTATGGATGCGCATGTCCTGCTGCACTCTATATAGCGCAGGCGTCAAATGAGTAATTAAGCCTTGAAACAGAGAGTAATCATCGCCCAAAGGAGTATTTAAACGGGCTTCAACATAATCGATCAGCTGCTTGGCCTTAGCGGCTGTTTGAAGATGCGTACTCTCTACCATATATTCGTATTCATATCTTAATTTTGCGCCTTGAAGATGCATGGTAATATAACCAATTTCAGCTTCAGGGATATCGATTTGAAAGACCTTCTCCAGCTTTGCGATGATTCGATTTGCAATCTTATATTCAGGCGTGATTTTCAGGCTTTCTAAATAGGACTTATCGATTTTAATATTTTCACCTTGCAAAATTCTTTCGATAGCCAGACCTAAGTGGACTACCAACGCAATATACGCGCTATCTGCAATAAAGTAGTCCAATTCATTATTAATTTCCTCGATGACCCTTTCAACAATTACCAACTTTTCTCTTTCGACAAGGCCTAAGAGCTTTTCGGAAATTGAATCGGTTTGTGCTGTCGGTTTGTGCTGGATGTTCTTACGAATAAGGGAAAGAAATTCTACCTCATCCATATGGCGGGCGAGCATATCACTCATCACTCGTCGTTTCGCTCGTTCCTCACCGACTAATTCGACACCATAGCCACGCTTTCGCACGACTTGAAGGCCATAGTCCTGGAGCTGCTCTTCTAATCTTGTTAAATCATGACTGATCGTAACGATGGTGACATGCAGATCATTGGCAAGAGAAACGAGTTTCATTGGCTCAACAGCTTCAAGTAAACTACAGAGCAAAATAGTCTGTCGTTCTTCCGGCGTGTATTCATTATGACTTTGCTTATAGAGCATCAATTTAAGTGCATTAATATCCTCGGGGTCACCAACTAATCGAATCCCAACCCCAGCTTTTTTTACTAAGGTGATATTAAATTGTTCTAGAACAGTTTCACTGCCTTTGAGATCACGGTGAATTGTCCTTTCACTGACATCAAGCGCATCAGCAAGCTGTTTGATCGTTGTATCATCCTCTGCGGATAATAAAATATCCAATATAATACGCTCTCTAGCCGAAATATACATAGCCCATCACTCCGTTAGGATCTCATCGATTACCCACAGGCCTTAATTGATGTTGACATTTTCTTATTAAAAACATCTTACACGTCCATCATATTCCTTAATATCTTATTATTCAACAGAAACATAGCATATTTTCGTCGCAGCAATTGTTGACAGTTTTTTAATACAAGGTCGTCTAGTGTCAAAAAATAATCGAAGCACTCTCTTATAAGACTTCCCTAAAAATACACTTTTCATCGCGCATCACATATCAATTTGGACTTTTCAAGAAATAGGAGATGACAGTCTTAAGGAACGATTAAATCTTGTGAATTAGAGGTGTCATGAAGTGAATTATTTTTGAGGGCTTGTTTTTGTTATTTTGTGGCTGACTTTTGTTAAAACGGGCAGGCCTTTTGTTCCTTTGTGGCTGACTTTTGTTAACTTGACTCTCTCTTTTGTTACGCTCACATCTAGATTCGGAAGCTGGACCCTCCGTTTTGTTCTCTTTTTGTTAATTTGAACGCGTCTTTTGTTAAAAAGCCCAGGCCTTTTGTTTCTTTGCGGCTGACTTTTGTTAACTTGTCCCAGCCTTTTGTTTCTTTGAAACGTCACTGCTATTTCGGTTAGAAAAATTGTTAAAATATTCTATTTATAGATTTCAACTAAGTGTGTCACTTCTATGTGACATCGCTAAAGCCAGCTACCTGGAGCGGAATCGCGCACCGTTCTCATGAACAGAAATTTTATGCCTTCTTGTTATTTAAAAAAAGCTGACTCGAGTGCCCTCAAAAGGACCGCAAGTCAGCCTTCATGTTCTTCATTACTTTAATTTCTTGATGAGCTCGTCATACTTGGGACTGCTTAAGAAATTTTCAACAGAGATATGCTTGGCATTTGGTAATTTTGCTTTGGCACGATCTGTTAAATCCTGATGGGTGACGACGATATCTGCATCGGATGGCAGATTGTTGATTGCTGTATTTGATACATCAATATCCAATCCAGCATCTTTCACTTTCTTTCTCAATATAGAAGCCCCCATGGCGCTAGAGCCCATCCCTGCATCACAAGCAAAAATGATTTTAGATACGTTATCGTAATCATCATCGGCCACATGTTCATTGACAGCTTCTACTGTATCTGCCTCGCTATCCCCTTTTAATTCATTGATTAATTCATCATATTTTGGACTGGCAAGGAAGTTTTCAACAGAGATATGATACGCATTGGGCAGCTTGGCCTTAGCACGATCTGTCAAATCTTTATGGGTAACAACGATATCGGCATCACTCGGTAAGTTATTAATCGATGTGTTCGTTACATCAATATCAAGATGATTGTCATTCACTTTTTTCCGTAAAATTGAAGCACCCATCGCACTCGAGCCCATTCCTGCATCACAAGCGAACACAATTTTATCAACATTGTCAGCGCTAATGCTAGCAGGGTTTGTTGATTTTGTTTCGAAGGCAGAGGCTACACTACTTTTCTTACCTTTCATTTGCTGCATTTTCTCAGCTGCAGCGGAAAGATCGCCCTCTTCATTCTTATTCTTACCTGTTTTAATAATCAAAGCACTCAAGATAAAGGAAACGGCAGCAGCAACTAAGACACCCGCAATCACACCAATATAATTGTTGACCCCTCTAGGTGTCATCGCTAAGATCGCAAAGATACTACCCGGAGATGCTGCAGCAGTTAAACCTGCATTAAATATGGAAAAGGTCAGCGTACCAGCGACACCACCAGCCATTACAGCAAAGATGAGCAAAGGTCTCATTAAGACGTATGGGAAATAGATTTCATGAATCCCGCCAAGGAATTGAATGATCATCGCCCCTGGAGCAGATTGTTTGGCTGTTCCCTTTGCAAATGCCCAATAAGCAAGCAGCATACCGAAGCCAGGACCTGGATTCGATTCAAGTAAGAATAGGATTGATTTTCCTACATTTTTAGATTGTTCTACCCCTAACGGAACTAGAATACCATTACCGATTGCATTGTTTAAAAATAACACCTTAGCTGGTTCAATAAAGATATTCGCTAAAGGAATCAAATGGTGATGAACGAGAAAGTCAACCCCATTAGCTAATGCATTACTTAATCCTTGTACAGCAGGACCTATTAAGTAGTAAGCAATACATGCTAAGATACCCGCTACAATACCAGCAGAAAAGTTATTAACCAGCATTTCAAAGCCTTGACGGATGCGATCTTTAAACAACCTATCCACTTGTTTAATACAGTATCCGCCTAATGGCCCCATAATCATGGCCCCTAAGAACATCGGCACATCAGAGCCTACAATCACACCCATTGTCGCAGCGGCACCAACCACACCACCGCGTTCGGCATAAACGACTTTACCACCGGTATACCCAATAAGTAGTGGCAACAAATATTTAATCATTGGATCAACAAGTTCAGCAAGATGCTTATTAGGTAGCCAGCCTGTCGGTATAAACAGGGCTGTTATCAGACCCCAAGCAATAAATGCCCCAATGTTAGGCATAATCATACCACTTAAAAAACTGCCAAACCGCTGTATTTTCACTTTAAACGTGCTTTTTCTTTCTGCACTTTCAGCTGCTGTTGACATGTTTAAACCCCCTTATTTTTTAAACGTTTTCATTTGGTGGAACTGCAATAATATATCATCTATTTTTTTCTACTATGCGGGTAATATTCCTCTCTGCCTTATTTATTATAAAAACCCTTTCCCTTCACTTCAACAAAATCTAAAGATGGTTTTGTCAAAAGCATTGTTGCCATTTTTTAAATTCATATAAATAGTGAAGCCGAGTGTCCTATAAGAAGAGGAAGAGACAGAAGTATTCTACTCATTGAGAGATCAAAGCCTTCACAATTTCTAACGGAATGGTTTCAATCTTTCGAGTGAAATCATGAAGCGCCTGCCAATTCACTTTCCATAGGCATAGCCTAAAACCCTCCTTCGACGGACAGGACGTGCTAGCTTGGCTAAGTATAGGCATAGTGCTTTTAACCGACATTCATTAGCCTGGACTAACCTATGGGGACTTCAGACATGGTGGTTCCCGCATGAAGGAATGCCTTAGGACTCATTGTCTCGTTGAAAACTTCGCTTTTGCACCGCTTGAGACAACTCCGCATCTGATTGTCAAATCACACACTGAGGGTGCTCCAGAAACCCTTAATGACGAAAGGCAAAGTCTGAATTTATACGATCCTCCTTTGCGGGCATCAGCAAAGCTATCGGTACAAAAAACCCCCCCTATTTACTAGGGAGGGCGTATGTAACGATAATTATTTTGTTACAGCGAGAGGATGAGTATTTTGGACACTATCTAATTCGGCAGCTGCAGCATTCACCTCAACTTGCTCCGGACTTTTACAGCCTGGAATGACCGTTGTTACAGCCGGATGTTGCAGGCACCAAGCCAGCGCCCATTGTGCCATGTTAACCCCCTCTGGAACTTCCTCTGCTTTGATTTTCTCAACCTGTCTCAGCTTCTCATCAATGTCTTCTTGATCCCGTTTTTGGCGCACGTTATCGCTAAATCGCACACCTGGTTTATACTTGCCACTTAAAAAGCCACTTGCTAAGGGGACTCTGGCTAAAACCCCTAAGTCTTGCTCAATGCATGATGGAAAAACCTCTTCCTCTGGGGCGCGGTCTAAGCGATTATAGACCACTTGAATGGCTTTGGCATGTAACTCTGACGCTTTAGAGGTTTGATAAATATTAGCATTGCTGCCGATTGAAATACCAAGGTTGCGGATCTTTCCCGCCTCTACCTGCTTATCGAGCATTGTCCATAATGCATCATTATCAAAAACTGCATCGGAGCCTGAATGAAACTGATAGAGATCAATATAATCGGTTTGTAGTGCTTTTAATGACGCATCCAATTGCTTTTGGACTGCTTGCGTATCCCAAGCATGTTCCCACTGTTCTTCCCAATGGTGGCCAAATTTTGAAGCAATCACCCACTCCTCGCGTCGATCCCTTGAGAGGTAATCTCCTATAAAGCTCTCTGATAAGTGATGAGGACCATAACATTCTGCCGTATCAATCAAATTGATACCGAGCGCTTTTGCTCGAGAAAGAATGGCATCAACCTCAGATTGATTGAAGTCCTTCCCCCAATCTCCACCAAATTGCCAGGTTCCTATACCCACGACAGATACATCTAAATTCGTTTTCCCTAATCGTCTATACTTCATCACTATCACTCCTATCATTTTGTAAACGCTCTCACCTTAGACTTATCGTATGCGCCACAGGTTGATTTTTCAAGCGCAAACACCTTGACTCTACAACGTTCGTTAAAAAATGTTTGCCTTCGACAGAAAACGACCCCTCTTTGCCCTTAAGCTCTTGCGAATAGTTCTTAATAACAATGAACTAAAGGTGATTAAAAATGAAGATACAAGCCCATATCAAACCACTTACTGAAGAAAATAAACCAGATAACCCCCTTTACCGTACATTAGAAATTCACATGCAACGGATGGGATTTCTGGTTCCTTATCGCGAAGAATTAAATTGGACAACCGATTATGAGACCATTGAGCTTGGTGAAGAGCAGCAGCTTATTGATTTGCAAAAACTGGCCGCTAAAAACGATGGAGCCTTACTCTTTTTCGCCAAAATCACAAAAAATACCATTTATCAGCAGGTTATTTGCCACCCCAATAAAGTGGGTGTTTACCTTCCCTTTCATTTTGAAACACCCTTTACCGTTAAAGTGGCTAGTCAAAAATACTGGGTGGGTTCCGCACCTCGTCTCCAGAATGAATTGAAGTGGCTAGAGATTGCGATGAAAAGCAGTGGAGAAGAAGAAGTCAAGGCGTATTGGGAAAACCTTAAGACTGCTGTCCAAACCGCTATTGATCGCATGAGCCCCATTGTACTAGAAACCGAGGCAGCCTCTTAGGATTTAATAAAAGAAAAAGCCGCGGTCAGATCGCTAACGACACAGTCCGCTGAAGTAGCATCACCAAGCCCATAGTTATCAATAAATACCGTTTTACAGCCTAATAATCGAGCTGGCCGGATTTCATTAATCCAGTTATCTCCAACGCTTAATATTTGCTGGTAGTCGACACCATAGGCCCTCTTAAGTGCTTCAAAATGCGCGGGGGTTTGAACAGGCTTTTTCCCTGAAAAAATTTTCTTAGCAAAGACGTCCTTTAGACCTAGCTTTTCTAAAATCGCTTCACTATCTGGTTCAGGGCTATTGGTTAATAGCACTAATTTTTTCTTATATTGAATCTCTTCAAGTAGCTCCTTTAGCCCTGGAATCCGCTGCATTCTAAATGCTGGTCCCATCATATACTTCCGCGTCTCCAAGAAGGCCTGATGGGCTTCTGGATGAGTCAGTCCATAATGAATGGCTATTGCACGCGGCACCCACCATAAATCACCAATATTGAAAAAGCGTACTTGATCAATTGTAATGGGATGGGAGTATAGTGACTTCAGTCTTTCTTCTGAGAGCTTTGTACCATTCCATTCATAAGCTTCTTTCACCGTGTTATCGAGCTGCCATAGAATAAGGTCATAGCTCTCGTCATACACGCATCCCACCTTCAAGGTGTGTTTATTATCACGTGCCAGCTTATAATCTGTCTGAAA
Source organism: Pullulanibacillus camelliae (assembly GCF_014642655.1). GTDB lineage: Bacteria > Bacillota > Bacilli > Bacillales > Sporolactobacillaceae > Pullulanibacillus > Pullulanibacillus camelliae. The sequence continues at coordinate 600,722 of NZ_BMIR01000001.1, forward strand.
GCTAGACTGCTTCTCCTCTGGCAACTTCTCTTTTAATCTTTCTGCATAATAATCGAAATGATGTGTATCTGCATAGAGCGTGCCATCTAAGTCAAAAACGACCACACTGGTGTTACTGCCTTGTTTTGTCAATCTTGCTGCCTCCTTTTGTAGGTCTTCACATATAGATTACCATATTTGTTTGTTGATTGAGAGATGACGCACATGCATTCACCTATTAAAGCAAGTCGGACATCTCCACATGAGCTTAGCCTCTACTGTGAACCGAAAACAAATGCTCCATTTTTGCAATCATGGTAATATAGAAATAGATCCATTCGTATTAAAAAATGATGCTTTTGAATCATTCCTTACATATTGGAGATGAATACAGATGAAACAAGACATTATTGAACGCTTCACACGTTACGTTAAAATCAACACCCAATCCAATGAGGACAGTGACACCTGTCCATCCACACCTGGCCAATGGACATTAGCACATCTACTTGTAGATGAATTAAAAGCGATTGGTATGGAAGACGTCACCGTCGATGACAATGGCTATGTGATGGCGACACTTCCTTCCAACACAACTAAAGATGTCGCGACTATAGGGTTTCTCGCTCATATGGATACGGCTACGGATTTTACTGGTGATGGCGTTCGTCCTCAGCTTGTTGAAAATTATAACGGCGAGGACATTATTTTAAACGAAGCGCTTAATGTCGTCCTTTCACCAAAAGAGTTTCCTGAACTCAGCGATTATAAAGGCCATACGCTCATTACCACTGATGGGACCACCTTGCTTGGTGCAGATAATAAAGCAGGAATTGCTGAAATTATGACTGCCATGGCCTATCTTATTCAGCATCCAGAAATCAAGCATGGTAAAATACGTGTTGCCTTTACACCCGATGAGGAAATTGGAAGAGGACCCCATCGATTTGATGTTGGCGCCTTTAATGCTGCCGTTGCCTATACGGTTGACGGAGGCCCACTAGGAGAGCTTGAATATGAAAGCTTTAATGCCGCAGCAGCTAAAATCACCATTAAGGGTAAGAACGTCCATCCCGGCACTGCTAAAAATAAAATGGTGAATTCGGCAAAAATAGGCATTGAGCTCCACAATCAGCTCCCTGCATTAGAAGCGCCGGAGCATACAGAGGGGTATGATGGATTCTATCATCTCATCTCCTTTAACGGTGATGTTGAAAAAACTCAGCTTTACTATATCATCAGAGATTTTGACCGTGGAAAGTTTGAAGCAAGAAAGCGTACGCTCACCCAAATTGTTGAAAGACTTCAAGCTACCTATGGTGAGCAAACCATTGCTTTGGATATGAAGGATCAATATTACAATATGAGAGAGAAGATTGAACCCGTTAAGGAGATCGTCGATATTGCCTATCAGGCCATGCAAAACCTTGATATCGAACCCATCGTTTCACCTATTCGCGGGGGAACTGATGGCTCACAATTATCCTATATGGGACTGCCCACCCCTAACATCTTCACAGGCGGAGAGAACTTTCATGGGAAATATGAATATATCTCCGTTGATAATATGATTAAAGCCACCCATGTGATCATTGAAATAGCCAAGCGCTTTGAGGAACAAGCCCATTAATTTTTTTAATCATCCTTCTAAACCCTGTATGTTAGCCCAAGGGAGCTAACATACAGGGTTTTCACGCAGGTGTGAGCAAACCGGAAAAACAGAGCTAACGTTTTCTCTTCTATGAATTCTATTTAAAAACTTTTAACTTTTTTAGTGCTCAAGTCATTTACTAGCGTCAGAAAATTTGTTACTATTTTAATTATTTAATAAGGGAAAGACAAGAAAGGAAGCTTGGGATGCTATCAAATGCTAAACAAACCTATTTAAGGCAAACACCTCCCTTTCGTGGGGACCATGTTGGGAGTTTACTTCGACCAGAAGTACTTAAGCAAGCCCGTCTAGAGAAAGCGAAGGGGGAAATCACTGCTCAGCAATTACGCGCTATTGAAGATGAACAAATTAAGCGTGTGGTTGAAAAGCAAAAAGCCATTGGCCTAAAATCCATTACCGATGGCGAATTCCGCCGTGCCTGGTGGCACTTTGATTTCCTTGAAAACCTCGATGGTGTCGAGCCCTTCGAGGCAGAAGAAGGTCTCCATTTTCATCAGATGACAACAAAGGCTCGTGGCATTAAGGTGACGGGAAAGATTGGTTTCAGCACTCATCCAATGCTAGAAGATTATAGGTTTTTGCACGGGATCGCTGGCGAGTATACAGCAAAAATGACGATACCCAGTCCTAATATGCTTTATTTTAGAGCACAGTTTGATGAATCACCCTATGATGATCAAGAAGCCTTCTTTCATGATCTCTCCACGGCTTATCAAAAAGCCATACAAGCCTTTTACGATGCTGGCTGCCGTTATCTCCAGCTGGACGATACCGCATGGGCACACCTTTGCTCTGAAGAGCAGAAAGAAGAATTGCGTGCAAAGGGCCTTGATCCCGATCAAGTGCGCGCCAATTTTGCTCGGCTCATTAATGCTGCCGTTGCAAACAAGCCTGATGATATGGCGATTACAATGCACATCTGCCGCGGGAACTTCCGCTCAACTTTTATGTTTTCAGGCGGTTATGAACCTGTCGCGGAGACACTTTTCACAGAGCTGAACGTTGATGGATTATTCTTAGAGTTTGATAGTGAGCGTTCAGGCGGGTTTGAGCCCCTTCGTTATCTCAAGCGTCCAAATCTTCAGGTCGTGCTTGGATTAGTCACCTCTAAATTTGGTGAGTTAGAAGCTGCTGAAACGATTAAACATCGGATTGACGAAGCCAGTCGCTATGTTCCATTGGATCAGTTATGCCTGAGTCCGCAATGTGGTTTTGCTTCAACAGAAGAGGGTAACCTATTAACCGAGGAACAGCAATGGGACAAGTTGCGTCACGTTCTCACCATTGCCGATGAAGTTTGGGCCTAAGGAAGCCGCTGAAGCAGGCCTTGATGTTTGGATACCCTTTCTAAAAGGAACCCGCTCAAATGGAACGGGTTCCTTACAAAATGCCGTCTTATAGGTCTTGCTTCATGAAAGTAGTAAGTCTACGAATGCTTTGTTATTCGTATATTCTCTCTCTTATCTGAACAACTTTGCCCACCTGAAGAGATGAATAGAGCCTTCTAAAGGATCATCAGCATCATTATATGAGACTTTATCCTTTATTCCCATGAGCATTTTTAAGATCAGGAATGCTCAGCCCTCTTCTTTCTAATTCATCATAGAGTAGCGCAATAAAATCCTCACTAAGATTTAATTCATGAGCTTTAAAATACGCTTCAATTAATTGTTCATCCGAAAGTTTATACATATGCAATTCTCCCTTTTTAATTTTTTGTAAACCATGAAGTACCAAGACGATCTAAGGGATCGAAAATTGATAGATATAGCTGTTACATCGAATTCACAATTATCCAGGACTCATGGGCTCTGTATCCAGACAATTATAGGCCTACCTTTTCACACTGTTTCTAAAATACATGCCAATTTACCAGCGCTGAATTATCCTCTCCACATTGACATTACCCCTTTCTAAATGGATCATTCCGAAAGTCGCGGGGCATATGACCTATATTAAGTAGAACAAAAAAGGATGACCATCCGAATAACGGAGAGCCATCCCCCAGCTTCTTCCTTCTTCGGCAACCCGGCTACCCTAGCTATAAACCTTAGGCCCGTGGCTTTGCGTCCTTACTTTTCAATAAGTTTGCCTTTTCGGAATTCTAAAACAATTATATCATAACAGTCTATCAAATTGTATAGCTATACAAATACGTCCTTGCCTAAAATTTCCGGCAGTTGCAACAGCTCAAAAACTTCAAAGACTTCTTCAGTGACATTTGAGATTTTCACACTGATTTCTTGCTCATTTAGCGTCCTAACCAGCTCAATTAGCAGTCCCATCCCCGAGGAGTCCACGAAAGGCACCTCTTTTAGATTCAGATTAACGCTCTGAAACTCTTCCATTTTTTTCAGAAGCTCCTGTTGAAATAATTCCGTCGCCTCAATATCTAAATCCCCTTTGAAATCCACTCGCAGAAGCTTGTCCTCTTCTAAGGTCGTATAGCTTAGCATCTATTCTTCTCTCCTTTCTAGACGAAGGCAATGTCATCATCTTTTAAATAGGCGTGAACCGCATGGCGCGGGGTGTCAAATCGATATTTTACATGCCCAATCTTGATGACTGTGCCCTCCATCACCTTATCTATCCTAATGCGTTGATCTGCTGGAACCGAGATGAATGTTGTCGCATGGCTATTCTCTGCTCCGACCTCATGGATTTCCACACCGGATTTCCCATAAAGGTCTCCGCCACGAGCTATTCCATTAATTTTAAGCAGGCCACCTGCATGAATCTTTGTATTAACAGACCCTGAGCCAATCACATAAATGTCTCCACTGGAATATAGACGACTATTTTGTACGCTAAGCACGGTAATATGCGCATTAGGCTCAACAGGTGTAATGCTCCATTCGTATAACTGGTTGATTTTCAATAAAAGCTCATCTAGAGTAGCAAGTGAAATTCGATTGGGGGCAAGTGATAAGAAAAAGCGATTTAACGTCACAGCGACCTCTTTCCACTCATCACTTTCCAAAAATTTATCTGCCCCGTGTATCACATCACTGTACTTTTTGATCAACCCAGAAAAACTTTTAAACTTTCTTTCCATTAGCAAACGGATCAATGGCTGCAGGCCGTTGGCTTGTAAGTCAGATGATTTAAAAGCATTTGATGCCATGAGCTGCTTAATCACAACAAGCATTTTATCCAGTTGTTGATGAATCAAATGAAGCTGATGACCTAATTCAACTATCAGCATATTATTTTTACCTGCCGATAATTCAGAACCCACCACATTCTTTTTTGCTATGATCGCACCAGAGGTGACAAGATGTGCAGAAAAAATGGTGGAGTGCGCCAGGATGTCTCCATCTGCTTCGACCTTCATACCATTTTGAATCTCACCAAGCACTTCTACATCCCCAGAAAAATGAATATTCCCGGTCGACAAATCAACATTACCCCTATGCAGGAGCTTTGGTAGCAAAGAAACCCTGACTAACTGCCCACGTTTTTCGACGTGCGGTCGTCCGCTTTTTATCGCAACAACCTTGTTATCTACACCCTCAACACCATCACCTAGATTTAATACAATAGGATAGGTCTGCTTGGCTGGTAAAGGTTCATTCGTTACAGTCGTTCCAGGCTGCCCCGGGACAGGAGGATGAACCAATCCAATGATCTGGCCTCTATCCACACTGGGAATTGTCTTCAGTTCTTTAAAATCGATGCGGCCCTTCTCATTCCCATCATAATTATACTTAATATCCACATCGACTAAAACCTCAAACCAGCCATCCTTTCCAGGCTTAGGTTTTTGCCCTGTTGCAATTTCAAAAGTATGCTCTTCTAAGGTATCAAGCGCTTGAAGAATAGCATCCTGGTGAAACCCTTGTTTGATACGCAAGTTATCAAGACGATCCATGACATCCGCATACGTCAATGTGTTATCGACCACTCGATGCTCTGCAGCCACCAGTTCAATATGTTCACTGGGCTCGATATCGTGAATCGACCTCTCGATGCGATAGCCTGGGGTGATTGCTAGTAAAACACGCAAGCGCTGGTCATCGACTTCAATGCTCCAACGCGTTGACTGTTCTTCATTAATTGTTCGTATGGTGTATTCATGACTGCCTGTGATAAGGAGTGTCTCCTTATCAATCAGTATATCATTTTTGTAAACTTGAACACCCTTCCCGATCGTGATGATGGGAAATTGGGTAGCAGAAGGTCTGCCATAGAGCTTGCCATTTTTCACCCAGGCTTTCCCTTCAAGCTGGCTACCTTCTGTCCATTGAGATGTGACCACTTCTGCTGTTTGGTCCTTAATAAATGCTGCGACCTTCTCTGTGTTCTCATCAACCGTTTGCTCTAATAAGGCCTTTTCGATCTGGTCAAAGGCATCCTTTTGGGCGTGCTCTTGTTCTTTTGTCAAACGAACGGTAGCCGGCTTTCCACCGATCCCTAAGAAACCTTTACTTCCTTGATCAATAATTTCAACATGAACATCATCCACAGTGGCCTTCAACAAATCCAATCCAAGCTGAATGGCTTCTTTTACGTTTCGTCCTTTTGAAACAATGGATTTCATAGGAAACCTCCTAAATTACTGGAGAATTAAGACTTGTAATATCTGAATTATCGCTGGTGATCTTAAGGGTCACCATCGTAATATCGTCCTTCTGTGGTAATCCTTCAGTAAAAGTATGGATGGATGATAAGACACTCTCTTGAAGCTCTTCAGCGCTTTTGTCTTTGTTTTCTTGTAAAATCTGAATTAATCGTTCAAGCTTAAATTGCTCTTGTTCTGTATTTTGCGCTTCAACAATGCCATCTGTATAAAAGAATACCATATCCCCTTTATCTAAATGCATTTGCTCCTCGGTATAGACTAGATTAGGTATACCACCTACCAATGCCCCTTTTACCTTTGATAAGGTTTGGATGTTTCCTGTTGAACCACTGATATGCAAGGGCATGTTATGGCCTGCATTAGCATAAGTCAACATGTAATGCTTTGGGTCCCAATCCGCACAAAATAAGGTGACAAAGGAGCCTAAAGCTCTTAAATCCTTAAATAAAGCTTGATTCATTGCTCGCAAGGTATCCCCTGGTCCTTTTGTACTTTCAGAGGCACTTCTAAAGGCGCCCCTTGTTAAGATCATTAACATCGCTGCCGGGATACCCTTTCCCATCACATCGCCTATGACAATGCGCATCTTACCATTAACTAGTGGATAAAAATCATAATAATCTCCACCAATGAGGCGCGCAGGTAACGACGAGCCCGATACCTCTCCTCCATTAAAAGTAGGAACTTCTCCATTTAGCAAAGTGGATTGAATGTTTTTTGCAAGCTTAATCTCCCTCTGTAGAAAAGGATCCAATGCGTGACTTGAACCGTCAGGATGGGGAGCGGTGAACTTACCATGATACATTAGATTTCCTCCCTCTGAACAGTTTCTAATATTTGATAAATGCCTACCGTATCAAACACTTGGTCTACCAGCTCATTCACTCCTTTAAAGATAACTTTAAATTCCATTTCTTGAGCTAAGTAAATCGCGTTAAGGATCGAACCGATGCCTGTTGAATCCATAAACTCCACTTCTGTGAAATCAAAAATAAGAGCCTTTAGCTGATCCGTTATCTCCTCTAAATAGGGATTTAACTGTGCTGTTGTCGTGATATCTACAATCCCCTTAAGATAAAGAGTCATTGTTTGGTCATCCACTTTTTTATTTATCATCAAACTCATTTCTAGCTCCTCCCTCTATAAAGTAAATTCCTCCATGCTTTCAATCAGCTTAGCTGAGAGCTCTGATAGTTCGCTCGCCTGTTCATGTAAAGAGGTTAACAAATCAGATAAATTAAGCGTCATTTCCGTCGTAGCTGTTGTTCGATTATCAGCGATTTCTCGGATCAATTGAATCTGCTTGAGGAGCGGTTTAATTCTTTCATCATCAACATACCGCTGTAAGTTCCTCTCGCTTTCATCAAGAAACTTTGTCACTTCAAAGAGCTCTTCACGCGCCTTCATTGTCGCTTCTGCAGAAAATTGATAAACCTTTTCCACAGAGTTAGATGCCTCAGCTTCCAATAATGTCGCTAACCGCTGCGTCTTTGTCGCTGAGAAATGGGTGCTTTTTACCAGCTGGTTTAATTGATCGACCATTTGGTTTGTACTATCTGATAGCATTTGTAGCTCATGCCCATATTTCACTTCACTCTTAACTGTCAGATTTCCAGAGGCCAACTGATTGATTTGATGTTTAATGCGCTGAATCCCATCGTAAATATGGTTGAAGAATCTGGCAGTGAGTAAGAATAGCACAACCAAGGAAAGAAGCCCTGTGATAATTAGAATAATCGAATGCCGATACAAAGGAGCACTCATCGCTTTATAATCATAGGCGATATAGACGAGTTTCCCATCCTTGGTCGGCACGAAAGTCTGATAGAGCTTTGTCCCTTTTACTGTATTTACTGTGCTGAAACGTTTAGGTTTATTTGCCTGCTTCTTTAGCCATTGCACATTTTTATGGGTCTTAAGGTTAAACGTACCATACTCCACCTTTTTCTGCGGTGAATATAAAGCTTTTGCCAAGCTCGGGTTTTTAAATACCTTTGGATTTAATACAGCAATTTCTTTTATATTACTATTGGACTTTAGAGTTCTTTTTATTTGTTGATCTGGGCCTACATCTTGAGTAAATTTGTATACCTGGTTCGCTTCGATGTAGGGATTAATGATATAATTTGTGCCCGGTTCATGATAATAAGCATATTTATTAAACACAGGCTTTTCATGAGAACCCGATTGAGAGATAGGAGAAACACCTATATTTTTCGTTTTATAGGTTGCAACGACTGACTTTCCCGGAGCCTTCCCATGTAACATCCCTTCCATAGAATTATACGCTTCATCACTAATCTTTCTGAATGAGAAGCCAATCTCTTGAGGGTCTGTAGCCTTTAAACCAACAATATCGTTACCCTTTCTTGCAAATACAGTAATCCCTTGTACATTTAATTGTTCGCTAAGCTTTTTTAGTTCTGCATTAGTAATTTCGTTAACTGATTTTCCTCTTAAAGCTTGACCAATATATTTAGCATAACCTACCATCTTTAAATCAATTTGATGTTCAATGGACTGAGAGGCTTTTTCAGTTTGAGAGATTCCGTCTATAACATTGGAAGCAACAATACTCGCCTGACTCTCAACATTATTAGCTATTTGCCTTTTAATATAAAAAAGTTGCACGGTTCCGGATAAGATTACAATAATTAATAGTGCAATCAATATTCGTATTAAAAATTGTCTTCTAAGTGATTTTGAATGCTTCATAGGCAGCCACCTTCCTAGCTTTTCGAACCCATCAAATTTCTTAATGAAAATCTATCAGTTTTGCCACTTACCATAGGGATATCATCTATAAAAATAAATTCATCCGGAACTTTATATGCAGCAATTTTTTCAGAACAGTAAAACTTTAATTCTTGTGGAGAAATCTCTTCTTTTTTAACAATAAAAGCAACGATTTTTTCTCCTAACGTCAATTCAGGAACACCTATTACTGCTGTTTGTTTAACAAGTGGATGTTCATTTAATAAAAATTCAATCTCTCCAGGAATAACGGCTTGTCCACCTTTTTTAATCAAATCTTTTTTCCTGCCAAGAAGTTGAATTTCTCCTTCTGAATTGACTGTCGCTAAATCTCCACTTTTATACCAACCATCAACAGTCAAAATCTCTTTTGTTAAATCCTCCCTTTTGTAATAGCCTTTAAAACGATTTTTAACCTTAAAAAGCAGCTCACCATCAATTATTTTATAGTCAATATTATCAAATACTTTCCAAATGATTCTCTCACGAATGTCAACAGGGGTGTACATTAATCCTCCCGTTTCAGAAGTCCCATATCCACTTTCAAATTGACAATCTTTCAGTTCGGATACTGAAGCAAGCAAATCCTTAGTTATCATTTCACCACTTAGATTGCAAAGTTGAAGATTATCAAATGCTTCCATGGCATTCATTTTATTTACAAAAAGATATATTGTTCTCAACAAGGTTGGGGTTGTCGAAATTTTTGTTGGCTTTTTTTCTTTTAACATTTGAACAACGCGAGGCACATCAAAGGTTTCTGGTGTCACAATTAAACACTGTTCTTTCAAGCCAACAAATAGCCAAGCCAATCCCAAAATGACTGTGGGGTTAATATTTTGAAAAATTCGATCCTCTTTAGAAAGTTTTAGAGCTATCCCCAGAGTATGGTGCATGTCAACTATATAACCTGTATCAAACATTATCCCCTTAGGAACGCCAGTACTTCCTGAAGAACATGCAATAATATCTAAAGAAGTATCATCACTAGGGATTTCATTACCCTGATATTCTTCACGATCGTTCCATTTATCCCCATTTTCAGATGAATAAATAATAACATGCTTATTTGTTTTTATTACCCAATCCGAAATAATATTAAAAAAGGAATAATCTCGAGATGTCTTTATCGAAAAAATAATATGAGGCTCAAGTAGGTTTAATAATGCTGTCAGATCACCTTCTCTAAGCTGGGGGCTCAGAGGTATGACAATTCCTCCTAGTTTATTTATAGCTAAAACAAGTTCTAGAAATCTTGGAATATGGGGAATTAATATGGCAATCTTTTTTCCATTTAAATCCCCCTCTTTTTCCAACATGGACATAAAAGTCTGCATACCAGCTTGGAGATTCGATAAGCTATAATCACCATTAAAAGTACTCAAAACATTCTTTTCCATATTAGCATCTTCTGTAAATATCCAATCAGCTAGTACTTGACTCATTTACGACACTCCCTGCAAAGGTTTCATACATTGTCTTTACTGTGGAAAACTGATCCATACTTTGAACATTTTCAAAACTAACTTGTAATCGGGTTGACACTTCAATGATCAAATTCACCATTTGTAGAGAGTCGATGGCGAGATCCTCGCGGAAAGACGCTTCTTCTGTGATCATCTCGACGGGGAGCTGAGTGATATCTGCTATCAGCTGCCGAAAAACTTCAAATGTCATTATCCATACCTTCTTCCTGAAACCAAGCCATTGCTCTTTTCCTTATTTCCGGTAATTTATAGTTACAACAATGTCCTTCATCTTCATATTCTAGGTAGAGATGTCCTATAGGTAACTGATTTAAAAGGCTATAAACCTTTTCATCTGCAACCATGACATCCTTTCTCCCATGTGCTAAAAGAATTGGATTCTGGTAGATTAACTCTGATAATGGAGGTAATATCCCAGCCTCTTTTTCCATTAAATATTGATTGCGTTCAATAAAGTAATCTGGTAATCCAGATATATCATTTGTAGGAAAGGCTGGTGAAACTGCAACCGCCTTTGTTATAAGGGATGAGCAACTGCCATATAATGCCCATGAAGCTCCTGAGCTTGTCCCAAATAAATAGAGCGGTAAATGACCAAATGATTGACTTGCATAGGCAATGATCGTATCAACAAAGGTTTGCCAATTTTCTGTTGTCGCCCTCAGACCTTGATAAGAGTAGGTTTGACCTTGCCCTGGTCCATCAAAGCTCACTGTTATATAGCCTTGAGTGACAAAATCCATTTCATAAGTAAAGAGTTCTTCTTTAATTGAGTCGAAGGGATTAATAAAAAGGAGCACACCTTTAGGATTCTTAGGCAGACGTATGCGTCCAAACAATTGATGCTGTTCATTAAAGGGAATCCTAACATACTCTGCTTCAACCTCTGATAGCGCATCAGCTTGCTGAAAAGCCTGCAGGCTCGTATTCAACCATTCCGTTTTTTCTTGGCACATTTCTGGCAGAAGCCATTGATTAAATTGGAAATACAGACCTGCTGTGCGAAAGGCTATTTCTGCCTGATCAGGTGCCTGCTCACGAATAAAATGTCGTGCTTCAAAAAGCTTTTGCTCTCCTAGTTCACGCCACGCTTCTATCCAATTGTCCTTGCTCGTAAAGAGGGGGCGAATCTTGCTGAGCTCAGTCTCTAACACACCATGAGCTTTCCAACGGTCCCAAAAGCCATCCATGAGTCGCGCTGTAAGTAACGTTTTATGAATCGTTTGTTCTAACGTGACCGGATAATGATCAACCTGTTTCATTTAATACGCCCCCTTTATTAAAGCCATCGAACACCAGGACAATCGTTGAGCCTTGATTAGTCGTATGCAGGCAGAGCTGTTTAGACATTTTTAGCATTAAATTAAAGCCTTGGCCCAGAGACTTTTTGGTAGAATAGCCAGCCATTAAAGTCGCTTTAGGCAATTGTTCTAATGGAAAGCCCGCACCCGAATCCTCGACAACAATCTTAAGCTCATCATTATTTGAATCATAAACGAGCTGAGTTTTGCCGCCTTCTGCATGCTTGAGTGTATTCGTTACAGCCTCTGATAAAACAAGTAACAGGCTCATTAAATCTGACTTGGTGTAGCCCATAGATTCCAAAATACCGCGTACCGTATTCCGAACATTAGCGATATCTGGTATTTGTTCAATCATCGATTGAAATAATACTTGTCCGTTTTGGAAAGCATGCAATTCATGCTGATTGACTAATAAAAACTTTTCCTGAGTCGCAGCAAAAATCACATCACGATAAACCTTCCACTTTTCTTGATTCCCAAAGGTTTCTTCCTTTGGATGAGCCGTGCTTGCCGCAAGATCCTCTTTATATAGGCCGTACACTTTTAATAGCGCGTTTTTTATTTGATTACTCACAGATAACGCATCAATTTGTCCATACACATCGTCTTGGGTGTTGATTGATTTTAGCAGATAGTCACTTAAATAGAGAATATCTTGCGCGACATGTGGCTCCTCTTCTTCGATGCTCATATTTCCAGCGAAGCCCTTAGTTTCTCCTTCGTCCTCTTTTATAGAACCAAGGGAAAAAGATTGAAAAAAGATTTCCCCAGCGATGACCTTCATCCCTAAATAGCTGGCAACCTTTCGTGCAACAAAGCCCCTTTTTGTCATAAAAATGAGTTCATTTAATGGAACACTTTGAGGTAGAGACAGGATGCGTGATTTCACATTCATTTTTTGGTTTTCCTTTGTTTTACTTAAAAACCGTCCTAACACAGACACTACCTCCTTATAAGATTCCAAGTGGTGGCATTAATGTAATCTCATCAACAAATGCTCCTGGGGGCTGATTAATAAGATGAACAATATGCTCAGCTATTGTTTCTATAGGGATCATATTACCGAAGTCAGGTTTGGGCTCAATCGCATCCCAAAAAGAACTTGCCACAGCCCCTGGCATAACAGCGATCACTTGAACACCCTTTTGTCTAAGCTCTGCTTGTAATACTTTCGTGAGTCCTAGGCTGCCAAATTTTGAAGCGGAATAGCCCCCACAGCCCGGAAGTGCCGTTGTTCCAGCAATGGATACAAGATTGATAATTTTCCCCTGCTCTTGCAAAGCCATATGTTTACCAAAATATTTACACATGAGATATGTCCCGCGTAAATTAACAGCAATCATATCGTCAAAATCAGCGGTGGCAGAATCTAAGATACTTTCAAAAACACCTAAACCGGCACTATTAATCAGGACATCAACCGTACCAAAGACATCCATCGCTTTATCATAGAATTGCTTCACCGACTCCTCACTTGTGACATCCAGAGGGAGCTCCAATCTTTGGTCAGAGCGCTTTTCGTGGGTAGAACGACTTCCTAAAACAAGGTTTGCACCTAAAGCAGCTAGTGCATCTGCAGCAGCTTTACCAATGCCTTTGCTTGAACCGGTGATGACAATTGTTTGTCCTTTAAGTGATCGCGTATGCACTGTAAACTACTCCTTTTCCGAGCCGTAGTACTCAAAATAATTTTTTTCCGTCTCATACAATCCAATTTTATAAAGCCGCGGAATCACAGGCTTTAACAGGTTCCAAGTCACAACGGTCACATTCTCTGACGTAGGATTAACCCCTTTAAATTCTTCCGTATCTAGATTCAAATGTTTGTGATCAAATTTTTTAAGAACGGTTGCTTCAACTGCTTGATCAAGTTCAGCTAAATCGATAATCATACCAGTGACGGGGTCCGGTTGACCGGCGACAGTCACTTCTAAATAGTAATTATGTCCGTGACCATAGACATTGTTGCATTTGCCAAACAACGACACATTCTCTTCTTCACTTAAATATTCACTATGTAGTCGATGTGCCGAGCTGAAATGATATTTCCGTGTTAAATAAACCATGGAGCCCTCTCCTTTTTCTGAGTATAAAAAATCATTTTCGTGCAAGGTTAGACGATGAAGCTGATAGCCTTTCATCTTGCTTTCTAGCGCGTCCCATAAAAAGCTGATAATGTGCTCAGTTGTCGGAATATGCTCCTCAAAATAAGGGTTCTCCTTATTCAGAAACTTGCCATCAAGTTCTTCATGAACTACAGCCTTCACTGTCTGGTCGACCTCTGTAATATTAATGACAATACCTGAATCCACTTGGATCGGTCCCTTTACCATGGTTTTAAGGGTATAATCATGTCCATGACCATTAATGTTACTGCAGGGCCCAAAGACTCTTCTGTTTTCTTCCTCTGTCCAACTGTCGATTCGATAGGAATGCGCTGCAGAAAATGTCATTTTTCTTGAAAGATATAACATGATAGCCCTCCTATTAATCTCTCTCGATAGCTTGCAAGAATTCAGTCATTAAAGCGTCTTTTTCAAGGAATGTCCCCTTTTTAACGGTTGTTACTGTTTTACTCCCAGGCTTTTTAACCCCTCTTGCGCACATGCATAGATGCTCACCTTCCAAACTCACAATAACCCCTTCAGGATGGAGGACGTTCTCAATCGCATCGGCAATCTGCTGAGTCATTCGCTCTTGCACCTGCGGGCGCTTGGAGGCAAGCTCCACTAATCGAGCAAACTTGCTCAAGCCAACAACACGTCCATTTGGAATGTAGCCAATATGGGCTTTCCCAAAGAAAGGAATGAGATGGTGCTCACAAAATGTGTAATACTGAATGTCCTTAACGACAACCAGACCGTTATACGCTTCCTCAAATGTTGTTGTCAAAGCGGTTTCTGGGTTGACCCCTACACCTTCGAATACCTCTTTATACATTTTTGCCACTCGCTTAGGTGTATCTTTAAGTCCCTCGCGTTCAGGGTCCTCACCAATCAAAGATAAAATGGCTTGTATATGTGCTTCTAGCTGTCCTTGCTTTAATTCAATGGTCATTATAATTACCTCCATTTTTGCTATTAAAAGCGTCTATGTCAAAAAGTAAAGTTCATTAAAAATATGTGATTAATGCAGATTGAATGTAACCTAGACAGTTCACCACACTATCTTTTAGATGGCTAGTTTAAAATAATAAGAAACCTGGCCTACACTTATCGCTTGAGCGACATTTTATACTTTCCTAAAGTATTAGAAACCCTGGTTTACCACCGCTTCTTCGCTGGTACTCCTGATGTGACTTTTCAAATCACCCATTAAGGATGTCGCCAAGCCCCAGGTGGCAAAAGTCAAAGTCGCTCTTATACTATCTTCCTTTGAAAGCGGCAGCGATGGTAGAAATTTTGAGATAGTATTAGAAAACTTGGCTTATCGCCCACCATGGCGAAAGTCAAAGTTGCTCTTATACTATCCTCCTTTGAAAGCGGCAGCGATGGTAGAAATTTTGAGATAGTATAAAAAAAGTCCACCCAAAAGAATGGTGGACAATTTGTATGGAATGGAAATGGAATGCCTCCATGTTCCTTACCTATTGTATCCAGCCTTTCGGTAACCCGGCGATCATCGTTCTTTCGACAAAGAACCTTAGACCCGTGGCTTTGCGTCCTTGCCTTTCAACAAGTTTGCCATTATCGAAGGTATGAACTTAACTCTCTTTCATTTTAAGCTTATGGGGGTATTTAGTAAAGGGAAAAATGTGATAAAAGTCCCAATTTAGGTAGAAATAATTGGTAAATAGCATCATAACAAGGACTTTATACCTAATACAAAATACACAAAATAGTGTAAAAATAAATACCAATCACTTTTTAATCTTGAGGCTTTTGTTTTCTCGATACCAATTTTTTAAGCTGCTGCCATGGACCTGATTGATATTTATCAGAATATACAGAAAAACAATTCCGCCCCTTACTCTTCGCAACATATAGTGCTTGATCAGCCTCGGCTAAGAAATCTGCTTCGCTTTTCAGGCCTCTTTTATAAAACGAAATACCGATACTCGCTGTTAAACGCAAGACATGTCCCTCGACAACAAGCGGTTCCCGCATGCTTTTAATCATGCGACGTGCAATGGCAAGCACACTCTCCCTGCTCTTAACACTGGTAAGTAAAACCTGAAATTCATCTCCACCAACGCGTGAAACGACATCGCCTTCTCTTATGGCCTTTCTCAATCGTTCAGCGAAAAGCTGAATGACCTGATCCCCCACACCATGCCCATAGGAATCATTTATCTCCTTAAAGTGATCACAATCTATAAAAAAGACAGCGATCCTTCCACCCGTTCTTTGTGACTGCTTCATCGCTTCACTCAACTGCTCTTCAAACAGTCGTCTATTCGGCAAATCCGTTAATGGGTCATGTAAAGCGACATGTTTCATGTGTGCCTCTCGTTCCTTCTGTTCCTGAATATCACGGCTGATGAAAACAACAGTGTGAACCTCACCATCATCACCGAGTATGGGATTGCCCCGCGCTTCCATCCACAGCGATTTCTGATGCTTATTCAACCGCCTAAATTCAACGGAGTAGGGGGCCTTGGTGCGAAGAATCGTTGCCAGCATCTCCTCCAATAAAAACATATCATCTGGATGTGCAAATGTAAGAAAAGATTTATTGATATAAAATTCAGGATCTACACCAAGTATCTTTTTATGCGACGGTGAAGCGTAAAGCGTGACTCCTTGAGCACTGACGACCCGAATAAGATCAGATGTGTTATCCGCAATCAGACGGTAACGCGCCTCACTTTCCATGAGTTCGTTCTCCATTTTCTTAAGCTCAGTGATATCCTTGTAGAGTGCAACACCTGCAATCAACTCCCCATCGTCTATAATTGGAGAATATGAGGAAAGAATGTGAACAATCCTACCCTCTTTAGTAAGGCGCTCAGATTGATTGTTGTAAATAACTTCTCCCTTTTCCAAGCGACTAAGAATCCATTCTTGTTCATCCCTATCCTTTTCCGGAATAATACTGATCGTCGGATCCTGTTGTAATTCAGCCTGCGTCCAGCCCAATAAGCGTTCAAAACCAGGGTTAACCTTAATAAATCGCCCATGTCTATCAAATGTGAATAAGGCATCTGCCGCATGTTCAAAAATAAGCTCTAACTCTTGCTTTGTTCGATCAAGTGCTTTTTCCTTGAGCTTTCTTTGCGTAATATCACGGACAATTGCAATGATAACATGGCACGACTCATCCTCCTCAACGACTGGGGTCACAACAGTTTCAAAATAGTGTTTGACATTGGTATGGCAAAATTCTGCCTCGTAGGTTAAAGAGCGTCTTTGTGCTAATGCTTGTTGATAATAAGAAATGATGAGCTCAGCTTCCGTAGGAGGCAGAGTTTCTTGAATGGATTTGCCGATAAAATCAGCTGGGAGAGGGAGATTTTCGATCGCTGATTTATTCGCATCGATATAACAGAAGGTATTGTAGTCTTGTACAGAAACCAAAAACACCATATCTGAAAGGTGATTATGAATTAAATGCATATGCTTAAATTGTTTAATGGTTGAAAACATGACATAACCTGCCTCTCCAATGCAGTTGGATCATTGAAACAGTTGGCCAATTGCCTCTACGGAAACGGGGCGATAAAAATAATAGCCTTGAATTTCGTCGCAGCCAAAGGCTCTTAATAATTGGTGTTGCGCTTCAGTCTCCACCCCTTCAGCAACAACCCTTTTCTTTAGCCCTTTCCCCATATCAATGATTGTGCGGACGATCACCGCATCCTCTTCATTCTCATTAATACGTTGAATAAAGGACTGATCGATTTTCAAGCAATCAATCGCATAACGCTTAATATAGTTAATAGAAGAATAACCTGTTCCATAATCGTCTAATGCCAAGGAAATGCCCAAATCCTTAATCTTATTGATCTGTTGTAAAACAACCTCATCTGGGAGCAATAAGGCACTTTCAGTAATTTCAATTTCCAGCCAGGCAGGATCCACTTGATATTGTTCTAATTTACTTTTTATATATTTCACAAAATCTGCCTTTAAAAAGTTCTTTGCCGATAAATTGACAGAGATAGGATGGAGCGGCACCCCCTGATACTGCCAAATTTGGATCTGTCGACATACTGAATCTAAAACGAATTCACCAATATCATTAATTAACTGCGTCTTTTCGGCCATTGGAATGAACACTCCGGGGGAGATCATTCCGTAATTGGGATGCTTCCAGCGGATCAGCGCCTCTGCTGCTACAATTTTTTGCGTTTTCGTATCCACTCTCGGTTGATAAACAAAGAATAATTCTTCATCTTTAATGGCCTTTCGTAAATCTGTTTCTAATTCAAACAGCTTCATAGGTTCTTCATCAAAAGCCATTGCTGCGGAATAGAGTTGTGCATTACTTTTCCCTAAATCCTTCGCTCTATTTAAAGCAATGTGTGCCCCTCTAATCAAAGTGTCATAATCTCTTCCATCTATAGGGTAAACACAAATCCCAATACTTGTTGTCGTATAAATATCATAGCCTTTGACAAAGATCGGGTCTTCAATGGTCGTCATTAATTGTTGGGCAAGGTGATAGTACTGTTCTATCGCATGCTTGGTATCAAGCGTGATGATAAATTCATCGCCATTAATGTGATAAACCTGGCCTAGCCCATCGGCAAAGCCCTTCATTCGTTCACTGATCTTCTTGATGACCTCATCGCCAATGTCATGGCCAAATGCTGTATTAATACGTTTAATACGGTCTAAGTTAACATTTAAAAGCGCAAATGTTGTCCCTAGCCTTTCGCTTTCTTCAATTTTTTGATTGATACATTGCCGTCCGCGATGCCGATTGGGAAGCTCTGTTAATTCATTATAATAAGCTAGATGAATCAGCCTATCTTGCAAAACATGAGCTTCCGTAACATCCTCAATAAAACCAATGATATATCTGAGCTGATCATTCGAAGCCATGATCGGTGAGACATGCCCTCTTAACCATTTCATTTGTCCTTTTGCTGTTGTAATTCGGAACTGCTGCACTATTGACTGCCCTTGAATCACATCCTGCCAATCTGCAAGCACTTCTTCTAAGTCATCAGGGTGTACAAAGGAGGGCCAGTCATCTATCGCACGCACATCATAAGCAACCTCGTAGATATCTTGAATGCTTCTTGATACATACAGCATTTGCTGCTTTTCAGCATCATAGATCCAAATCGCTACATTTAACATATCTAATATTGGCTTGGCCCTATCAAAGTTAAAAGTAAGAATATCAGGCTCTTCCATCACATGTTCACACGGTAAGATGGCGCAAAGCATCCCTAAATGCTCACGATCGATGTGCACTGACATTGTCAGCACACGTAGCTCAAGGACGCTCCCATCCGTGCGATGAAGGGTAATCCCTTTCACCTTATGTCTAGCTTCTCCATCCATGGAGCCGGTTAATTGTTTGTAAAGCTCCGACTGCCAGGAAGAAGAGGAGTGCTGAGGATTCCCTAACATCTCTTCAATAGAGTGTGTGTACATGATACACGTACCCTTTTTGTCAAATAAACATGTTCCTATTGTTTTGGGCATAAAATTTTCAAGTAACATTTTCCTCAAGGTCTCCTCCTTTCTGATAGCAAGAAAGCTTGACTCTCATCCTTTCAAGCCCCTGAACACTGTGGACCTTTTCCTTCTAGTTACACAAAGCTTTAAATTATCATACGACAACATGCGACATTTTACATCAACTTTTTCATAGTTTCTACATGAGTGTTCTGTCCTCTAATAAAATAAAACACCTCTAAAAAATGAGGTGTTTGCATGTTATTTAGCGTTGTGTCCGTTTTCTTAAGACATTGAAGCTGAATTGATCTGACCTGAAAAAATTTATGGAATAAAGGACAGGTTTATCCAACGTACTATAATGAAGCTGTTTCAAAACCAACAAAGGGATTTTTTTACTGCACTTTAATCGAGCAGATATGTCTTCATGATAGCCCACGGTGGTGATATCTGCCGTTGCATAATCAATATGAACCTCAGCCTCTTGCTCCAAAAAGTTAAACAAAGAACCGCCAAGCAGATGTGATTCTTCTGAGAATAAACGTGCAGGCACCTTATCTATACAATAGACAAGGGGTCTGTCATCCGCCGTTCGCACGCGTTTTACCAATAATATACGCTCTCCGTCCTGGAGCTGAAGCTTTTCTTTATCTTCTTCAGTGGGCGTCACATATTTGGAAAGAAGGACCTCTGTTCCAGGTCGTTTACCCGCAGAGTGAATCATCTCCGTAATGCTGTTCAGTTCTTCAATACCACTAGAGAAGACAGGCACTTGATTGACAAACGTACCAATTCCATGCTTTCGAGAAATGATATTTTCTTCCTCTAAAATGCGAAGCGCTTCTCTCAAGGTCGCTCTACTCACACCTAATTGCTTAGCATAGACATTTTCTGAAGGCAACCGTTCACCAGGGACAAGGTGTCCCTCCTTGATTTCCTTCTTAATGCGTTCCATAACCATGATATAACGTGACTTCTGAACATTTTCCAAAGACATAAGGCCCCCCACCCACTTGTCACATGTAGCACCTATAACTCTCTAGGACTCTTTTGATTGACCTAATGCAGCCTCTAACGCCAATGTAATCATTTCATTAAAGGTTGTTTGCCGTTCCTCGGAGGTTGTCTCTTCACCTGTGAGTAAATGATCACTAACCGTCAAAATCGCTAAGGCATTAACACCGTGCTTAGCAGCCAGTGAATACAGGGCTGTGGTCTCCATCTCAACTGCTAGCACCCCATATTCCATAAGCTTTTTAACAGGGGCTTGATCATCCCGATAAAACATATCTGAAGAAAACACATTCCCCACATGGATCGTAAAGCCCTTTTCCTTACCTAAACGATACGCTTCATAAAGCAAATCAAAATGAGCGGTTGGAGCAAAGTCAAAGCCTGAAAACACATGACGATTCATACTCGAATCCGTGCTCGACGCCTGAGCAAGAATAAGATCACGGACATGAACATTTTCCTGCATGCCTCCACAGCTTCCCACTCGAATGAGATTTTTAACTCCATATTCTTGAATCAATTCATTAACATAAATGCTGATGGAGGGAATCCCCATACCTGTTCCTTGAACAGAGACGCGCTGACCATTAAACATCCCTGTAAAACCATACATACCTCGGACCTCGTTATAACAGGCCACGTCCTCTAAAAAGGTATCTGCAATGTACTTTGCTCGAAGTGGATCCCCTGGTAATAATACCGTCTCTGCAATATCACCTTTTTTTGCCCCTATATGTACACTCATTCATTCATCCTCCTTAGTATGATTAGCCTTTAATGATATCATAAATTAATGTTGGCCTTTCTGCCTTATCCGCAATCTTAATACTCTCATGAATGAGTGTCTTAACCTCATCTAGTTCCTGGGTATTCGCATGAATCGTGAGAAGAGCATCACCTTTTTTGACCTTATCACCTATTTTTTTATGTAACACGATGCCGACAGCAAGATCAATAACGGTCTCCTTCGTAATGCGACCAGCGCCCAGATGCATGGCAGCCACACCCATTGTATCCGCCACGATCTCAGAGATGACACCACTTTGTTCAGCAAGAATGTCAATCTGATATTGAGCTTGTGGTAATCGCGATGGATCGTCGGCGATTGACGAATCGCCGCCTTGTGATTGTAAAAAGACTTTAAACTTCTCTAGCGCCCTGCCATTAGCCATGACAGCTTTTAGTTTTTCCTCTGCTTCTTCTAAAGATGCGGCTTTCCCTGCAAGATAGACCATTTGACTGCCTAAAGTCAAACAAAGCTTCTCTAAATCCTTAGGGCCTTGTCCTTTTAAGGTATCGATGGCCTCTTTGACCTCCAATGCATTTCCGATGGCAAAACCTAGTGGCTGACTCATATCGGAAATAACCGCCATTGCCTGCCTTCCCACACTATTCCCAATCTGGACCATGGTTTGTGCCAATGCCCTAGCGCCATCAAGATCTTTCATAAAGGCACCCGAGCCTGTCTTTACATCAAGAACGATAGCATCGGCACCTGCAGCAATCTTTTTACTCATAATCGAGCTTGCGATGAGAGGGATGGAGTTAACCGTCCCCGTGACATCGCGAAGCGCATAGAGCTTCTTATCCGCGGGGGTTAGATTCCCACTTTGACCGACAACGGCAATTTTGTTCTGATTCACCTGTTTCACAAACTGCTCGTTATCTAACTCAACATGAAAACCGGGAACAGATTCAAGCTTGTCAATGGTGCCACCTGTATGGCCTAACCCGCGTCCAGACATTTTTGCGACAGGGACATCTAATGCAGCGACGAGAGGTGCCAAGATTAGAGTGGTTGTATCACCAACACCACCCGTTGAATGTTTATCTACTTTAACGCCATCAATAGAGGATAAGTCAATAGTATCCCCGGAGTGAACCATTGCCATGGTTAAATCGGCAACTTCTTTAGTCGACATCCCTTGGAAGTAAATAGCCATCGCGAGAGCACTCATTTGATAATCAGGAATCTCACCCTCTGTATAGCCTTTTATAATAAACTGGATTTCTTCTGTAGACAGTTGCTTCCCGTCTCGTTTTTTCTCAATACACTCTACAATTCGCATCATGTACACTCCTAAACATTTCGCATGTTGTCTGACATCCTACATGTATAGATTAATCGATCCCCATTTGAACTGCAAGTCCAAAATGTAAACGCTATTCACATTGAGCACACAGTCTATTATCCTTGTACTGATTATACTAGATAACAAGGCGAGTCGCCGGATTTCCCCTTGACTTCTTGACCTTTATTCTTTATATTGTGCTATGAGGTCTGACCTCCTACAACAAAACAAATGATCAACTTTTCAACCCGTCAATTTAGGGGTAAACATTTTTAGTGTGCGCATACTCTCTTAAGAATAGGAGATGGACAGTATCAACTACGCAAAATACATTGACCATACTTTACTAAAACCTGAAGCAACTGAAGAGCAAATTGCGATCCTTTGCGAAGAAGCCAAAACCTATCAGTTTGCCTCGGTTTGCGTTAATCCAACATGGGTAAAAACAGCTGCTGACGCCCTCAAAGGAACGGATGTAAAGGTCTGTACCGTCATTGGATTCCCCCTTGGAGCAACCACGACCACGGTAAAAGCCTTTGAAGCAGATGACGCCATAAAAAACGGGGCTGGGGAAATCGATATGGTCATCAATATCGGCGCCCTAAAATCAGGCCATGAAAATGTGGTTTTGAAGGACATTGAAGCGGTTGTCAATGTCGCAAAAGGGCGAGCACTTGTTAAAGTCATCATCGAGACCTGTCTGTTAACAGATGAAGAAAAAAGAAAGGCTTCCGAGCTCGCAGTTAAAGCTGGTGCAGATTATGTCAAAACCTCAACTGGTTTTGCAGGCGGAGGAGCCACACCTGAAGATGTCCGTCTCATGCGTGATGTCGTCGGACCTACCATCGGGGTAAAGGCTTCTGGCGGTGTGCGTTCTTTGGAGGATGCTCAAGCGATGATTACCGCAGGTGCAAGTCGCATCGGTGCAAGCTCTGGGGTGAAAATTATTCAGGGTTTGATCTCTGAAACAGACTATTAAGAGGCGAAACATTAGGTTAACCGAGAGGGAAGGATTTTCTCTCTCCTGAATTTTCTCACTTTTTGAAAGCGCTTCTACACGACTTTAGATCAACCAACAGGAGAAGATAGTCATGAAATATTTAATATTTATTCTAGGACTGCTCGTCGTTTTTGGACTTGCGTTTTTAGCCAGCAACAATCGAAAGAACATCAAAATCAGACCGATCATTGTAATGATCATCATCCAAATCATCCTGGCTTACTTATTGCTCAATACAGGGGCTGGACTGGTTTTAATCAAAGCTATTTCTAAAGGGTTTGAAAAGTTATTAGACTACGCCTCTCAAGGTGTCGACTTTGTCTTTGGCGGGCTAGCTAATAAGGGACAAGCTCCTTTCTTTCTCACCGTCCTATTGCCTATTGTATTTATTTCTGTTCTCATCGGCATCCTGCAATATATTAAATTGCTTCCGCTCATCATCAAAGGCATTGGTTGGGTGTTAAGCAAAGTCAGTGGCCTTGGCAAACTGGAATCCTACAACGCTGTGGCTGCAGCGATTATCGGTCAATCCGAGGTTTTCATCTCTGTGAAAAAACAACTCGGACACTTGCCAAAGCAACGTTTATACACGTTATGTGCCTCCGCAATGTCTACGGTCTCCATGTCGATTGTTGGTTCCTATATGACAATGATTGAGCCCAAATATGTCATCACAGCGATTGTATTGAATCTATTTGGTGGATTCATTATCGTTTCTATTATCAATCCGTATACTGTCACTGCTGAAGAGGATTTTCTGGACGTTCAAGACAGTGAAAAGCAAACCTTTTTTGAAATGCTTGGAGAGTATATCATGGACGGCTTTAAGGTCGCCATCGTTGTCGGTGCTATGTTGATTGGTTTTGTCGCCTTGATGGCTGCCATCAATAGTATCGTTGCCATGATCTTTGGTATCTCCTTCCAGACTCTACTTGGTTACGTCTTTTCACCCATCGCCTTTATTATGGGGGTCCCTGCAGGAGAAGCGATTAAGGCCGGAGGAATTATGGCAACAAAGCTCGTCACAAATGAATTTGTCGCCATGCTCGACTTTTCCAAAATCACTAGCCAATTTTCTGCGCGAACTATAGGTATCGTCTCGGTCTTTCTTGTTTCTTTTGCCAACTTCTCTTCCATCGGCATCATTGCCGGAGCGGTGAAAGGATTGAACGAAAAACAGGGCAATACCGTCGCCCGCTTCGGTTTAAAGCTGCTTTACGGCGCTACTTTGGTTAGCGTCTTATCAGGCACAATCGTCGGACTGATTTTATAATAGCGTAAAGGGGACCAAAATCGGTCCCCTCTCTTTTGTCTCTAAATTCACTTTTGATGTTTGAAACCCTGGTTTGTTAGGCAGCTCACTGCATGTGTTTTTTGGTCGAGGCTTTTGTTCTTTTGCCTCGGGCTTTTGTTAAAATGACTAGACCTTTTGTTCCTTTGCAACCGGCTTTCGTTAACCCGCCTCTGCTTTTTGTTACGCTCACAACCTGATTTTGAAGCTTTCTCACCTTGATATTTCTGATTAGCATTAAGAAAAACCGGGGGAAAAGCATGTCCGGTCCTTATCCTTAGTATAGAGCATCAGCCAATATGAAAGAGGCTTCGTTGCCTGGTCAAGTGGAATGGAGCGCAAGGCGCGAGATTCGGAACACTCTAACATCGTGTGTTCCTCGGGCGCCGCTGACTCATGATGCGGAGACTAGAATCCTGCGGGAAGTGGGAGATCAGACAACGCGTCTTTTCTCTTTTTTAATTTGTTTACTCCGCAATTGTCCGCAGGCAGCATCGATATCTGTACCGTGTTCCAGACGTACGCCACAGTTAATGCCCTTTTGTTTCAAAGTTTCATAGAAAGTCATGATGGCTTCTTGCTCACTGCGCTCGTATTGAATATGCTCACTGACTGGGTTATAAGGTATAAGATTAACATAAGAAAGATGGCGTTTATTAGCTAGTAGCTTCGCCAACTGCAGGGCTTCTTCCTTATGATCATTCACATCCTTAAGCAGGATATATTCAAAAGTAATCCGTCGATTGGTCTTTTCTAAATAATAGTCTACAGCCTTCATCAATTTTTCAATTGGGAAGGCTTTATTGATCTTCATAATTTGCGTACGAAGCTCATCATTAGGTGCGTGAAGCGAAATAGCGAGATTGACCTGTAGATTCGCATCAGCAAATTCATAAATCTTATGTGCTAGGCCGCTTGTAGAAACGGTAATATGCCGTGCGCCGATGGCCAGGCCTTGTTGGTCGTTGACCACATGTAGGAAATCCATCATATTATTAAAGTTATCAAAAGGTTCGCCAATCCCCATCACCACAATGTGACTGACTCGTTCACCCTTATCCACTTGATCCAAATGATGTTGAACCTTCATAATTTGCTCGACGATCTCACCGCCTGACAGGTCACGATTTTTCCTTAAGATGCCACTCGCACAAAATGTGCAACCGATATTGCAGCCGACCTGGGTCGTCACACAGACAGATAGTCCATAGTGATGGCGCATTAAGACTGTTTCAATCAGATTACCATCTTGGAGTTTGAATAAAAACTTGATGGTTCCATCCGTAGATTCCTGCTTAATCTCTTGCTTTAATGTATGAATAACAAAGTGATCTGCAAGTAAGTCTATGCAGTCTTTGTTAATATTTTTCATCTCAGAGAATTCTGTGACTCTTTTTTTATAGAGCCAATCCCAAATCTGTGTCGCGCGAAACTTTTTTTGTCCGTGTTCAATAAGCCATGACGTGAGTTGCTCGAATGTTAACCCATAAATGGATGACTGATTCATTAGTTACCCCTCTCTACAAATGCTTAAATACGTTCAAGTCATAACTTATTTATTATCCTATAGATATTCCATTAGTTCAAGGCAAAAGCCAGCTAAGATAACGCATAATTTTTTCCATCACTCATCATAATATAAAAGCACTTAATCCAAGCAAAAGAGGATAAATAGAATGAATACCCACTATACATGTCATGTCTTTTTAGCAGATGATCAAGTCCACAAGGAAATTTTAAGTGTCTTTTGTAAAACAACAGATGAACCAAGAGCAGCAGCACAACAAAAGGTTCAAGACATCCTACAGAAACACAAACAACACAGCTATGTGGTTCGCTATGTGGGCGACATTCACTTTGAAGACATTGACCCTGACATTGTAGCAAGACAGGATGAACTTTTTGAAAAACACGATTCTGTTTGGATTTTAAATTGCTCATATAATCCCCATTTTTAAAAATGGGAACTTCATCAAGAAGACTCGTACAAAGCCATGCCTAATCCTTTTGAAGTCCCTATGATTAGCCTTGTCCGCCTGATCGTCATTAAGTAGAAGTGCGCTGCTAAAGAGATGAACAAAAAATTTATTGGAGTAGGGACAGATACTCTTGAAGGCACATAACAGCCGAACGCATTCAAGATGTGAATGCGTTCGGCTTATCTATAAATAGGACAAATACCACTGTCTGTCCCCGTCTCGTTATTCTCAAATAGTAAACTTAACTTATTCCAGACGTCTCCTGCCCCTATTTCATTTAAGTCAAAGCGCCTATTGACTTAAGATGCTCTTTTTTTAATTCCAAAGCCATCTCAGGATAATCGGTAATGATCCCCTCAAGATTTAGTGCCAATGCCTTCTTGATCTGAGCTACCGAATTAATGGTCCATACCCTGATGGGGGTAGCATTAAAATTAGCTTCAGAGACTTCATCTTCCAATAGTGCCTGACTAAGATGTAAGGCCGAAAAATTATAATGGGTCATGAGGTGTTTGACACTTGAAAAAGGTTCTAAGGAAAGGTAGGCGACATTGGCTTCACTGTCCACAGCTTTCACTTTTTGCACAGAAGACAAGTTGAAAGAAGAATAGATCACTCTTGACTGAAGCTGATGCTCATGCACCAATGCGACTGTCTTCTCCTCAATCTCTGGATAGTCTATTGAATAAGTCTTCAATTCGATATTAATTTGAACTGGATAACCGGCAACACGTTCAAAGACTTCTGCTAAAGTCGGAACCCTTTCTTCATCCCAGGATGAGGTATAAAGCGGATACGACTTAAATGGTCGTCCAGCACTATAAGCCTGCAATTCATG
This sequence comes from Pullulanibacillus camelliae, assembly GCF_014642655.1. Lineage (GTDB taxonomy): Bacteria > Bacillota > Bacilli > Bacillales > Sporolactobacillaceae > Pullulanibacillus > Pullulanibacillus camelliae. Next base: position 628,265 of record NZ_BMIR01000001.1, read on the forward strand.
GGTTGTTAAATCTTTGATGTACCCGGTCCCGTTAGTTGTTCGATCGATTGTTTCATCATGAATGACCACAAGCTCATTATCCTTTGTCAAATGGACATCCAATTCTAATCCTTCAACACCTGCTTGACAGGCTTGCTCGAATGCTAATAATGTGTTTTCCGGGTGCGTGCCTTTACTTCCCCGATGTCCAAAGATCAGTGTCTCTCCCATGGGTCTTCACCTCACAAATTATTTTGCTCCGTTGGCTTTATTGGCCTTCTCAATTGCACTATTTGTATCGTTAACCGCTTTGTCCAAAGCTTTATCAATATCCTCACCGTTATAGACGCTCTCCATCGCTGTTTCTACAGCTGTTCTTTCTTCCGGAAGGCTTTGCATCAATGCCCCTTGAGTGGTAGGAGATGGCTTACTGGCTTGTAATTGGTTTACAGAAACCTGTAGCTGCGGAATTTTTTTATAAGCATCCACGACAACAGGGTCACTATAAGCTTTCGTATTGACTGCAAAATAACCTGTCCCGACATGCCACTCCGCTTGTACATGTGGACTTGCTAAATATTTCATGAAATCCCAAGCTGCGTTTTGTTCTGCACTACTTTTTCCTTTGGACATCCAAAGGCTTGCTCCACCGATGGCTACGCCGTTTCTTTCAATGGACTGTGGATGTGGAAGATAAGCTACACCAACTTTAAATTTAGCATTATTAACAACATCGCGGATGCTGGCAGACGATTGGATGAACATCGCAACCTTCCCGGATAAAAATCCAGCCGTCATATCATCGCCAGCAGTGGTTCCTGTGCCATAATCAACAAAAGTCTTATCTTGAATCATATCTTTAGCCCATTGCAGAATGTTTTTTCCTTCCTTGCTATTAAAGACTGCTTTCGTTGGTGTTCCCGCATGACCATTCTCTTTATTGACAAGCAAACCGTTTTGATTAGCTAATAATTCCTCAAACAACCATCCATAAGGCTGCAGAGCAAAGCCCTTCATTTGGCCATTTGTTGAGTCGGTAATCTTCTTGGCATCCTCACGAATCTGTTCAAATGTAACATCCTCAGGGTTCAACTTAATCCCTGCTTGTTGGAAGGCATCCGCATTGTAATATAGAACAGGAGTAGATGAATTAAAGGGCATGGAATTTAGCTTGTTATCCACTGTGTAGTAATTGATGATATTTTTTTCTAATTGAGATGTATCATAGTGATCTTTATCAATAAACTTTTGAACGGGTTGGATAAAACCGCTGTTAATCATTGCCTTGGTTCCAATTTCTTGGACTTGAATCATCGTTGGTGCCTTGTCGGTTCCACCAACACTCAGATACTTTGGCAAAGATTCTTCATAGGTTCCTTGGAATTGCGCTTTAACAAGTACCTTTTTCTGTGAATGGTTATAATCATCTACAATTTTTTCTAAGGTTTTTTGTGGTTCACCACTCATTGAATGCCAAAAAGTAACGACAATGCGACCATTTTCCTTCTTCGTCGCAGAAGCAGCACTACTGCCATTCCCACACGCTGCTAAACCGACCACAAGCATAAGTGCCAATACAAGACCTGAAAGCTTTTTTAACATCTCTTTTCCTCCCTAACCCATCGATTGATTTTACGTATTTTTAAAAGTATGCCACTGCTATCTAGCGTTTCAATCCGATCTTTTTGCTTCATTTTCTCTACTTTATTGCTCCTTCCGTTAACCCTTTTTGAAGATGCTTTTGGCCTAAAAACAACACCAATAATGTTGGAATAGCAATGGTTATGGCGCACGCCATGATGACACCCCATTGATTTAATGTTTCTTGGGACTGCATTTGCTTCAAGCCAATCTGCACTGTTCTAACAGCGTCATTGGTGCTCGCCAAGAGCGGCCACAAGTACATATTCCATGTTGTCAGAAAACTATAAGTTCCCAGCGTGACCAGGCTTACTTTTGACATAGGCAACACAATTTTTAAGTAATAGGTCCAATGTGACAGCCCAATAATATCGCTCGCTTCTTTGAGCTCATTTGGAAGCTGTTTAAAATTCTGCCTTAATAAAAAAGTACCAAATACAGAAGCAACAAAAGGAATGACCAGCGCTGGATAAGTATTCAACCAATTCAAATCGCGAATGGTTTGAAAATTAGGAATGATTTGCGCTTCAAAGGGAATCATCATCGTTGAGATGAATAGATAGAAACAGAGTTGTTGTCCGCGAAATTTCGGAAAAACAAAGGCATAAGCAGCTAAGCTAGATAATAAGAGTTGCCCAATCATCACCGCGAGTGAAACAATCAGACTGTTGATTAAGTAGTGGACCAGCTGTGTGCTTTGAAAAGCTTGTAAATAGTTTTGCAGCGAAAAGGTCTTGGGCAAATACTGTCCCGCTAGGATTTCATTTTGTGGCATCAAGCTTAAAGATAGCCCCAATAACAACGGACTCCCTACTAAGAGTGCTGCTAGAATCAGCAAGATATATAAAATGAGTTTTGTCCCCATGCGTTTTTTCATTGATAATGCACCTTCTTTTCACCCAATTTGAATTGCAAAATGGTCAAACCAAAGATGATTATCGCTAGCACCACTGACTCAGCGCTTGCTGGTCCATATTGGTGATTGATAAAGGCATCCTGATAAATCGAATAAACGAGCAAGTTGGTGTGATTAGAAGGGCCTCCCTTCGTCAACATGTCAATTTGACCAAAGGTTTGAAAAGCATTGATGACAGAAACAATAATGACAAAAAACAATGTTGGCGACAGCAGTGGCAATGTTATTTTTCGTAGTTGCGAGAAATAGGGAACACCGTTGATCTGCGCACTCTCATATAGTGAGCTGCTTACATTTTGCAGTCCACCTAAAAGGATTAAGAATGAAAAGCCAATGTTCATCCAAACCGTTGATAAAGAGATGGAAAAGAGTGCCCAGTGCGGGTTAGTTAGCCAACTCACCGTTGGAAGGTCCAAAGCCTGAAGCATTCGATTCATCATCCCGATTGATGGATTAAACAAAAACATCCAAAACACCGAAGCAACCGAAACACTGATCCCCATCGTCGAAGCAAAAAGGGTTCGAAAAACACCAATGCCTTTTAACTTTTCATTAGCAAGCAGCGCTAGAAACAAAGAAAGTAAGAGTGTTGCGATCACCGTTCCCGCCACAAATATCAAGGTGTAGACTAGACTGAATAGGTAATCACTGGATGTCATCAAGTCTTTAAAATTATTTAAGCCCACAAACACAGTCGGATTCCCAGCAAAATCGGTTAGAAAAAAACTAAGATAAATCGTGCGAAGCATTGGATAGAATACAAACACCGCGAGTAATACAATAGAAGGAAGTAAAAATGTCCACCCCGTCACTAGGTCTCTATAAACTCTCCGTTTTCTTTTCACCTGAGCAGTTGGGTTGGCCTCCGTCACTTCTGCTACGGATGAGGGTTCTAACATCATACTGTTACTCCACCTCTTTGCCATTGTTCTTGAGACGATACCACTTGTTCACGAGAATCGACATCAAAATAATATAAATCCTTCGGTGATAAATAAACAGAGATTCTCTCGTCAGGCTGAACCGTCCATTGTCCATTCCATTTTGCTTTCCACTGCTGATCACGCATCTGAAACCCAAGGATGGTTTCATTGCCAAGCTGTTCCACCGTATTGATAAATACTTTTAATATTAGATCACCCGTTTCACCCTGCGGTTTTAATTTTTCGGGGCGAACGCCCACAAGGTATTTAGATTTTTCAGGTGAAAAAGGTAGCTGTACACTGGCGTTAGTCGAAATTTTTAAGTCATTATCCATTATCGGTGCCTCAATCATATTCATTTGCGGCGAGCCAATAAATGAAGCGACAAAAGTATTGGCTGGATGATTGTATATATCTATCGGGCGTCCAATCTGCTGAACGCTCCCTTCATTTAAGATCATGATACGATCTCCCATTGTCATCGCTTCTACCTGGTCATGCGTGACATAGATAAGCGTCAACCCCAATCTTTGCTGTAATTGCCTAATTTCTGTACGCATTTGTGCACGCAATTTAGCATCTAAGTTCGATAGTGGCTCATCCATTAAGCAGATCGGCGCCTCACTTACAATCGCTCTGGCTAAGGCAACACGCTGTCTTTGCCCCCCTGACAATTCACGTGGCTTTCGATGAAGGTATTCTTGCAATTGCACGAGCTCAAGTGCTTTTGCTAGACGCTTTTCCTTTTCAGCCTTTGATAAATTTTTTAGATGACCTATACCAAAAAGGACATTTTCCTTTACCGTCATATGGGGGTATAGCGCATAGTTTTGGAAAACCATTGAAATTTGCCGCTCTTTTGGAAGTAAATCATTCGCCAAACGATTGGCTATAAATAACTGCCCCTCAGATATTTCCTCTAATCCGGCAATCATCCGTAAGATGGTACTCTTGCCACATCCAGACGGACCAACAAGGATAAAAAATTCACCTTTTTCAACAGAAAAATCAATGCCCTTTAAAACCGTGTTTTTCTTATTGTAGGTTTTGGACACAGCTTTCATCTCAATTTGGGTCATGTGCATCCCCCTTTGTCCTGATTTTCAACTAAACGATAGCATAAAAAAAAGGGCATAATGCCCTTTATACAAGAACTTAACCCGTCATTTACGTATTCTTTACTGTCTTTTCAAAACGAAGGATGCTAATCATGCAATGACTAGAACAGAATAAAGACAACCAAGGCTCTAAGTCAATGTGATAGACTTAACAAGCCTTTACCAGCTTATCTATTTCTTAAAAATTTTAAAGAAAGTCTTCTAAAATAGAGGGTATTCGTCAATTTTTGTAGTATTTTTTAACGCTTAGTATAATGGGATGCCGTCAGTAGTACGTTCTCCATTCGTCTGATCATCCCTCAACTTCCTATTAGGGTCGAACGGCTTCTACAAATGACTTATAATCCCCATCTCTTCTCGAGACTTAAGAGACGCCTTTCTTCTCATCAAAGACTTTATCTCTGATTACCTTTGTGCCAGTTCAGTCACATCTATCTGGCGAACATCACACCACTCTTTTACTTCATTCATAACTACGATTGGACAGGTGAGGAGCTCTTCGCTATTTTTCGCACCGAGCATGGTCCACAGTACCTTCAATTGCTCCTGCCATTGCAGCATTACCTCCACCGCCTGCTCCACTCCTTGTTCCTGAAGGACACGGAGAACAGGACTGGCGATGCCGACAGCCTTTGCACCTAAAGCTAAGCACTTCGTCATATCAAGAGGATGGCGCACTCCGCCTGAGGCAAAATACGTTAATCTAGTTCGATAAGCTTGGGCTTCAAGGAGTGCTATTGCTGTGGTTTGTCCCCATGTGGAGATATAACTATATTCCTTCTGAGCTCTTCGTCGATTTTCAATCCCAATGAAATTCGTCCCTCCACGGCCACTAATATCGACATATTGAACACCAAGGGACATCAGTGTATGAAGTGTTTCCTTACTCATACCAAAACCAACTTCCTTAACAATAACAGGGACATTCATACGCTTAACCATATCTTCAATATGCTGTAACCATTCAGAGAAATCTCTTTCTCCTTCTGGCATCACTAATTCTTGAGGAACATTTACATGAATCTGTAAGGCATCTGCTTCAATCATATCAATCACTTTTAATGCAGTGTCTGCTGAAACATCCGCTCCAACATTGGCAAAAATAACTCCCTTAGGATTGGCTTTTCTAACAACACGATAAGTGGAGGCTAGCTCTTCCTTACGCAGTCCAGCGTGCTGCGAGCCAACGGCCATTGCCATTCCTGTCGCTGAAGCAATCGTAGCCAATGCTTCATTGATACTCCCTGTTTTTTGGCTGCCTCCTGTCATAGCATTGATATATAAAGGACACGCCAACGCTCTTCCGAACAGGTTCACCTGTAAACAAACATCTTTAACGGCCAAATGGGGTAAGGAGCGGTGGACAAAGACTATATCATCAAAATGAGAACTGACAGAACGAGAGGCTGCCAAGGCTAATCGCACATGTTCATCCTTTCTATCTTCACGCTGTTGATCATTATCTGCCAATACCAATAACCTCCTGACTATGCGTTATTAGTATTGCAAGTTACGGCACTCTTCAATCATTAAAGGGCGCCCTTTTGTATAGTCCGATGTTTTAAAATTTTTATAAAATTATGGATCTTTTAGATCTAAACATACTAGACAAAGAGATTGTTATACTAATATAAGTAACCTCATAAAATAGTCTGAGGTTCAAAAAATGATGAAGGAGTGTGAAGATGCAAGGAGAAGTTATCGTATCTCTAGCCGTTTATCTTATTGCCATGCTAGCTATTGGTTATTATTCGTACAAAAAGACGGCAAATTTATCTGATTATATGCTAGGTGATCGGGGACTCGGCCCCGCTGTCACAGCCCTATCCGCAGGAGCTTCAGACATGAGTGGCTGGATGATGATGGGACTCCCAGGCGCCATGTACGCCACAGGTCTTTCCAGCGCATGGCTGGCCATCGGATTAACGATTGGCGCTTATCTCAATTACCTATTACTTGCCCCCCGTTTTCGCGTGTATACTGAGGTTGCCAATGATTCCATCACCATCCCTGACTTTCTTGAAAATCGCTTTAAGGACTCATCCAATCTATTGCGACTCATCTCAGGGCTTGTGATCCTCGTCTTTTTTACCCTTTATGTGTCATCAGGAATGGTTTCTGGTGGTACCCTATTTAAGTCCGCCTTTGGGTTGAATTATACAACAGGCTTGATTCTTACAACAGCCGTTGTCGTATGCTACACATTATTTGGCGGTTTTTTAGCAGTGAGTATGACGGACTTTGTTCAAGGCTGCATTATGTTCATTGCATTAATTATGGTACCAATAGTTGCCATTACCCATGTCGGTGGAACACATCAGGCCTTTTCTGATATTCGCTCCATTGATCCGAGTCTATTAAATCTCTTTAAGGGCACCTCTGTTATTGGCATTCTATCGCTCATTGCTTGGGGACTGGGCTATTTTGGACAACCGCACATCATCGTGCGCTTTATGGCGATCAAGACAACCCGTGAATTACGGACAGCACGCCGTATCGGGATCGGTTGGATGATCATTTCCATTATTGGTGCAATGGCCGTTGGATTAATTGGGATATCGTATTTTTCCCATCATGGCGGACCGCTCAACAATTCAGAAACCGTCTTTATAAAGTTTGCGGACATTTTATTTAATCCGTTCATCACTGGCTTTATCTTAGCCGCGGTTCTCGCTGCTATTATGAGCACGATTTCTTCACAATTGCTCGTGACATCAAGCGCGGTGACTGAAGACTTTTATAAAACCTTTTTTAGACGGCAAGCGAGTGACAGAGAGCTTGTTATGGTCGGTCGTGGCGCCGTACTTGTCATTGCTCTGATAGCCATCTTACTTTCTTATACTGGACAATCGATTTTGGATATCGTTGGCCACGCTTGGGCTGGCTTTGGCTCTGCCTTCGGACCTGTCATCCTACTAAGCCTGCATTGGAAACGGATGACACGCTGGGGGCACTTGCTGGCATGCTCGTCGGCGGCGTGACGGTGATATTCTGGTTGAACATCCATCATCTTCCCCTTCCACATTTTATGGACTGGGCAGAAACCAACGTATATGAAATGATCCCAGGCTTTATTCTTAGTTTAATTGCTGTTATTCTTGTTAGCCTCTGGACCAGAGCGCCAGAGCAATCGGTCACTGATCAATTTGCCGATATGGAAAATAAATTGAGAGAAGATACAGCCCCAATTAAATAAAGTAAGGCGGACCTAAAAATGGGTCCGCCTTGTTATAACAGCTTTATTATTGCTCGGCTCGTGTCAAGTTGTTCTGTTTTACCAATAGAATAATATTATACGTCACAAAATAGCCGAACATGATGAGTAAGAGCCCTGCCGTCCATGATGGCCCTATGGAATTTCCCAGAGCCTGCCACCCCTCTGCCTGATCGGTTTGTAGCTGTGATCCCTGGGCGTACACCATGTAAAAGCGATAGATTAGCCGTACAACGAAAAGAAAAATGACGAAGCTCCCAACCCATGAATTCGGTCGATAATACCACTGGCCTTGCTTCTCCTCAAACTGTGTAACAGAGGCACTATAGAAAGCCAGAAGCACACCTAATACCATTCCAATCAAATCAGAGATGAGGCTTATAGGATGAATCAATCCCGCCCCCAATATGATAATACCTATGACACAAAACAGTACGGTTCGAATCATCAGGCGTGATCGTCCCAAGGACTGCCATCCGATAAAGCGCCGCATTCGCCGATATAAAGCAAAGATAATGACAAAACCTATGATAATGACGCTATAAATACTCATTTTATTCCTCCACAACCATAGCGTATTAACGCTTGATTTCTAGCTCTGCCCTTGCACTGATGACTAGTTTAACGTCTATCCTTTTAAAATACAACTCTCTCTAGATAGACCTCTTCTTATAAGCCAGTGTATGCTCAAGCTCATTCCTTTTCCCTTCTTTCATTATTTTTTCTGTGAGATTTCCTTACGAACTCCTTTTATCCTTTCTAAATTCCTCTATAATACTATTTAAGGATAATACTTATTCCTTTTCACATTGAAATGGCGAATGCTTTTATGTCGGTCCAACAGAAATTGTTGGGCTATTTTTTTGCACCTTTTCGGCTGTTTGTCAAAACAACCCATCGCCGGTATTCTCTATGGATGCTAGATGGTGATAAAAGGATTATACTGAGAGCATTCACATCCTTCCTATATAATAAAAGTGAGACATTCTGATCATGTGATTTTTTAAAGAAAAGAGGAGAAGCCATGAAGCGCTTAGATGGAAAGGTCATTATCATTACAGGTGCAGCAGGTGGACAAGGCTCTGTCGAAGCCAAAGTATTTGCTTCAGAGGGAGCTAAGGTCGTGCTTACCGATATCTCCGAAGAAGCAGTGTACCAGATTGCTGAAGAGGTCAAGGCTGCCGGCGGAGAAGCCCTCGCTCTTGTTCATGACGTTTCAGGGGAAGAGGATTGGCAACGTGTGGTAACTCATGCAGCTGCACAATTTGGAGGTATACATGCCTTAATCAATAACGCAGGGATCATCACTCGCGAAGGGATTGAGGGGACAACGCTCGACATGTGGGAAAAGATTCAATCCGTCAATTCCCGAGGCATTTTCTTGGGTATTAAGTCCGTTACACCAGAAATGAGAAAAGCTGGCGGTGGCTCAATTGTCAATATTTCTTCTATCTGGGGCATCGTAGGAAGCGGAGGTTCAGCCGCTTACCATGCCTCAAAAGGGGCCGTCCGTCTTCTGACAAAAACCGCTGCCGTTGAGTATGCCAAGGATAACATTCGAATTAATACCATCCACCCGGGCATTATCGAAACGCCAATGCTGGCAACAAATAAAAATGTGGGAAAGCTTCGTGAGGATACGCCCTTACCCCGCCTTGGCCAACCTGAGGATATCGTATATGGGGCACTCTATCTAGCATCCGACGAGTCTTCCTTTGTGACCGGGACTGAACTCATCATTGACGGCGGCTATACAGCTAGATAGCTTTCCTAAGTCCCCTGTTAAAAAGAGCAGGCACAACAACAATAGGCACCAATAGGCTCAGATCTGAGCTTATGGGTGCCTTAATCGAGTGCGAGTAAAGAGAAAAGAAAAACTTTTAGAAATGGATTTTAACCGGTTGCTCTTTATCCTCTGGACAATTTTTATACCAGCTGTTACGTGTTCACTTTTACCATTATCTATACTTTCTTGCACCCGATAACATTAACACCTACGTTAATGTTACCATTTTTATTTAAAAGACATCTAAAAGTAATAATCCTTACTATATTCATCGTATTGATAAAAAGACCCATTTGGACACTCAATGGGAGTCTGATCTTTTATCCTAATTATCAAAAGATTAGATAGTCATAAGTTAGGGTATCTTGTTATTAAATGGGTAATTTGACCCTTTCCTTCACCTTTTTTGTGCTTAAAAACGCACTAAATAAGAGTCGACCGTTGCTATTAAATAATTTTTGCCTTATCCATCAAGTAGCCTTACAAGCTGTTTATACATGCCCCTAAAAAATTCAAAGTCAGGAGTGAAAAGCATGAAAGTCAAAGATTTTATGATCGAGGATGTTATCGCTGTCCAACCAGACACTACCATTAAAGAACTGCTAGCCTTATTGATTCAACATCGCATTGGCGGTGTTCCCGTTCTGGATAATACGAAACAATTAACTGGCATGATTAGTGATGGGGATATTCTCCGCTACCTTTCCCCCAGAGAGGAATCAATTCACGATCTTTTCTTTACCGTCTATATAGAAAAGGGAGAGACGGCTCAAGAGGTCTTAAACAGAAAAGTGAATAAGCCTGTTTCCGATATGATGCACAAAAGAACCCTATATACTGTCAATGAAGAGGATGACTTTGACGTCGCCCTACGCCTCCTTTCTCAACACCATTTCAAAAAGCTGCCTGTATTGAATGAAAACCACGAAGTGATCGGTGTCATCAGCAGAGGCGATATTGTCCATAACCTATCAAAAATGATCATTGCTAATCAAAAGGATTGAGCCATAAAATTCTTATGTAAAAAGGAAACACTTTTTTCAACACTAGCTCATAGTTCAGGTTCACCCTTTGCTCTTCAACAAAATTCGTTATTGAAGCCATAGCAAAAATGGCATAAGTTGGAGATCTCATCTAAAATGGATGAGATCTTTTTGAATTATTTAAGCAATAAGTTCTCTAACCTTTCCCTTTGAAACCCTAAGATTTTATATTGAATCAATGGCCGAAAAAGGAATTTCAACATTCCTTTCAAAACGAATGAGTAGATTAAGAATCAAAAGTTGCCTACTAAAAAATCCAATCGGTAATCTATTTCAAATTCATGTGTAAATACAACGGAACAAATAAAAAAGGTAAAATCCTTGGGACGATCATAACAATGTTTAATTTAATCAACTACATGTTAATCAATTACTAAAAGACACATTGGTTTATGTATGAAAAACATTAGAAAGGTTTGCAGTCAATCCATTGAGCCTCTACGACGTCTTTACCTGTGAGGATACTCCCTTCACACTCACCACTAAGGGTAAATAGCAGTAAGGTGTTGTCAATTATATAATGATATGATAAATGAAGCTTTTCAAGAGGAGTATACCACTTTAAACTAAAAGCTATTGCCATTCTTCAAAGAAGGTATTTTCTCCTTTATAAATGTCGTATAATAAGATATAATCTTAATAGACGATATAAAGGGGGATTCTATGTTAAGAGAAATTGAACAATTAAATCAACTTTGGACGGATATTTACTATCACTTGCGCTATACCCATCACGAAAAAATAACGCACCAAAGCATCCGGATTATGCAAGTGATTGAAAAAGAGAATGAAGTGGGGATAAAAGTAATCGCTAAAGCCATCCAGGTGTCCCACAACACTGCATCGGAGCATATTAAACGCTTAATAGAAAAAGGCTATGTCTTTAAAAGCCGTAGTACCAAGGATGAGCGAAAGGTGATATTAAGGCTTACCGACTTGGGAAGCGATGTTTTACATCGCCATTCCAGTCTCGACGAAAAAAAACTAAAACAGCTTCTATTTGAAAAAATGAGTGATGAAGAAAGACAACTCATCTTTGCTGCTTTTGCTTTAATGAGGGGACGAGCAAAAACGGTAGGAAGAAATTAAGAAAAACTTTTTTGACCATTATCAGGATTTTATAAGGAAGTGAAGAAAGTGAATTATCGTAGGGCAACGATAGATGATATAGAGACATTAATAGAATTAAGGAAAAAACAATTAATCGCTGAGGGGATCGAACCTCAGATTGACATTGATTCTGAGCTCCATCTCTTTTTCAAAAATAAACTCAGTGATGACTCATTAATTCAATGGGTAGTGGAAGACAATAAGGAAGTGATCGCTTGTGGTGCCATTATTTTTTATGAATTTCCACCGTCTTATACCAATAAAAGTGGTAAAAAGGCTTATGTTACAAATATGTATACAAAAGAAGAGTATCGTGGAAATGGCATCGCCACTCGACTTCTCACAAAATTAGTTGAGGAAGCGAAAGCCTTAGGTGTTATGAAAATATGGCTTAGCGCTTCTAAATTAGGTAGACCAGTCTATGAAAAATTTGGCTTCAACGCCAGTGATGAATGGCTTGAATTAGAGGCTGAAAAAGTGTTTTAGTTAAAAAAGGAAGGAGCTGGAACAGAAGTATTCAGCTCATAGAGAATCCGAACGCATTCACTACTTTGAAGGGATGCGTTTCGATTTTGAATGAGTCATGAAGCACTCCGTCAAAATACTTCGTTTTCCACGGACACCGCCTCAGACGCGCAGGATACGCTAGCTTCAATGTTGTCACATGGATGTGATGCTTTTAGTCGAAGGTCCTTGAAAATGTAAGAGGCTTAGACTAAGAAACGCCTGTTCCTGCGTCTGCTAGACTTGCTTTGTCGTCAGCTTCCTCGGAACAACGCGTCGTTTATTCGTGAAGTCACCCTCGCCCCGTTTCCGTAAGAGTCTCCGTATTTTCATTACACTTCCCGTTTCCCTGGCTACTTATCGTTCGGTATGAGGGGGTAATTTCTTTTCGTTTTTTCTCCCCCTCTTTTAGATGTTTACTGATTCCCTATGAGGGCATCCTTATTTAGTTATGTGAAATTTTCGATTGATGATTTTAGAAATAACCAGAATGACCAGACCAGCAAGAAGATACTCGTATCCTCCGATTTCAATCCGATAGCCGAAGGAAGGCATGAGTCTGGGAACGAAAATAAAGATAGCCATTGTTAAAGCACTGAGACTTCCGATGACGATACCGGCTTTTATCTTATTCGACCTTTTGAACATAGAGCGCCTGATCCACATAAAAATGAAGGCAATGGTAGCGAAAATCACACCTATATCAATGATGAAAGTAAGAAGAGAAGAGCCAATGGCGATTGAAGGATTCACTTGTGTAAAAAAGCTTGCGATGATGGTGACAGCTCCACTTGCTAATGCGGAAAAACCGAGAAACTGAAGGTTTAAGTAGCCTATAAAAACAGCTGCATTTTTTCCTTTTTCTTTAGGTAAATGTTTAATCATGTCATCACAATAAGTTTTCGGGTCGTCACCAAACACGTCTTGGGCTGACTTACCGGCTTCTTGAGCTTCAATTAAATGATCCAATAATTCCATGACTAATTCTTCGGTCTGTTGTTCAGAAATGAAGAGATGGGTACGGATATATATGAGCATATCCTCATAGTACTTCTCATTTTCCTCTGTCAATTGATTTCGCTTAAGGTTATTTTCTTCGATTAATTGTTTCGCATGCATTAGTTTAACCCCCAATTAATAATGGTTTCCACGGGTTTTTGAATGCTGTTCCATTCTTGCTGAAAGGCGATTAAAGCCTCTAAACCTTTTTCTGTCGTTTTATAATACTTTCGCTTAGGACCAGTTAGCGAAGGCCTCATTTCCCCTTCGATGAACTGCTCCTTTTGCAGGCGGAGCAGAATAGGATAAATAGACCCTTCACTGACATCATTGAGACCGAAGGCTTGGAGCTTTTGTGACAGCTCATATCCGTAAACACTTTCTTTGTGAATAATGGATAAGATGCATCCCTCTAATATCCCTTTTAATAACTGACTTCTCATCGCCATTTATATGCATTCCTTACCTATCATGTATAACAAGATACTAGTTCTAAAAATCAGCTATCTTGTCATGCAAAATAGCTTTGCTCTTAGTTTACAAAAAAGTTTCTAAAAACACAAGAAGATACAGAAAAAAAGATTAAAGGAGAGAACATAGGACTCTCTCACACAGTCATTCTCCTTTCACCTAAAATGTGTAAGCACACCTGTCAACAATTATCGTATTTATCCCGGCTCTTCCGTCTCGAATGCCGAGACGAACAAGACGACAGCTATAGACAACTTGATCATTGACAAACACGGTAAAATCCAAGGAGCTTCTGCAAGATGCCGATGAAAAGACGCACTGTAATAATGACTTAGCTAGATTTGACCTAAACAAAAACCCCCATAGAGACGGTCCACGTTCTCCATGGGGGTTATATAAGCCTTTAAATGTCTTTAACCTCTGCAAAATAATCGTCTTGACCAAACTGTCCACCTTTTAGCGCCAATTCTAATCCATCAATGGAGTCGTCATCTGAGTAGCAGCGACATAAAGGGGCGCCTGGAGAAATGGATGTGATCATCTCTAGTGCATAAATCCCTAACTCCTTCGTTGCATAGCTAGAGGTATCGCCACCAGCAACCACTAGGCGTTCAATGCCTGTTTCTTGAATCACTAATTTCGCTAATTCTCCTAAATAGGAGCCGAGAATCTTGCTTGTTTCTGAAATGGGTAGACCATTTTCCAGCATTTTTTGTTGGTTCCGAGCAATGCTGGGATCATCCGGTCCCAAAGCAGTAAACATCACAAGGTCCTTCCCGTCCCGAATGGTTTGGCACGCTTTCTCTACAAGCTGCCGTTTCGCTTGCTCATCCTTCTTAGCAGCCATCACCTCTTCAAGAGTAAGATGAATCCCTTCAAAGCCGTGATTCATCGCCCACTCCAGCTGTTTTTGCGTAACTGGCGAACAGCTGCCGGATACCACAAGCAATCTGTCTCTTTTTGTAGGCTTTACAGGTGACTGACTAGCCATCGCCTGTTTATCCTTCGCAACAGCGGAAATCGCATGCCCCACACCCGATGAGCCAATGAGAAATAGCGGCTCCTTAGGCTCTCGAACCTTTTCCAATAACAGCCCGACCTTCTCAACATCAGCCTTACTTGCACTATCAAACAAAACGACCTCCGGCTGTTTCGACAGCTTAACATTCAGTGTTTGAAATAACGCATCAAGGGGTTGCTGTAATTCCACAAGATTAATTCCCGCTGTCTCTTTTGCCCCTTGTTCCTTTAACACCTCTCGTAAATCCGCCTCCGACATAGGTGTGATCGGGTGATGCGACATGGTCGGGTGTCTATCCAAACGATAGGTTTCTCCGTTCATGGCGGCAAAATGATTGCCAAACACTGTATAGCGCTGCAAATCAGGAGCGGCAACGAGAACGGGCACCCAAGACAGCTCGCCAAAAATGTCTTTAGATATATTGACAACCGTTGCGATATTCCCTATATCTTTTGAGGAATCAAAGGTTGAGCATACTTTATAATGGACAAAGTGACTTCTCAATTCCTTTAGCCTTTTAAAAATATCGGGAAGCTCTGCCTGCATCTGTTCCGGACTCATCACTCGACTGTCCCCAGCTATCCCTATACATTTAACATGCGGGAAGCGCTCAAGCATCGATTGGCTCGGTACATCCAAAAAAAGCACCGTCGGTAACCCATTAATCGTGAGCGATTCCATCGCATCCGTTGAACCTGTAAAATCATCTCCATAAAAGGAGAGCACCAGCTGATTGTCTTGTGTTCGTTCACCTTGTTGCATTCTCTACTCTGCCCCCCAACTTTACGCCGTTAATTTACGTGAATAGTTAATCAAGATTGACGAAATTGCCATTATCAATCCAGCAATGGCAAAAGTAACAAAAACGCTTACATAGCTACCAGTAGATTGCACGATAAACCCAATTAAAATCGGTGTAATAATACCGCCCACGTTTCCAGCAAAGTTCATCGCCCCACTCAGCTGCCCAACATGCTCTTTAGCAACAAGTCTAGCCGGCACAGCCCAATATAGGCCTCCCCAACGAAGGAAAAAGTTTGCTAGGCTGATTAACAAAATCGCTGAGCTTGTTGATGAGACAAAGTTCACAAGGATAATAGCTGCAGCTACTCCCAATCCCGCAAAGCCAAGCATCGAACGCATGACAATATTGACGGAGGTTCCAGAACGAATCCAGCGATCAGCCACTTGGCCAGCAAAAAGCTCGCCAACAAATCCTGCACCGAAAATGACAAATGTCCAAACCCCGGTCATCGAAAACGAGACATGCTGTTCATTACTGACGTATGAAGGCGCCCAAGTTAATAGACCATAAAGCACAGCATCATAACCGAAAAAGGCTAAAAGTAGCATCCAAGGACTAAGATGTAAAAAGCTCTTAATGGGTGTACTCGCAGTAGTTTTTTCAGCCGCTACTGTCTTTTCAGTCGCCTCTTCTTCAAGATACTTTGTTTCCTTCTCAGTAATCATTGGATGGTCCTTAGGATTATCCCGCATGAACCACCAGGCAATAAGACCAAAAATAACTGTAATTAAACCGATCACACCAAAAGCGATGCGCCATGTCCCTAGCCACACAATTAGACCCGTTACAACAAGGCCACCAAAGGCTGTTCCTAAAGGACCGCCACCATCAACCAATGTACTGCCGCGCGCATGCTCACTCTTACGCAACCAGCGAATGAGAGAAGAGTTCATACCATTTTGGACAGGCCCCTCAAAAACGCCTAAAAACATTCGCATTCCTATCAATGAGCCGACACCGGTAGCAATCCCTGTAAGCCCTTCAATAATACCCCAACCAATTAAACTCCCAGATACAATTTTACGTGGCTTTAAACGGTCAACCAACCAGCCACCTGGTAGCTGCATAATAGCATAGGTCCATCCAAATGAGCTTAAAATAATTCCTGTTAATGCTGGACCAATATGCAGATCTTTACTAATTAAAGGCATTGCAATCGAAATAGAAGATCTATCAATATAATTAATGATCATGATTAGAATAAAGAAACTGAACATCCACCAGCGTAGCCCTGGTATTTGCAATCGCGAGCGCCTCTCTAGGCTCCCCGACTTATCATGCTTTACTTTTTGCATCCCTATAACCCCCATTATTTAAACATATAGAATTCAAACACTTTATCCAAATTTTTGTATGGCCTCGGCAAGCTCTTGATGATTCTTAGCGTACTCTGCTATACTTACACCTTTCAAAGCCGCTTCCCACCCTTGCTGCATACTGGCAACGCCTGCTGTGATGCCGCTTGGGTGCGCCATGATGCCCCCTCCAGCTAAATGCAAGAGATCGATGGTTTGCATCGACTTATAAGATGCATCCGCCACCCCCGCCCATTGGCCTGATGACAGAACTGGCAGCAAAGTATCCTTACCATACATCGGCGTTAGACAATCCTGAACGGATTGAATGACAGAAGCATCGGATTCATAAAACTTATTCGCTAACCCGTTGGTATGAAGATGATCGACACCTGCCAACCGACATAATTTTTGATAAACGGTGAAGCTCATGCCAAGCAGTGGATGCCGTGTCATCGCCCCCCATTGATTGCGATGCCCATGGATTGGAACTTGCGCATGCTTCCTAAGATAAGCAACACCTGCAAGACCAATACTATTCACACTGACCATCACACAGTTGCCACCCGCTTCAACAACAATATCATGATTTGCCCGCAATTCATCAATATCTCCTGTGATATTAAAGGCATACATGACTTTTTTACCCGTCTTATCAGCGGCTCTTTCAATCTCATCCATAACCGCTACCACCCGCTCCTTAAGAGGAGCAAAAGGGGGATTGCCATTGAGCTCATCATCTTTAATAAAATCGATGCCAGAGTGGGCAAGGCGTCGGACAAGCTTCCGTAATTCCGTGATTGATAATCCAATACTCGGCTTAATAATCGTACCAATTAAAGGCCTTTCAAAGACGTTTGTCAAACGTCGTGTCCCTTCAATACCAAATTGCGGGCCTCGATAGGTGTCCATAAAAGCTTTTGGCAAGGCAATATCTATTAAGCGGACACCTGACACCTCGTGCAGCTCATACAAGTTGCCTGCAATAGCGGCAAGCAGATTGGGCAAGGAAGGACCAAAATTATGATAAGGAAAGGAAAGTGTAACCTCCCCACGTTGAAAGTGGACGTTGTCCTTCCCAGTAACTTCTGGAGCTTTATACCCTGGCAACGATGGATACGGGGCCGACTCCAGTTGCTTAATACTCACAATTTTCGCAGCATGCATGGCTTTTAAGTGATCGGTCTCACCCGGTACAGAAACGAAGGTTCCAGTCGATTGCTCACCTGCCATGACAGTTGCCGCATATTCCAAAGTAAAAGGTGTCTCAATTAAATAGGTTGCTCGTACTTCTTGTGTCGTCATGGAATCCCCCTATCGATCCATAAAGTAACATAAAGAATGATTATATCCTGCATTAGAAAGTGACCAGAACTTTTAATGAATGATCCTCTTTTTGTTCAACCATTCTGAAGCCATTTGCTGCTTGGGAATACGGTAAGACATGGGTGATCAAAGCATCAGACTTAATCCGTCCAGCTGCAAGTAAATCCACAGCCGATATCGTGTCAACACGTGTATAACAAAAGCAACCTACTAACTCCTTCTCCTGACCTTGAAGCTGCATAATATCGATTGATTGTTCACCATGGAACATGGCAATCGTAACAATTCTGCCGCCCTTTTTAACCAGAGAGAGGGCTTGATTGACGATACCAGGGACGCCTGCTGCGATAAGTACCTTATCAAAGCTTCCTCCAATATCGTCTTTAGCGGGCTCCACCCAATCTCTCTTATCTTTGATATTGATGGTATGGGTCGCACCAAGTGTCTGCGCAGTGTCCAAACAATAATCCAATACGTCTGTTGCTAAAATGGTTGTTGCCCCAGCTTCTTTAGCTACAGCAATCGTTAAAAGTCCGATTGGACCCGCACCAAGCACAGCCACTTTGTCTCCAACTTCTATCCCCGCTCTCCGTACAGCATGGACAGCAACAGCAAGCGGTTCTACAAGTGCACCTTGCTGATAATCTAATTCAGGAGGTAAAGCAAAGACAACCTCTTCTGGCGCGACAAAGTTTTCTGCCATCGTGCCATACCATTTTCCAATCCCTGGCGCTTTGCGGTTATCACAGTAGTTGATTCTGCCTTGAAGACAAGCCTCACATTTACCGCAACCAACCTGAGGCTCAACAGCTACCTTATCGCCTAATTTTACTCGTGTCACAGCGGCTCCAACCTCGATGACTTCACCTGACACTTCATGTCCAATGATTACCGGAGGCACACGAAAAGGATGAAGGCCTTTGTAAGCATGAATATCCGACCCACAAATGCCTGCTGCTTTCACCTGAATTCTGACTTCATTATCTTCTAGAGGAGCATTTTCCACCTCTTTAACGATAACGTTATAAGGACTTTCAATCATGACTGCCTTCATGAACTCCACTTCCCTTTTTATGAATATCTTGCTGATTATTGATGACGCGCGTTTAGCGCTCAATCTTTGTAAATGCGTTTTCTCGGCTTATATCTTGCGCTTTCTAGAAAATCCTGGACAACCAGATCGGGTATCTTCGTAAGCTGAATGCCTGCTGATTTGGCCGTAATGATCATCTTAGATGCCAGCTCAAGTGTTTCTAGGCGCATGATAGCGTCGCCAAAGGAATCATCAAATAAAATGACACCGTGATTCTTCAGCATGATCACATGCCCCTTTTTGGCTTGCTCGCGTACAGCCTCCCCTAACTCGGCTGTCCCAGGATGATAATAATTCACATAGACAACATCTTCTAAATAGTACATCGTTTCAACGAATAACTCGGAGACGAGTGCCTCTTCACTCGAAGCCATTAGAGTCGTATAAAACGGTGATGAATGAAGAACGACATGTGCATCACTGCGCTCTTGATATATCCCTTGATGCATGGGCACTTCTTTTGAAGGCTTTCTACTGCCTTCCCATGAACTTGTCTCAAAGTTATATAAAGAAAAGTCATTCTGCTGGAGGTTGCCCATTTCCGTGCCCGATGCTGTGATCAGCATCTCTTGCGCATTCACACGTGCACTAATATTTCCGGATGTTCCCCAAGCCAGCTGATTATCGAGTAGATATTTACCTGTATTGATAAGCTGTTGAGTAATCGTCAGTTGATCTGTCACCGCTCTATTCCCCCTTTCTCACTCTACAACATGCAAGAAGCGTGCCAACTTATTAAACTCGATAATTTTTTATCCAAATTTATTTCAAACCCTTTAAGAAAGCGCTATTCTTTTGAATCGCTTTCATTTCTCTTATTTTTGAAAAAAAACAGGAAAAGCTGTAGAATACCTTTATAACGTTGCATTTTAAAACACAAGTTTCATTTTTAAACATCCATGATAGTTTTAGGAGGATGAGTCATGAGTAAAATCGTCATTATTGCCCCTTCAAAGGAATTTGCTGACAAAGTACGTCCTTTCATTGAAAATAAACCATTTAAGCTGTATGCACCAAAGGATGATCGCGACTTTTCTTTTGAAGAAACGGTTCCTATTGCCAAAAAAGAAGAAGCCCTTGGAGCAGAGGTAATCATTACACGTGGTGGACAAGCCACCTTGCTCAATCAAACTGTAGACATCCCTGTTGTTGAAGTGAAAATGACTGTACTCGACATTTTGAGAACAGTCCATTCACTTAAGACAAGGTACGAAAAAATTGGACTCATTGGTGTTGAAAACATTATCTGTGATTATCGTGAGCTTGGTACTTATATTGACATTCAAATTTATCCGGTCTTTTCTTATGAACAAGATTTAGATATACAAGTGCAGCATGCCATCTCCGATCAAATGGAGTTTATTGTGGGAGACGGCATGTCCGTCGATTATGCGCGACAATTTGGTTTACCTGGCATTAAATTGATGCCCTCTCGAGAAAGCGTCAAGGAGTCCATTGAGATGGCTGAACATCTCGTTCAAGCCCGCTATCAGGAACGTATGCATAGCGAACAGTTTCGCATGGTGCTTGAAACGGCCCAGGACGGCATCCTAATTATTACCAATGACAGACAAGTGCTCCTAGCAAATAATCGTGCATCCTATTTTCTTCAAAAAGAACGCACACACATTATCAATCATCCGATCAAGGATGTTCTAAAACATGAATCAGGGCTTTGCAAGCTTGTGGAAAGAGCCCAAGAATTCAATGGAGAAATCGTACGCATCCGAGACTTTATTCTATCGGTTTCAAAACGGACAATTACAGTTAATGGCGATAGAAATGGAAGCGTCATCACCATGCAAGATATCACCCACATCCAAAACCTTGAGCAAAGCATTCGTAGAAAGCTTAATCATACTGGATTTGTCACCAAACACCATCTGAATGATATGGTTGCTCACGCGCCGAACATGAAAAACGTCATTCAAAAAATTAAACATTTCAGCGATACAGACTCTACTGTTTTACTGATCGGCGAAACTGGAACAGGAAAAGAGCTTGTTGCACAAAGCATCCACAATCTTAGTCCCCGACACAATCGACCATTCGTACCGATTAACTGTGGGGCCCTTCCAAGTCACTTGCTTGAAAGCGAATTATTTGGTTATGAGGCAGGTGCTTTTACAGGAGCAGACCGCAATGGTAAGGCTGGCTTTTTCGAATTGGCTCATACCGGGACAATTTTCCTTGATGAGATCGGAGAAATCCCTCCAGAATTACAAACACGCCTTTTGCGAGTGATACAAGAACGTGAAATTAGACGTATCGGTGGTAGCTCGATTATTCCCGTTGATGTGCGTATTATCGCCGCAACACACAGGGACTTGGAAGCAGATATTAGTGCTGGGAGATTCCGAGCTGACCTTTTTTATCGTCTCAATATTTTAAGAATAGCGCTTCCCCCTCTTCGGGAGCGCGAGGAGGATCTGCCTGATCTCATTGCCACATTACTCAAAAGAGTCAGCTTGCGCTATCAATGCGAGCCGCCACACCTACCCGATCATTTTATGACTGCATTAAGCCATTATCATTGGCCGGGAAATATTCGCGAGCTTGAAAACATTTTGGAACGACTCGTTGTCCTTTTCAACGCAGATATTTCTCAGGAGGCTATTTTTGCGGAAATCATTGAGGAATTACAGCATAGCACTAAAGTGCCTAACTCGCCTGTAGATACAACAGCACTTCCAGAAGGGACACTAGAGGCTATTGAAAAGCAGGCAATCTTAAATAAATTGAACGCTGTTGGTGGGAATAAAGAATTAGCGGCAAAAGCATTGGGGATTAGTCGGGCAACACTATGGAGAAAGCTAAAAGACATCTAGTTAAATCATTTTTAATCGACTTGGAACGTCCGTTCTAAGTCGATACACTTAATCTATTTATTGATTTTTCCGACAGACGCCTAGCATGCTTTGAATTCTTTTCATAAGCTCTTCCCTAACATCGCTAGGCTCCAAAACTTCTAACGCAGCACCATAGGATAACAGATAACTATATAACCATTCTCCTTCTTGCAGCGAGGTCTCAACAATACAGTATCCCTCTTTTTCCTGGGAAACATCTGCTTCCTCGAACTCATCGTAGACACGATAAGCGACAGCTTCGCTGATTCTTAGTTTTAATGGTATGCTAGTTCTCAGATTGGCCTCATAATTTGAGAGAAATGAGCGTTCACAATGGTCTACTCACTCCAGCGCTTCACTTGTTTCTAATAAATTAGACATCCGATTGATTTTAAATAATCGATCCGCTTGTTTGTCCAAGCAATAGCCATCTAAATACCAAGCTTTATCCTTAAATAACTTTTTTACAGGCAGCACACGACGCGTGCTTTTTTCATTATTTGAATTGATATAGTCAAACATAATGACCTGCTGATTCAGAATAGCTTGTTTAAATAAATTAAACCTGATTTATTCATACTTCGGGAGAAAACGAGATCTGGGATCAAAGCTAAATTTTCCATGCCCCTTTTATGGAAATTATGTTGGAATTGTCTCCGATTGAGGAATTAAAACGGTCACTCTCCACAAAATGACCTGTTTTTGGGCATACTTTTCCCTTGGCGCGAAAATAAATGTTGAAATTGGGTATAGCATGGGTAGGTGATTTCCGCTCCCGGCACTCGCTTTCCACGGGCACGGCCTCAGCCTCCTCGGAAGAAAGACACTTCCTGCGGGGTCTTCGGACGCGTGCTGTTCCCGCAGGAGTCTCCCGCCATACGCTCCAATCACTCGATTTTTAGCCTTTGAATGCGCTGTAGTATGTCCCAAAAAAATGCTTGATACAAGAAACTGGAAGAACATTTGAAGTACAAAGATCGCCCTGACTTTACTCATTTGCTGGCCACTTTAATGATCTTTGTACGTATGGGTTGGATTGGCATATTCTTTTGTCCCTCTGGAAAGTGTACGAAGCCAGTTCGTTAGGTTGTACGCCAGCAGGCTTAAGCAGCATTCTTACCTCATTAACTTGGAAGGAATGGCTGCACATTCTATCAAAGTTAAAACCATTTTTTACTTCCTTGATGTAATTTTCCATCTTTCCTCTTTTCTGATAAGCGCGGACGATAGCCTTTGGTGAAAAAGCATCCATCAGGTTTGTCACAAAGAAAGAATGGGTGAAAAACAATTCTCCAGCCGGCCGAACGGATTGGACAATCACCTTTCGCGGTTTCACCCATGACCGCGCTTGATAGTCCATCTTTTCATAATGCATTTCCGTCTTTGATACATCGGATGGCATTGAGTTAGGGTGTAGCTCTTTTGCGAGACTTTGTAAAATGGCGTTGGACTTCATTCGAGTGAACAAAGTAATGCCTTTCATCCTTTAGTTTGAGATGTTGAATCAAAGTTTGGGAGAAATCCACTTTTTCGTCGCATTCTTGGAAAATGAACTCACCTGTATCGGAGGAAAGTAATCCTCCATCATTTGACAATTTCATTTGGCGATTGAAATCAAGCGTGATTTGCGGTAAAGGAGCCAATATAAGAATCCTTTCCGGTGGTTATTTTGTGGTGATTTAACCTTATCAGAAACGGATTCTTTTTTCATTTATTTGATGCGTTGAAATACAGAATAAACCACTTGATAGATAAGCCTTTTTACTGTGTTTTGGGAACTTCTATGAATAGTCTAGGTTAAAGTATTGTTTTTTCTTCACATCGCTTCCCCATGCTGAAAAATCAACTTCGATCCACCTGGTGTCACTTTTTTTGAAACAGCGTACTCATTTTAAGTAATATATCATCAATTTGCGGATAATTTGTGGCCGACAAGCTCTGAAGAGAAAATAAAATTTCATCCTGCTCTTTTTCTAATAACAATGATTTATTTAAGATAAAATGCTCCATCAATGTAATCCCTCCGCCTCTCCCCTTAGACGTATAAATAGGAATAACTGATTCCGTCAGTGTATCGATATCACGATAAACCGTTCGTACCGGCACCTCAAATCTTTCCGCTAATTCTCTTGCAGTTTGTCACGCTCTCTTCAGTCGCTGGCTATCAAGCGAGTGCTACTTCATCAGTATACAGCGCCACCAAATTTGCAGTGCGGGCCATTATGGAAGGCTTGCATCAGGAGGAATCCCCCTATTCTAATATTCGTGCTACAATTGTATCACCCGGTCTAACACATTCAGAGTTAGCTGATCATATTAGTAGCCCAGCTATTAAGGAGGCGACCGACAAAATGTATGACTGTGCGATTTCCCCGATAAGCATCGCACGAGCGATTGCCTTTACTATTGGAGAACCCGCAGACACATCGGTTAATGAAATTATTGTTAGACCAACCGCTCAGCTCTCTTAACCCGATTGATCAAAAGGAGGTTGAAAACATGTCACAGGAATCAGGGTGTTCTTGGGCACAATCTGATCCCATTATGATGACTTATCATGATCAGGAATGGGGCGTTCCCAGCCATGACGATACCTATTTATTCGAGATGCTTAATCTCGAAGGTGCTCAAGCAGGACTCTCGTGGATTACTATACTCAAAAAAAGGGAGGGATATAGAAAGGCCTTCCGTCATTTCGATATCGATCAGTGCGCTGCATTATCTGATGCGGAGCTTGATGAGATTTTATCCACAGGTGAAATCATTCGCAATCGTTTAAAGGTCAAGGCAGTCCGCAGTAACGCTATTAGTGTTCAGAAGATACAAGAAGACTTCGGGAGTTTTTCTAATTATATGTGGCAGTTCACTGATTTTAAACCGATTATTAATCATTGGACAAGCGTGACACAAATGCCAGCACAAGACGCTCTTTCAGAAAAGATTAGTAAAGATTTGAAGAAGCGCGGTTTTAAATTTGTTGGACCGGTGATTATCTACTCCTACTTACAAGCCATTGGTATGATCGATGACCATGTGATTACCTGTCCCTCCCACACAGAGAACAAAAGGCCATAAACATTAATGCTTGTTTCGAATGAAAGCTGTTCGAAACAAGTTATTTTTTTGATCTCTTATTTAGACATCGTGCTGATTAAACCCGAATACTGTTGTATGATTTCCGCTCCAGGAGGATGCTTTTCTTTGGCGGGCACGATCTCCGACGTGCAGGCTATACTAGCTTTGGCTTTGTCACATGGATGTGATGGTGTTAACACACGATTTTAAAGTGTTTCGAATCTCTCACACCTTACGACCCATCACCTTTATTTATCTTAGTGGGGTATTTCTGTGCTTTGTTGTTTGTCATTGCCTTCGTAATGTATACATGTTGAATCCAGCCCTGAACCCCTCTGCTACTTTTAAGCCCTTCGTTTGTCAGACTTCTGACTCTTTTTTTAAGTCTTCATTTAAATAAAGGGGTGAAAGGAGTATAATATGAGGATAAAAATTTAAGGCATCAGGAGACGTGTTGAAGTGGAAAAGCAAACGAGTCGTTATCGGTGGATCGTATTTACCACGGTTTTATTAACCTATTGTTTTATTGTGAGTCAAAGGACCGCTCCCGGATTAATTACCGATCATTTGATGAGCACTTTTCATGTTACTGCCTCAGCCATAGGTCTATTAGCAAGCGTACAATTTTTAGCCTATGCTTGTTTGCAGGTGCCTATCGGTGTGCTATCCGACCGCTTTGGTCCTAATCTTTTTCTCATCAGTGGTACATTATTAAATGGTATCGGGACTGTCATTTATAGTCTATCCCCCAATGAATCTATCATGATGATGGCTAGGCTGCTTGTAGGCATAGGAGATGCAACCATATGGGTCAATCTCGTTCTTATTTTAAGTCAGTGGTTCAAAGTCCAAGAGTTTGTTAGTTTATTAGGTTTTGCTGGCATGAGCGGAAGTGCGGGATTTCTACTAGCAACAGTCCCATTTTCAGCATGGATTGCTTTATCCGGCTGGCGTTTGCCGTTTTTTTCAATCGGTATTATTCTTTGCCTCTGTGGCATTCTACTCTATTTCATCCTAATTAAATTGCCTAAACGGTTCATAAAAGCCCCCAGTGATTCACACTCTAACTCCGATAAAATGCCTTACGAGCACGAAAAAACAGGGAAGCTCTTGTATCGAATGATTCGAGAACGACAGGCATGGGCCACCTTTTTATGCCACTTTGGTCTTGTCGGGACATATGTTGGCTTTATCGGCTCTTGGGCGATCCCTTATGGCATGCATATCTATGGCATGTCACGATCGAGCGCAAGCCAATTTGTTATGATCGGTTTATTCGGAGCAATTATCGGCGCGCCGCTAACCAGTTGGCTCTCTAACAAACTTGGTTCGATTAAACGCCCGTATCTCATTGTTCACTGTGTCGTTTTTTTGAGCTGGTTATGCTTTTTTCTAATGAATGGTAAGCCGCCCTTCTTTTTGTTCATCCTACTCTTTTTAGTTATTGGTTATGGCAACGGGGCTAGTGCGTTAACCTTTGCCGTCGTTCGCCATTCCTTTCATATAAAAGAAGTCGGCGTCATCTCAGGCTTCGCCAATACAGGAGGCTTTCTTAGCGCTGTATTATTGCCAAGTGTTTTCGGAAAGGTACTCGACGCCTTTCCCGAAGCCAGTAAAAGCGGCTACCACTATAGCTTTCTAATCCCGATTGTTTTTTCATTGCTCGGCTTAATTGGAGGCATCTTAATAAAAGAACGCCGGCAGCTCAATCAAAAACAACTCTCGGCTTAAGATTGAGCCAAAAGAATTTTAGATTAATAGAAATCGAACACTTCATTCGTGTTTTATGAGATTGCAGTCGGATGGGGTTGTTCGATTTTTTATTCTATTATCAAGTTCATATACTTAATCTCATAGAGAAGACTCTATCTACACCTTCAGCAATTGCTTTGGAAACGCCTCTTTCACTTGTATTAAGATCTAGTAAAGCTTTTGTAAACATTTGATGGATTTTCACCATTTGCTTTTGATTTATTCGAAAATATAAGGTGGGTGATTTCAGAAAAATTTACAGATCTGTTATACAAGGGGGAGCACTTCGTGAATTGGACAGTGCGAAGAAAAGTAGCAGTCATTCTTTTATCAAGCTTAATAGGTATCGTTATTCTTTCAAGCTTTATGGGGTATGCCACCTTAACAGAAAATCGATTGAACAATAAGGTGAAGGCGATTAATGAAGGGGTCTACCAAGCCCAAGCGATTAGTCAGGACATGGAGAGTGCTAGAAAAAATGATCAGATTTTTATCTATGATCCAAGTCACGGTCAAGAGAAGACGGTTACGGATAATATCAAACAGCTAGAACACGATGTAAAAGCCCTTCATGCACTGAACATTGGAATAAACCAGGATACTCAAACGATTGAAAAGGGCATTCAATCTTATTCAAAGGCGTTTAACCAACTAAAAAAGACAAAGACAACGATTGGCTATTCTGATACGGAAGGAATCTTAGGTCAAATCGCTAACAGCGAACTGGCCATCCAGGATATCCTTTCATCTATGAATGTTACTGTGCTTAATACTCCATGGTTACAAATCGAGTCAGCTAAGATGCGCTTTATGAGCAATCCGCTTCCTCAATATATCGCAACCCTGCCTAAAGATATTCAAGCCATGGATGGGGTTGCCAAGCAGCACCTTAAAGACGCGACATTAGATAAATATAAGTCTAATTCGACACAGTTTCTTCAAGGCCTTCAACAATTAAATCAGCTTTATCAGGAGCAAACGAGCACCATAAAGAATTTTAACACCATTGGTTCAACTGTCATTCATGAAGTCGATCAAACGGTGCAACGACTTAACCAAAGGAGAAATCAATTATACAACAAACAGTCGTCCACTCAAACACTATTGTTTGTTAGCATGCTGGTATTGGGTCTTGTGATATTAATCATTATTGGACTATTTGGCGGATGGTTATATAAATCCATTATACGATCGATACAAACCTTAAAAGAAGGGGCGATGCGCATCGGTGATGGCAAATTAAATCATCGTGTTGCTATTGAGGGGGAGGATGAGTTTTCGCAGCTCGGTATTACCTTCAACAAAATGGCCGAAAGCGTCCGTCAGATGATACATAAAGTAAACGGTGCCGCCTCCGAGCTTTCCTCAGCTTCACAAAACCTAACTGCCGTGTCAGAAGAAACAACAGCGCAATCGCTCGGCATTCATCAAACGATTGAACAGGTCACTGAAGGGGCCCAGCATCAGGTCTTACACTTACAAGAGAGTATTGAACTATTGAACAAAGTAACAGATGCCATTACTGAAAC
Source organism: Pullulanibacillus camelliae (assembly GCF_014642655.1). Taxonomy (GTDB): domain Bacteria; phylum Bacillota; class Bacilli; order Bacillales; family Sporolactobacillaceae; genus Pullulanibacillus; species Pullulanibacillus camelliae. The sequence continues at coordinate 656,714 of NZ_BMIR01000001.1, forward strand.
AACAGCAATAACCAACAGAATGACAGAGCAATCCGACAAGGCCCAACACGCACATCAACAAGGGCTTAAAGTCGTTGCAGTCCTTCAGGAAGATTCCGCACAGTTTTTAGATATCGCTAAGCATCTGATCATCGATATTCAAGAGATTTCCAAACAATCCAGTGAAATCGTTGGTATATTAAAAGTTATGAAAGATATTTCAAGCAACACTGACTTACTGGCACTGAACGCAGCCATCGAATCTGCCCGTGCAGGTGAAGTGGGATACGGTTTTGCTGTCGTCTCCCATGAGATTCGTAAGCTGGCCGAACGCTCTAAAAAAGAAACAAACACAATCGAACAGGTGATTCATCATATGATCTCACAGCTTAATGATATTACCGAGCGGGCCAATCAATTGAATCATTCTTTAGGTCAACAGGACCATAATGTCAAACAGACAAAGGGTGCTTTTGACGCTATCGACGAGAATGTCGATTCTATTAATCAAGGGATTACTAATATCCAAACGGCCATCACTAATGTTTCAACGGCAAATACAGAGTTGGCAACAAAGCTTGAGGAGATTAGCACCATTTCTGAGGAAACCGCCGCAAGTACAGAACAGGCAGCTGCCGCTAGTGAAAGTCAAACCTCAGCCATTGAAACCGTCAATCAAGCCGCCTTATCTCTTCAGGACATCTCACTTGTTTTAGAACAAGAAGTCATCAAATTTGAAATAGGTGATGAAAAGCCCGCAGAAGAAGTAGCCAGAGGTGAAGGAGATGGCCATAAAGCTACCGCTTCCGAAGAAAACATTGGTTAATTAACTCAGAAAACCGGGCGAAAAGCGTGCTCGGTCCTTGCTTAGTATGGAGCATCAGCAGATGTGGAAGAGGCTTCATTGCAAGGCCAAGTGGATTGGAGCACAGGACGCGAGACTCCAGCGGGAACGGGGCGAGCGTTACTTCACGAATAAACCTCAAGTTCTTCCGAGAAAGCTGACTTCGAAGCCATACGTGTAGACGCAGGAACAGGGGTTTTTTATTCATAAATACTTTGGGAACCCAACCATCCATTCCAAAATGAGCGGAGGCCACTAAGGACGATCGGCTAAAAACATCCCATCCATGTGAACGCTGAAGCTAGCACTTCAAGCCCCACCAAAAAAGTAAAGAACACTTTTCGTTGACCCCGGTCGTGCGTCGAGCGCCGACCCTACCCACATCGTGTGGGCATGAGGAAAGCGAGCGGCCTGGAGTGGAAATCCGCACCGTCCTCATGACCAAAATTTTATATTTCTTTTCTTTACAAAAGCCCCGCCGCTCATTGCTAGCAGCGGGGCTTAAAGCCGCTCAATAATTAAAGTGGCAGCAAAATACGCTTGCGCTTTTGAAAGATGGCCCATTCAGTAAATCCGATATATTTCAACTGGTTGCGCACCTCTTCCCATTCATCACCCACGCGTTCCGGAACATGGGCGTCTGAACCAAATGTGGGTATCACATGATAGTAACAGGCCCGCTCAAGGATTTGCTGTGAGGGATACCACCCACCACAGTCTTTGTTTTTACCTGATGTATTGATCTCGATCGCTACATCACAGTCCGCTATGACCTTCAATGTCTGGTCAACAACATCGGTCTCAATCTCAGAAAACTCGGGATAATAGCCTTTCATAGCATCAATATGTCCTAATATATCAAACATGCCGCTTTTCGCCGATTGTTGGATCAGCGCATAGTAATCTTCCTTTTCCCTTAAGCGATCTGTTGCCGATAACCCCTTCCAGCGTTGTTTATCAAAAATACTCTTACCATTAACAAAATGGACTGACCCAATAATGTAATCCAAGGGATAGTGTTGATAGATCGTGTTATAGAGAGAAGCATGCTCTGGGAAAAAGTCAGACTCCACTCCAAGAAGCACTTCAATCTTTGACTTATACCGCTCTTTTAATTGCAGCACTTCTTCAATATAAAGTGGAAAGTCACTTTTCGCCATCGTAAGACCTGGTCTTGCATGATCCTCTTCTTCAGCAAAATAGGGTGAATGATCCGATATGCCTATGTACTGCAAGCCCTTTGCAATCGCCTGTTCAATATACTCTTGTATCCTTCCTGTGGCATGCCCACACCGTTCGTGATGAGTATGAAAATCAAATACCATCCCTAAAACGCCTCCTTTTCTATTATTATACTTCAGGTTCAGATCAAAGCATGATGTCTTGACCTTATCTTTAAAATATTTCAATAAAGCTTAATAGTCCTTTTTCCATTTCTTTTTAATAATTGAGTTGTAAGAAATTCTATCCTTCTTTTCTTTGTCCCATTTATACACCCTATTTTAATCATTCAACAACTCTGTTTCCCCACCCATTTTGAAGACAGACCATGCTTTTTTTGAAAAAGCCACAAGACAGCAAGCATAATAAAAAGGAGGGCTCCACCTAGATAAAGAGACTGAAAACCGCTCTTCAGAGGAATGAGAAGATAGGCAATAAAAGGCCCTAGAGCTGCTCCCAAGTCTTCGATGATGGAATAAATAGTAAGGAAGGAGACGGCATTCTCACCTTTTGTTCGCGCAACATCTGAAGCCAAGGTATCTGTAAGGGTGGTCATCGCTGTGGCTGACAGCATAAAAACCAAAATGATAGCTATCCATACTATGATAGGCTGCGTCATCGATAATAGACTTATGGCCACTGCGGCAATAAACAGTGCGACCACATAGATGGGAATTCTCCCCCGCGCACCATCTGACCATTTACCCACACCAACAGCCAAGAAAGGCTCCCATCCCCACCGTAAGGCTTGCATAAGACCAGAGAGAAACGTTGCCGTCAGCAGTAACCCGAATACTTTCAGCTCTTTGCCATAAAAATGTTCGATAGCCGAGCTCAAGGTTGAGACAAAAATACCTTGATATAGCATGATGACAAAAAAACCACTGATCATAACTAACAGAGCTTGTATGGAAAAGAAACTGCGCAGTAAAATCAGCATATTTCCTCGTTGTTTCTTTGGTTCCTCAGCTCGACTTCTTGATATTGGCGGTACGAAGCGAACAATAAGAGGAAGGCCACACAAAGCGGCAATGCCTAAAACCAAGGACACAGTTCTTAACCCAACAACAGGTACGAACAAGCCCCCTAACAGCATGCCGACCAAGCTCCCTAATCGATAAAGTCCATTATATGTCCCCATCATTTTCCCACGATGCCGTTGGAAGGAAAAATGGACAACAGAGGACAGGCCGCCAATGCGTAAGAAGGACCAAGCACATCCCCATAAGCACCGCAAAACTAACCAAGCTATTATACCTTTTATTAAACCATACCCGCAGGTTGTGACAAAACCCAAAATAATTGCAAAGCTCAAGCCCATTCGCAAAGAGATTTTTTGATAACACCAGCCCACAATGGGGTTTAATGGCAATCGCACAAAGCGATTAATAGATAATAAGAGCCCTACCTGCCAAAGTGAGTCTAAGCCCGCCTCCCTCCAATAAACCGGCAGTGCAATGTATAGCATCGAGTCCCCCGTTAATGATAAGGCTGTAATCAGTGCGACCGCTTGGATGCTTCGTGAAGAAGCCACATCTGATCCTTTTACCATATGTGCCCACCTCCTTTGCACTTGCGCTATGCTTCAAGGATAAGGATAAACGACCGCTCCGTCCAATATATCTTTTATATCGTTATATCCATACAATTTATGACTCTTAAAGCTTTACATAAATCCATAAAGCCCCAGTCCCTGAAAGGCTGAAAGCAAAATATTTAATATCAAATCTAAATGACTTATTGTCCGGCTCACCTTTGTAATACCTCATTTTAGATACACATAAGCAATCTTGAGCAAATGCTCGTCCTTTTATAGTTAAAGCTCTTTAGCGTTGTCCCATCCTATGCATCGGAGACCCTAGCTTTAGCAGGCCAAAAATCTGAAAAATGAAAATCAACACCATCCACTCTTTCAACATATCAAAATTTCCTATTCTTTAACCAAAAGGGCACCCATAAGGAATTCAACTTATAAATTCCGACAGCACAAAAAAGAGGTCGCCTAAAAAATGAGGATTTCTCAGGGCGACCTTTCACTTCAATTGCTTATTTTTAAGGTTTAACGAAAACCGTTTTAATAGAAGTAAAGAATTCTTTGGCAGCTTCCCCTTGCTCTCGTGATCCGGAGCTAGAGGCTTTCATTCCGCCAAATGGGGCTTGTAATTCTACACCGGCTGTTTCAAAATTCACCCTCACTAGCCCTGCATCAATATCATCAATAAATGTAAACATATTTTCAATATTTTGAGTGAAGATGGAGGCGCTCAACCCAAACTCTATATCATTGGCAAGAGAAATCGCCTCCTCAATGGAGGACACCTTCATCAATGCCAAAACCGGTCCGAAAATTTCTTCTTGACCGATGGTCATATCAGAGGTGACATCTGCAAAAATGGTAGGTTCTACGTAGAACCCATCAGCGAGCTCAGGAGCTTTGGGACGCCCCCCGCCTAAAAGCAGTGTCGCCCCTTCCTCTTTTCCTTTTTCAATATAAGCAAGCACCGTATTGAGCTGAGCTTCACTCACACTAGGGCCAATAGCTGTTGCCTCATTCAAGCCATCACCAACCTGCAATGCCTCTGTTTTTTCGAGTAGCCTTGCTTTAAAGGCTTCATAAACGCGTTCATGAATAATGACACGACTGGTTGCCGTACATTTTTGTCCAGTCGAACTAAAGCCCCCGCTGATCGTTGCCGCTACCGCCTTATCAATATCGGCATCCTCCGCTACAATTACTGGGTTTTTCCCACCCATTTCTAATTGATATTTCGCCCCTCTGGCGACTGCCTTGCGCGCCACTCCATTCCCAATCGCATTGGACCCAGTAAAGGTGATCCCCTTAACCTGAGGATGCTCAATGAGCCGATCACCAACTATAGACCCTCTACCTGTGACGATATTGACAACACCTGCTGGAACTCCAGCCTCATGTACACACTCTATGATCTTGGCAGCAGTAACTGCGGCTTCACTGGCTGGTTTTAACACAACTGTATTCCCGTATATAAGGGCAGGTGCCATTTTCCATAAGGGAATAGCGACAGGAAAGTTCCATGGTGTAATCACGCCAACGACCCCAAGCGGCACACGGTCTGTATACATCAGCGCCCGACTATCCGAAGCGGGTATCACATCACCCGTTTTACGCATCCCTTCTGAAGCATAATAGCGTAATATCGCAATGCCTCTTGAGGTCTCTCCTTTCGCCTCAGCAATAGGTTTACCCATTTCGCGTGTCAGTGTCTCTGCAATCTCCTGATGACGTTTTTCTAGGCTTTCTGCAATTTTATATAAATATTGGCCTCTTGCAACGCCGCCGAGCTTCCGCCACGCTTGACTGGCTTGCGTTGCAGCCTCGACAGCTTGATCTACGTCCTCTTTAGAAGAATCCTGAACATACCCGACACACTCATGCTGATTTGCCGGACTAATGCATTCCAGTAGCTTCTGAGTAGAGGAAGCTTTCCACTCACCGTTAATATAATTTTTATATGTTGTAGTTTGCGTTTGTACTGTCATCATGAATCTCCCTTTCCGTTCATTTTATTATCTTAACGCTGACTTCGGCTGCTGTTGTTTAACCGTATTGCTTAAAATACCAATCCCAGGTATCTCAATATCAATCCGATCCTCTTCTCGTAATGTAAAATCATTCGGAGGAACAATACAGGTACCCGTCAATAAAATCGTGCCATTAAAAACCACATTGTCTCTTACTAGAAAGCGCGCTAATTCATCGAGTTTGCGCTTCAATTGTGAGGTATTAGCGGCATCTTCAAAGACAAGCGCATCATGACGATAAATACGGCAGATGATTCGTAGATCATAGGGATTCTCCACAGACTCTGCCAGTCGAATGGTTGGACCAATCGCGCAGGAATGCCGCCATATCTTTGCTTGTGGCAAGTACAATGGATTTTCCCCCTCTATATCCCGACTGCTCATGTCGTTACCAATGGTATAGCCAAGAATCCCTCCAGTATCATCCAGTACGATTCCCAGTTCAGGCTCTGGGATCTGCCATGTTGAATCGCTGCGAAGGAACACTGTGTCACCAGGTCCTACCGTTCTTTCCTTCGTCGATTTAAAGAAAATCTCTGGCCTTTTTGCATCATAAACCTTGTCATAAAACGTAGGTCCTTCTGCATGATTAGTGCTAGATTCATAATTTCGGCCATCACGGCTGCGTTCATATGTCACGCCAGCCGCCCATACTTCTTGAGCCTCTATAGGAACAAGAAGCTCTAATTGTGAAAGCGGACTAGGTATTAGCGGTGCGCCTTGAATGACATCCTGTACATGTTGTAAGGGTGTCGATTCATTAAACTCCGCAGCTTTAACCAGTTCTAAAAAATCCTCGTAGGGCAAAGCATAGATCTTGTCCTCATCCGTAACCGCTGCCAATTGCGGCAGCTCATTCCCGTTAAAATATCTAATGATTCTCATGATGCCCTCCTTTATCCTTGATAGTTTTATAATATAAAACTACGTTCCCTTTAATGACTAGAAGCCTTTCATCATGAAAAGCGATCGGCTTCATGTTAATACGTACGAAGAGCAGGTTGATAGCCTAATTGTTGTGAAATAACTTCACCGGCTGCCTTTATCTTAGGAACAAGCGTCTCTAACGCTCCCGGTGTCATGTTCGGAGTCGGCATAGATAAGCTAATCGCCGCTGTGACCTCCCCCATATGGTTACGTATGGGAATCGCAATACACGTTATGCCAGGTTCGTTTTCCTCATGATCAATCGCATACCCACGTTCCCGAACACGTTCCAGCTCCTTTAAAAAATCCTGCTCGTTGGTTATTGTTTTTTCTGTTTGCCGATGATACACATATCCTTCTAAAATTTGTCTTAATTCAGCTGGGCTTTTAAAGGCAACCAATGCTTTGCCAACCCCACTACTATGAATGGGAATGCGGCGACCAATCCGTGAATAAACAACCGTTGCCGAGCTCCCCTCAACCTTATCGATATACAAACCTTCTCTTCCATCTAAAATCACTAAATGGAGAGTGTAACCCGTTTGCATCGATAGTTCTAATAAATGCTGTCGTGCGATGGAACGCACATCCAAATGCCCCACAACCAGATTGCCTCTCTCAAATAATTTCAATCCCAGCTTATATTTTCCTGTCTCATGATCTTGGTCAATATAACCATGCTGTTGTAAGGTTTTAAGTAGTGAATGGGCCGTGCTTTTATTCAGGTCGAGCCGCCTGCTAATTTCTGTAATTTTTAACTCTGTTGTATATTCATCAAATAAATCTAAAATTCGCAGTGCTCGATCTACTGATTGAATCAATGGCATGGAATCAGTCCTTACTCTCGTTTGATTTTTCTTATCTTTAGTTTACCACTAGGAAGAGGTATGCCGCACGGCAGCAAGCAGGACTGACTACTCAAAGCTTTTATACGCCTTGTCATGAATCCCCCCTTTTAAAATCTTGAGCAGAGTAAGATTCGTCTACTAATGCGTTTCCGAAAGCTTTGTAATTTAGAAAGACATTATGCACGTGCTGATTTTTCGGCTAATGCGGCTTTACCTGCCCTCAATACCTCAATGATTTTATCAACATCATAAACGCTTCCTTTCCAAATGCCACCGCTGACAGATTGTAATTCTGCCCACAACCTCGTATCATCTGGCAGCTTGGGGTCCGCTTGCAAATCAGGATGAAGCTCCCGCTCAGCCAATACCTTTGCTCCTTCTTCAGGGGTGAATTCTTCCTCTCCTATTCCAATGAAATCGATGCTACCCTCAAGCCTATTCCGGTCGACAACCATTTGAATTTTATCTCCTGTACGGAGCTTCCCAATCGGTCCGCCCGCTAAGGCCTCAGGGCCAACATGCCCAACACAAGCTCCTGTCGATACTCCTGAAAATCGTGCATCTGTGATAAGAGATACATATTTTCCATAAGACAGGTGCTTCAAGGCCGAGGTAATTTGATAGGTTTCTTCCATTCCCGTACCTGAAGGACCTCTTCCGATTAAAACCATGATATCTCCAGCATGAATTTTTCCATCTTTTATCGCAGCGATGGCCTCTTCCTCCGACGTAAATACCTTTGCATAACCGGTTTGCCGATAGACACCGTCTTCATCTACAACCTCAGGATCGATGGCCGTTGATTTAATCACTGAACCTTCTGGAGCAATATTGCCAATTGGAAAGGTAACAGTAGAAGTTAATCCACGTGTGCGTGATCGTTCAGGACCCATAATGACCTCATCAGGATCGACACCATCTAATGCCTTCAATTGCTTTCTCACGGTATAACGACGCTCCGATGATTCCCACCAATCCAAAACGGTATCCAAAGTTTCACCCGTTGCGGTTAAAGCCTTCACATTCAGCAAGCCTAATTGACGAAGATGCAGCATAACCTCCGGAACACCACCAGCCAAGAAAGCTCGAACTGTTGGATGATAATCAGGTCCATTCGGTAGCACACTCACAAGTCTCGGAACCCTTTGATTGATCCGATTCCACTCCTGAACCGTTGGCACCTTCCGTTTTGCTGCATGGGCGATCGCGGGGATGTGAAGTAACAGGTTGGTCGACCCACCAAAAGCGGCGTGAATCACCATGGCGTTTTCGATGGCTTGATCGGTTAATATATCCTTCATGCCGAAGCCCTGTGCCTCAAGAGCCAACGCGGCGCGTGCCGATTGCCTGCTCATTTCATCCCAAATAGGTTGACCCGAGGGTGCTAAAGCCGAGTGAGGCACAGACATCCCTAGCGCCTCGGCAACGACCTGTGCGGTGCCCGCTGTTCCGAGGAACTGACAGCCGCCCCCTGGAGTCGCACAGGCTCTGCAACCTAAATCCGCTGCCTCTTGCAAAGAGAGTTCATGCTGAGCATAGCGGACCCCAATCGTCTGCACCTTACCGGCATCCTCCCCATAAGTTGGTGGAAGCGTCACGCCCCCTGGAACAATGACACAAGGAAGATCATGCATAGCCGCCAATGCCACCATCATAGCTGGCAATCCTTTATCACATGTTGCCACCCCCATGACAGCATGTCGAGTCGGCAACGAGCGCGTGAGTCGGCGCAAGACAACAGCAGCATCATTACGATATGGAAGCGAATCGAACATCCCTGTTGTCCCTTGTGAACGTCCGTCACAGGGATCACTTACATAACCAGCAAAAGGGACACCACCATGACTGCGAATTTCTTCTGCTGCCGCTCGCATCAGCAAGCCAATTTCCCAATGTCCCGTATGATACCCCAAAGCAATCGGCGTCCCATCCTCAGCACGAATGCCACCTTGTGTGCCAAGAATGAGCACTTGTTTACCCGTTAACTTTGAAGGCTTCCAGCCCATACCAACATTTTGTGTTAAACCAAATAAATTCCCGCTCGGAGAATGCATGAGCATCTCATGAGTTAACGGAAGTGTCCCCTTTGGGCCGTGAGCATGTGTTTTAAGCGTATACAAATCTTCCCGTTTGGCATCCATGATGCTCTTCAACTGCTCGCTCATTGGTAATCCTCCTTATGAACAAAATCAAATAAACGATAGAACACCCATCTATAAAACGCTTTCAAACCAACATACACTCTTCTGTGTTTTCTCTAATGACTAGCCTTTCACCCCCATCATTTGTTTTATATTATAAAACACCGTTCTCATTTAAAGTTAAAAAATTAAAGACTCTTTCTATGTAGCCTTTAAGATACTTATGTTACATGGGGTTATTGTAATACAATTTTCTTTCAATTGCAAATTATTCAATCTAACCCTCTAACAGAAACCTTAACGTTAATGTCATATTAAATATAAATTGCCTAAAATAGACAAAGCCATCCCATCCTTGTCTAGATACAGAACATCATCATATATGGAAGAGGTCGCATTGCATAGTCAAGTGGATGAGAGCCCTTCATGATTCACTCAAAAGGTCGAACGCATTGCGTCGGAATTGTGAATGCGTTCGACTTCTCTATGAGCTGAATACTTCTGTCCCAACCCCTCTTATTTTCCAGCATATTGGCTTAATACATTTTTTATCACACCGTATTCACTGGCATGAGGACGATCGTCGCCATCTGCATAGCCGTCATCTACCATGCGATTACGGTTAAGACATAGCTTAGTCATTGTTGGCTTAAAAAGATCAAAAAGTTTAAAGCGATCTGCTAATTCTGGGAACCTTTTTTGGTAAGCTAATATCGTCTCAGCTAACTGACGCCAAAATAACGACTCATCCATATCATAATAGGTTGCAAGAATGTCCGCCAAATAACGATAGTGGCAAACAAACAAGCCGGTAAATAAAAATTGACATAGCCCTTCAGGGGGCTCACTCCTTAATACCTTTCGCAGCTTTTCAGACAACGTCGTTAATTCTTCTAATGGCTGATCGCTCACATTGACATCATCGACGAAGTCTTTTATCGCTAGCCTGCAGGGAAAACCATCTTTTAATACAAGGATGGTATTCTGACCATGAGGAGAAAATACTGTGCCATATTTATAAAGATAGTGAAGTAACGGCGGGAGCATAACATCAAACAGTTGTTTTGTCCAAGCATTGACGGATACGCCTGATTGCTCTATCAAGCTAGCCACTAGAGGCTTACCATCCTTATCAACATATAATAGCGCAGCGAGGGTGATAGGCTGTTCCCCCTTCTCCATGTAAGTATAAATACTCTCTCTCCAAATGCATCCGAGCATTTCGAGATATTGATAAGGCGCTCCCATTAAACGTTCATAATACGGATGACCGTAATTGATACTCGCAACTTCCCCTGGAAGGATTACCCGACATTCCTCTCTTAAAAAGGCGTCCTTTGTCATTATATCTTTAATATATTCAGTGATTTCCGGAGCAACAACAGTACGCTCAGCGGGTAGGCCCCTATAGACCAAAGTATTTAAAATACTCATTGGCAGCTTAATATGATGTTTATGTTTCTGATCCATATTAACAAATGTCCGAATCGATTGTTGTGGGAGATAGGCGTCAGGCCCAACCCCTAAAAAGTAGATATTTCCTATGGCGATCTCTTCAGCAAAAGCGGGTATAATGATATTTTTCCATTGCCATTCATGAACAGGTAGCCAATAATAATCATCAGGATGGACACCTCGCTGTTGGAGCATAAGACGATAGGTTTCCCTCGTCTTATCATCGAGTTCAAATTGAATAAGCATATCATAAGACAACTCACTGGTCGCGTGGAAGCTTGCTTTCTCTTTATGAACAGCTAGCCAGTTTAATTGCACACGTTGCTGTGCCTCAGGGGCATAACATAAAAAGTCATCAATACTAAACCCGATTCTCCCTTTGTTATAAGTAATCCAGGGATGTCCCGTCATCACACCTTCAAGATCAGCATAATCGTAGGCAACAAGATCATCAGATTTTTCATGATGATGCGCTAAAATATAAGCATCGGCAAACAAGGTGTTCTGTAACTCTTTAATAAGATGGCCTGTTGTTTCAGGTTTCATTTTAATTGTCGACTGACTATCAAGTAAAAATTGAATGGCGCTTCCCGCTACGCGCCACCCCTGATCAACATATTGGATGACGCTCCCCTCGACGATATGAACGTTTCCAAATAAACGCTGAATCGCGTGAAACCGATACGTGTGCATTGATAAAGATAATTCATAGTATCTGCACCCCGTATTTTCCTCAATTAAAGTGGGTGCAATCATATCTTCATACATAAATTCAGCAATCATTTTTTCTAGAAGCCGCTGATTCACCTTGAGCCATGCTTCGGAACTCAGAATGTCTTGAGGACTATCTTTCACCAACATATGCTTCACTCCTTTTGCTCACCATATTGGTGACGCCAAATGTTTGAAAAACATTTTTCTTGTGTACTGGATACAGCTCTCTTTCCGTCAGATCATTAATAATCATTGCATTTCTGTGAGCACCCAGCCCCAAATCAGGTGCGCCAATCCCATGTGTGTGCCATTCGCCATTTTGAATATATACATGATGGGATGCAGGCGTTGTAAGCTGTAAGCGGTAATGAGCATCGACCTTATATCTCCCCTGCTCATCCCAATCGATCAAAGCCTTTAAGCCTTCTAAGCAATCCGGGATGGCTGGATGATAGCCCGTCCCTAATATCACCACTTCAGTAGAGTGCTTAAACGGCTTATTTTGCTGCCACTGCCGACCTTGTAACTCCCACTTGCCGTCATTAGCAATGAGACGCTCTATCTCTATCATCGCTTGTAAAGTGACAGCAGGAATCACACCTCCGATAGAACGCGTATACAGCAAATCGTATATCGCAGCAATCGTATTCACACTGATCCCTTTATATAACAGGTCTTGCTTTGGAAAGATCTCATCGCGTTTTTGTTGAGATAACTGCTGGAAGTAATCGATATAATCGGGGGAAAAATGCTCGAGCCCAAGCTTCGAATACTCCATTGGGAAAAATCCTCTAGATCGCGTCAACCATGTTAGTGCGTAATCATAATTATTTTGTTGTTCTAAGAGATTATAAAAGATCTCAGCGGCGCTCTGACCAGAACCAATCACCGTGATCGATTTTGCCCTTAAAGTCGTTTTTTTCTTCAGTAGATAATCGGCAGAATGGAAAACCCTTTTACCGAGATGCTCCCGCAATGCTGGAGGAACAAAAGGTATTGTTCCTGTTCCGACAACAATATGTTTGGCTATATAGGTCTTCTCACTCTGGGTGGCATAATGCATCACTTTAACCTCAAACCCGCCATTTATTTTAGTAATGCCCGTGACCTTGGCCCCAAAGTGACAATGAGGCAACTGTCCAGCCACCCATTGACAATAATGATTGTATTCTTGTCTTGGAATATGAAAGTTTTCTAGAAAGTAAAAAGAATAAAGCCGTTGATGGGATTGCAAGTAATTTAAAAAACTATATGGGCTCGTCACATCTGCCATGCTCACTAAATCAGCTAAAAATGGGACTTGTAAGGTGGTCCCTTCAATCAGCATCCCAGGATGCCAATCGAAGCGCTCATGCTGTTCAAAAAAAAGACTATTAACTTCTGGAGCTTTGGTCAGTAAAGCTGCCAAGCCTAAATTAAATGGCCCAATGCCAATGCCAATCAAATCATATATAACGTTATCGTTAGCGTTATAGTACTGGGAGCCCATCTTGCCACATCCTTTCAAAGCGTTCTCGCTCACAAATCATTAATAGCCCCGTCTTATCTGGAAGAGAGACTGGCTTTACCGATTCAAAGCCACATTTCGTAAAAATATGGATCATTTTTTTATTGCGCATATCCGGCTCAGCTACAACCCGCTCAGTTTCTTCATTCAAAAAGCAATAGCGTACCATTGCCGCTAGAAGGGGGAGAGCATAGCCCTTACCTAAATAGCGCGTCTCACCAATCAAGAGGTGAAGGCCTTGATCTGCCTCACCATACGCATAATAGTTCCCAATGATGTCATCCTTTGCCCAATACACTTCCCAATAACTTATTGGCTCATCATCAACATAGCCGAGATATAAAGTTTGATGGTGATCCTGAAGTGCCTTCTGCAAATGCTGCTTAAAAGCATCGTAGGGCATGTTTAATCCCCAATAAGGAATGACGTGTCCCGCATTCATCCACTTATAAATCCGATCTAAGTCCCGCGCCATCACAACTTTTTGAAAGGACAATGTTTGTCCTCTATCAGTATGTAGGACTGTGAATGTCATCATGGTGACGCGTCACTTCCTTTAGTGGATTAGGCATTTGGATATATACAGATTGATTATCTAAAGAGCCAACCAGTTCATCCATGTTATGAAGGCGCGTTAACAGATTGGCTTTGCATGGCAACGTCTGGGCATGTAGCAGTCGATCTAGAAGCTGTGATTCAGGGTGCTGCTCGTGACAGGCAGCGAGTTCCTCATATACAAGAACCAGTAGCTTTTCTTCTGCAATAAGCCCTGCTGAACCAAAGGCATTAATCAAACCAAATAGCTGATTCACGATGACATAATAAATGAAACGTTCTTCAGCAATACTATCTGCACAAATCGTGTCACTGTTTTTGCTGATGTCAGGTAAGAATGTCTTTAGACGATCACTTTTTGACCGAGCGAAATAATAGCCCTGATTATCACGATAAAAAAAAGTTTTCGGATAGCCGTCCTCCAATTGAATCACTGCATTTTGCTGATGTGCCTCCAGGACAATGCCATACTGAAAATAAAGCCATAGCATAGGGCGTAACGACACATTTAGATAGTGCTGGAACCAGGATAGACAGACCTCCTCTAGCGTTCTTTCATCCTTCTTCGAACAGGCAGCGATAAGATGCGCAAGCCGCGTACGCTGACCGGGTAGGGAATCTTGACATAACCCTGCGATTAGAGTGGTTTCCTGCTTTTGGTCATCCTTAAATGGATTCTCTCTGATCACCACCTCAAAGCCTGACTCTTCTTCTCCCGTCTTTACTGTTAGATATGCAGGATCACGAATGATTTTAAAATTCGGATGTGCCTCAAAAAGCTGATCTCCAAACGAACTTTTCAATAGCCGCCCGACTTCTATGCCACGTTCTAATTCTTTTTGCTTATTCACACGTAAGGAATTAGTAATCTTCAAATTAAGGGAGAATTTAAACATATAGGGTGACTTTTTGTTATATACCGTTCGTATGGATGACGTTGCGGTAAACGGCTGGCCATGGGGACCTAGGTACTCAAGCTGACCGCGTTGTATCAAATCGGTGATGTTAGAACGGGTGAGTAAATACTTGGCTTGCAAGGGATGACAAGGAATAAGCACATCGTCCTGACTTAAGCAATGCTCCTTTTTAAAGGTCTCGGAAATACTGTCATCGGTCATAAGATATTGCTTGAGCATGTCAGCAGCACTGATTGCCCCGCTGGAAGCTTGCTTAATAAGCCTTGTGCTTGCCTTAAAATAATGGAGTTGAAAGCTTCCATTAAACTCTGGAGCATAGAACATCGCTTCTTCATCGGTCATCCCTTGCCTGCTTTTTGGTGTAGGATGAAGCAAATGACCGAAAATCAAGGCATGCTCATTCTCAATAAAATCCATGCTCCCCACTGTAAGACCACTGTCTTTTTTTATCCGATGTGAAAGGGCCAGCTTAATGTTTTGACAGCTTAGTATCACTCTTAACATCAGCTCATCCTCACTGTCTTGACGTCCCTGATCCAGTAATAACTCCTTTATCATGCAAGCAACCAATGTAATATAATCCATCGGTAAAGGACAATAGCCTGCTTCAAATTGATAATAGAGAGGAAAGGCAAATAAATGCCTTCCAATCGGTGACCAATACTTGATAGGGATGATGATGTTTATACCTTGGTGTGCTAATCTCAGCTTGATCACAGTTTTTGCATCTGTGTTCTTTTTAGGAGTGAGTGCAACGCGTTGCTTTTCACCTCTCCCCGTTTCTCTTAAATAGCAATTTACAAAGCTTTGTATTGTAGCCTGCTCAGCAATTACTTTAACTTTCGTCATCACATAACCTCCATATCCATCTGTGTATAACGCATCCCTAAAGCGATGATTTTCTGACATAATTTCTCAATATCGCTCAATGTTGTTCGCGGGTTGAGCAAGGTTAGCTTTAAGTAGACCTTGCCCTTAACAACGGTTTTCGCTACAAGGCCATGGCCTTGTTTCAAAAGCATCTGTTGAATCCGTCTGTTCATTTGATTGTCCCTTTCCTCATCATGACGCTGTGAAACATATCTAAAGACAACGGCGCTTATTTCCGGATGTGGATTTAACACCTGTAATGATGGAAAGCCTTTCATTAGCTCGACCACTCCTTGGGCTAAATCGATTGTATAATCGATCATGCGAGCGAAGCGCTCTGTCCCCACCCAACGCATGGAAAGCAAAATCTTCAAAGCATCAAACCGCCGTGTTGTCTGTAAGGATTTACCAACAAGATTTAAAACACCTTCGTCTTCATCCTCTTTCGGGTTGAGATAACTGGCATGGCGTTCAATCAAACGAAAACACGCTTTTTCCTTGACCAAAAAGGCGCCACAGCTGATCGTTTGGTAAAACAGTTTATGGAAATCGACCGTGATAGAGTCCGCCAGTTCTATTCCTTTAAGCTTGTCCTGATTGCGCTGACTGAGAACCAACGCCCCACCATAAGCCGCATCAACATGTAGCCACAATTGATGTTGTGTGGCAATTTCAGCCAATTCGGTAAGCGGATCAATACTTCCAAAATCTGTGGTTCCACAGGTCGCCACGATAGCAAAGGGCAATAACTTCAGCGCCTTCATGGTAGAGAGCTTATCTTTAAGATCACAAGGATCAAGCTGAAACTTCTCATTCGTTGCGACAGGAATGACACTTTGCTCACCTAACCCAAGTTGAACGGCCGCTTGTTGAACAGTAAAATGAGCATACTCAGAGCAGAGAATCCGCATCCGCTTAGCCTGCTGAGGTAAGCCATGCCTGCGCACCTCCCACTGCAGTTCCCTTAGACAAAAGGCATCACGTGCCAGCATCAAGGCCATATAATTGGATTGTGTTCCACCGCTTGTAAACACCCCATCCGAAGAGCTGGGATACTTAAATTGCTGGCAAATCCATTGGATTAACTGTTGCTCAACATAGGTTGCTGAAGGGCTCTGATCCCAAGAATCCATCGAGGGATTCAGTACACCAATGATGAGATCCGCAATGACCGACGCGATGAGTGGTGGACAATGTAAATGACCGATACACGTGGGATGCGTCACACGAACTGAAGGATGAAATACCCGCTGTTGTAAATCTCTTAAAATCTCCTCCAACCCTTCACCTTTTTCACTCGCCACCTTCAGGCCATCTATGCGTGTAGCTACCTCCAGCGGTGTCTCTCCGCTATACGGTGTAACATGTGTCTCTTCCTCTGAAAGGAGCAGAGCCTTGGTCCTATTCACCGCTTCCTCAAAAGCATCAAGTCCAGCCTGACCTTTATGAAAAAAGAGAGAATCAAAATCAAGAGAAGAGAGCAGGTCTTGTGCCTTTTGTACTTTCATCGTTTTTCTCCTTTAAAGGCCTGATAGGTCGCCCAGACGGCTTCCTTAAAGATATTGACCACTTCAGTCAATTGTTTTTCGGTTATAGTAAGCGGCGGCAAGAAGCGTATGACACTGCCATGCCTTCCCCCTACTTCAAGAATTAAGCCGCGATGAAAGCATTCTTTTTGAATCTTCCTCGCTAATTCTGGATGGGCTGGATAGCTTCCAATTGCATCAGGAAGTTGAGTAGAATCCACAATTTCAACACCAACCATTAATCCTCTCCCTCTGACGTCTCCCAGAACAGGTATATCAGCCTGAAGGGCTTTGAGTTGATCGACTAATTGCTTTCCAAGCCCCTCAACCTGAGGGACTAACTGAGTTTTTTTAATATAATTCAATGTTGCAGCCCCCGCAGCCATTGCCATTTGATTCCCTCTGAAGGTCCCAATATGTGCCCCGGGATCCCAGACGTCAAGCGCTTGATCATAAATGACAACGGATAATGGCAAACTCCCGCCAATCGCCTTAGAGAGAACTAAAACATCGGGAATAATCCCTGCATGTTCAAATGCAAACATTTTTCCCGTCCTTCCTATGCCCGTCTGCACCTCATCAATAATCAATGGAATACCTCGTTCCTTTGTAATACGTCTCATCTCTTTCAGCCATTCTACAGGGGCCGGAATGGTTCCCCCTTCTCCCTGAACCACTTCAAAGATCATGCCAGCAGGAGGGAGAATTCCTGATTCAGGGTCATCTAATACATGCTCAATATATTGGCTGCTGACTTGCTGGCAGGCTTCACCCCCAAGACCAAATGGACAGCGGTAACGATAAGGATACGGTAAGAAGTGTACATCTGGCATTAAGCTTTGCACCTTAATCTTTGGAGCTAAATTACCACTGATGCTCATTGAGCCATGCGTCGCTCCATGATATCCCCCTTGGAAGGAGAGCACGCTGCGGTTGCCCGTTGCTGTCTTAACCAGCTTGATCGCTGCTTCTATCGCGTCCCCTCCTGTTGGTCCACAGAATTGAATTTTGGCGCGCTTCGCAAAGGACTCAGGTAAACTGGCAAACAGCTCATCAACAAAGGCTTCCTTAACGGGCGTTGTAATATCTAAAGTGTGTAAGGGACGACCCTCTTCCAAGACTTGTTGAATGGCCTGGATAACCACTGGATGATTGTGACCGAGTGCTAAAGTTCCGGCACCTGCGAGACAATCGATATAGGCTCGTCCCTCCATATCTTTAACATAAACACCACTTGCTTCACTTATAGCAAGTGGTAGCCGTCGTGGATAAGACCGCGCATTCGATTCGCGGCGTGCCTGTGTATTTAAAAGGGCCTGGTTGGTTGACAATAATGGATGTACCATCATAAACGCTCCCTTCAAACCAAAGATTGAACGATAATTAATTGATAATGATTATCAATCGGCAATCGTTGATTATAACTTAAATGATAATGATTATCATTGTCAATAGAATCTGAACAAACTAGATAGAAAGACCTATCCGCCATCATAAATCCTTAACCAGGTCAATCGTCTTGAGTCTTTTATCTCAAAAAGGCCAACGTGTGGACTCAGCCCATTCACTGTTGCCAAACGATTCATTTAAATAAAAAAAGCAGATGAGTTCATCCTCATCTGCTTAAGCCTTTATTTCATGTGCCGCTTTATAAAGGGGGCAAGATACACCTAGCGTTGATTCAATTTTCTAAAGGCTGCCTGGTAGAGCTGCTTGGTTTCTGAAAACCGTGTGACTGTTGAGGAAGCCCCCATAACAACGGAAATGAGACGTCTCCCTTTTTGTTTAACCGTTCCGACAAAACAGTGGCCTGCTTCACTTGTATATCCCGTTTTCAGGCCATCTACTCCGGCATAGCCTAGATGCTGTTCATTTATAGCGGGCAACATCCAATCCGTGTTGACATAGGTTCTATGGTCAAAAACGAGCTTAGGCTGACTGGTTATTTGAAGAATTTCAGGATAATTAGTGATCAATTTTTGAGCGAGTTTGGCTAGATCTCGTGCTGACATTTTATTTGTATCATTGGGAGAACCTGTAGAAGCATAACTCCCAAGATCGGTATTATCTAAGCCCGTACTGTCAACGAAGTGGCTTTCTCTTAACCCCAGTGCCTTAGCCTCCCCGTTCATCTCTTCAACAAACTGCTTCTCACTTCCCGCCACAGCTTCTGCCAAGGCGATAGCGGCACCATTCGCTGACTGAATCACCATTGCTTTATACAGCTCACTTATCGTGTAGGGTTGATCCTTTTTTAGATGTACAGAAGCAAAACCGGGATGATTAGAAATCGCATGGGCATAATGGCTAATCTTAACCTTCTGATCCCAAGTGATTTTATGTTCATGAATTGCCTTTAATAACAGGAACTCCGTCATCATCTTGGACATGCTAGCGGTCGGCAAGGCTTGATCACTATTTTTTTCATAGATAATATGTCCATTTTTTGCATTCATCAAAATAACAGATTTAGCCTGTAAGTGAAGAGGTGACAAGAGCTCTATTTCTTGCCCTGGTAAATGCAGTGCTTTCGGGACCTGATCCTCTACTTTGCTCAACCAATGAATCCTTGTAGAATGTGAAGAAGCTGAATAAAAAGACTGGCCTATCCATAAACCGCTAATCGCTAGCAAAGCGATAATCAGTCCTATTAACCCCTTTTTTAATGTCATAAAAAATCCTCCCCCGATGCTTTCTCATAGTCATAACGAGTAGTCTTACCAATAGGTTCTCCTTGCATTTTTTCGTAAAGCACATGCACACGTTTTATTGATAAAGGAGGAGGGAATGGCTTCTCATAAGAAGGAGCTTTAATTTTTAGGAGGGAGAGCAAATGACTTTAAATAATGAAAAGCTTCAAGTCAACACGGACAACGAACATGACCCGAGCAACGTCATCATCAGTGGTATTGCTTACATTGTGCTTTTAATCAACTTTATCTTATTCTCAATAGTATGCTGTTCTTACTTTTTAACGCAATAGATTAAATCCATACTTCCTTTTCTCATGGTTGAACGAAAATCTCCGTTCCTACTAAAAAGACTTTTAGCTTGTGCATCAGAGCTGAGTCATCTATAATCAGTTGAGTAAATAAATGGATGGTAGATAGGCAGTGTCTATAATCTATTGAATAAACCCAACTCCAACGGATTGGTCTGTTAGTATGAATTGCTAATATACTACTCCTCTATAGAGTGGTTCGTCAGCTTCACTGATGAAACATTCTTATAGAGGAGTTTTTTCGTTGGAGATAGGGTTAGCATAAAATTTATATCGTGTGAGGGACAATAACAATGACTTGGTTTATCTTACATAGTATCGGCATCATGGCCTATGCCGCAACCGGCGCTCTCGTAGCGCTTGAAAGCAATTACTCTTTTATTGGCGTTTTTGTTCTTGGACTCGCCACGTCATTTGGCGGCAGTATCATTAGAAATCTACTGATAGGTGCCCCGATTACTACCTTATGGGATGGCTCCACCCTTGCCATCGCCCTTGGCACACTTACATTCATTGTGCTTATCCCTTATAAATGGTTCAAGCATTGGAAAACATGGGGCCTCTTCTTTGATTCTATCGGCCTTGCCTCCTTTGCCTTACAAGGGGCCATGTCGGCCGCTGCTATTCATGTTCATACAGGTCTCATCTTTATTTCCGCCTTATTTACTGGACTGGGTGGGGGAATGATTCGTGATCTATTTGCGCAGCGTCGTCCCCTAGCTTTAAAAGAAGAAATTCATGCCATCCTGACCTTACTTTGTGGTGCTTGTGTCTGGCTGGGCTGGACGCAGCCCCTCCAATTGACCATTACGGTCTTTACCGTTGTGTCGCTGCGAATGCTCGCAATCAAATACCAATGGCACTGGCATCTCCCCTGCAATTTAAGGACCCATAAAATAACCTGATAAAACGGCTTTTAGGGAAAGGCTCTGAACAGAGGTTTTCTGCACAGAGAACAGCCGAACGCACTCCCAATGGTAAAGTGAATGCGCTCGGCCTTTTTAGGTAAGCGATGAAGTGCCCCATCAACCCCTTTGTCTGGCACAGGACTAAGAAAAAGCGCCTAAGAGAATAAGCCTCACAGAAAGAGCATCGTTTATGATCTTCTGCGGCTTCCTATTAACTGCTCGCCTTGACAATTTATTGTTCAGAATTTCAGCCAAGCGATCTATCACTCGCCTCTTTATTCACCTGCATTAGATGCCTCTGGCTCAACGACTTTCTCAAACGTCCAGGTTGCGCCTTGATCATTTGAAGTAAATTGCGCGAGGACATCGCCACCTTGGTAATCCCCCATATCCCCTTGATTGACGAGCAAAGTCCCTTTGGTTCCCTTAAAAGTGGGAACTTCAGCTTCTGTAAAAATGCCACTGAATTTAGCAGGTATAGGAATGTGGACTTCACTCCAGGTCTTTCCCCCATCAAGTGTTCGGTAAAATACGGGATGAGCAGGGTTGCCGCGCGAGCCAAAGGACATAAAGCCCAATTTATCATTGATAAAACCGCCATCCGAAAGCATATAAGTGACTGGTACAGCCCCAGCTACTGCCCAAGACTGTCCACCATCATGTGTTTTTAACACACTATTGCCCTCCTGATGCATGGTGCGATCGCCACTTATAATCAAATAGCCCTCCTGACTTGAAGTAAAGCCTAAAAATCTCAGGCGCACCCCTGGAAATGGTGAGCCCACGTTATACCGCTTCCATGTCTTTCCTTGATCGGTGGATTGTAAGATACTAAGTAGAGGCCCCTCCCCTACAACAAAAGCCGTTCGTTCAGGCGTAATCACATAGCTCCCATTTATGAGCGTATCCTTTGGGCCACTATAATCGCCTTTAAAAAGCTCATCAATCGATACAGGGACATTCAGCCAGCGCTTTCCGTGATCATAGGTGACCTGCAAATGCTGTCTATAGATTGTATAAGCGTTCTTCTCATTGGTTTTTAAATCATTGTCTGGAAGATCACTTGTAGGCTGCTTCGCTTTTGAAGATGCCGAAGCCTTTATTGGCCTGATTTGTTCAAGTCTATAGGATGCTGCGCCAGTTTTTTTGACCGTCAAGTGCCAGCGCAGATTTTTAATCTCCCCATTTTCATTAACCTTCCCCCAATTGCGATGCGTCGACCACTTCTTACTTTGAAGCTTGACGGTAAACACAATATCGATAGAAAAGCTGTTTGCTTGCTTTTTTAATCCTTCAAATCTCAGGTAACGGGCATTTAACTTTTTAAATGGATTGCGTGTCGTCTCATAAGGCTCTAAATAATCATGCCATAGCACATAGGCGATATTCTCTTGATTGTGAGTGGCGACATGATGCGCCGTTATAGGCAGTCGCTTATTAATATTTTCATGGTGATATTTAACATAATATAAAACACCACTAGCAGCGGCTAAAATTACTAGACTGCTAATGATGATCACCACTTTGATTTTACTCATGTCCTGCACTCCTATCTTTTCGCTTTGGCATAAACCTCACACCGACCATTTGTGAAGCATAGCGTGAATGTCCCACCATCTGCAATCAGATCATCTTGACCAATGGTGCTGTCCTCATTTAATACAACCGTATAGGACGGCTTCAGGTAATCCCCGAAGACCTTAAACCCATAAATCCCCAGTTGTTCCGTGTCTTGACTGTCGTTATAGTGATAGATCGTGCCATCCATCCTGAAAGCAATTTCGCCCCTATCGTACGTCCATTGATTTTGCGGATGATCTTTATCTATCCACGTTCCCGAAAGGCTAACGGCAATATGATGATACCCAACAGAGGGTCTAAAGCTAATAAATTGTTGATATGTTTGTCCATTTTTCTTTTCTTTATAAGTTAATAGTGCCGTATCCCCGTTGATCCATTTAATCTGAGCGGTATTTTGAGCAAAGGTTTTATAAGTCGCGCTTCCATCCAGCATCGTAAGCTTTCGGCCAAAAATAAGCCCCCTGCGCTCCAGTCGCACGGTTTTCTCACCTGAATGCTCGTTCTCTTCGAAAAGCACCTCATGCTTCTGGTCCTTTGACTCGGAAACAATGAGATGTACAGTGCTCTCCTGCTGATAAAAAAAGACAGAATTCATGATGAGGAGAATAAAAGCCACTGACCATTGCACCCATTTGAAAATACGATGGGGTGTAAAAGCAATGAATATAATAAGTAGGATGAGATAATTAACACCATAAATCACCCATCCATAAATAACAATATAATCACTCATATCCTCAAGAAAATAAAAGAAAGCCTGAAGACAGCCGAGCAGCAAAGCCACACCCCATAGACCTGCTTTCAAACGCTTGCTCACTTTAACAACCCCTTATTTATAAAGGCACACCAGCAACGTCCATCTTTCATCTAAAACCATTATGGCAAACTTCTAATTAGTAAACAACAGGAATTTCCAAATCATGCTGATAAACCCTCATATTAAGGTAAAACTGTCGGAATGCGTGCAACATGCCTTTTTGGGTCTACAGATTAAATGAGCGTAGTCGCTCGCTAAGGGGGATAAGCTGAGTAAAGCTTTGACCTTCGCAAGCATCCTCTACTCAAAAAAACCACAGCGTGATGCACTGTGGTTTTTGCACTGTTCATTTTTTAATCAGAGCTTCTGTAATTGCTCAATAATGGCTTGCGGCTCCATGCGGCTCATAAAATCTGGATCAACATGTGTAGCCCGTACAATGCCTTCTCTATCGATAATAAATGTTCCAGGAATCGGTAGAATCCAGCGAGCTGTTTGATTATATTCCGCAAGATCTAAATCTAAGGCATCCTTAAAGGCAGCCTGCAGGTACCTTGGTAATTCAAATAGTACCTTATAGTTTCCAGACACCTTACCCTCTGGATCACTGAGCACTTGGAAAGTTAATTCCGCCTTTTCCTTCATGGACAGCGTATTATCAGGACTTTGTGGGCTAATGGCAATTAATTGCCCCTCATACTTTTGAATATCAGGGAGAATGCGTTGATATGAACGAAGCTGAACATTACAAAACGGGCACCAGCCTCCACGGTAAAAGGCTAATACTACAGGACCTTTAGCCAATTCGTCATATAAAGTCACCTGTTCGCCAAGGGGATTCGTTAGAGAAAAGTTCGGTGCCTTATCGCCATCCATTAAACCAAAGTTAACACCTAATTCTTGTAGCTCTTTAATATGTTGAAAAATTTTGGATTGAAGATCCTCTGGGGCATTGGCCATAAAGGCATGCTTCGCTTCATTCAATTGCTCTTGTAAAAGCATGATCAAACACTCTCCTTTTTATTTTGGATTGTTCACTCCACTTTTACTCCTCCTTTATCATACCTAT
Source organism: Pullulanibacillus camelliae (assembly GCF_014642655.1). Lineage (GTDB taxonomy): Bacteria > Bacillota > Bacilli > Bacillales > Sporolactobacillaceae > Pullulanibacillus > Pullulanibacillus camelliae. Next base: position 681,095 of record NZ_BMIR01000001.1, read on the forward strand.
ATTTTTTTGGATTGTCAACTCCATTTTTTTGATTTTGGATTACCGGCTCCAATTTGTTATACTATGGCTATGGAAAAACAAGTAGAAAATAAGAAAAATGAACGCCGTTTAACGAAAAAGGGAAAAGAAACCCGCGCTCGTATTATTGCTGCTGCCGCTCAATTGATGTTTGAGCGTGGCGTGTCCGGGACGAGTGTCGAGGATGTACAGAATGAAGCCAAGGTGAGCGCTTCTCAGCTGTACCACTATTTCAAAGAAAAGCGTGAGCTGGTTAAGGCCGTGATTGTTTATCAAACAGAGCAAGTCCTGAATGCTCAAGAGCCATTTCTAAGCCATCTTGATAGCATGGAAGCTCTAAAATCTTGGCGGGATGCAATTGTACAGCTGCAAATTGAACGTCAATGTCAAGGCGGGTGTCCGATCGGCTCACTGGCGAGTGAATTATCAGATACCGAACCAGAAGCCCGCACTGAACTGGCGGCTGGTTTCATGAAGTGGGAACAATCCATTCGTAATGGCCTGCAGACGATGCATGCTCGCGGCGAGCTTCAAGCCGAAGCCAAGCCAGATGATCTCGCCCTCGCTCTCTTAACTGCACTTCAAGGCGGACTGCTTCTCACACAGGTATATAAAGAAACCCGACCCCTCAAGGCCGGTCTGGACGCCATGCTCGCTCATATCGGTACGTTTACAATCTGAAAAAAGGAGGAAGTGTAACTTTTACTTATTAGAGCACAAGGTATTACACAGACTTCACCCAGAAAGCTCTCTTTATGTACTGCTCCCCCAAGAGTTAGCGTTACAATCTAACTTTTGGGGTCCATATCATTTTTAGGATCTTTTTATTCTATATAAACTTTATAGTAAGTCGGAGACAGAGTGCCTCTTCGTAATAGAGCCGACTTGTTCAGATCCAATTGCTTAAGCGCTTCACCGTTAACTTCCCAAAATAGCAATAACCTAAAAAGTTGTCTATATTGTATAAAAGGCTACCTGACATGCAAAAAGTAGTGTAAGCCTTCCATAAGAAAAAACGGGTGAAAAGCATGCCCGGTTCTTGTCCTTAGTATAGAGCATCATCCAATATGAAAGAGGCTTCATTGCATGATAAGTGGATTTGAGCGCAAGGCACGAGATTCGGAACACTCTAAAATCGTGTGTTCCTCGGGCGCCGCTGACTCATGATGCGGAGATTAGAGTCCTGCGGGAAGTGGGAGAGCGGTAAGACCTTAGCAGTGCGAAGGCGCGAGGAGGTTTACCACTCCCCCGCGAAAAGCGAGCGGCCTGAAGCGGAATCGCGCACCGTCCTCATGATCAGAAATTTTATACCTTCTGATCTTTTTAGAAAACTTGGCTTGCACCCCTTCGCTGGTACTCCTGATGTGATTTTTGTACATCACACACTTTGGGTGCCCGCAAACTTTAATGGCGAAAGTCAAAGCCCGCCTTATACTCTCTTCCTTTATGCGTGTCAGCGAAGTTATACATTCTGATAGGATGAAAGAAGGCCTATACCTTCAATCCTTGAACAGACTGTTTGTATTGGCCTTAGAAACACTACAATATTTTCCTATTCGCTTTTTGTCTTTTATGCAATGTGTGTTTTGTTCCCCATTCATGCATGGCTTCCAAAATGGGGCTTAAGCTTTTCCCATATTCCGTTATTGTATACTCTACTTTCGGTGGAACCTGTGGATAGACGACGCGTTCAATGATATCCTCTTCCTCTAGTTCCCTAAGCTGCTTTGTCAGCATTTTCTGTGTGATGCCAGGCACACTGCGCTTAAGCTCACTGAATCTTTGAGTGCCGTCCTTTAATAAATACAATAAAATGATCGGCTTCCATTTGCCAACTAAAATCCCCAAAGCATCCTCCACGCGACACAAATCTGGTTCTATATCCATCTTTATTCCTCCCAATAGTATCTTTTTGTATACTATAGCACTTTGAAGTTTGTACTTATATTTTATATGATTATCATTTAAAATAACATTACATTGGGTCTTTTGACGGGTGTAAAATGATTGATTTGATTCAAACTAAGTCTAAATTAAAGAGCGTCACGACTCATGGTCCCCAATACACATACACTACAGCCAGACAACAATACCCTAACTATACTACTTCAATAGAGAGGTTGAACAATACATGGATAAATATCATATTGACCCAAGTAAAGGACTAGAATTCGGTATCTATACTTTGGGAGATCACTTACCTGATCCTAGAACAGGGGAGAGAATTTCTGCTGAACAGCGCCTCCATGAAATCATTGAGTACGCTAAAATAGCTGAACAAGCTGGCGTTGACTTTTTTAGTATCGGTGAAAGTCATCAAGAATTTTTCGCCACTCAAGCCCATGCGGTCGTGCTTTCCGCTATCGCCCAAGCCACAAGTAAGATGCGCATCGGAAGCTCTTCTACCATCATTAGCACGTCCGATCCGGTCCGTGTCTATGAGAATTTTGCCACGCTGGATCTGATCTCCAAAGGTCGTGCCGAGATTATTGCTGGTCGAGCTTCAAGAGTAGGCCTCTTTGATTTATTGGGATATAATTTGAGAGATTATGAAGAGCTGTTTGAGGAGAAATTTGAGCTTTTATTAAAAATAAATGAAGAAGAAGTGGTAAATTGGAGTGGGGAGTATCGTGCACCTCTCAGAAACGCCAAGGTCCTTCCAAGACCTGTCGATGGTTCACTGCCAATTTGGCGAGCTGTGGGCGGTACACCAACGAGTGCCATTAAAGCCGGCTATGCAGGGGTTCCCATGTTCATGGCTCACTTAGGAGGACCCGCAACGGTTTTCAAACGTACGATCGATGCCTATCGAGAAGCTGCACGTCGTAACGGCTTTGATCCCTCGGAGCTTCCAGTAGCGACGGCGGGCTTTTTCTATGCGGCAGATACCACACAACAGGCGTTAAGTGAGTATTATCCTCATATAAATGAAGGGATGAAGCGTACAAACGGGCAGGGCTTTCCAAAACAGCACTTCGCACAAGGTGCGGACCCACATAATATTATGAACGTCGGCAGTCCACAAGAAATTATTGAAAAAATCCTTTATCAGCACGAATTGTTCGGCCACCAACGTTATATTGCTCAGATTGACTTTGGCGGTGTGCCTTTTGACAAGTTACAGAAAAACATAGAAATCATTGGAACGGAAATTATACCAGCCATTAAAAAATACACAGCGAAAAAATAGGAAGTGGTAAAACGTGAAAATTGTTGGGTTGTCTGGTTCCATTATGGGGACGAAAACAAGAACGGCAATGGATTATGCCATTAAAACGCTCACCGAGAAGTTTCCCGATGCAGAAGTGACCTTGATTGATTTAGCAGACTATGACCTTCAGTTCAGCGATGGTCGTAACTATCTAGAATACGAGGGGGATACCGGCTACGTCACTCAAACGATTATGGCAGCCGATGCACTTATTATTGGAACGCCAATCTTTCAGGCTTCAATTCCCGCAACCCTCAAGAATATTTTTGACTTGCTTCCTGTCGATGCCTTTCTGGATAAAGTGGTGAGTATTCTCGTCACTGCAGGTTCATCAAAGCATTATCTCATCGCAGAGCAGCAATTAAAACCCATTTTGGCCTATATGAAGGCTCAGATCGTGCAAACGTATGTGTTTATAGAAGAGAAGGACTTTCACCGCAAAGAGATCATTAACGATGATGTCCTGTTCCGCATCCAGCGTTTAGTGGAAGACACCGTTGTATTAACTGAAACCTTTACCAAAATCCGCGAAGCCAAAGAAGCTGAGTATGGATTTTAGTGCTCGTATTCACTACCAAGCCCTGTGCAGACCCGTTTTGTACAGGGCTTTTTTATGCTAAAGGAATATAAATACAGCCTACGCTTCGCACTTAATTCCTTTGTGCAACTAATAAAAGCGTAACGTCAGCACAGACCACAATCAAAAGTACCACAATGGAGTAGTCTATTAAAAGCATTCCATTTGAGAAAATGTTGGTTTTCAATTGGTAGGATCAACGATATGACAATGCCTAAGATGACTTATCACAGTGACAATTCTGTTCTCCTTATCTTTTTGGCTCCTATTTTTGTTTTTTTATCCAGCTGTTTTCTTTATTTAAACAGGCTGAAAAACCATTTAAACAGTCAGCAACTACGGGAAACGATGAAGCACGCGCTTTATTGTATTGTTTTTAAATCCCCTACATTGACTTTTACTCCTGATCTGCGGGACAATGAAAGCAAATAGGAACAATGGAGGGGATACGCTTATGATTGTTGTGACCAATCGCATTAAGACTAAGCTAGGTTTTGCTGAAAAAATGGCTCCTGCCTTTACTAAGCCAGGAGCGCTGCAGACCATGAAGGGCTTTGTAAAAGTTGAAGTCCTTATCACACAGAACCTATCCGAATATGATGAGCTGAATATCAATATGTATTGGGAAAGCTTCGAAGACTTTACGGCTTGGAAAAATAGCGATGCCTTCAAAGAAGCACATAAAGGGGCAAAGGGAGACAAGGGAGATTCACCTATTCTTGGAAGTGAGCTCACTACATACGCGGTCGCTTCAACACTTGAAGCCCTTCCGAAATAAAATAAAAAGTCCTCTTTCTACCAACTTAGAAAGGGGACTTTTAACCTCACATTATTCTTTGACCAAAGATTTAAGGCGCCTGAGCGATGGAAAAAGGTACATCCATAGGCCAGCAACGGCAAGCGTCCCCAATCCACCAATAAAGGCAGCAGGTACGGCACCAATGAACCCAGCAACCATTCCTGACTCAAACTCACCAAGTTGATTCGATGTGCCAATAAAAAGTGAATTGACCGCATTCACTCGACCGCGCATCTCATCAGGCGTTTGCAGCTGGACAAGCGATGAACGAATAACTACACTGATCACATCAGAGGCACCGATGAGGAGTAAGGCGAATAAGGAAACATATAAATTCTTTGAAATCGCAAAGAGCATCGTTGCCAAACCAAAAATGCCAAGAGCACCAAATAGGGTAGGGCCATACGCTTTTTTAATTGGAAATGACGCCAATAGAAATGACATTAATAACGCCCCCACAGCTGGAGCCGTGCGCATGATCCCTAAAGCCCATGGACCCACTTTCAAAATATCCTGAGCAAATATCGGCAGAAGTGCTGTTGCACCACCGAGCAATACCGCAAAAAGGTCTAGAGAGATAGTACCCAAAATAATTGGATTTTGATACACAAAAACCAACCCCGAAAAGACAGAGCGAAGCGATACTGGTTCCGTATTTTGCACACGGCGTTCCACATGGATCAAGAATGTAAGAACACCCGCACTGATTAAAGCAGCAGTGGCTACTGCATAAACAAAGTTTGGACCGATTGAAAACAACACCCCGCCAAGAGTTGGACCTAAAATCTGAGCCATTTGTCCTGCTGACGTTACCCACGATATCGCTTGTTGCAGAATAGCCTTAGGCATCACCTGGGGCAACAGTGCTGAAAAGGATGGCCCCTCAAAAGCACGGCAAGCACCAATGATCGCTGCCGCTATTAAAATATGGGTCTTATCAATCCAACCTGCTAAATTGCTTACCAATAACAATGCAGCTGTGCAGCCCTCTATCATCTGACATAAAAAGACAATTTTGCGGCGATCAAAGCGATCAGCAACATGTCCCGCGACTAAGGTCAGTAAAACCATCGGCAAAAACTGTGCCAGTCCTACAAAGCCAAGGCTGAAGGCATCATGGGTCAAGGCATACATTTGCCAGCCAATCGCCACAGAAAGCATTTGAAAGGAGGTAGAAGAAAAGATTTGTGCCCCTAAAAAATTAGGGAAAGATCTATACCTTAGAACTGAATCTTTAGCTAGAAGCAAATAAAGCCACGTCCTTTAAACATTCATATGATAATTGCACTAAAACACATCTATTATACTACCAGTTGCCGAAATCATTAAATGATTTAAGAAGCTATATATAAAAGCTTGTCACTATGCATAATAGCCGACAACACCCAGCATTTCTTGTTCTCATAATGAAAAGACACCATGTCACACATGAAGCTATCTTTGAAAGGAAATCGCATTCCCATTCCATATGATTAGATTACCTAACTATAAAGCATTCTAACAACAGATCATGACTTATGCAAGTGGGTTTTTTTACTCCTTTTTCATTTTCTAAAAATCCCATTCGTTTTTTATTTCTTATCATTCTATGAGTTATCTATTCAAACACTTAAAGATTAAAGCCTTATAGGCGGTGTAAAAGAGGTAATGAGGCAGGGGCTCGACTTGCGAGTGGTGCAGCTTCAAAAACTATGCTATGGATTTATCATGGTTATCTTAGTAAAATTCACCAGATTTTTGTCATATTATTCCACCCCCTTACACTTTAGTTACAAACAACGCGTTTCCCTTATCTTTACTAGAGGCGACTGTTGAATCTAGTTACTTTTAGAGTTCGACAAGCCTTTACTTCGAACGCCCACATGCTTCTTATTCCCTCGGCTGTCCGAACTTGCCTTCACCTTAGATGCTTCTTACTTCCCTTGTTGTCCGAGGCGCGCAGGGGGAGCGCAAGGTTATTTTGACTTACTTAAGCAAAAAGGCGACCCAGAATGCAATCTGAGTCGCCTTTATATACGTTTATTTTGTTAATGCACTGACCGCATTGTCCATTGTTTTTTCAGAAGCAATGATGCCGTTGACTGTCCAGTTACTTGGATCATTAAATGTGGATACATGACCCGCTTTGACTGCTGGTAGGCTTTGCCATACATTACTGCTATCTAAAGCTTTAAAGCCTGGGTCGCCTTTTGGTCCTACAAGGATGATATGATCCGCGTCAAGACCTGATAATTTTTCTAGTGAAATCGGATTCCACTGCGGCTGTGACGCCGGTAGGTTCTCCACTAAGCTAGGTGCTTTGATTCCTAAATCATCATAGAGCACTTTGGCACTAAACCGATCCTTTTCAAACAAATAATACTTGCCTCCACTAACCCAAATTGCAGCGACGGTGTCATCACCGATGGCTTTTTTCACTTTTGCTTTCGCGTCGGCTGCTTTTTTATCATAATCGCTTATTTTTTGCTTGGCCTCGTCTTCTTTGCCAAGAATTTGACCCATTGTGGTCAACTGCTTACGCCAATCTGCAAAGGTGGCATCCTTATAAACGAAAACAGGGGCAATTTTCTTATATTTGTCATATTGACCCTCTTGGATGGCGCCTGGTGAGCTGAAGATGATGAGATCAGGCTTATCTTTCATCACTTGTTCTAAAGGTAAATTCCATTCAATCTTAGGCACGTCTGACAGTTGATCTTGTAAGTAATCCTGAACTGTATCACCAATGGCCCACTGCGCAACAGGCTTGACCCCTAAGGCAACAAGCGCATCTTCTAAATACGGAGCAATAATCCTTTTAGGATGCGTTGGAATCGTTACTTTCCCTTTAGCATCAGTCAATGTTTGTTCTTTAGGTTCATCTTTAGCAGATTTACCACCTGAATTGGAGTCCTTGCTGTTTCCACAAGCAGCTGTGAATACTAGGACCAAACAAATGACTGCTGCAAATAGTAGGTTTTTCTTAAATAATGACATTTTTGTCCTCCTACAGCACTAAATAGTTTATACTGGAAATGATAATCATTATCAACTCACCTGTCAATATCATTCATTTAAAAAGAATGACAATCTCAGTAAATAGTGTTTTGCAAAATAATGCAATAATGCAGAATAAGCATGTATGTGTAAAATAGTTCTCGGTGGTATTTCTACAAAATCCTAGCCAAAAAAGAAGAGGCACTCTATCATAAATGTATGCCTACCAGAGCAAATACATCGTAG
>NZ_BMIR01000002.1 GCF_014642655.1 Pullulanibacillus camelliae
AACGATTAAACGGCCTTAGCCCTATGGAATATAGAACTAAAGCCGCTTAAAACTCGTTTTATTATTTTCACTGTCTACTTGACAGGGGGCACTTCAAAAATTGGTGGGTACCACTCTTTTGAATTAAAAAGTATAAAATTCTGTTTGTCATCGGAATTGGCAAGGTTGATTTTCGCTACAGAACGCTTGCTTTCCTCATGCCCACATGATGTGGGTAGGGTCGGCGTTGTCACAGGACGTGACGTTTTTAGCCGATCGTCCTTAGTGGCCTCAGCTCACTTTGGAGTGGACAATCTGTTTTCCCAAGTATTTGTGATTAAAAGTCCCCTGTTCCTGCGTCTACGTGTATGGCTTCGAAGTCAGCTTTCTCGGAACAACTCGACGTTTATTCGTGAAGTAACGCTAGCCTCGTTCCCGAAGGCACCAGAGCGTCTTTCGCCCCAATCCACTTGAAAACCGACGAGGCTTTTGGTATTAAAACCTTGCAGTTATTGCCTAGCTTTTAGTATAGGGTTCTTCCAGAGGGGCTGCTCGTCTATAGGCAGTGGGCGTGAGCCTTTTTCTTTGTCTGAAAACACGCGAAAAGGTATTAAAAGATTGATACCCCACTTCTGCAGCGATGTCTGTGACTGGCATGTCAGTTGAAAGCAAAAGGCTGCACGCGTGACGAATGCGCACTTCGTGTAAAAAGTTAATAAAGTTTAAACCGACCTGACGCTTAAACTGCTCGCTTAAATAAGGCACGCTGACTTTAAATAAATCTGATAATCGTGACAGCGTGATATCCTCATTAAAATGGGAATGGATATAATGAACGATTGGCCAGATCATGCCATTGGCTTGCTTGGTTGTAACCTTTGAAAGACTATTTTCTTCCTGACGCAATCGGTCAAAATGGATGAGAAGCTCGATGACTTTTGCTTTGATTAATAGATTTCGCCAAGGTGCTTTGGATTGATATTCTTGATAGATATTATCGAGGATCGCTTTAAATGGAGGAAATTGATCCTGATCCAATTGAATGAAGGAAGGGCGTTCTTCCGCGTCCATGCCATTGTACAAAAGGCGGGTAAGGCCATGATCCTTTTGTCCGGAATCCATGATCAGCTCTAAGTCAAAATTGCAATTATATAAAATTAACGGATGGTCTGTATAAGTATGAATGTCATGAATTTGATAAGGAGAGACGAATGTAAAGGTCCCAGGACTTAACGGATGTGTTTTGCCATTAATCGTTTCGCTGCCTTCCCCTTCAAGCACCAACGAAAATTCTAAAAAGTCATGACGATGGGCTGGAAAATAGTTATCGACATGATTGATCGATAAGTGAAAAGGAAAAGCGCTATGCACATTAGGATAATCGGATAGGTATCTAGGAATTAAAGTCATCGACGCTTTGCTCTCCTTCATCTGAAAAAATGAGAGGTTTTTCTTAATTTCTGACACGCATTTTTAATAAGCTTAGTTTAACATAAACTTATGCAGAGATTAATCGAAGGAAAAGGAGGAAGTTGAAATGAAATTTGCTTTTATGACAGCTAACTATGTGGCGAGAGAACTAAATTATACCAAAAGTCTGGATTGGGGCAAGTGCCATGAAGCAACAGTGGCTGCCTTTCATGGACCAAATTTCAAATCAAAGTTTGAGGAATTGATTGCAACAGTTAAAGAATTGGGCTTCGACGCTATCGAATTGTGGGTTGCTCATCTTGATCCACTAAAAGCCACTCCAGAGATGATTGAGATCGCCAAAGGGATATTAAATGCCTATGAAATGGATGTGATCTCTTATACAGCTGGATTCGGCTCTCCGGGGGTAACAAGGGAGGAAGCTCAGAAAATATTTGAAACAGCCAAGGCGATTGGAGCACCAGTATTAGCGCAAGGCTTCCATCCTGATAATGGCGATATTGTTAAAGAATTTGCTGAGGCTAATCATATTTATATGGGGTTAGAAAATCACCCTGAAAAGACCCCACAGGAAGTTATAGACAAGGTTGCACCTTTTGCCCCTTGGGTAGGATCGGCCCTTGATACGGGTTGGTTTGCAACTCAAGGTTATGATCCTATTAAAGCAGTTAGAGCATTGCAGGATCATCTTGTCCATGTTCATTTAAAGGATGTGAAGGCTGCCGGCGCTCATGACACGTGTACACTGGGTGACGGCATCGTGGACATTAAGGGTGTTATGACAGAATTAAAAGCGATTGGCTATACTGGTCCGATGACAGTTGAACACGAGCCCCATTTACACGATCCAACTGAAGAGTGTAGAGAAAGCTTGAAGCGCGTACAACACTGGTGGTCTGAATTACAATAAGTCAATTTATAAAATGGATAATAAAGAGTTGGAGGGAATATAAGGATGTCAACACAGAAGAAAATACGTTTAGGCATGATAGGTGCGGGATCAATTGGAAGCGTTCACATGCAAACATTTGGCAAGCTGCCTGAAGAAGCAGAATTTATTGCGGTAACAGATGTTTACATGCCTTTGGCCCAAATTGCTGCAACAACGTACAATATACCTAAGGTTTATCCAACGCCTGAAGAGCTTTTTGCTGATGAAGATGTGGATGCAGTGATTATAGGTGTACCAAATAAATTTCATGCACCGCTGGCCGTTCAAGCGCTTAAGGCAGGAAAGCATGTTCTGGTCGAGAAGCCAATGGGCATCAATGCAGAGGCGGCAAAGGAAATTGTCAGGGCCCAACGTAAGAATGGGAAAGTGGTAATGGTGGGTCACCAAATGCGCTGGGGATGGCAATCTAGAGCGATCAAAAGGCAGGTTGAGGCTGGGGAACTCGGTAAAATCTATAACGCAAAAACAGGCTGGTGGCGTCGTAAAGGGATTCCAGGCTGGGGAACCTGGTTTACGCAAAAAGAAGTCGCTGGTGGCGGTCCGCTCATTGATATTGGCGTGCATATGCTTGATCTCGCCTTTCATTTAATGGGAGACCCTAAGCCAGTATCTGTTTTTGGATCAACGTATGCCGAATTCGGCCCTAAGAAACGCGGCATTGGCACATGGGGCACACCCAATTGGAAAGGGTCTTATGATGTTGAGGACTTAGCCACTGCTCTCATTAAAATGGAGGACGGCTCAACGCTTTCTCTTGAAGTAAGCTGGGCTGTTAATATGGATAGTGATAACCAACCTTTTATCCATCTCATGGGTTCAGAAGGTGGCGCCTCATTAGTTGGTGACGGGTATAAGTTCTTAACTGAAAAATTCGATCAACCTGTTGATATTGAGGGCAAACGAACGGATGAGGCAGAAGATCGTGTGTTATTGAGCCAACATTTTCTAGAATGTGTTCGTGAAGGTAAAGAACCGATCACATCGGCAATGAGCGGTTTAAAGACCAATCTTGTCCTTGACGCTATCTTTGAATCCTCAAGAACTGGACATGAGGTTCAGCTGGATTGGAGTATTTAAGCGTAGGGTGGTTCACTTTTGCTTGAGTATATTGAGGAAAGTTCAAGGTTGGGCTAAATTGTCAGAATTATACGGAGTAAAGTCTTAGTTTTTCCTATACTTTGTCACGTATTTACCTAAGCAAAAGTCTATACTTTCCCAAAAGTTATAAATAAAAATCGGAATTATTCTAAACTGCACCCCAATTGTTAGATGTCTATAACAACTGAAGGTGCAGTTTTTCTATGAGCATACCCACTCTTATAAGCTTAATTCATGATAATGAATAATAAATAATGGAATGCTAGTGATTAGACTTATAAATAATGTTAATGCATTCTTCTAAGACGTTAAAAATAGCATTAGTCGTTTTATTTAAAAATTAATATTAGAGTATAAGTTCAGTAAATTATTAATAAACATCATAATCTTTATTTACAAAAAACTAACGATGTGCTATATTGATTATAATGAATTTAGCATTGGAGGGCCCACAATGCCAAAAAAATTAAAAAGAGAATCCAAAATGCCGCTTTATAAGCAGTTGAAGGAACAATTGATGACATTTATTTCAGAAAATTTGAAACCGGGTGATATGTTACCTGTTGAATCTGAAATAGAAAAGAAATACGGCGTGAGTCGAGTTACTGTTAGAAAGACTATTGAAGAATTAGTAACTGATGGAATAGTTGTGAAGTATCAAGGAAGGGGGACATTTGTTCAATCAAAAAAAATTATTCAAGATGTTGGTAAAATAACGAGTTGGACCGAAGAGATGCGAATAAAAGGAAAGAAATCACAATCAATTAATGTTTCACTTACAGAAATCAGTCCAACAAAAAAGTTAGCAAAAAAGCTTCAGTTAAACCATGCTGAAAAGGTCATTCGACTTAAAAGGACACGTTTAGTTGATGGAGAGCCTATCGTTATTATGATCAACTATTTGTGCGCTTCAATGATCCCTGATTTTATAGAAAAGGGACTCACATCGGAATCATTATATGAAACGCTAGAAAAAGAATATGGCATCATTATTGAAGAAGCAACTGAATTGGTTAAGGCGAGAGAAGCAACAGATTTAGAGGCTTTAGAATTAAATCTTGAACCGTATTCACCTGTATTTCATATTACGCGTTTATCCTATTTAGATGGACTTCCATTTGAAGTTGTAGAAATGACAAGTCGACCCGATCGATATGAATATCATATTCAACTATCTGGTCGAAACAAAGAGAGAGTGATTTTAGCAGAAAGAGAGGATGAATAATATGCTACAAGTTAAAAAGGAAATGGTAATCATAAATGAAAAGGCAATTTCTGCAGAGGAAGCGATTCGTAAAGCAGGGAAGCTTTTAGTGGATGCAGGTAAGGTAAGTTTTAACTATGTCGATGCAATGGTGAAGGGATATAAAGAAATAGGACCTTATATTGTTTTGGGGCCACATATAGCGATCCCTCATGCCCGACCCGAATATGGTGTGTATGAACAATGTCTTTCAATGGTCTTATTAGAAGATCCTGTGAGCTTTGGCCACCCTACAAATGATCCTGTAAAACTTGTTTGTGCAATTGGGGGAACAGATAATGAAAGTCACATTAATATGTTGAGAGAATTATCTACAGTTTTAGGAGATCCAGAAAAAATTTATGGATTGATGAATGCCAGGGATTACAATGAATTTGTTTCCTATTTATAGAAACCATTGCAATAAACACATAATTTTTATTATTAAAAGGGGTGTTTGTAATGAGAGTTGTTACCGTTTGTGGCATGGGGTTTGGAACGAGTTTAATGCTGTTGATGGACATTCAAGCCATCGCACAAAAGCATGGATTTTCTGTAGAAGGCGAAGCGGTTGATTTAGGTTCGGCTAAGGGGAAAACTTGTGACTTTATGGTGGCCTCAAGTGAAATCGCTTCCGAATTATCAGGTGAAGCTGTACATGTCATATCAATTAATAATTTACTTGATAAAAAAGAAATTGAAGAAAAAGTTATGCCGATTATACGGCAGATGACTTAAGTGCTGGAGGGGAGAACTATGTTACATTTTATCGTGTCATTTTTAACAAATCCAGCAATTATCTTGGGCATTGTGGCTGCTATAGGGCTTATAGCTTTGAAAAAATCCATTTCAGATATTATTAAAGGAACATTAAAGACAGTTTTTGGGTTTCTAATTTTACAAGCAGGTTCAAATCTTATTATAACAACTTTGACACCTTTCAGTCAAATGTTTACGGATGCTTTTGGATTGACTGGAGTAGTCGCAGAAGATAATTCTTTAGTGGCTGCTGTCCAGACGATTTTAGGTACGGAGACAGCGCTTATTTTGGCTTTTTCATTTTTAATTAACTTATTACTTGCTCGATTTACTCCTTGGAAATACATTTTTTTAACGGGTCATATGATGTTTTCATTTGCTGGAACAATGGCGATTTTATTTGATCAAATGGGCTTTTCAAGTGTTTGGACGGTCATTCTCGGATCTGTTGTACAAGGGATTTCAATGGTTGCATTTCCGGCATTTGCTCAGCCTTTTGTTCGTAAGGTTATTGGAAATGATCAAGTGGCGTTTGGGTTTTGGGGGAGTTCATGGATTGCGCTCTGTGGTTGGATTGGTGGAAAGCTTGGAAATAAAGAAAAATCAAGTGAAGATATAAAGGTTCCTAAGTCTATTGATTTCTTAAAAGATATGTCGATATTGATGGGAATCATTATGGTCATTATTTTTGTTGTCACTTCCTTCTTTGTGGATCCACATCAGATGACTAAGATATCTGGCGGTGATAACTATGTCCTCTTTTCCATTATTCAAGGTTTAACCTTTGTTGCTGGTATTCTAGTGTTGTTGCAAGGTGTGAGGATGTTTCTCGGCGAAATTGTTCCAGCATTTAAAGGGATTGGAGAGAAAATTGTCCCGGGTGCTCGGCCTGCTTTAGATGTGCCTATTTTCTATTCTTATGCACCTGTTGGGGTCACTCTAGGTTTTTTATCTGCTATGGTAGGTGGATTGATTGTTACCTTTATATCCAGTATATTACCTGTTTCTGTTTTACCTTCAGTCATTGGTCTCTTCTTTATGGGCGGTGCAGCAGGTGTTTTTGGAAATATTTTTGGTGGACGTCGCGGAGCAATCATTGCCGGATTTTTATTAGGATTAACTTTCTCACTTTTGGTGGCGTTAGCATATCCTTTGCTTGATGTATCAGGATATGGAGTGAAAGGATTATGGTTTGCTTCACCTGATGCTATCATTGTTGTCATTATTGTTAGATTAATAGGTGTGTTGTTCGGCATCCATTTATAGAAGGTTAAACGACAATGGTATTGCGTTGCCTTAAGTAATGAATACAAATAGGGAGTTGCTTAATAATGAAGAAAGTAAGAACTGTTTTAGGAGATATTGCAGCAGAGGAGCTTGGTTTTACCTATAGTCATGAACATCTTTGGTGTTCCCCGCCTCCATCGCAAAAAGATCGTGATTATGAATTAACAAATTATGAGGCTTCTATGCAAGAGCTCAAACGTTTTAAAGAAGCAGGAGGAGAATCACTTGTTGACGCTTCAACATTAGATTATGGGCGCAATGGGGGAAAGCTTAAGAGGATGGCCGAAGACACAGGAGTCAATGTGGTTGGTGTTTCTGGTTTTAATAAACATATCTATTTTCCAGCATGGATTACTTTTGATTCCATTGATCAAATTAAGGACCGTTTAGTCCGTGATATTGAGCAAGGAATGGACGGGACTTCAGCTAAAGCAGGATTTTTAAAATCTGGTTCCTGGTACAACCTTATCCATCCTTTGGAGGAAAAAGTGACTCGGGCTGTTGCCCGTGCACAATTAGAAACGGGTGCCCCAATCTGGCTGCATACCGAAGCTGGCACAATGGGGATGGAAATGCTAGATATTCTTGAAGAGGAAGGTGTCGATCTGACTAAGGTTGCTGTCGGACATAGTGATCGAAATGCCGATCCATATTACCATTTACAATTAGCTGGCCGAGGAGCTTATGTTCAATTTGATGGCATTGGAAAAATAAAATATTATCCGGATAGTATTCGCGTTGAATGTATTAAGAATCTATTAAAACATGGCCATTCTGATCAGCTAATGATTTCTGGCGATATGGGGAGACAAAGCTACCTTAAGTCTTACGGTGGCGGGCCTGGGTTTGAATATATCATTAAAAAATTTATACCGAGATTACTAGATCAAGGCATTACCCAAGAACAAATTGATACAATTTTTGTGAAAAATCCAGCGCGTTGGTTAGCTCAGTTTTAAAAATAAGCAATTTTATATGGTGCAGAAAATACAAACCACCTAACCTCGGGGAGGGGGAGACAGATGGAACACATCCATGAATTAATGACAATGACTCGAGACGAGGTAGAGGAAGCGGTTAAGACCTTTCCAGTTGCAGTTCTTCCGCTAGGGGCAACAGAACAGCATGGACACCATCTTCCTATGGGAGTAGATATCTTTCTCGCGGAAGCCCTTGCTAAACAAGTTTGTCAAGAAACAGGGGCACTTTTACTTCCATCGATACCATTTGGATATTCCTGGGTATGGAGAGATATTCCGGGTACTATTACACTACAACAGCACCATGTAGAGGATTTGATTAAAGATGTTGCGCATAGTGTAGCACGATATGGTATTAAATTACTTGTTTTAATCAACGGTCATGATTCAAATAAAACCAGCATGAAATATGCGACTAGAGAGCTAGTAGATGAAATTGATATGCCTGTTGTTTATCTCTTCTATCCTGATTTAGATAAAACGCTCTCTGAAAATTGTAATTCATCTACTTGGCATGGTATGATCCATGCTTGTGAATTTGAAACATCCCTTATGCTAGCAGTTAATGAGCGGCTGGTGGATATGGAGAAAGCGGTTAAAGAATATCCAAAACAACCTGATCTATATGGGAAATCCTCAATATCATTAGGAACATTAAGCCAAAGTGGTGTTTTTGGAGATGCGACACAAGCGACTAAGGAAAAGGGAGAAAAGATGTTCAAGCAGTTTACGGATAAAATGAGCGCTCTAGTTAAAGAAGCCTGTGAGGAATTTAATATAAAATCTAAATACGAGTGCTAGGAATGCTGTGCCAGTGCTATGGATAAAAATATTCAAGTCTTCTCAAAGTAAAGAAGGAGATTAAAAATGTCTAACAATACCCTTCAATTCATTTATAAGCAAAAACTTGTAGCAGTTATTCGAGGAATAGAAGGAAGTGAAGTCTTATCTGTTGCCCAAGCGTTAAAAGAGGGTGGTATCAATGTATTAGAAGTGGCAGCAGACACACCAGGTATTCTATCTATTATTGAAGCACTTAATGAAGCGTTTGGAGATGAAATGATAGTAGGGGCAGGAACTGTTTTGGATGCGGAAACCGCAAGAGCAACTATTTTGGCAGGAGCAAAGTTTATTTTTTCTCCTACGGTTAACAGCCGAACGATTAAAATGACAAAGAGGTATGATGTGGTGAGTATTCCGGGAGCCTTGACGCCGACTGAAATATTAAAAGCATATGAAGCAGGAGCTGATATTATAAAGGTTTTCCCAGCCAATATTATGGGTCCAAAGTACATTAAAGATATTCATGCACCTTTACCGCATATTCCATTAATGCCAACGGGTGGAGTTGATTTAAATAATATTAATGAGTATTTTAAGAATGGAGCGGTGGCAGCTGGTCTAGGGAGTGCGCTTGTCAACGCCAGAAAGTTAATGAATCCATCCGCTCTAAAAGATCTCAAGACGAAAGCATTACAATTTAGAGGAAAAGTATCTCTGTAGGGGATAACGTATAAGTTCACCATGACTTGTCGGTAGTATAAATAAGCAAGCGTCTGATTAGAAAAAAACAGCTTTTCATGTTAAATTTGTAAGGAAAACTCACTTACAAGTGATGATGGAGAGATGAACATGAAAATTGAAGTGTGGTCGGATTTTGTTTGTCCGTTTTGTTATATTGGAAAAAGACATTTAGAGGAAGCCCTTAAAAGTCTTCCTGATGTGAGTCAAGTCACGATTGATTACAAGAGCTTCGAGCTGGACCCGCATTCACCAAAGGATAGTGATGGAGATATTCATGCGTCCTTAGCGAAAAAGTTTGGCGTGAGCTATGAACAGGCTAAGGCGATGAATGACCGCATGACAGAACAAGCTAAGGAAGCGGGGCTAACCTACCATTTTGATACGATGATTCCCACGAATACGTTTGATGCACATCGTTTAATGCATTATGCAGAAAGCTTTGGGAAGAAAGCAGAAATGACAGAGCGCTTGCTAAAAGCCTATTTTACGGATTCCAAACATATTGGTGACCATGAGACGCTGTCTATCTTAGCTGAAGAGGTTGGATTAAATAAGGAAGATGTGCAAGCGATGCTTACAGGAACAGATTATGCTGATGTTGTGCGTCAAGACGAACAAGAAGCCCAACAATTAAATGTTCAAGGTGTTCCATTCTTCGTTATTAATCGTAAATATGCGATTTCTGGTGCCCAACCAATAGAGGTCTTTAGCAATGCCTTGAAGAAGGTTCACCAAGAGGAGCAACCGCTTATGGTCTTGAATGAAACAACAGATGAAGCCATTTGCGCGGATGGCTCCTGCCAAATTCCAACCAAATCAAAGTGATAACAAGGCCACCCATTTTATGCGGTGGCCTTGTTATATTACTGGACTTTGTTATTCCTTATTAGTACTTGGTGACAGCCTTAGTGTGTGATTTGAAAAAATTACATCAGAGTGAAAGCTAAGGCTGCCATTTGGAAATTGATGATAATAAAGCTGTGCCAATCCAAGGCATGAGCATAACAAAAGGCAGCCCCTTTTAACCAAAGCTCCGTAAACACATGAAGCCTCTTCCATATCTGATGATGCTCTATACCCAGACCAGGACTGGGCGTACTTTGCACGGTATTTCTATTCACGAGAACGTGTGACATTTTGTGTAGCTATAAAGAGCCTTCCAGCGCAATTGCTTCAATAAATAATGAAAATTAATGAAATCTACCGATGACAGCCATCAGTTATCGTGGTATTATGGTTGGAGTTATTTTAGGAAGAAGTGACGTGAGATGCTAGTATGGAAACGCAATTTGTGGGTGCTGTGGATCGGAGCCTTTTTTACTGCAGCTAGCTTTTCTATGGTTATTCCATTCTTACCGTTGTTCTTACTTCAGTTAGGTGTGCATACGCACACTGAACTATGGTCTGGAATGATCTTTAGTGCCGCCTTTTTAGCGGGGGCTTTTGCTTCGCCGATATGGGGAGCACTTGGTGACAAATATGGAAGAAAGCCGATGATTATACGCGCCGGCTTTTTCTTGTTTTTAATCTATACACTGACCGCTTTTGTGACCAATCCTTATGAGATTTTGATTTTACGTATTATGCAAGGACTGCTTACGGGTTTTATCCCAGGGACCATTGCCTTGATTGGGACGAATACACCGAAGGAAAAAGTCGGCTATGCCTTGGCAATGATTTCAACAGCGACAGCCGCGGGCAGCATCATTGGGCCATTACTGGGCGGTAGTATTGCTCAATTGGTCGGCAATCGTCTCGCCTTTGCCAGTGCTGGGGTTCAAGTATTGATTTCGACTGTACTTGTTATTTTCCTTGTTAAGGAAGAAACGTTTACACCAAGCAAGGACAGAACCTCTGTCACTAGAGACATTCGTTTAGCCACTGCTAATCGTCCTTTTATGATGGTGTTATTTTTGACAATTGTTGCTCAATGTTCCGTTATGACCATTGAACCGGTCTTGCCACTTTATGTTGTTAAGCTTACGGGATCTTCTGATAACACATCATTTATTGCAGGTCTTGTATTTTCATTGCCGGGGATTGCAAGTGTTATTTTTGGCCCTTACTGGGGAAAGCTTGCTGATAAAGCAGGCTTTAATCGTGTTCTAATGATTGGCTTGTTAGGAGGAAGCTTGGGCATGGCGGCTCAAGTTCTTTTCAGTGATATTTGGGGCTTCTCCATCGTCCGGTTTATCTTCGGTATCTTCTTTTGTGCGGTATTTCCTGCGCTTAATGGTTTGGTTGTTAAAGCAACACCCGAAAATTTCCGGGGACGCGCATTTGGATTGAGTCAAACGGCCAACCAATTAGGGGGAATGCTGGGACCGATGCTGGGCGGATTTATTGGTGGATTTTGGCCTATTCAAATGGTGTTTTTATCGACAGGTATACTCTTGTTAGTGGCTTTAGGAATTGCCTATAGCACAAGGCGACCAACAAAGCATCTCAAGCATAAAATGGGAGCCAACCATTAGTGTAAAGGGAGTAGAAAGATAGTTAGTGAGTTAAGGGAAAGTCCTTTCAGGAGCGTATACCTGAAGCGTTATGGTTTTCAAGCTTATATGTTGACAAAAAAATGATTCGAGATTAATATAATTACAGCTCAGGGGACTTACTATTAGTAATATGATTGTTTAAAATAATGGAACGCGACATGTTTATGCCAGTTTTTTTTCCTACCTAACAAAGGTGGGTCTTTTATTTGGCTAAATGCGGATGTGGAAAAAGGGTTTTGGCGGTGCAATCCCATTTTCTATCCGTTTATAGATAATTTTTGCTACGTACTTAATCCCAGAGTGAGAAAATAAAAACAACTATATGGAGGTTGAAAGAAAAATGTCAACAGAAAATAGTACGACCAAGAATATAAAAGTTGTACCTATTTTTGGGATTATGATTGCGGGCGCACTCATTGCCTTTTTGAATCAAACATTGATTAATATTGCCTTACCGCAAATCATGAATCATTTTAAAATATCCGCTACGACGGCAGATTGGTTGACCACCATTTTTATGCTTGTTAATGGTATTGTCATACCGATCACTGCCTTTCTAATGAACCGGTTTACAACAAGACAGCTCTATCTTACAGCAATGGGTCTGTTTACTATAGGAACAGTCATTTGTGCATTGGCACCTTCTTTTTCAATTATCTTAGTGGGTAGAGTCATTCAAGCGGCTGGTGCTGGTGTGTTGTTCCCGCTAATTACAAATGTCATTTTTACTATTTTTCCAACCAATCGTCGCGGCTTTGCTATGGGGATTTTTGGGGTAGCCATGAACTTTGCCCCCGCCATTGGTCCAACATTATCTGGTTGGATTGTCCAAAGCTATTCTTGGCGCGTTTTGTTTTATATCATTTTACCGATTGCAATTCTCGATCTTATTATTGCCTTCTTCCTTGTCAAAAATGTCACTGAAACCAAACGTCCAAAGCTGGATGTTTTAGGCGTTGTCCTATCAACAATCGGGTTTGGCGGCTTATTATACGGCTTTGCCACGGTTGGTGACAAAGGCTGGGGAAGTGATGAGGTTATTGGTTCATTAGTCATTGGTGGTGTAAGTGTCATTCTCTTTGTCATCTGGCAGCTGATCACTGATGAGCCCATCTTGGAATTCAGGATCTTCCGCTATCCGATCTTCACGTTAACGACAGCGATCAATGTTGTGATCACAATGGCAATGTTCTCTGGTATGATCTTAATGCCGATCTACATGCAAAATATTCGCGGCTTCTCTCCAATCATGTCAGGCTTATTGCTTTTGCCAGGTGGAGTTGTTATGGGGATTATGTCGCCGATTACCGGACGCTTATTTGATAAGTTCGGTGCGAAATGGCTCGCGGTTATTGGGTTGTTCATTACGATCGTGACCACCTTTGCATTAACACGATTGGTTGTGAATACATCCTTTACCTATGTTGTCATCGTTTATACTGTTCGGATGTTTGGTATGTCTTTAATCATGATGCCAATCTTTACAGCTGGATTAAATGAGTTAGCATTGAGCTTGAATAAATATGGCACTGCCATGGTTAATACGTTAAGAAACGTATCTGGTGCTGTGGGAATGGCCTTTTTCGTATCCATTATGTCTAATCAAGGACTTAAGCATGTAAAAGATATTGTCTTGAAACAGCATATTCTCCCAAGTGATAAAGCTCATATGGCTTTGGCGCAGCAACAGGGTTCTGTCATGGGGGTTAATGACGCATTTATGGTGGCAACAGCTTTATCTATCATCGCCTTCATTTTAGCGTTCTTCATTAAACCCTCTGAACCAAAGGAAGATACGATTACCAATCGAGTGCGCAAGCCACATCGCCTTCGCTTAGCTTTCTTTCCAAAGAAACCACAAGGGAGCAGATAAGTCATCATTGCTTTTTAAATTACTGCCATTAGACCTTCCTAAAAGGGCACAGGGTGCAGTTTTGAAAAAGCGAGTAACATAATAAATAGCACGCTATTTACCATTTATTTCATTAACTAAATTGGTAATGATAGCAAGAAAAACGCTCAGAATTTGATCTGAGCGTTTTTTGTACTATCAGAATGTATAATTTCGCTGACGCTCTCAAAGGAAGAGAGTATAAGTGTCACTTTGGCTTTCGCCTTCTAAGGCTTGCGGGCACCCTAAGTGGGTGATTTGCAAAAACATCAGGAGTACCAGAAAAGTGGTGCAAGCTGAGTTTTCTAAAAAGAAAGTATAAAATATCTAGTCATGAGGACGGGTGCGGATTTTCGCTTCAGGCCGCTCGCTTACCACTTCCTGCAGGACTCTAGTAGCGCATCGTGAGTCAGCGGCGCCCGAGGAATACACGATTTTAGAGTGTTCCGAATCTCTCGCGCCTTGCGCTTCAATCCACCTGACTAGGCAATGAAGCCTCTTTCATATCTGATGATGCTTTTATAGCTAGACAAGGACCGGGCATGCTTTTCGCCCGGTTTTTCTTATTAAAGCTTGGAAATAAAGCGTTCGAGTCGGTTGAGACCTTCTTCTAAGATCTCTTCGGAATAAGCATAAGAGAGTCTAATATAGCTGTCCCCATAAGAGGAAAAAGCATCACCTGGAACGACGGCAAGCTTTTCCGAGGCGAGTAGAGCTTCGGAAAACGTATTGGATGGCATGCCGAATTTTTCAATAGAAGGAAAGAGGTAAAAGGCTCCTCCTGGTTTGGTTGTTGGCAATCCCATCTCCAAAAGCCGTCCATAGGCATAGTCAAGGCGCTTTTGATAGGCTTCTCGCATGACAGCCGCGTCATCTATACCATTTGTTAAAGCTTCTAGCGCGGCATATTGTGTGATTGATGACACACAAGTCACATTATATTGGTGCACCTTCAAGAGGTGTGGTGCAATTGCTTCAGGGGCTAAGAGAAATCCCATCCGCCAGCCTGTCATGGCATGGGATTTGGATAGACCATTGATAACGATGGTTTTTTCTCGCATCCCGTCAAAAGTGGCTATAGATGTATGCTTGGTTCCATAAGTGAGCTCACTATAGATTTCATCAGAAATAATAAAGATATTTTGATCCTTTAAATAAGTAGCCATTGCCTCAAGCTCTGTTGGCGTAAGAACCATACCAGTCGGATTCGATGGATAAGGCAAGATCAGACATTTTGTTTTATCTGTTATCGCCTGTTTAATCCCGTCGACGGTTAATTTGAATTCAGTTTCTGTTGTATCAATATGTACTGGATGCGCCTGACACATATGAATGACAGGCTCGTAGCCTGGATAAACCGGCCCAGGCAGGAGCACCTCGTCACCAGGTTCTAAAAGCGTGCGCAGCGTGATATCGATGGCCTCGCTCGCTCCGGTTGTTGCGATGATTTCGCTAGCAGCGTCGTAATGGAGCTGGTACTTTTTTTCTACAAATTGCTGAATGGCTTGGCGAAGCTCCATCATACCCGCATTATGCGTATAACTTGTATAATTTTGATCGATGGCCCGTTTCGCAGCTTCTTTAATATGCTCTGGAGTTGGAAAGTCAGGTTGGCCAATGGTCAGCGACATTGCCTCTGGATAATCAGCAACCTTATTAAAAAAACGACGAATGCCGCTAATTTGTATCGCCTTTACTCGAGGATTTAATAATTCTTCCAAGATCATCTTCCTTTTTGTAAAAACTTTACCGCTAAACAAGCCTTTCGTCAATCCATCTGGAGGAAATGGGGGATGAGAGCGAACTCAGGCCTATTTTGAAAAAATTTTCTAAAAAATGATTGACGCCTAGGAGGCATGATGGTATTTTATTTATGAAGTGTTCATTATATAAAACACTTAAGCAGAATATAGCTATGATTTGAAAAATGAATCATATCAGAGATCAGAATTTGATGCATTGCCTGACCAATGAATCTTATTAAATGTGACGATTTGTTCGTTAAATAGAACTGGCGGCTAAGGAGAGGGGGAAAACCGTGAGTGCTATTGCTGGATTGTACTATAAAAATAAGCAGCCTGTACCTATTGATATGCAGCAGCGCGTGATGAAAGCCTTGGAAAGGTTTCCCGCCGATCGGATTGGTTTATGGCAGTACGGTGCGCTCTTTTTTGGGTGTCATGCACAGTGGTGTACGCCAGAATCGGTCGCTGAAAGACTACCCTTTTACGATGCCGCACGAAGGTGTGCCATCACCGCAGACGCCGTGATTGATAATCGTCTTGAATTGGTCGAGCGCTTGAGCGTGGCTAAAGATAAGAGGACTGTCATCACAGACAGTGAAATTATTTTGCTTGCTTATTATAAGTGGGGAGAAAATTTACCTCATTACTTAATGGGTGATTTTGCCTTTATGATTTGGGATGAGCGAGAACAAAAGCTGTTTGGAGCAAGAGATTTTTCTGGTAGGCGCACTTTATATTTTGTTAATGATAATGATCATTTTGCTTTTAGTACTACTTTATCGCCACTCCTGCAGCTGCCTTTTGTAGCACAGCAAATGAGTGCCAATTGGATTGCTGAATTTCTAACTATTCCCGATATGTATGAGGTCGCTGATCCAATGCTCACGGTTTATGAGCAGGTGAAACAGCTTCCACCGTCGCATGCCATCAAAGTGACACAACAACAGATCAGTCTTTCAAGATATTGTCTGGTATCTGGCAGTCAAGGCTTGAAGTTAAAATCGAATGAGGAATATGAGGAAGCCTTTCGCGAGGTATATCAAAGAGCGATTCGTGATCGCTTGCGGACTTATAAGCCAGTCGGGGCGCAACTTAGCGGTGGCTTAGATTCTGGCTCTGTTGTTGGGTTTGCTGCACCTATGCTAAAAGAACAAAAGAAGTGTCTACATACATTTAGCTATGTGCCCATTAATGGCTTTGAGGATTGGACGCCCAAACGGCGGGTAGCTGACGAACGTCCATACATTCACTCGACCATTCGATATGTTGGGAATATCAATGCTCATTTCTGTGACTTTGCAGGCAGAAGTTCTTTTAATGAAATAGATGATTGGTTAGAGATTATGGAAATGCCTTATAAATTCTTTGAAAATTCCTTTTGGATAAAAGGCATTTATGAGGAGGCGCAAAAGTATAATATTGGTATTCTTTTAAATGGTAAAATAGGAAATTTTTCAATTTCTTGGGGGCCAGCACTTGATGTTTATGCTGATTTATTAAAGCGGATGAAATGGGTACGGGTTTATCGAGAATGCGCGCTTTATGCTCAAAACACGGGAGTGGGCCGAAAAAGAATACTAAAGAGCATCGGCAAAAAAGCCTTTCCTTTTCCCAGACATAAGAGTAGCGCTCAAGGTGATGAAGGATTTCCAAGCATCATCAATGCAGCGCTAGCCAAACAGACAGATGTACTGAATCGCCTCAAAGAAAGGCAGATCAATCTGGAGCATGCCGATAGACAGAATGCTATTGATAGACGCCTGCAGCAATTTCAACACCCTCATTTTCTTAGCATTGGCAGCACAGGGGATACGAAGCTTTCCTTACGTCACGGTATCTATGATCGTGATCCTACCAATGATTTGCGCGTGATCCGCTTTTGCTTAGGCTTGCCCGTTGAACAATATGTTCAAAATGGGCGTGATCGTGCTTTGATCAGAAGGGCAACACATCACTATTTGCCAGATCATGTTCGATTGAATCAAAAGGTGCGAGGGATACAGGGGGCAGATGCCATTCAACGCATGCGGGATACATGGCCGGCGTTGCTTGGCGAATTACAGAGCATGAGTAGAAGCCCACTCGTTGCTGATGTTTTGGATCAGCAGGCTATCCAGAACATCCTTCAGCGCATTGAGGAACCGAAGCCACATTACGTCTTTGCTCCTGATTTTAAAATGATGATGAGAAGTTTAATCCTTTTTCGCTTTATCAAAAAGATTGATGAAGGGAGGTGACCAAGTGAAAAAAGAATGGGAGACTCCGAAGCTTGAAGTGCTTCACATCAAAATGACAATGGCTGGTCCTGGGCTAAGAATTGTCGATCAATACCAAAACGATCCGGATGAGCCTGATGCTGATCATTACAGTTAGCACGAAATGGAGACACAGACAGGAGATTGCCCTTATACCATTGGAGTCGTGTGAGGGCAATCCTTATACGATCATAAGGTCTATCCCTCATCATGCTATTTTCGTTTGAGCGTATAAGGAATCCTTGTTGCTTGAGACTTGGCATCACGCTGAGTGTATGTTTAATCACATCAGGAGTACCAAACAAAATGGTGCAAGCCAAGTCTTTCTAAGCATTATGGCTTGTAGATCCCTGCTTATCACGCTTGATGGAGTGAGTTGTATGCGTTTTTATCATAAAGCATTTGGATTAACGATAGAAAGTCAATGGGTTTTGCCAGAGGTTCCCGCGGCTATCGTCCCGATAAGAGAAGCGGATGTTAGGATTGAACAAGGCGATCTTAGCCAGTTGTGTGGGGAAAGAGCGTCGCTTCTGAATAAATATGTGACTTTACCAGGGAAGGTATATTTTAAAGTCGCTGATACAGCACTGTTTCTGATTGAAGAAGGACGAAAGATCGTTGTCTCACCGTTTCTAGGTTGTGATGTTGATAAACTGCGTTTATATATTTTGGGCACCTGTATGGGAATCTTATTATTGCAGAGGAAAATTCTTCCCCTCCACGGCAGTGTGATTGCCATTAATGATAAAGCCTATGCCTTTGTGGGCGATCGGGGAGCAGGGAAATCCACCTTGGCAGCGGCTTTCTTACAAAGAGGATATCGGCTATTAACGGACGATGTGATCGCTGTTGTGATGGAAAAGGGGGATTTTCCTTATGTTGTGCCCTCTTACCCGCAGCAAAAGCTTTGGCAGGAGAGCCTGAACCGTCTCAATATGAAAAGTGAAGCCTACGAGCCGTTATTTGAAAGAGAAACGAAATACGCTATTCCAGTGACCGACCAATTCATATCTGAGCCCTTGCCCCTAGCCGGTATGTTTGAGCTAACAAAAACCGAAGCAGAAGGAAACACCTTGCAGCACCTTAAAGGTTTAGCATGTCTTGACAGTCTTTCGCAGCATACATATCGACATTTTTTAATTCCAAGAATGGGGCTCATCGCGTGGCATTTTCATATGTTAACGCGGCTTGTGGAGAGAATAAAAGGCTATCAACTCACACGCTCTACTCAGGGCTTTACTGTTGATCAGCTTGTATCAATGGTTTTAATGACTATTTCAGAGGAGGATGAGTGTGGTGTCAACCAATCAAAGCTTGCTACCAGCGAGACCGATTCAACGTGAAACAGGAAACATTGCCAGCGATATGAATGGTGAAAAGGTTCTGCTCAATGTTAATAAGGGGAAATATTTCAATCTAGGTGAAATCGGTGGAGTGATTTGGGAGCTACTCGAACAGCCCATGTCAATCCGTTCCATTGTGGATCAGCTTCTTTCCATCTATGCTGTTGAACGTGCCACTTGTGAGCAACAGCTCTTGGCTTTTTTAGATCAGCTTTTAGATGAGGGCTTGATTTTCATGCATGATGAAGTGAGGGATTAAGGATGATGTGGCGCGGGCTTCATCGCGTTCGACTGCTGTTAGAGTTAGATAGAAAAACGGTAGGGCTTTTCTTAGAAGCTTTTTTTTACTTAGGATGGGCGCGGCTTTTAATTGCGTTGCCTTTTTCTAAAGTGTCTCCTTCATTGGGCGTTCATATGAGAGAGACCTCCCATTTGGAATCAAAGCACCAAAGACAAACGCTTCGTTGTGTGCAGCAGGCTATTACCCTTGTGAGTCGGCATACGTTGTGGAGGAATCCGTGTCTTGTGAAGGCGATTACTGCTGTATTGATGTTGAAGCGAAGAAATATTGCATGCACATTATATTTAGGAACGGCCAAGGATGATGAGGGGAACATGATTGCTCATGCCTGGGTGCGAAGTGGTTCTCGCTATATTACAGGAGCAGAGGAAATGGATAGCTTCACGGTCGTCGGCACATTTGCCAGCGAAATTAGTGGATAAAAAGGTGTAGAGATCATGATAAAACGATCACCGCTTGATCTGTCAGTATTACCAAATGAAATCAAACTCCTGTTATGGGTTATACAGGGGCGAAAAAAACAAGAAATGATTAAAGGAATTAATCTAGAGGCTATTGATTGGCATGGCTTTGTCCAGCTAGCAGTTCATCATAGAGTCTATCCATCCCTCTTCGAACGCCTCCAATCAGATGCTGGACTGCCGATCCCTCATGACGTTCAGGAGCAGCTTGCCAGCTATTATAAAAATAATACATTTAAAATGCTTTACCTTGCTGCAGAAATGGAGGCCATTGCTCGACTCCTAGAGAGAGAGGGGGTGCATACATTATTTTTAAAAGGTCCTATTCTGGCACAGGTATTATACAATGATTTGTCTCTAAGAACGTCGAGTGACCTTGATGTATTAATTCCCTTTCGCCATCTGGAAAAGGTGGAGCACCTATTGTGTGCGACTGGTTATGTGAAGCATGAGTATTTTCAAACCGTGCTGAACGATTGGAAATGGCGGCATCATCACATGACTTTCTATCATACAAAAAAGAAGATTAAGCTAGAAATTCACTGGCGCCTTCATCCGGGTCCAGGCAAGGAGCCAAGTTTTGCAGAACTATGGGAAAAAAAGCAAGAGCTGAAACTGAGCAAAACAGGCATTGCTTTTCTCGGCAATGAGGACTTATTCCTTTTTCTTATTTTACATGGAGCACGGCATGGCTGGTCGCGTTTGCGCTGGCTTGTCGACTTACAGAAGCTTATGGAGCAGCCCATGGATGGCGTTCGCCTTCAAAAACTCCTTAAACGCTTTCGGGCAACGCATATCGGGGGGCAAGTTGGGATATTGACAGATGCCTT
Organism: Pullulanibacillus camelliae; assembly: GCF_014642655.1. Classification (GTDB taxonomy): domain Bacteria; phylum Bacillota; class Bacilli; order Bacillales; family Sporolactobacillaceae; genus Pullulanibacillus; species Pullulanibacillus camelliae. The sequence goes on from NZ_BMIR01000002.1 coordinate 20,575, forward strand.
ACTAAAGACAACTGTTCCGACTTCATTAAAGGTCTTGAACACAAAGCGGCGTTCTAACAAGCTTGCTCAAGAAGCGCTTTTTTATATTAAAGAAAAGGTGAATCTCCATCAAGAGCCTGTTCCAGAAGCGATATCACGGTATCATAAAAAGCATTTATTTAAATTAATGTCCCATAGGCAGAAGATATTATTTCTTTTTAGCTTTTTATATCCCTATTCAACAGATGTCCAAACATTGCCGTTGCCAAGGCGGTTTCACTTTTTATATTTTCTGCTTAGACCATTTTTACTCCTGTGGAGAAAGCTAACCAAACAGGTGCTAATATAAGTGAGGGAGCGCTGTGCACTATATTATTCTTTATATACGACAATTGAATAAACATTCTGGAATGATTCTTTATTTCAACTTATTTGGAATGGGAGTAAGCAGTTTATTAGAAGGGGCAGCGATTGTATTATTGATTCCTTTAATCAGCTTAACTGGGGTGATGCATCTTAATGGGGGGACCACTGGTCTGGTGGCGGTATTGGATAGGTTTGATGTGGGGACACATGTTTTGAATCTTCCTGTGGTTCTTGGCATTTATATTTGCATTATCATTGGGCAATCTTTACTGCAGCGCAATTTGTCGATTCGAAACGTCACGCTTGTACAAGACTTTATTCATCATTTGCGCCTTCAAGTCTATCAAGGATTGCTGCAAGCCAATTGGAGACTATATATTCAACAAAGAAAATCAGACCTTACCAACCTCTTAACCATCGAAATCAACCGTGTTAATAATGGGATCAGTCTTTTTTTACAGCTGCTAACTCTCATCGTATTTACAGGCATTCAAATTGGGCTTGCCTTTTATCTTAATGCGAAAATGACAGGATTTGTGATCATTAGTGGGCTAGTATTGTCTTATTTTTCACGGCGATTTATTCGCGCTTCTAAGCAGCTCGGTCGAAAAACCTCGGAGTTATCAAAAGAATACTTGGCGGGCATTACTGATCAGTTGAACGGGATGAAAGATATTAAGAGTAACCATCTCGAAGCCTCACGATTAAACTGGCTGCGGACGCTGACCAAAGCTATGCATGCGGAGCAGGTAGAATACGTTAAACTGAAGACGAACTCTCAATTTTTTTATAAATCAATGTCCGCCTTTTTATTGGCTGGTTTTGTTTTTTTCGCAGTGACGCTGTTTCATTCGCAGCCAGGACAGTTTCTCATTATCATTGTCATTTTTTCACGGCTTTGGCCAAAAGTCACGACGCTCCAAGCCAATATACAGCAAGTAGCAGCTACTATTCCAGCGTTTAAGGCTTTAAGTGATTTGGAGCAGCAATGTCGGCGAGAGCTTGAATTTGAAGGAGAATTCATTGAAGAAGGCTCAGATCGGCTCTTGATTAAAGAGGGAATGGAATGTCGCAATGTCTATTTCCAATATGAGTCAGCCACTGCCGATACGTTGAGGAATATTAACACTTTTATTCCAGCTAACAGTATGGTTGCTGTTGTTGGCCGATCAGGTGCGGGAAAAAGTACACTAATTGATGTGCTCATGGGGCTTTTAAAACCAAATCGTGGGGATGTATTGATTGATGGGAAAGCTTTAACGCGTGAGACATTGTTTTCTCTGCGCCATGCCATGAGCTATGTCCCTCAAGATCCCTTTTTATTTAATGGAACGATTAAAGATAATTTGAGATTAGTGGCTACAGAGGCAACAGAAGAGGACCTATGGGAGGCCTTGCGTTTATCAGCTGCTGATGCCTTTGTCCGTAAGCTTCCAGAAGGTTTAAATACAATGATTGGCGATAGAGGCATTAAGCTATCTGGCGGGGAATGTCAACGATTGGTGCTGGCACGTGCGTTGCTGCGAAAGCCATCGGTTCTTGTTTTAGATGAGGCTACGAGCGCTTTAGATACCGAAAATGAAGCAAAGATTCAGGAAGCTTTAGAAAAAATGCGAGGAAAGATGACGATCATTGTGATCGCCCATCGGCTTTCAACGATTCGTCATGCCGATCAGGTCCTTGTTCTGGATAGGGGGGAAATCATTCAAAAGGGCGAATTTATCCAACTCTCAAAGGATAGGTACGGCGTGTTTAATCAATTGCTTCAGCATCAATTCGTTGTGAGTTAAGTCAATAAAAAGTATTGACTTGTTCATTATAAAAAACTATTATTAGAAAGTGATAAGAGGAAATGCGGTTAAATAGCTCCGTTTGTTCTTTATTGAGAACGATGGCTGAGAAAGGAGGCACTTCCTATTAAGGAGATTAATATTAAAGATATTTTCTTGATACTAAAAAAAAGAGTATGGCTGATCCTTGTTATCACTGTGATGATGACAGGTCTTGCGACGGTCTACAACCAATGGTCAAATCCCCCCTCATTGTATCAATCGTCAACACGCATCCTTGTAGGCAATGATTTTCCTAATATCAATACATTAATGGTAATGATTAAGGACCCCACCGTTTTAGCATTGGTGAGTAAAGAATTAGGAGATCAGCAGGCAACAGGAGACTTAGACAGTGAGATTACGACAACCAATATTGATAAATCTCAAGTCGTGCTCATTTCTGTCACTGATCATGACCCCCAAAAGGCAGCAAGGATTGCTAATATAGTAGCCAAGGTTTTTAAAGATCAGGCTACTAAGCTATTAAACTATGACCATATTCAATTGCTATCAGAAGCAAAGGCCAATGCTAAGCCAATTAACCCTCATACTCATAAAAAAATTTACCTAGGTGCCTTAGTGGGAATTGTCATTGGGATAGGGAGTGTTTTTTTACTACGAGCGCTGGATGACAGCATTCAATCAGAAAGTGAGCTTGAAAAGGTGTTATTAGCCCCTGTATTGGGGAAAATCTCAAAAATGACAAAGAAAAATATGGTTAATAGTCAGAGGAGAATAGGTAAGCGAAAACATATGCTTCCTTCCGCAGCTACAGCCTTGCACGAGCCAGCCAATGCTGTGGCAGCAACAGATGAGAAAAGAGGCGATCCCTTATATCCTATGGCAAATAAAAGAAAAGATTTATATGAATAATCCCATCTAGTAGAGGTGAAGTGATGTTCAATTTAAAGGTCAGGCAGTGGCGAACGGTAAAACGGAAGCGCTTAGTCGCTTATTATTATCAGGATTCTAAGATTTCAGAGCAATATCGGCAGGTGATCACTCACATCAAGTTTTCGTCAAAGGAGCAAGAATGTCGACTCCTGTTGATTACCTCTCCAGGTTTTAAAGAAGGAAAATCAATAACTGCTATCAATTTGAGCACATCCATGGCGCAACTGGAAGAAAAGGTTTTGCTGGTTGATGCAGATTTGCGTAAGCCTACGCTTCACGATACCTTTTCCTTGGATAATAAATTGGGATTAACAACAGTATTGCAAGGACATTGTGCATTAAATGAAGCCATTCATCATACAGGGTTGACAACCTTAGATGTATTGCCAAGTGGTCCGATGCCCAATAATACCGCTCGAATTTTAGGTTCCAAGTCTATGCGGGCGTTAACCCATTATTTAATGGAGCAATACGATCGCATTATCTTTGATACGCCGCCTTTTTTGGAGGTTACAGATGCTAATTTATTAGCCAATCAGGGAGTAGGTATTATTCTTGTGGTGAAAAAGGGAAAAACAAAGCATGAGCATATTCATGAGACGAAGCATTTGATCGATATGTCGGAAGTCTCTTTATTAGGAACTGTCCTTAATGAAATATAAGCGCATGCTAGCCTCTTTTTGTTCGTTATAATAAACAAAAGTTTGTCGATGAGTGAACGGATTGAAAAATAAAGGTCATGTCTCCTCCCCTTTATCCGTGGAGGCACTCGATCATGCTGTGGGTTTTAAAAGACCTTAGACGCTGGGTCGTCGAGAGTGTGATGTGAGGGCGGGTTAAATGCCCATTTTATCATTAAAGCTTTTAACTATGTGGAGGGATGGGGGTGAAAGGCATGTCTCCGCCTTCCCCCTATAGCTAAGGACTTTAATCCTTAAAAATAAATAGAGCGAGGGAAACCTGAAAAGGATGAAAGGGGGAAACTAGAGTGACGTATCCGAAGCGTATGGCATTGCTTATGCTTCTCGATTGTTTACTCACTATGATGTCACTTCTTATGGGCCAATTGATTGTGGGGAATCATTTGCCTATGACTCCGACACGATGGATTCTACTATTTTGTGTGCTAGTGGTCGGCCACTATCTCATGTCTTTTGGTTACCGTTTATACAAAAAAGCGTGGGCTTATGCCAGTATTGGAGAGCTGGTGGCGATTTTAAAAATTGTCACCCTTTCTATAGTGGCAACATCTCTGGTTCAGTGGCTATTCACTCATCGTCTATCTCTTCGATTTTTTGCTGTGACCTGGATGGTCCAGCTTTTTCTTATAGGCACATCGCGTTTTCTATGGCGGATTAGCCGAGATACGTATATTCAGGGAAGGAAGCAAAAGCAGCGGACGCTGATCATTGGTGCGGGTTCAGCAGGTACGATGGTTGCCCGACAGCTACTGAATAATAAAGGGGCGGAGCTACAGCCGATGGGTTTCATTGATGATGACCATAAAAAGCAGCGGCTGCATTTTCTAGGGTTACCCGTCTTAGGTGGGGTGGCCGCCATAGAAACCATTGTAGAGCACTATGATGTCCAAAATGTTGTGATTGCGATTCCATCACTCTCAAGGAAAAAGCTTAATGCGATTTTTCAAGAATGTCTGAAGACCAAAGCAAAAACGCAAATCATCCCTAGATTAGAGGATTTGGTTACTGGCAAGGTATCGGTCAATCAATTTCGGGATGTCGAGGTTGAGGATTTGTTAGGTCGAGATCCAGTGGAATTGGATATGGCTAAGATTTCTGATGATGTGACAGGCAAAACGGTTTTAGTGACGGGAGCAGGGGGATCAATTGGTTCTGAGCTCTGTCGCCAACTCTCGCACTTCCAGCCCAAGCGCCTCGTCCTGTTAGGTCACGGAGAAAACAGCATTTATTCCATTGAAATGGAGCTCAAAGACTATTGTATGAAAAGAGAAATCGAGCTTGTCTCGGTCATTGCTGATTTGCAGGATCGTCAAAGAATAGAAGCAGTCATCGCTACGTATCGTCCCCATGTTATCTATCATGCTGCCGCGCACAAACATGTGCCGTTGATGGAGGCCAATCCTGAAGAAGCAGTGAAAAACAATATCATTGGAACTTTAAATGTAGCAAGGGCTGCCAGTCTCTCAAAGGTGGAAACCTTTGTGCTGATTTCTTCGGATAAGGCGGTAAAACCAACCAGTGTCATGGGAGCGACGAAGCGTTTAGCGGAAATGCTCATTCAGCATTTAGATGCGACAAGTCAGACGACATTTGTTGCTGTGCGTTTTGGCAATGTTTTAGGAAGCCGCGGCAGTGTGATTCCTCTCTTTAAGAAGCAAATTGAAAAAGGCGGGCCAGTAACGGTCACCCATCCCGATATGATTCGCTATTTTATGACGATACCCGAGGCCTCGCGGTTAGTGATTCAAGCGGGGGCACTGGCAAAGGGTGGAGAAATTTTCATTTTAGATATGGGTGAGCCTGTTAAGATCGTTGATTTGGCGAAAAACTTGATCCAATTATCAGGAAATCAAATCGAAGAGATTGGCATCACTTATACGGGGGTTCGCCCAGGTGAAAAATTGTTTGAAGAGCTTCTCACTGAAGAGGAAGTGCATGAGGAACAGATCTTTCCTAAAATTTATATTGGAAAAGCGACAGGTGTCTATCTACCGGAAATCGAACAGATAATTGGGGGGTATGCAGCATTAGACCAGACAGCCTTAAAAGAACGCTTAGTTCAGCTTGCCAATCATAAGGTGTCTGCCTCATTGGTCTCGGTTTCCAGCTAAAAGGAGGGGATGGTCATGAAGAAAAAAGTACTTTTCTGCGCAACGGTGGACTATCATTTTGTTAAATTTCATCTTCCGTATTTAAAGTGGTTTAAGGAAGAGGGGTGGGAGGTTCATGTGGCGGCTTCAGGTGGCCTAGAGCTTCCCTATGTAGATGAAAAATTTTCATTACCTATAGTACGGTCTCCTTTTCGTCAGTCAAACCTGCAGGCTTATCGGGAGCTTAAGGCCATCATGAAACAGCATCACTATTCGATCATTCATTGTCACACCCCAATGGGAGGGGTGCTGACAAGACTAGCAGCGAGAAAGGAGCGAAAGCTAGGGGCCCATGTGCTCTATACAGCACATGGCTTTCATTTTTATAAAGGGGCACCGCTCCTTCATTGGCTGATCTACTACCCTATTGAATGGCTGTTGTCACGTTATACGGATTGTCTCATTACTATTAATTCTGAAGATTATTTATTGGCAAGAACGCACCCGTTCCGGAGTAAAACCGTTGAATATGTGCCAGGAGTCGGCGTAGATCTTGAACGGTTTCAGCCTATTAGTGAACAGACTAAGCAGCACCTAAGAGCTGCGCTTGGCTATAAGCCGGGAGACTTTTTACTCTTTTATGCAGCAGAGTTTAATAAAAATAAAAATCAACAGTTGATTATTAAGGCACTCAGCCTATTAAAAACGGATGTCCCTCATGCTCGATTGTTACTAGCAGGCGAGGGGAGCTTACGAGAGTGGTGTATGGAGCAAGCTAAAGTGTATGGAATCGCGCATAAAGTTGAGTTTTTGGGTTACAGAGAACACATAGAGGATTATTTAAAAATATGTGATCTTGCAGTGGCCTCAAGCTTTAGAGAAGGACTTCCGGTGAATGTCATGGAAGCGATGGCCTGTGGGCTACCGCTTCTTGCCAGCAAAAATCGCGGGCATAATGAATTGATTGAAAATGGTCAAAATGGCTTTATCGTCAATCCTCGTGACTATCAACTCTTTGCTTCACGCTTATTGCAGCTTGCCCATTCAGTCCATTTACGTCGAAAAATGGGTAAAAAGAGCCTTGAGAGTGTTCAGCGCTTTTCAATTCCATCCATTCGTTCTCGTTTAATCAAAATCTATTCAAGATATATGCAGCGGGAAGCAAAAGTGAATGAACAGAATAGAAGGGAAGAATTAGGATGAAAGCCCCCTATCCGATTTTACATGTTGCCGTCAATATGAACCGGGGGGGAGCAGAAACCCTTATTATGAATCTCTTTCGCCATATTGACCGTTCACAGATTCAATTTGATTTTCTTACCTTTAGAGAGGGAAGCTTTGATGAAGAGATACGCAGGCTTGGCGGCCATATACATCGTTTACCCTATATCAATGAGAGTGGTGCTATTCAGTTTTGGAAGAGCTTAATCCATTTCTTTCGTACGCATCCGGAGTATCACATTGTTCATTCTCATTTGGATAAAATGAGTGGGTTTATTTTATCCGCTGCCAAAAAGGCCGGCATCCCCTTTCGTATTGCACATAGCCATAATACGCAGAGTGAAGGCAGTTGGTTGATAAAGGGTGTGAAGTGGTACGCTGGACATCAATTAACAAGAAGTGCAACACATCATCTCGCCTGTTCAACACTAGCCGCGCAATGGCTATATGGGAATACAACGTCAGCAGATATCTTAAAAAATGGCATTGATACACGACACTTTCATTTTTCACAGGCTGAGAGGCATCAGATCAGAGGTACCTTACACCTTCATGAGGATGCTTTTGTTGTTGGTCATGTTGGCAGAATGAATGAGCAAAAAAATCACATGTATTTACTTGCTGTTTTTTCTGAAATTATAGAAAAAAACAAGTGTGCTCATCTATTGTTAATTGGCGAGGGCCCGCTTAAAGCGGAACTCAAACACAAGGTGATGCGCCTACAGCTGCAGGAACACGTCCATTTCCTCGGCGTAAGAGAGGATGTTCATCAGCTCCTTCAAGCGATGGATCTGATGCTTTTTCCTTCGAGGCATGAGGGTCTACCCGTTAGTTTAATTGAAGCTCAGGGAGCGGGGCTCCCCTGCTTGATTTCAGATAGCATTTCGCGGGAAGTAGATGTTGGGGCAAATTTAGTAGCATTTGAGAGCTTGCATCATTCGCCTTCAATTTGGGCAGATCGTGCGCTCAAGCTCAAGAGAAGTAAAGGGAATATGAAGAATTGGATTAAGAAAGCCGGTTATGATATTCGTGATTCCGCCAGCTGGCTTGAAAATTATTATCTAGAGCTCTACATAAAACAAGAAGCTTTGATCCTAAATGAGAGGAGGTGACCTGTTGCCACCGCTATTAACCGTGTTTACACCAACCTATAATCGCGGCTATATTCTGGAGCAATGCTATGAGAGTCTGACAAGACAAACCTGTCAGGATTTTATTTGGTTGATTGTTGATGATGGTTCTACGGATCATACTCAAGCATTGGTTCGAAAGTGGCAAGCAGAACAGCGGGTGCTGATTCGTTACGTCTACCAGGAGAACCAAGGGATGCATGGGGCCCACAATACGGCCTATGCCTTAATGGATACAGAACTGAATGTCTGCATCGATTCGGATGATTATATGCCAGAGGATGCTGTCGAAAAAATTATAGCGATATGGAGAAGCTGTGGTGACAAGCAGGTTGCTGGGATAGTCGGGCTGGATGCCACCTTCTCTGGAGAGATCATCGGTACTAAAATGCCAGAGCATATCAGGGCAGCCACTCTGACTGAATTATATGAGACGTACAAAATAAAGGGGGATAAAAAGCTTGTCTATCGCTCGGCCCTCACGCGTGCGACGCCACCGTATCCTATTTATCCAGGAGAGACTTATTGTCCGCTCAACTATAAATATATTTTAATTGATCAACAGTATCCGCTTCTTATCTATAATGACGTATTGTGTCATGTCGAATATCGAGAGGACGGTTCAAGTAAAAATATGATTCACCAATATCGCAGGAATCCGAGGGGATTTACATTTTATCGCAAGGTCGCTATGCAGTATGCCCCCTCTTTTAAAAAGTGCCTTCGCGAGTCCATCCATTATGTTTCGAGCAGTTTAATGCTGAAAAATTGGCGTTTTCTCTTGGAATCGCCTAAAAAATTATCAACGCTTTGTGCACTTCCCTTTGGTATTGCTTTGTATGTTTATGTTCAAGGCACAAAACGAGCGACCATTATGAAAGGAAGTTAATGAATATGAGAGGAACATAGCATGGAAATACTTTGGTTGAATTTTGGCTTTGTTTATCTATTTTCGTTGTTTTCACGGTTGTTCTCAAACCCTATTAAAAGTGAGCCTTATGTTAGACCGCATCGTCTTCTTGTCTTTCTCGTCATGGCCTGTTTAATTTGTGTCGCTGGTTTAAGACAAAATATTGGTGATACGTACTTTTACATGCACGCTTATAAAGTTGGAGACTTTCAGCTTAACCACATTGATTTTAAAGATGAATTTGGCTTTTATTTCTTACAATGGCTGTTGCATCACTTTTCAAATAATCCGCAAATGCTTATTTTTACCACCGCATGCATCACTAATATGCTAATTGTCTTGGTCCTTTATCATTACTCACGTTTCTTTGAACTCAGCATCTATATCTTGATAACATCAGGGGCTTTTACCGTATCTATGAATGGGATTCGCCAGGCGCTGGCAGCCGCCATTCTCTTTGCGGCTACAGCTTTTTTACTTCATGGCTATTGGAAGCGATATATCGTTGTTGTGCTCTTGGCAGCTACGATCCATCAATCAGCGCTTATTTTTATTCCTATTTATTTTATTGTCCGAAGGAAGGCTTGGACGAAGGTCACATTTCTTTTACTGCTCTGTGCTGTTGTCATTGCCTTTAGCTTTAATACATTTTCGACGCTGCTATTTGATGCATTAAGTGACACAAAGTATGAGCACTATAGCCAATTTTCAGAGGGAGGGGCAAGTCTAGTGCGGGTGGCCGTTTCCGCGGTACCATTAATCATTGCTTATTTTGGACGTGAACGGTTGCGCGCGTTATGGGATAAAAGCGATATCATCGTCAATCTCTCTTTGTTAGGCTTTATTTTCATGGTGATTGCGACTAAAAATTGGATTTTTGCCCGCTTTGACATTTACTTTGACCTGTATAGCATTCTATTAATCTCTTGGCTCATTCCTTTATTTGTGAAACAAAACCGTTATTTTATCTATTATGGACTCATTGTCTGTTACTTTATTTACTATTATTACGAGCAAGTGCAAACCTTAATGATTGACTATCACAGCCAATATTTAAAGTGGTAAGGAGGGGAAGACTCTGGCTATAAAGCGCGTTCTACATGTTGTCAGCTCAATGAATCGCGGGGGAGCGGAAACACTGTTAATGCATGTCTATCGACAGATGGATCGCAGGCAGCTACAGTTCGATTTTGTTTCTCATCAGCTTAAAAAAGGGGACTATGACGATGAGATTCACGCTCTAGGTGGCAGTGTCTATCGAATTGAAAGTCTCGGACAAGTGGGGATGAGACGCTATATTCAATCATTAAAAGCAATCATGGAAACGCGACAGTACTGTGCTGTGCATGCGCACACGGACTATCAGAGTGGCTTTCCAGCTTATGCGGCAAAACGCGTAGGGGTTCCGATTCGCATCTGTCACTCACATGCTAATTATTGGGATAGGCAGGCCACATTAACGGGTAAGGCTTCGCTTAAGCTTTTACAATCTATCATTCGTTTCTCAGCAACTGATTATTGTGCGTGCAGCGTTGAAGCTGCGCGCTTTTTATTTGGCGAACGAAAGCTACAGGATCAGGTGCATATTTTAAAAAACGGGATTCCTATCAACAGCTTTCTTGAAGCCGGCACACAGCGTGAGCAATACAGCTGCCAGTTAAAACAGACATTACAGCTTTCGCAAACCGCTGTACTACTCGGACAGGTCGGGCGTTTATCGACGACTAAAAATCAAACCTTTACATTACATCTTATTAAAGCCTGTCGAGCGAGTGGGTTAGAGATCTACGGGCTTTTTGTCGGAGCGGGTTCACTGAAGGCTGCCCTGCAGAAGGAAGCTGAGGCTTTGGGCATTGCAGGCCATATTCGTTTTTTAGGTGTTCGATCGGATATGCCACGGTTGATGGCCGCCTTCGATTGTGTGCTGCTGCCATCTATAAGCGAGGGCTTCGGCATGGTGGCGATAGAAGCCCAATGCGCAGGCACTCCTTGTATTGCTTCTGATCAGGTACCAAGAGCGACGGATACGGGGGTGGATTTGATCACCTATCTTCCTCTAAAAGCCGATATTAACCGTTGGGTGCAAGTGGTTGCCGAGAGAAGCAGTCACCCACAGATTTGTCCAAAAACGATTCACGCGGCCTTTAGTCAAAACGGCTTTGATATAGGAGAAAGTCTATCACAATGGCTGCACTTATATGGTGTTACAGCAGTTTAATCCAGCAAAGGGGAGGGCGTTATCATGAAAAAAAGACTGCTATTCGTTGCGCTCTATCTAAGAACAGGTGGTGTAGAAAAAAGCTTGCTTTCCTTATTATCGTCACTGGATTATGACACCTATGATGTCGATTTACTTTTATTTGACCATAGTGGTTTACTCTTTCAAGAGGTCCCAGAAAAGGTTCAGATCTTACCTCCTTTATTTGAAACCTATTCAACGCCATTTGCTGCTGCTCTGCCTGAGCTTGTAAAAAAAAGGCACTATCGTCTCCTAGTTGGCAAATTGGCCGCAGCGATAGTCGCCAAGCTGTCAAAAGGCGTGGGGACACGTGGAAGATGGTTAATCTATCGACAGCTTTTGTCTGAGCCGGATAAGCAATATGATACAGCGATAAGCTATTTAGATTTCTTCTGTAATTATTATGTCACTGAAAAAGTAAAGGCAAAGAAGAAAATCGTCTATAACCACATGGACTATCTCTATAGTCAAAAAGGGGGGTGGCCTTGCCCACCCCTGGACAGACGCTGCTTTGCTAAAAGTCGCTATATTGTGACCGTTGCAGAGTCCGCGAAGGCTTCCTTAGCTCGCGTTTTTCCAGAGTATGTTGAAAAAATGCGGGTCATTCACAATACGGTCTCAGCCCAAACGATCACACGGTTAGCAGGACAAGTGCCTATGGAATACGATGAACAGACAGTGACAGTGCTCACAGTAGCGAGGCTCGTGGAAGAGAAGGGACTTTTTTTAGCCTTAGAAGCGTGTCGGCTGCTAGTGGCTGAGGGCTATTGCTTTCACTGGTTTATTATTGGTGACGGTCCGCTTCTTAAAGCGCTTGAAGCACAAATCGCTGCTTCTGGCCTGCAAAACCACTTTATTTTACTGGGAGAAAAGCAGAATCCTTATCCTTATATGCGGTACTGTGATATCTATGTTCAACCTTCTAAAACGGAGGCGCATTGTGTCGCTGTAGAAGAGGTCTTAGTCTTACAGCGGCCAATCATCGTTACGGATATTCCCGCATTTAAAAACCAAATTAAGCATCGTGAAACGGGATGGAGTGTTCCGGTCAGTGCTAAGGGACTTGCGTATGGGATAAAGGGACTTCTCGGATCAGAACCATTGCGGAAGCGACTCGCGCTTCAATCGCGTGGGGCAGATAAGCGACATGCTAAGGAAATCGCCAAGTTTTATGCGTTATTAGAAGCTTAAAAATAGAAGTTATCCATGATAAGTGAGGGGTCAGAGCATGGAGCATTTAACACCGCAAAAGCTGCAGGAGATTTTGACGCATATTTATTGTAAAGGTCAGAGAGATGGAGAGCGTATCAGTGCTATTGAAATGATTGAAGACATTAAAGAGCTGTTAATCACTGCGCTGCATAAGCAGTAATCAGGAGGAAAGAGATGTGAAAAGGGGATTTGATGTCATTATATCAAGTCTATTAGTGCTTTGCTTATCGCCACTTATATTATTGCTGGCTTTAGTCATTAAGCTAAAGCTCGGGTCTCCTGTCATCTTCAAGCAACAGCGTCCAGGACTTTACGGAAAGCCTTTTATCCTTTATAAGTTTCGGACAATGGCAGAAAAGTACGATGAAACAGGGAACCCTTTGCCTGATGCAGTACGCTTAACGAATGTGGGACGGTGGCTGAGAAAGTACAGTCTTGATGAATTACCACAATTATTTAATGTGATGAGAGGAGAATTAAGTCTTGTTGGACCGAGGCCATTGCTGATGGATTATTTAACACTCTATACAGAAGAGCAATATAAACGGCATTGGAAAAAGCCAGGGATGACGGGGTGGGCTCAGATTAACGGTAGAAATGGCATGAGTTGGGAGGAGCGTTTTCACCACGATGTCTGGTATGTGGAGCACTGGTCCTTCTGGCTGGATTTAAAAATACTGTTATTAACGACTTATAAAGTGATCAAACCAGAGGGAATCACCGCACCAGGAAGTGAGACGATGGAGGCTTTCAAAGGATCAGATCATGTCACGGTGAGTGAGGGGCACAGATGAAGGTAGGGATTATTGGCGATGGTGGCCATAGTCGAGCAGTTCAAGAAATCATACTAAGCGATAAGCAGTATGAGATTATCGGTGTGTTTGATGATCAGTATAAAGGGTTTGACAAAAGCAATGGGGTGTATTTTGGCCCTATCCTCTCAGTCAATAAAATGATCACTGATTTTCCTGAGATGAAATGGGTGGTCGCAATAGGAGATAACGTCATGCGCAGACAAATTGTTCAGAGCTTAGATATAGATGAAGGGCATTATTTGACAGTCATTCATCCCCAGGCTTATGTTAGCCCATCGGCTATGCTTGGTTCAGGCACCGTGGTGATGGCGCATGCGGTCATCAATGCGGCAGCTCGCGTGGGGAAACACGCCATTATCAATACAGGAGCCATAGTCGAGCATGACAATCAGCTCGAAGATTTTGTACATATTTCTCCCAATACAACTTTAACAGGTGCTGTAACAATTGCTGAAGGGACGCAGGTGGGCGCCGGAGCAACGGTTATTCCTAATGTCACTATCGGTCGGTGGTCGATTGTTGGAGCGGGGGCAACCGTCATCAATGATCTTCCATCAGGCTGTACAGCTATGGGCATGCCCGCGAAAGTAAGGACGAGACATGAAATCGGAGGGATGTAAATGAATAAAAAAAAACCAGAAATCGCACAGATTTTTCTTTCACCACCGCATCTGACAGGTGCAGAGCAGTATTTTATACAACAGGCCCTCACCAGTAATTGGATTGCACCACTTGGGCCTCATGTGGACGCCTTTGAAAATGAAATTGTGGACTATGTCGGAGGAGGTGAGGCTGTTGCAGTAAGCTCTGGAACAGCAGCAATCCACCTCTCTCTTGCCTTATTAAATCTGGAGCCTGGTGATAAGGTGTTTTGTTCAACGTTGACATTTATTGCGAGTGCCAACCCGATTTTATATGAGCGGGCAATTCCGGTTTTTATTGATTCTGAGCCGGATTCGTGGAATATGTCACCTCAGGCTCTAGAAAGGGCTTTGCGAGAGGCTGATCAGCAAAATACGCTTCCAAAAGCAGTGATAGTGGTTAATTTATATGGGCAGAGTGCAAAATATGCGGAAATTCTCGCGTTATGTCAGCACTATGATATCACGGTTATTGAAGATGCGGCTGAATCATTAGGAGCAACCTATAAAGGCCAGGCTAGTGGCACATTCGGAAGATTTGGGATCTATTCTTTTAATGGAAATAAGATTATTACCACGTCTGGTGGCGGGATGCTGATATCGCAGGATAAAGCGGCAATTCAAAAGGCACGGTTTTTATCTGCGCAGGCTCGTGATCCAGCTCCGTATTACCAACATAGCCGTGTGGGGTACAATTATCGCTTAAGCAACATTCTGGCAGGGATAGGAAGAGGACAGCTTGAGACGTTGGATGAAAGGGTGAAGAAGCGGCGCACGATTTTTGCGACATACGCTCAGGAGCTCTCTGCGCTTCCTGGTGTTCATTTTATGAAAGAGCTTGAACATGCCCGATCCAACCGCTGGTTAACAGCGCTGACCATTGAGGAAGAACAAGCAGGCCTCTCTCCAGGAGAGTTGATTGCCGGATTAGCTACTGAGAATATCGAAGCACGGCACGTTTGGAAGCCATTGCATCTGCAGCCATTGTTCAAGGATGCTCGCTTTTATCCACATGAAGAAGGGCGATCTGTTTCTGAAGCACTTTTCGAGTGTGGTCTTTGTCTGCCATCCGGCTCAAATTTAAGCTCTGATGACCAGGCACGAGTCATCCATGCGATCAAACGGTTGAGTCACTTGTCTGGAGAAAAAAGGGTGAAATCAAAAATTGGATAAATGAGCGAGGTAAAAGAATGATTGGGAGTCATATACAAAACATTAGGAAAAAGAAGGGGTATACCTTATCCGAGGTGGCTGATCAGGCGTCGATTTCCAAGTCCTATCTCAGCAATATAGAGAGGAATGTCAATCAAAATCCTTCCATTCAAGTCATGAAGCGAATCGCAGCTGCCCTGGATGTGGATCTTAAAACCTTAATCAATGGCGTGGGCCAATCGCCACCGCATTTGGATCAAGAGTGGCTTGACTTTGTACAGCAACTGAAGGATTCGGGAATTGACAAAGAACAAATTAAAAATTATAAAACGGTGATCGATTTTATTCAGTGGCAACATGAAAACCAAAATAATACCGAGGGTTCTTCCCAATCAGAAACTCAAAATAGGTGGTTACACCATGGGAAAAAAAGTTAGTATTATCGTTCCTATTTATAATGTTGAGCAATACTTATCACAATGTTTGGAAAGCCTCATTCAACAAACACATCACACGCTGGAAATTTTACTCATTAATGATGGATCCACTGATCAATCAGGACAGATTGCCGAGCATTATCAGGAGCTGGATGCGCGTGTGCGGGTCTTTCATAAAGAGAATGGCGGACTATCTGATGCGAGAAACTTTGGATTGAAGGTAGCAACAGGGGAATATATTTTATTTGTAGATAGCGATGATTGGGTAGAACAATCAATGGTCGCTCAACTCCTCACGCTCGCTGCGACCTTTGATGCCGATATTGTGCAAGCGGCTTTTCTTTATGCCTTTGAAGGGTATTGCCTCTATGACCAGCGTTATATCGAGCGGGAGAATCCTGTTGCTGTGCTGGATCGCCAGACGGTGATGACAGAGCTTGTAAAGAATGAGAAGATCAAAAACTTTGCGTGGGGAAAGCTTTATAAAAGGAGATTAATCTCTGACCTTCCCTTTAAAAAAGGTGT
The DNA here is from genome assembly GCF_014642655.1 of Pullulanibacillus camelliae. GTDB lineage: Bacteria > Bacillota > Bacilli > Bacillales > Sporolactobacillaceae > Pullulanibacillus > Pullulanibacillus camelliae. Next base: position 36,719 of record NZ_BMIR01000002.1, read on the forward strand.
GCGGTTTGAGGATGTGTTTTGGGCGCATCATGTTGTCCATCGAACACATCGATATGTGATGGTCAATCAGCCTCTCTATTATTATCGGCAGCGAGAGGACAGTATTGTCGGGGCTTATTCACCGAAAAATTTAGATATCATTACGGGATTAAAAGAGCGGCATGCCTTTATTGAGACACATTATCAAGGCTTGATCCAAGCCTCAAATCAACTCATTGTCAAAACATGTTTGATCCACTATCACCTTTTATTTAGGTATTGTCGCTCTTCTGAAGGAAGGCGACACAGAAAATTACTACAAAACGCTATACAAGCACACGTGCAGGATTATAAAAAAGCTGTTCACAAACATAGACAGCTTTCTTTATATTTACGCGCCTTTCTCCTCCATCCTTATTGTTATATCTGCATCCTACTTGTTAAGTCGATCATAGGCAGGATAGGGCGCTTATGTCGCAAACCGCAGGGATTAGTAAGGATTGAACAGCCACGAAAGGAGATGAACGGATGAAATGAGAGGTGTGGCATGGATAAAAAAATGTGTAGCGCAGTTCATCGTCAGAGTATGTAATCTAATGCCGATTAAACAAAATAAGCTGTTTTTTATGAGTTATTATGGTGATCAATATGGGTGTAATCCAAAATATATATACCGTTATATTGTCCAGCAGCCATTCAGTGCGTCATTTGACATTGTTTGGGCATTGAATACGCGGCAGTCGCATCCGGACTTATCTGATGTCCGGCAAGTCAAAATGCTGTCTCTTCGCTATTTTTATGAATTATGTACAGCTAAAATTATCATTACTAACTGTCGAACAACGGATTTATTTATGAAAAGAAAAGGACAGTATTACATACAAACGTGGCATAGCTCCTTGCGCTTAAAGCAGATTGAAAAGGATGCCGAGAGGACCTTGTCTAAAAGCTATATTCAAATGGCAAAGAAGGATTCAAGAAAGTGTGACCTTCTGCTCTCTGGCTGCCAATATAGTACCGAAATATTCAAACGCTCATTTTGGTATGACGGCTTGATTCTTGAGAAAGGCACACCAAGAAATGATCTCTTTTTTGCTTCCAATCAGGGATTGAAAGCGACGGTTTTAAATGCTCTTAAGCTTCCGTCGGAAAAGAAAATGGTGCTGTATGCGCCAACCTTTCGAAAGGATCATGAGACACAAGTGTATGATCTGAATTACTCGCTGCTATTAGAGGCATTGACCGAGCGCTTTGGCGGGGAATGGATCGTTCTTGTCAGGCTTCATCCACATATGGTGACAGCGGCAGAACAGCTTGTCTACAGCGATCGAGTCATAGACGTCTCCACATATGATGATTGCCAAGAGCTGCTATGTATAGCAGATGTGCTTGTTTCTGACTATTCTTCACTGATCTTTGATTATGCACTAACACGGCGCCCATGCTTTTTATATGTCCCAGATCTTAATAGCTATATTCAAAAGGAACGCCAACTATACTTTGATTTAGAAGCCTTACCTTTTGAAGCAGCGGTGCATCCTGATGATTTTCTTACGGCTATTCGTCAATTTGATCAAGCAAGCTATCATCAAAGGCTAGCAAATTTTCTTAAAGCAATGGGTTCCTCTGAAGAAGGGGAAGCGAGTAAATATGTGGTTGACCATATTTATCATGTTTGTTTTGGGGAAGAGGAGAGGAGAAAGCATGTTGAAGCCGTATAAGATAGGCTATACCACGGGTGTCTTCGATTTATTTCACGTCGGACATTTAAATATTTTAAAACGGGCCAAGGAGCAATGTGATTATCTGATCGTTGGAGTAAGCACTGATGAGCTCGTCAAGGCTTATAAGGACAAATATCCTGTGATTCCGTATAGTGAAAGGCAAACCATTGTGGCGGCGATTAAGTATGTGGATAAGGTGATCCCACAAGTGAATCGGAATAAATTTACAGCTTGGGAGGATTTGCAGTTTGACAGGATGTTTGTAGGCAGCGATTGGAAGGGCGATCCACTCTTTGAAAAACTAGAAAAGCAGTTTCAAAAGGTGGGCGTAGATGTTATCTATTTTCCATACACTAAGGGCGTCTCTTCCACCTTGGTAAAAGAAAGAATCGCTTTTAAGGATAAGATGATCCTATGACTGGTGACAAGAGGAGGCACGTCCTTGAAGTTTAGATAGGTGTGAGCTGGCTTGCCGAATCGAGGTGTTTCATCATCTTGATTTTCTATCGCTTACTGAGCATTCTAAGAAAACCATTCTAAAGAAAGACTCGGCGCTCTCAGGTGTCCGTTCCCATTTAGAGTGCGTGATACCTATTTGCCTAAAAGGCTTATGTGAAAAAAAGTGGCAGCAGTTCTAAAAAAGCTTTAAAGGGGTCAAGTCATGTATAAAAGTTTGTTGGAGAAAATCGGTTGTTTCGAGCAATCCTATAATACGTACCAGCTTGATAGTAAGAATGAGAAGGTTTCTATTATGATAAATGGTGATTTGCATTATGCAGTCGTCTTTATTAATGACGAGGCATCATTGATTTATAACGGAAGGGAAAACATTATTGATCTATTAGCAAAGTATTGTGAAGGGGCGTAAAGATGCGAAAGCTGTTATTTGTCATTGACTCGTTGGATATTGCAGGCGCAGAAAAAAGTCTAGTTTCTTTATTGAATTTGCTTGATTACCAGCAAGTCTCTGTGGACTTGCAGTTATTTGCGTATGGGAACCCTTTGGAAGCGCTTGTGCCGAAAGAAGTCAATATTTTAAAGCCGCTAGAGTATACACGTTTTGCAGCATTAACGATGAAAAAAGCCTGTGTTTATGCTTTGAAGCATAAACACATCGCCACGCTTATGGCACGAATGAAATACTCATTTGCTATTCGCAGAGATACCTATAGTAATCCGCAAAAAGCGCGCTTATTTTGGGAAACCATTTCCAATGTGATTGAACCCAATCTTAAGCATTATGATGTGGCCATCAGCTATGCTCAAGGGATTCCGACTTTTTATGTAGCAGAGAAAGTGCAGGCGGCCAAAAAATTGGCTTGGGTAAATGTCAGCTATCGGTTGGATGACAACGAGCAAGCCTTTCACCGGCGATTCTATGATTGTGTTGATGGCATTGTGGCTGTTTCAGATTCTACAAGGGAGGTCTTTGTACAAACCTTTCCTTACTATAAGGAAAAAATAGAGGTTATTTATGATGTCAATAATCCGCATTTTATATTGAAAATGGCGGATATTGGAAATGGGTTTACAGATGATTTTGATGGCATAAGGCTTTTGACCATTGGTCGCCTCGCCCATCAAAAGGGCTATGATATTGCCCTTGAGGCCTGCCGGAGACTGAAAACAAAAGGCATCCGTTTTCGTTGGTATGCTCTAGGAAAAGGACCATTGCAAAAAGATATCGAACAACAGATTCGCGCAGACGATTTAACAGATACTTTTGTTTTATTAGGAGTTAAGGCCAATCCCTATGCCTATATTAAGCAAGCCGATATCTATGTACAAACATCGCGGTTTGAAGGGTTTGGGCTGGCAATAGCAGAAGCGCGTATGCTGAACGTTCCTGTTGTGACAACCCGTTTTGATGCGGTCAATAATCAAATGCTTGACGGGAAAAATGGCTTAGTAGTGGAGATGAACGCTCAAGCAGTCAGTGAAGCGATTGAGGCCTTAATTTTTAATCGAGCGCTTAAGGAGCGTATCTGCCATTATCTCGCACAAGAGAAGAAGGGGAATATTGAAGAGATTGAAAAATTTTATAAACTCATTAGATAAGGATTGATATCAATGCAAAAAAAGCTGCTCTTTATGCTTATCAATCTTAATGTTGGGGGGACTGAAAAAGCACTGCTCAACATGCTACAGATGCTGCCTAAGGATTATCAAACGACCCTATTAGTGCTAGAAGAAAAGGGTGGGTTTATCAATCATTTACCAGCCAATATCCACTTAAAAGTCATTAATGAGGGGGTGGCTCTGAAACGATTGCTTAATCAATCGCCCTACCATGCTGCGCGTGCATTATTAAAACAGGGCGCTGCTTTAAAGGCTATTGCACTCTTATTCTTTTATTTATTTTCCAAGCTCTTCAATGTGCGCATGCTTTATTATTGGTATTTATTGAGAAAGGAAGCTCCGTTAAAAGAGCATTATGATCTTGCTGTGGCTTATGCGGGTCCGATGGACTTCATAAGCTATTTTATTGTTAAAAAGGTGAAAGCTGGAAAAAAGGTGCAGTGGATTCATTTTGATATAAGAAAGATAGGCTTCGACGTTCAATTAGCGGCTCAACTCTACCAATACTTTGATAAAATTTATATCGTTTCTAACGAGGCAAAGCAACATTTTGATGAGCACTTGCCTCGATTTAAAGCGAAGACCGAAGTCTTTCATAATGTGATTGCTAAAGAAGAAATACAGCGTCTAGCTAGAGAAGCCCAAGGGTTTTCAGACCCCTTTGATGGGCTGCGTATCTTAACTGTGGGACGCTTAAGTAAGGAAAAAGGGCAGGATCTTGCGTTGGAAACGTTCATTAAGCTAAAAGACGAAGGGTATAACATTCACTGGTACTGCATTGGTGAAGGACCGCTAAGAACAGAGCTAGAGGCGGTGATTCACAAGCATCATTTGGAAGAGCAGTTTATTTTATTGGGAGAACAGACCAATCCATATCCTTTTATGAAGGGCTGCGATCTCTATGTGCAGCCCTCGCGTCACGAAGGCTACTGCATGACTCTTGCAGAAGCGAGATGCTTATGTAGGCCGATTGTCGTAACCGCATTTGCCGGAGCTTATGAACAGCTATTAGACGCCTATGATGGCTGGATTGCACAAAATACTGAAGACCTATATAGGAAAATAAAGCATCTTATTGAGCTGCCAAAGGAGCGAGACAGATTGGTGAATACATTAATAAAGGAACAAATGTCTATGAAGAAGGAGCATGATCGCGTTGTCCAGATCATTGAGGAAAGCATATAACCTGTCGCCAAAAATTAGCATTATTGTTCCAATTTATAATGTGGAACCTTATTTACATTGCTGTATTGATTCGATACTGGCTCAGTCCTTTACTGATTTTGAGCTGATTCTTGTTGATGATGGCTCAACGGATCAATGTGGGTCTATTTGTGAGAGCTACAAAGGAAAGGACGACAGGGTCAGGGTGATTCATCAGAACAATCAGGGAGTATCAGCAGCTCGGAATAGAGGGATTGAAGCGTCAAAGGGAGACTTTATTGGTTTTGTTGATCCGGATGATAAAATCGCAAGGGAGATGTTTCAGCAGCTTTATTCAGCAGTAAGTCACACGACGATTGATATGGTGATATGCCCAATTTTAACTATTAATGTCGTTAAACAAACGAGGACGACCTCTCAATTATGGCGCGAGGTCAACAGGCCTTTATTAAATGAAACCATCACGTCGGACATTATTCCTTCAATGCTAAGACAGCATCGATCTTATAGTATTTATTCATGTAATAATAAGCTTTATCGGCGGGCACTAATTAGAAATAAGAATATATGGTTTGAGGAAGGCAGGCAACACAGTGAAGATGTCCGCTTTAATTTTAGGCTGCTCCCTTTTGCGCGCTCAATTATTTTTATAGATTCAACCGCCTATCTCTATTTTGTTCGACCTAGAGCATCATTGACGCAATCCTTTAGAACCGATCTCTTTGATTACATTGCGGATAATAGAAGGTTTAATGAAAGTCTGTGTAAACGCTATGGAGATATACAGGCTTTGAAGACAGTGAGACATGTTTTTATTTTAACTTCCTTGAATTTTATGCAGGATGTTGTAAGAAGTGATCTTGCTTTAGAAAAGATTAGAGCGATACTCAGCACAATTATGGAGGATGAGGAATTTAAAAAAAATATAGCGGATTGTACTGTCCCAAGTCCATATTATAAACTTTTGAAATGGTTATGCATGAACAAAAGAATCGAACTATTTATCAAAGTTGTGAAGGCCAAAGCAACCCTATATTCCGTTATGGGCAAGGCTGGCTAATATGCGAACCAATCATTCGATGAAAAATATGATTATTGGTATGCTTTCGCAACTCATTATTGCAGGGTTGGGTTTTATCTCTAGAAAAGTATTTATTGATAGTCTAGGTGCTGATTATCTTGGCATCAATGGTCTGCTAACTAATGTTTTGTCAATGCTCGCATTGATTGAAAGCGGTATAGGTACAAGTATTACCTATAGTCTTTATAAGCCACTTGTGAATGATGATCGTCGTAAAATCATTGCCCTTGTACAACTATACAAAAAGGCTTATCTCATTATTGCTTTCATCGTATGTATTCTAAGCCTAGCATTACTTCCTTTTTTAGGGGTTTTTATAAAAGGTGGCGGCACAGAATCATTTATCATTATTTCTTATTTAATTTTTGTAGGGAAGAACATGACCTATTATCTTAATGCACATAAAGTCGCATTAATTACGGCTGATCAAAAAAGCTACGTTTTGGCCAGGGTGAATATAGGCTTTCAAATCGTAACGATGCTCGCAAAAATAGCCATACTTATTCTCACCCATAATTATATTTTGTTCCTGTTAATCGAACTGATGACATTTATCCTTCAAAATATGTACAATGGGCGGATCGTTACTAGAAGATATCCATTTATTAAAACGAGTCCTACGCAGTCTATTGCATCGTCAGAAAAACAGTATTTAAAGAAAAATATTAAAGCGCTATTTTTGCATAATGTTGGTTCTTATGCGGTGTTTGGCACTGACAATTTACTGATCTCTGCTTTTATCGGAGTGACGACTGTAGGCTTTTATTCCAACTATACGATGATACTAGGGCAGTTGAGTACACTAATAGCGCCTTTACTAAATGGCATAGGCGCAAGTGTCGGTCACTTAATTGCTAAGGAAAATGAAACGAGGCGTTACTTTATATTTAAAGTCAGCTATTTTATGAACTTTTGGATTTACTCCGTGGTTATTGTATGCTTATTTAATTTGCTTGAACCCTTTATCAATTGGTGGCTTGGCAAGGGATTTTTATTGAGCCCATTTACCTTTTGGCTCATTTTAGTGAATTTTTATTTAACGGGCTTACGTACGTCCATTTCAACTTTTAAGACTAAGGCAGGCATTTTTATTCAGGATAAGTATATGCCCTTAATAGAAGCCTTTATCAATCTTGTGGCCTCACTTATTCTTGTTCATTTCATTGGATTATCTGGCATCTTTTTAGGAACGACAATCAGTACTTTAGCAACCGTATTCTGGAATGTGCCTCGATTGACATATAAGCATGTCTTTAAGCGATCAGTAGGATCATATTTTGCTCAGTATGCGCTTTATGCTGGATTAACGTTAACCATGTGTGTGCTAACAATGTCTATTGGCAAGATTCTAGTAAGTGGTGTGACTTTATTGGCGCTAATTGAACGAGGTCTTATTTGTGTGGTGCTATCGAATCTCCTCTACATTCTTCTCTTTTACAAAACAACTGAATTTCAATATTTATTGCAGCTTGTAAGTCATCTTATTTCTAATATGAAAACAAAGTGGGGTGAAAGGGAAAGAGCTAAAGCTTGAAGTTAAGGAGGGTGTGACATGAAGCACAGACGAGTAAAAAAACTTTTTATCATTCTTGGGACCGTTATTGGTCTCCTTTTTTTGGCGGTAGGAGCAGGTGGCTTTTATTTCTATCACGCTGTTAAGCATACGGCTCAGGAGGTATATAAGCCTTTAAAAACAAAGAAAAATAAAGCATTGCCACTTGAAAAGGAGGCAGGGTCTTCATCAACAGATTCCAAGGCGATCAATGTGTTGCTGCTAGGGGTAGATGAACGCCCAGGTGACAAAGGGCGCTCGGACACGATGATTGTTGCCACCCTTAATCCACAAAAACAGAGCCTGGAGATGGTGAGTATTCCGCGGGATACAAGAGTTCACATCGCTGGGCGGGCAGGATATAGCAAAATTAATGCGGCCTATGCTTATGGAGATGAAGCGTTAGCGGTTGAAACCGTAGAGGATTACTTAAATATTCATCTTGATTATTATTTGAAAATGAATATGGAAGGCTTAGAAAGCTTAGTTAATGCAGTAGGAGGTGTGACTGTAAATAATGCGCAGTCATGGACAGCCAACGGATTTAACTATCATAAAGGCGAGCTACATTTAAATGGGAAAGAAGCCTTGGGCTATACGAGGATGCGCCATGATGATCCTCAAGGGGATTTTGGTCGAAATAGCAGGCAGCGTCAAGTGATCGAAGCGATCATCGGCAAGGGAAAGCAGGTGCATACATTGACGACTATCCAATCAATATTGCATGCGGTAGGCCGCAATGTTCAAACGAATTTAACATTTACAGATATGAAAACATTGGCAATGAAATATCGCCAATGCAGTCAAAATATGACGAATTATGAAGTCAAAGGCACGCCCAAATCTATTGACGGGATCAGTTGGGTTTTAGTGAGCAAGCAAGAGCGCCAGCATGTACATGATCTTATTGAAGGTGCAATGTAATGAGAAATGGAGGGATGGCGAGTGAGTATTCTAGTTACGGGTGGAGCCGGTTATATTGGGAGTCATACATGTGTGGAGCTCCTGAATGCTGGTTATGAGGTGATTGTGTTAGATAATCTAGCTAATAGCAATCAAGAAGTATTAAAGCGTATTGAAGCCCTGACAGATCAAAAAGTGCTACATTACCAAAGAGATATGTGTCATCAGGGCGTATTAGAGGAAATATTTCGCCGGCATTCTATTGAGGCGGTGATTCACTTTGCTGGATTGAAGGCAGTAGGAGAGTCTGTAGCAGAACCCTTAAAGTATTATGCAACAAACGTTATGGGGGCGTTGTCTTTATGTGAGGTCATGGCACATTTTAATGTGAAAAAGCTAGTATTTAGCTCTTCAGCAACCGTTTATGGCTCTCTAGAGAACGTCCCTTTGCCTGAAAATGTCCCCTTATCAGCGACCAATCCATATGGGCGGACCAAGCTCATGATTGAGCATATTTTAAATGATATCTATCGTGCTGACCCAAGCTGGAGTATTGCTAAATTGCGCTATTTTAATCCAGTCGGCGCCCATCCAAGCGGATTGATAGGGGAGGACCCACATGGCATGCCCAATAATCTGGTGCCGTTTATCACACAAGTGGCTGTAGGCAAAAGGCAAAGTGTCATAATTTTCGGAAATGATTATGATACCTGTGATGGTACGGGTGTGCGTGATTATGTCCATGTCATGGATCTTGCTCACGGGCATCTTAAGGCTCTCAAGTCTGTTTTAGAGACAACGGGAGTAGAGGCTTATAACTTAGGAACAGGAAAAGGCTATAGTGTCTTACAAATGATCCATGCCTTTGAGAAAGTAACCGGACGATCGATTCCGTATACGGTAACAAATAGGCGCCCAGGTGATGTCGCAATGAGCTATGCAGATCCTGCAAAAGCACAGCGAATATTAGGGTGGACTGCACACAGGAATTTGGAAAAGATGTGTGAAGACGCCTGGCTTTGGCAGCGGAATAACCCCGATGGTTACGCGACAGAAGTCCCTCGATGGGACAATGTGTCTGCCCCTATTTAGAGAAGGGAGCAGCGATTGACAACATAAGGCTGAGGTGCTAAGATGATAACAATTCGTTCTATATAACGAATATTTAGATTTGTATTATGTTGAATATTCTTTATAATGAATAATTTCATAAAGATGAAAGGTGGTGAAACAATGAAAAAGGAATGGCAAACGCCGCAATTAGAAGTACTGAGTATTAATATGACAATGAAGTTCCCTGATCATGGCTGTCATGATGGGGGCGGTAAAGACAATGGAGGCGGAGGTGGCGATGATTATAGCTGACCACTCCTCATAAACTTCATAGCATAACTGACGTTAAGCAGCCTTTATGCATAAGTACATAAGGGCTGCTGGTTTTGTTAGTGAATGAGGAATCTTACTAAGCGTGGGCTAGTGTTCACTCCTATAGAGTCATGTGAGGATGATAAGCCAAATTTTCTAAGGTAAACGTCATCTTTTTTTTATAAAGTGGAGGTCATGCTATGTATCAGCGTGTGACGACAGCCAGACAGCAAAAAGCTTTTGCAAAAACGTGGGAGTATTTTTGCAGGAAATATGGGTGGTTGAATGACCCGTATGCCAAGAAGGGTATGCGCTATAATTTATTGCTGGATAAATCCACATTCTTCCAGAGAAAGAAAGTGATTGGCACGGTAGAATTCATTCCATATGATCCCAACAATCCGGAAAGCACGATTGAACCGCATTGCCCCTTTTCAGATGATGAGGGGATTCGCTTACACCAAGCGCGAACATGGGAGATTGATAAGCTCTGTATCCATGAGGACTTTCAAAAAAAAGGGCATTTTAATCAGTTCATTGCTATTTTCTTTGCTCATATGAAAGCAACTCAGCCCAAATTTTATATTGGGTTAATGGAAGAAAAATTTTTTAGAATGCTTCGCATGTCATTTGGTTTAAAAGTCGTGCAGCAAAAAGAAAAAATCGTCAGTCCACAAACAACCTTGGTTCCCATTCTTTTTGATGTTGAACAGTTTTTAAGTGATTCAAAGCGTGTGGACCACCTGCAGAACATAAGTGCAAAAAGGATAAATGGATACTAAAGATCGCTTAGCTTTCACCGTTTCACTTGTACTTTTGATGTGATCTTTCAAATCCCACACAAAGGTGTTCAAAAGTCTCAAATGACGAAAGGTCAAAGTCGGAACTTTTACGATCCCCTTAGAAAGCGTTAGCAAAAGGTTATAAATTTATGATAGTATAAAAAACCCAGCGAATAGGCTGGGGAAAGCTTACTGCTCTATTAAGCTGGTCAGTGGCACCTCTTGTTCTTGTTCCGGAGCACTTAATGGATAGATTCTAGCGGTTTCACCGCTATCATTGACATGTTGAATATAGATGGGCTGCCCTTGATAGGAGACAGAGATCATTTCTGGAGAATTAACAATTTCGATTGCGCGTTCTTTATTCATAATTTCGCCTTCTTTTTACTTCTAATATGGACGATCAAAGGCAGATTTATGCAAAGGGACATTTTATATTAGGCGCTGAACATGCGTTCAATCGCTTGCAAGGCTTCGGTCGCAATAGCTTCATCTACTTGGACGATATTGATCGGTTGCTCTTGTAGCACTGCTTCAAGGGACCAAAGCAGATGTGGCAGGTCAATGCGATTCATCGTGAGACATGGGCACATATTTGGATTTAAAGACCGAATGTGCTTCTTTGGATAGGCCTGCCTCAAGCGATTCACAAGGTTCATTTCGGTGCCAATGGCCCATGAGCTGCCATCTGGTGCCTGTTTGATGGTTTCTATGATTTTTTGTGTCGAGCCAGAAATATCTGCATGCGTAACCACTTCATAAGGGCATTCAGGGTGGACGAGAATTGTAATATTTGGATCTTCTTCTCTACATGCTTCGATGTTAGCGACTGTAAACTTTTCATGAACGGAGCAGTGTCCCTTCCACAATATCACCCGCGAGGTCTCTAGATGATGTACTGCGTCGCCTTCAAAAACATTGCGAATAGGATTCCATACCACCATATCCTCAAGAGCAATCCCCATTTTGGCAGCTGTATTTCGACCTAAGTGCTGATCGGGTAAAAAAAGCACGCGCGCTTTTTGCGAAAAAGCCCATTTTAACATAGGCTCAGCGTTTGAAGAAGTCAAAGTGGCGCCACCATGCCGTCCGCAGAAAGCTTTAATGGCTGCAGTTGAATTGACATAGGTCAGTGGAATCACAGTGTCTCCAAATTGCTCTTGAATGACCGACCACGCACGTTCAAGCTGATGGATGTTGGCCATGTCAGCCATCGAACAGCCCGCGCGTAAATCCGGTAAGATAACCTTTTGGGCATTTGAAGTCAGAATATCAGCCGTCTCAGCCATGAAATGAACGCCGCAAAATACAATATATTCTGCTTCTTGGGCTGAGGCCGAAATTTTAGCAAGTTGAAGAGAATCACCTGTCGCATCTGCAAATTGGATGACTTCATCCTTTTGATAGTGATGGCCTGGAATAAATAAGCGATCCCCTAGCACTGATTTAATTTCTTTCACCCTGTTCATCATTTGAACGTCAGAAAGCTCTAAAATAGAGTCAGGGAGCTGATGTGAGGTGCGGATCGTTTCCAATATACTCATGGTTCACACTTCCTTTTATGAGATTAAAGCTAATATCTAGCGCTGTGACAGAGTGGGTTAAATAACCTAACGAAATATAATCAACGCCTGTATCGGAATAAGCGTGAAGATTATCTAAACTGATGCCTCCTGAGGCCTCGGTGACAATGTGGTCAGGCACCAGTGGGACAAATTCTCGAACTTCCTCAGGTGTACGATTATCAAACATGATGACATCAACGCCTGCATGAACCGCTTCTAATACCTGTGCTTTACATTCGGTTTCCACTTCGATTTTCGCCATATGTCCAAGTCTTGATTTGGCGATTTCCACCGCAGCACGAATGCTTCCGCAATGTTCAATATGATTGTCTTTAATCATGACACCATCATAAAGTCCAAAGCGATGGTTAGATCCCCCACCTGTAGTGACAGCATATTTATCTAGCATGCGCAGGCCAGGCACTGTTTTACGTGTATCGGTAATCTTTGTGTGGTCAGAACAAAGGGTATCAACCGCTTGTCGAGTTTGGGTGGCAATCCCACTCATACGCTGAACAAGGTTTAATAACACCCTTTCACGACTTAATAGCGCTTGAACGGGGCCAGAGACCCAGAAGAGATCCTGCCCTTTTTTTATCCGTTCGCCATCTTTGACCATGGGGCGGATTTGAATGGAAGGATTAGCAAGAAGGTAGCCTTGGTGCAAGACATCCAATCCAGAAAATACGCCATCAGCCTTGGCCGTGAAAATTCCTTCCGCATGATCTTCTTCAGAGAATAGCGCTTGGCTGGTTAAATCGCCTTCACCAAAATCCTCTAAAAAAAATGATTGGAGTAAAGCTTGCAGCTTAATAATATTCATAAATGCCACACTCCTTTTTGATTCTTTTTTGTAGCCATGCCTCTTGTTCATCTGGGAAATCACTGCGATAATGGGCACCGCGACTTTCCTGACGTTCTAGCATGGAGGTCGCCATGAGCCAAGCCACGGTTATCATATGCCAACGCTCTGCCTCCTGGGGATTGAGTAGCGTTATTGGCCATCCTGAAAACGTGTCAATAATCGGCTTTAGCCAATCAATTAGCTCAAGTAAATCGCAACTGTTGCGTAAAATACCGCAATGATGTGTCACCTGTGCCTGAATCGCTTGCTTTGAAGGGAGAAGCTGCTTGACCTTGCGATAGGGCGCATCGTATTGAAGATGGATTCTCTGCCTTTCTAAATAAATGACTTTTCGATGGTGATCAGCTAGACCCTGTTGTTTTGGGCAAGCGTTGATATAACCGGCAAGACTCAGGGCACTATCAACTGCTTCTAATAAAGAATTGCTGGCGAGACGATTAGCACCATGAATGCCAGTACAAGCTGCTTCACCGATGGCGTATAAGCCTTTGATGGATGTACGACCGTCAGCATCCACCTCGATGCCACCCATAATGAAATGGGCTCCGGGAGAAATGGGTATCTTTTTATTTTCTAAGGAGATACCTGCCTTTTGGCACATCGCATAAATAGAAGGGAAGCGCTGCTTGAAATGATGCACCTTGGTAATATCAAGAAAAAGCGTATCTCCTTTAAGAAAATGCTTGTAGAGGGCTCTAGCCACAATATCCCGTGGTGCCAGGTCTTTTAAGGGATGGGCGTTCTTTAGAATTGCCTCTCCATTTTGATTAACGATCACTGCCCCCTCTCCTCGAACCGCTTCTGAAATCAGTATGCCTTCCTCTAAGCCTGGTACCTGAAGTAAAGTTGGATGGAACTGAATAAATTCCATATCTGTTACTCCTGCACCTGCCTGATAGGCGAGGGCAATGCCGTCGCCAGTGATAGTGATGGCGTTCGAGGTGCGTTCATAGAGCTGCCCAACACCGCCTGTTGCTAACACGATATGCTTGGCTGTGTATAAGAGCAGCTGATTGTCACTGTTTTTTGCCCATACGCCGCAGCATATGCCATCCTTTATGAGCAAATCGATTCCTTGTGTGAAGTCATGGATGGAGACATGATCAGGGAGCTGACTTTTCAGTGTTGTCATGATGTTTTTCCCTGTAGCATCTCCGCCAGAATGGAGGATTCTTGCTGTACTATGCCCCCCTTCTTTTGTACGAGCGAGCTCGCCAAAAGCGTTGGTATCAAAAGGGACGCCAAGTTGGATGAGCCTTTCAATAATCTGTGGACTATTTTGGATCAGTGTAGCCACTCTTTCGAAATTATTGTGATATCTCCCAGCAAGTAATGTATCGTTAATATGACTGTTATAGGAATCATCAGGAGTGGTGACTCCAGCAATCCCACCTTGGGCTTTATATGAATTACACGTTTGCCAGGCTGCTTTTGTGAGACATATCACATGCTGGTCCTGAGAGAGACTGTAAGCGAGCATTAGCCCTGCAAGACCACTACCAACAATGAGAGTATCTGCATGATATGTATACACACCTCTTCACCCTTTATTTACATGTGTCTTGACATATATATTGGCACACTATTAAACTATTGGCAAGAAAAAAATGCTTCACTAATTAAGATAAAAAGGAGCTGTTCACATTGATATATATGGATTATGCAGCCTCTACTCCAATGTCTAAACAATCCCTAGGGGTTTATCAGCAGGTCGCTACAACTTTGTTTGCGAACGCGATGAGTTTACATGATGAGGGGTCTGCTGCCAGGGACTTAGTGATGCATTGTCGCCAACAACTTGCTATGGCAGTAAATGGAGAGATGGAAGGGATGATTTTCACCAGTGGCGGCTCAGAAAGCAACTGGATTGCTCTTTATGGATTAGCTATGGGACATCGGCAGAGGGGGAGGCACATTTTAACGATAAAAGGGGAGCATCCTTCGATTACACGCACTTTAGCTACCCTAAAACCGTTGGGGTTTGATATTGAAGAGGTGCCTGTGAATGCCAATGGCATTGTTGAGTTGGAAACACTCGAACGCTATCTTAAGAAAGAAACAATCCTTGTGGCGTTGGCTCATGTCAATGGAGAGATCGGTACGATTCAACCCATTGATGCTATAGGGAGGCTTTTGCATGCAAGGGGCGTTCTCTTTCATGTCGATGCGGTACAATCTTTTGGTAAGCTTGCTATTGATGTTAGAGGGTGTCATATCTCAAGCTTGTCTGTATCCAGCCATAAAATTTTTGGACCCAAAGGCGTTGGTGCCTGTTATATTCATCCTTTATTGTATGTAGAACCTTTGTTGCCCAATATTTCACATGAAAATGGCCTTCGGCAAGGAACAGTGAATGTACCTGGAATTGCCGCATTTATGGCAGCATCAGAAGACGCCTTAAATAAAAGGGAAGAGCATTGGCAGCAGGTGACACGGATAAAGGAAAGCATGATTAGTAGGCTTGAAGCTCTACATTTGCCACTCATTATTGAAGGAAGTATAGGCGAGACAAGTCCCTATTTTCTTGCATTTCGTATGAAAGGGAGGGAGGGGCAGTGGGTGATGCTGGAGGCCAATCGTCATGGATTGGCACTTTCAAGTGGATCAGCCTGCAGTCTTACCGATCACGAGCCTTCGCCAACACTGTTGGCACTTGGAAGGACAGAGACTGAAGCACATGAACTTGTGCGTCTATCTTTTAGCTGGAAGACAACTGAGGCGGAGGTCCATAAAGCCGCAACGATTCTCGCTCATATCACTCAGTGAATAAATATGGACGATGATGAATAAAGGATGACTTCCTAAAGAATAGGAGGTCATCCTTATTTATTATTATAAGCCTTCGATTGTCGTTCTTTTAATTTCAAGACAATATAAAAGTTAAGCAAAACTAGACTGATAGCAATCCAAATAACGAAAAGGCCAAGAGGAAGACGGATGACAAAATCATTGATTAAAAATGATGAAGCCAAGAGGAGTAGAGCAACAGGTAAAAGGATGGTTTGCATTGTTTTCATCTCAGATCTCTCCTTGGGGTACAGTCCTTCTATAATTAGTTTATCATGGCCAGCTCCCTTTTTTAGACAAAAAGTATAACAGTTAAGTGACAAAATAAGTGGAAAACCTTTAATATTTAAAAATCAAAAGGAATAATGAAGAAAAAAGAATATACGTTCTTATAATTAAGTTCAAGAATTTGACGGTATTTTCCCAATTTTTTCATTGGCAATTAATGTTATAATCGGATTATATTAAATTGTCTGTAAAGTGAGGTGAAAGGTCTTCAGTGGAAGCTATTGCAAGTCGCATGAACGAGCTACTGAATGAACTCTATTTTTACGTCAAGGTTCAAAATGTGACAAGGGCAAAGTATATTCAGCAACAATTAGAGGAACAGCTGGTCTCAACCCCGTTAAATGAGCAATTAGTGGTCAATTATTTAGTCGCGAAATATGGCTATGCTTTGCTCAATGTTGATTTTGAAAATGCCAAAAAATTTCTGAATCAAATTGAACAGTCCAAGCATTTATTGGATGACCAGTGGTGCTACCGCTTTTATCTCTTTCGTGGGTTGCATTCCATTATTTGGAATAGTGATTTTGCAAATGCACAAAATAGCTTTGAGGTTGCTGAACAGCGCTTATCCTCAATTGATGACGCGATTGAAAAAGCTGAGTATGATTACAAGATGGCGTTTATGTATTATCACCTAAAAGATCCACTTCATTCGGTCCAATATATTACAAAAGCCTTAGACATTTATCGCGATAAGTCTGATTTTAGAAGAAAATGTGCTTCTTGTGAACTTATTCTAGGACTCAATTCCATCGATATGAAACAGTATGAAGAAGCTGAGGAGCAGTTTTATAAGGTTCTGGACTATGCAAATAGTGTAGATGATAAGGATTTGAAAGCTCAGGTATTACATAACTTAGGTTTACTCTATGCAGAACAGAATAAACCAGCAGCTGCAATACACTGGCTTAATGAAAGATTGAAGATTGAGCAACTGAATTATTTGACTGCTTATCTCTTATCACGTGAAAATTTTAAGTTAGGCCGAACAAAGGAAGCACTCAGTTGGTTAAATAAAGGTATTGAGCTCTGTCAGTATATTGATAATCGTGAATACTTAATGCGATTTCATTTGCTCAAAACATATTATTTAAATGTAAGTAAAGAAAATTTTGAATCAGCTTATAGAGAAGGCATTGCTTATTTCTATAAGGAAAAATTTTGGAGCTATGTGGATGAATATGGTGAACAGCTTGCTCATTTTTTAAGACAGCAGGAGGAGTATGAGGAAGCTGCTGAATACTATGCTTTAGCCTCAGAAGCGAGGCATAAAATTATAGAGATGGAGGGTTTAAATTGAAAACAAAGCTTAAATTCACTTTAGGGGTATTGGCATTAGGTATTATGGCGGTGGTGTTATTTGCATTACAACAAAGCGTTGCTCCGCAGCAGCAAAATGCAGAACGTGAAGGATGGGTCACAGGTTTATCAGCGTGGACATTAAATGTTGATGCTGCGTTAGATTCCATCATTAATAAGTAGTATTTTCAAAGGAGCCTCAAATTCTGTTGAGAATTGAGGCTCCTTTTTTAATCACGGTAGGCTAGAAATTGTGAATACACTCGGTTTTTCTATGAGCTGAAATACTTCTGCTCAAACCCTCTTCGTAACGTTTAATGTGCTGTTCGGTATTTGACGATCTGTTCATAGGCCTCTTGAATAGCTTGAAAACGTCTGTTAGCGTAATCCATAATATCTTTTGGAAGCTGTTTACTCGCGTATTTGTCCGGATGATATTCCTTAACAAGTCGCCTGTAGCTGTGCTTGATTGTTTCGAGACTATCACTTGGCTCACAGCCTAAGACCTTATAGTAAGCATCAATGGCTGAATAGTATTTGGCCTTTATTGTACTGTATTGATCAGCCAGATTAAAAGCGTTAACGGTATATAACAGAATGGTTTCTTGTTGGTTGTTGAGCTGACCATTCGTTTTAGAAATGACGAATAGGTTTTCAATAATATTTAACAGCGCTTGGGGATTATCCTGAAAAAGCTCGTATAGGCTATGAACAATGTCCTGGAAGCCATTGCTTGACCCCTTTGCTAGATTAAAAATGGTTCTGATTTCGGTTAGCTCTTTATCCGTGGGGTGAAGGCTGCTTTTGATGATTGAATCAACGCTTTGAACTTCCTCCTTTGTAACAACGCCGTCAGCCTTGGCAAACTTGGCATAGAGCTCAACGATGAGCGTTATTGCTGGTGAAAGTACAGGCTTGCATTTATAAGTATGTCCGGATTTATATTCAAAAGGACGACGACATTCACTACAATTCCATATGCCTTCACCTGGGATGGTAAGCGCTGAATGACAATGTGGACAGGTCACTTGTATATAGTGAACACCGTGTTCATAGTAATTGGAAGTGGCTGAATGTGAGACTTTTCTTTTTAGCCAATCCCAAATACTAAAGATAATAATTAGAATAATGAGTGTACTAATAATACTCATGTCAGGTCTCCTTTAAAGCTATACAAATAAGTCAAAGAGAATGCCAAAAGTCAAACCGACTTTTATTTTACCACAGGAGGATTTTAAAGTGGGAATTTACGTCTGAGGAATTTATTGCAGAGGCCTAAAAAAGATATTTTTTTGGGGCATTTTTGTAAAGGTTCTTTTCTCAAAAGATCAGATAGTATAAAATTTCTGGTCATCAGGACGGTGCACGTTTCCGTTCCAAAACGCTCACTTTCCTCGGGGACGGCCTCCGATGCTCAGGATACGCTAGCTTCGGTGTTGTCACATAGATACGATGTACTTAGCCGAAGTGCCTTGAAAATGTAAGATACTTAGATAAAGCTCTTTAAGGCTTCCCGAGTATTTATGATCAAGAAGCCCCTGTCCCTGCGTCTGCTAGACAGGCTTCGTCGGAACAACGCGAGCGTCTATTTGTGAAGTCACGCTCGCTCTTGTTGAGGGCACTGAAAAGCTTCCCTTATCTTATTTTTATCATGGACAAAGAGGGTCGGTGCCGATGCTTTCTTTTGGTAAAAATATTTTTAATCCTAGAATAAGGATCGGCATGCTTTTTTCTTAAAGGAGATCAAGCTATAGATATGAAAAAGCTTCCCTCTTACAAATTCG
This sequence comes from Pullulanibacillus camelliae, assembly GCF_014642655.1. GTDB lineage: Bacteria > Bacillota > Bacilli > Bacillales > Sporolactobacillaceae > Pullulanibacillus > Pullulanibacillus camelliae. The sequence goes on from NZ_BMIR01000002.1 coordinate 55,936, forward strand.
GAGGGAAGCTTCTGCGTTCGGCGTTAAGCTTTTGTTAATGCTGCTGCCTCAACGGTATGCTTTAAAAGCATTGAAATGGTGACAGGACCAACGCCGCCTGGAACGGGAGTGATGGCACTCGCGTTCTCATAACAGGCCTCATAATCGATATCACCGATATTTCCTTTGTTATAGCCCGCGTCTAAAACGACGGCGCCTTTTTTAATCCAATCCCCCTTAATAAACTCGGGCTTGCCAACAGCAGCAACAACAATATCGGCCAGTTTGACAATATCCGCGAGATTTTCCGTACGGGAATGGCAGGTGGTCACCGTGGCGTTACGATTAAGTAAAAGAGCGGAAACAGGCTTGCCCAAAATAGGGCTTCGGCCAACGACGACAGCGTGTTTACCTTCAATCGGCAGCTCATAGAAATCAAGGATTTTCATAATCGCAGCCGGTGTGCAAGAAGGATATTTGCCAAAGCCTAAGGCAGTTTGTCCATATCCAGCACTTGTGACGCCATCGACATCCTTTTCAATGGCAATGGTTTCAAAGGCCTTGCGCTCATCTATGTGTGAGGGGACAGGATGTTGAAGCAAAATACCATGGACAGCTCCATCTTCATTCAGTCCTTTAATGGTATCTAATAGCTCCTCTGTTGTTGTTTCTTTAGGCAAGTGAATTCGCCGAGATTCTATGCCAACCTTTTTACAGGCGTTCCCTTTCATTCGCACATAAGTTTCTGAGGAAGGATCGTTCCCAACTAAGATTGTGGCGAGGCAGGGGGTGATGCCACGCGTTTTTAAACCTTGGACTTGCGTTGTTAACTGTTCCCTGACCGTTTGAGATACACGCTTTCCATCTAAAATTAATTTCTCCATGCTTCTCCTCCTCAACATATTAAAAAAGAGACAAGAAAGATTATTCCACCCCTCTTATCTCTGCCCAGACGACCCGACGCTATAACCGTGTAGCTTCCACGTGGTTGATTCCACAAATGTCGTCAGTTGCTACCCGATGCTTTATTTATGTTGATCATATCACAGGTTCATCGCAGTTTCAATGGAATCCATTAGGGCGAGAGTGATGCGCGTGGGCCAAGGCTTAACGGGTGGGTCTCAATTAAATCTTTTAAAGCGGGTCTTTCATTGCCATCTCTTCCAATGATAGAATGCGCTGTTATCAACGCATTAAGAATAGCCTCTTCCGTTGCCTCACCGACAGCTCTAAAGGCGATGTCAATATCGCCTTCAGGAATCGAAGGGCTGTGGAGAACATGAGCTGTAGCTTCATGAGGGATTTTAGTTGCTGTTGAAAATCCAATCGCGATTTCACCGCTACCGTTAGTTAAAGTCGCACCTGTTCGAGCAAGTCCTGTGACCGTTCGTTTGATGATGCGCTGAAGCTGGCTTTGAGTGACGGGAAGATCGGTGGCGACAGTCATGATGATGGATCCTTTGTCTTTTTCTTGATCGGTCGATTTTATGTGGTGCTGGAGCACGTGACCAACAGGCTGCCCGTTGATTTTTAAATCACCTAACTGACCAAAGTTGGCTAGAACGAGGACGCCTAATGTATAGGTGCCATAGTCCAATTCAATTAAGCGTGAGGCAGTGCCAATCCCGCCCTTCAGTGAATAGCAAAGCATACCGGTGCCTGCCCCAAAGCTTCCTTCGGTAAATTCTGTTGCTGCCTGCTCCAAGGCTGCTAGGACATGCTTCTTGGTAATCACCTTTTTACGAATGGCATTCAAAACCATATCATTACATTCTGCCACCACGGGATTGACGGTACCTGTGGTGTGTCCAATTTCGGGTGTACGTTCAAGCATATAATCTATAAGTGCATCAGCTGCTGTTCCGATACTTAAAGTGTTAGTGAGAAGGATCGGTGTTTCTAATGTGCCCAATTCATTGATTTGAATGGTTCCCATTGTCTTTCCAAACCCGTTGATGACAAAACTCGCGGCAATTAATTTTTCTCGAAAGAGGTTGCCTTGATGGGGAAGGATGGCTGTAACCCCGGTTTGAACCTCATCTTTACTAAGTGTGATATGGCCAACCGTCACACCGGCCACATCGGTAATAGCATTTTGCTTCCCGATTTTCATTTGTCCTATATTAACGCCATAATCCCTGAGTCGTTTTTGTTTTAACATGCGGTTGCCTCCTAGATAAGTTTTTGAGCCTATGTCGATTTGGGATGATATTGATAATCCGTGAGATCAATTGCGTTAGCTGTAGTAAAATGAAGACCCTCACTTTCCAGCAGGGTCTTCTGTAAAAAGACTTGCTCTTCCTCTTTAAGGGCGATTTCTCCCTTGGCGTTAATGACCCGGTGCCAGGGAAGCTGATAGTTTTGACTGCAGGAATGAAGAATGCGAACGACTTGCCGGGCGGCTCTTGGGCTTCCTGCTAACCTTGCAATTTGTCCATAAGTCATGACCCGCCCTTCGGGAATCTGTTGAATAATGGCAATAACGCGATAGGTGAACGCTTGCAAGTGGATGACCTCCTTACATTGCTCGTGGGTGCTACATACAGGATAGGATAAACCATTTAAAAAGAGATGTATATGGATCGAATGACATTCACATCAAATTTACTATAGGTGTACAATTACCAAGAAAATTTACAGCTTCACAGGTCCCTAAGTAGAACAGATGGCGAAAATCAGAGCCTAAACAGCGTAAGACTATAAATACTAATAAAAAAGGGACTGGGACAGAAGTATTCAGCTCATAGCAAATCCGAACACATTCACAATTTTGAAGGGATGCGTTCGGATTTTGAGTGAATCATGAAGCGCTCCGTCAAAACACTTCGCTTTCCATGGGCACGGCCAATTTTCCCAAGTATTTATGATTAAAAGTCCCCTGTTCCTGCGTCTACTCGTACCGCTTCGCCGTCAGCTTTCTCGGAACAACGCGTCGTTGATTCGTGAAGTACCGCTGGCCTCGTTCCGCAGAGTGTCCGCATTTTGACTACACTTCCCGTTTCCCTAGATTCTTATCGTTCGGTAATAGGGTGATTTCTTTTGTTTTGTCTCACCCTCTTTTGTGAATCTATTTTTATTGGAGTGCGTGACCTTCAACCTTCGTTTCTTTTCGTCCAATGATGGCTGTTCCGACAAGATCACCGGTAACATTCAAGGCGGTGCATCCCATGCCGACAAGTGCGTCGATAGCTGTTAACAGTCCAACAGTCTCCATTGGTAGGCCGATTTGAGCAAACACCGTTGCAATCATAATAATTCCAGCACCAGGGACGCCAGCGGTTCCAATGGAAGCAAGTGTACCGATGAGAACAATTTCCATCATATTTGTAAAGCCTAAATGTGTTCCTGTGATATTGGCAGCAAATACAGCAGATACGGCAATGCGGATTGCTGCGCCATCCATATTGATCGTTGAGCCAAGTGGGAGGCTAAAGCCATACAAGCTTTTAGGGATACCTAAATTTTTCGCTGCGTTTAAGGTGAGTGGCAATGTTCCTGAACTGCTCTGTGTGACAAACGCGGTAAGCATTGGCGTTCGGGCTTGTGCAAAGAAACGTCCAGGCTTTACTTTAGTCAAGACCATAAGAACACTATAGACAACGATCTGAACAATAAGGGCGACATAGAGAACTGTAATCATTTTTCCTAGCGATAGGAGTGTATCCAAGCCTTGATTCCCTACAGTTTTGGCCATGATGGCGAAGATGCCAATGGGAACAAACTGTAAGATGGCTTTCATGATGGTTAATGTCGCTTCATTTAATCCCTCGACTACCTTATAGACATGTTCACCTAACTCACCATGCTCTTCGGAGGAACGTAAATAGGAGATGGCGATGCCAAAAACTAAAGCGGTAAAGATGATGCCAAGCATATTTAATTCGCTAAAAGCAGAGATGATATTACTAGGAATGATATTAAGCATAACACTGATAACTCCTGGGTTCTTTGGGACATTAAAGCCTTGGTGCGAGCTATAACTCATACCACTTCCAGGATGCAGGATACTGGCAACAACTAAACCTACAATAATAGCAAAAGCAGAGGTCAGGATATAATAGATGAAAATTTTACCGCCCATGCGTCCCAAATGGCTGAGCTTCGTTTGATTCACACCAACGATTAGTGTCAATAATACGAGTGGAATAATTAAAAAGCTGAGCAGGTGGATTAAGAGATCACCTAGTGGTGAAAGCACAGCTGCTTCTTTACCAAAAATCAGTCCAACAATAATACCGAGAATCAATGCGATTGTAATCTTTAGAATCAGTGATGCGTTAATATAACCTTTCCATAATGTTTTCAAGTATTTTCCCCCCTTATAATAAAAACGGATCCCCAAATAATACTGAGGAAGTATACATATCTATTCCTACCTATTTACTAGGATAATATCTTTATAAACTACACCATTTCATGGATCAAGTCAAAGCATTGATTTAACGTAAGTACACTATAAATCGGAATTTTTGTATTAAAAGAAAAATAGACATAGAATAATAATAGAATAGGGAACCTTGAGAGGAGAAGGACGATGACTAAAAACATTACAATGCAGAATATTGAGCAGTATTCACAGCAGCTTCGTGAAGAGAATGAAAAGCATCCGCTCATGAATGCCGTCATCAAAAATGGCATCGATGCTGTTGCCGAGCAGCCTGAAGCCGTTGTGGCAATGAATCATGTGTTTTCAGAGGAAATCAAAACTGGAAGGGTAAGCAACCAAAAGCAGAGTGGGCGCTGCTGGATGTTTGCAGCCTTGAATACTTTTCATCATAAGATCAACCCACTTTTTAAGCTAAAGGACTTTGAACTGTCACAGAATTACACGAATTTCTGGGATAAATTTGAGAAGGCCAATTTCTTCTTAGAAAGCGTGATAACAACGGCTGAGGAGCCATTAAATGGTCGTTTGGTTTCCTGGATTTTGGCGACACCACAGCAGGATGGTGGTCAATGGGATATGCTTGTTTCACTCATTAATAAGTATGGTGTTGTTCCCAAGCAGGTCATGCCTGAGACATTTCAAAGTGAAACATCAGCACGACTTAATAGTCTGTTAAATACCAAGCTTCGTGAGGCTGCGGTGAAGCTGAGAGCGCTATGTCAAAAGAGAGCCTCTGAAAAGGACTTACAACAAGCCAAAGAAGCCATACTTTCTGATGTTTATAAAATTCTCTCCTATTCTTTAGGTGAACCGCCGAAAACGTTCGATTTTGAATATCGCGATACGGATGGTGTTTCATAGAGAACAGGGAATCACTGCGCAAGCCTTTTACAAAAAATATGTCGGTTTAGATCTTGATGACTATGTCAGTATCATCAATGCGCCAACAGAGGATAAACCATTTGGCAAAACTTATACGGTGCAATGCCTTGGCAATGTAGTGGGAGGCAAACCGATTAAATATTTAAATGTAGACATGGAAACCTTAAAGGCACTGGCAATCCATCAGATTAAGGATAATGAGAGTGTCTGGTTTGGCTGTGATGTTGGCCAATATTCAAACAGGGATCATGGCATTATGGATACCCGGCTTTTTAATTATGAAAAAACCTTTGGTACGTCATTTGGCATGACAAAGGCAGAAAGATTGGATTACATGGGGAGCTGCTTAACTCATGCGATGGTGCTCACAGGTGTCAACCTTGTTGATGGGAAACCGAACCGATGGAAGGTTGAGAACAGCTGGGGTGATAAGGTGGGTAAAAAAGGTTACTTTGTCATGAGTGATGAATGGATGAGTGAATTTACTTATCAGGTTGTTGTGCATAAGAAATACCTATCGGAAAACTTGCAAGTAGCTCTCGAGCAAGAACCGATTGAATTAAAGCCATGGGATCCTATGGGGGCATTGGCATATATGAAATAAGGAGAATATAAATGGGAGAGGTAAAAACGCTAATTTTTACGTCTCTTTTTGTATTTTTAAGGTAAAAGGCTGGGACAGAAGTATTCAGCTCATAGAGCATCCGAACGCATTCATAATTTTGAAGGGATGCGTTCGGATTTTGAGTGAATCATGAAGCGCTCCGTCAAAACCCTTCGCTTTCCACGGCATCACCTCAGGCGCGCAGGAGACGCTAACTTCGGCTTCGACACGCAGGATGTGACGCACCTAGCCGAAGTACCTTAATGGATGTGATGTTTTTAGGCGGAGTGCCTTGAAGAATGAAAGGCACCTAGACAACCCTGTTTGAGGACCCCCAAGTATTTATGACTAAAAAAATCCCCTATTCCTGCGTCTACTCGTACCGCTTCGCCGTCAGCCTCCTCGGAACAACGCGTCGTTGATTCGTGAAGTACCGCTGGCCCCGTTCTCATAGGCGTCTCCGTATTTTGACTGCGCTTCCGGTTTCTCTGCCACTTTTATAATCTTATCGTTCGGTCATAGGGTGAGTCGTTTTGTCTCACCTCAACTATTCAACTGAGGGTATAACGCAAGTCTATAGCATTCAATGTCACTGATTACAGCTTGACTTAAGGCTTTCATTGGACTCGAAATGTTCAGCCATTTTATGTATAATAAAATGTGGTATACCATAGCATGCAGGATTTAGGCACAAGGTGCCATGTTTTTATTATATTATCGATCTATTGTTGAAAGTGAGTGGAGTCTAATGGGACGTAAGTGGAATAACATTAAGGATAAAAAGGCATCCAGGGATGCGAACACAAGCCGAATCTACGCTAAATTTGGTCGAGAAATCTATGTGGCAGCTAAGCAGGGTGAGCCAGATCCAGAATCCAATCAAGCCTTAAAGGTTGTGCTTGAACGCGCAAAGACCTACAGTGTACCGAAAAATATCATTGAGCGCGCTATTGAAAAAGCGAAGGGTGGCGACGATGAAAATTTTGATGAATTACGCTATGAGGGCTTCGGTCCAAGCGGTTCAGCGATCATTGTCGATACTCTAACGAATAACGTTAATCGAACGGCTTCTGATGTGCGCGCAGCATTTAGTAAAAATGGAGGCAACATGGGTGTCAATGGCTCAGTTTCCTATATGTTTGATGAAACAGCGGTTATTGGTGTAGAAGGGAAAAATGTAGACGAGGTCTTAGAGCTTTTAATGGAAGCCGATGTGGACGCACGTGATATTCTTGAAGAAGAAGATGCGGTTATTGTCTACGCTGAGCCCGATCAATTCCATAATGTGCAACAAGCGTTTAAAGAAGCTGGAGTTTCAGACTTCACTGTGGCAGAGATCACCATGCTTGCTCAAAATGATGTCACTTTATCAGAAGATGATTTGGCCCAATTCGAGAAATTAATCGATACCCTTGAAGAGCTTGAAGATGTCAAACAAGTGTATCACAATGTTGATTTAGGTGAATAAGCAAGGGCAGGAAGCAGACCTGATAGAGGGTCTGTTTTTTTGTTATTCCGGAAAATAGTTTGGATAACCGATCATAAGAAAAAGAGGCATTACCCCCGAACGGCTTCGGAGAGAATCCTGGGAAGGAGCTGATTAGAGTCCGAAATAAGAGCGTCTTCGGACAAGAACCATGAGCAAGGAGTCACGACTTAATATTTAGCCCCTGTCCCTCGCATCTATAATGGTTTCCATGTCCATCCCGCTTCACTATAATACCCACTCTTCTTACTTTAGAAAATCATTTTAACTCTCTTTTTATCGCATGATTTCACTATATTAAACTTTTAGAAAGTACAGTTAAAAGCATGACTCTACACTGCCACAATGTTAGAATACAATATATGGAGGGATACATATGTCAACATTTAGTGGAAAATTAGAAAAATATGCCGAATTGGCTGTGAAAAATGGTGTCAATATTCAAAAGGGGCAGGAGCTAATGGTAAGCGCGCCCATTTCAGCGGCTCCCTTTGTTCGATTAGTGGCCAAAAAGGCTTATCAAGCAGGGGCAAAGCATGTCCACTTTAGATGGACGGACGATGCATTAACTCGGACACGCTATTTGTATGCACCAGAGGAGGCTTTTGAGGAGTTTCCTGAATGGCAATCGTATACACTTGAATCACTTGCCAAAAAGAATGCAGCCTTTCTCACGATTTATATTCCCAATCCGGAGTTACTTAAGGATATTGATCCAGAAAAAATCTCTAAAGACAATAAGGTCAGAGGGCAAGCGCTAAAGGCTTATAGTGAATATATGATGAAGGACAAGGTAAGTTGGTCTCTTGTTTCCGTGCCTTCTGATGAATGGGCAGCGAAGATTTTCCCTGATCTCGAAAAAGTACAGGCGATTGAACAATTGTGGGAAACCATCTTTAAAATGACACGTGCGGATCAAGATGATCCTGTAGCCGCCTGGGATGCTCATAAGAAAAATCTAGGGGAAAAAGCCGCTTACCTTAATAACAAAAAATATAAAAAGTTGCATTATAAAGCTCCAGGTACTGATCTATCCATTGAATTTCATGAAAAACACAAGTGGGTGGATGCGTCATCAGTTAATGAAAAGGGTGATGCTTTTATTGCCAATATTCCTACAGAAGAAGTCTACACCCTTCCTTTAAGGTCGGGAGTAAACGGGACGGTGACAAGCACGATGCCGCTTAACTATAGTGGAACGTTAATCGAGGAATTACAGCTAACTTTTAAAGAGGGACGGATTGTTGATTATAAAGCGAAAAGCGGTCAAGAAACTTTGAAGCACTTGATCGAAACGGATGAAGGCTCACATTATTTAGGTGAAGTCGCTTTAGTCCCGCATGATTCCCCCATCTCTCAATCCGGGTTGTTGTTCTATAATACCTTATTTGATGAAAATGCCTCTTGTCATATCGCGATTGGTGAAGCCTATCCGACAACATTGGAAGGTGGCGCACAGATGACGCGAGAAGAACTCGATGCGCATGGTGTGAATGATAGCATTAACCATGTTGACTTTATGATTGGTTCTGCTGATTTAAATATAGATGGCGAGCTTTCAGATGGTACCCGTGAGCCTGTCATGAGAAATGGACTGTGGGTGATCTGATTATCGTTAAGAGCAACAGCACTATGCATTGTTGCTCTTTTTTTAAAAGATCAGAAAGTATAAAATTTCTGATCATGACGGACGGTGCACGTTCCTGCTACGGGTGTCCGCTTTCCAAGGACACGCCTCCAACGCACAGGATCCGCTAGCTTCGACATGGTCACATGGATGTGACGGTATTAGCTGACGTTCCTTTTCTCATATACGGGCCCCTTTTCTTTTCAATGAACAAATCATGTCCATCTCCCTATCTGTGGAAAAGACCTCCCTTTTCTTATCTTCAGCAGTATGTTTATGGAATTAGCACAGTATTTAAGAAATTCTGTTATGGCTTCACGGGACCAGTTTCTCTATCTCACTAAATATGATAATGATTGTTTAGCAATAAGATTACTTGTCATAGTGAGAACTTGTTAATAGAAAATTGAAAAATAAGAACAAAAACAATGTTAAAAATGCCTCTGATACTATAAAATAAAGGCAATATGAATCGACATAGAGAGATGAGGGAGAGAGATGCAAGACTACAGTTATTTTTGCCAGACTAGAATCGAGATGGGATTTGGACAATCTCAGCATCTACCGGCTCTTTTAGCGGCAAGTGGCGTGAAAGGGGCGATTTTGCTTGTTACTGATCCAGGTATTGCTGAAATAGGTGTAGTGGATCCTATTCGCCAGAGTCTCGAAGCGGCGGGTTATCAGCTCAGGCAATTTGATCGTCTTTCCCAAAACCCGCGCGATACAGAATGCATGGAGGGGGCGCGCTTGTTCATTGAAATGGGGGCGGAAGTCGTGATAGCTATTGGCGGTGGCAGTGCCATGGATACCGGAAAAGCGATTGCGTTATTGGGGAAAAATGGCGGAACACCACTGGATTATATTGAAGGTCGAAAATGCTATGAGAGGATAGCTCCCGTTATTTGTCTGCCAACTACCGCTGGTACTGGTTCAGAGGTGACACGATCGGCCGTTATTACTGAGGAGTCGACACATCGTAAGCTAACACTCAAGCATGAGCAGCTGAGGCCACGGCTAGCTATTCTCGATCCCTCATTAACGCTAACCGTTCCTCCGTCAGTTACAGCGGCTACAGGTGTGGATGCATTGGTACATGCGATTGAAGGTTCCACGTGTAAAGTGACACATCCAATAGCACAAGCGTTTGGAGCTAGAGCAATGCAGACGATTATTTCAGCCCTTCCGAGTGCTTATAAAGAAGGTCAGAATAAAAAAGCAAGATTTGCCATGATGGAAGGCAGTTTGTTAGCTGGACTCTGTTTTGGTTCAACCGATGTTGCTGCAGTCCATTGTTTAGCTGAAGCGCTTGGTGGGCTGTACGATACGCCTCATGGAATAGCCAATGCTGTTTTTTTGCCTTATGTTCTCGCCTTTAATGCAGAAGGTGAGCCCTCTCTTCATGCCAAGCTATCACGGCTTATGAATTTTGCGAGAGAAGCAGATTCAAATGCGTTAGCTGTTGAAAAATTGATTCATGGCATACATGAATGGACTGCAGCATTGCAAATTCCCAAGCTTAAGGACCTACCGAAAGTAGAGCAGAAGGACTTTCCACGCTTAATTGAGCTCGCCATGCAAAATAGTTCGACCCCGAGCAATAGCCGCACAATAACGGCTGCAGATTATCAGGACATTATTGAAGCGGCTTATGATGGGGGATTTAGGAGCAAAAAAAGGTTACCCTAAATGTGTTGTAGTGAATGTAAAAATGATTTGGACTTTGGGATCCCACTTGAATGGAGAGTTGAAATTTTTAAATAGAAATGTGGAATAAGACTGTCTCAAGTGAGTTTATTATGAACTTTGAGGCGGTCTTATTCCTTTATACTATCAGAGGATATCACTTTTCACTGAAACTTTCTAAGATCGTATAGTTCAGGATTTCCCTTTTGCCATCTGGCTTGCGGTATTAGCGTGTGATTTGAAAACTCACATCACGAGTGCAAAGCAGAGCGGCGAAAACTAAGTTTTATTTATGATTTAATTGTTTTATTGGCTTTTTAGAGCTAAAAATAGGCAATGGATAAAATATTATCAAGATCAATGGTTACAATACCGCCTTCGCTTATTCCTATAATGTGTTTATTTGTACATCGGATAAAATTGATTAAAATTGGTGAGCGTGTTTTTCTAAGACCAAGAGCGACCAAGGCGCCAGTTTGCAAGTGACATAATCTATCAATAAAACTTTTTTTAGAATCAATGACTTTTACAAGAATTGTGCAAGCATCTAAAAGATCTCCAAAAGGGGTAAAAACTGTAGTATTGACTGTTGTTGTCCCTAGTGGAAAGAAAGTGCCTGAAGGCGGACTACAATCACAGGTTACTTTACTGGATGTGATGGGGTCAGGATAATGAACCGTTGTTCCGTGCCTACCGTGTTGACAGAGTACCAAGATTAAGCTTGGACATCTGACTAGGTCTCCAGGAAAGGCAACAGCATAACGAATGTTTGCGATAGCAAAGTCTACCGAGCTTGAAATTATTACTTGGTCGATTAGGCCACAACTTGGGTCAAACTCTGCCGCAAATAAGCGTGCGCCTGCAGCTCCTTCAACTTCTTGAGTAATACTTCCAATAGGAATTCCTCCAGAGAAAAATTCAACTGTCACTTCAAATAGGCCAAAAGGATTGGGTTCTAGTTCAAATCTAAAGACACTAGAGGGGGTAGATAAGTTGAGTATAAGTGTAGTCGCGCCCAGTGATGATAAAATGGGTGGCATATCATTTTCTGAAAAAGGTGGTGAAGACCAAGTACTCCAAGAACTTGGAACCTGTAGTCTTTGCTCTGGTGAATCAAAAATAACTGTTTGCGAGTCATCATTGATAGAGTCAACAGTGTCAAATTCAGGAATATTTGAAATATCGATGAGATTAGTCGCGCCTTGATAGGCGGCATCTGGAAGTGGGATTATTCTAAAGCCTGGACATGGCACGACAGCTTGTTGTATCGTTGCATAATCTTCGTTATGGCTAAAATCACCGCCTGTATTTGTCTGGGGAGCCATTCAAATTTATATTCTCCTTTCTTTTTATCATCGCAGTTGTTTTTATAGACTGCTCACCTTATAGCGATAAAAAATAGCAAGACTTCAACAATATAAAACACTGCCATATTTTATTCCTTTAAATATTTCGAAGTGTGTACTTTAATTAAAAAAGGGCACCTGCAAGGATAAGATAAATAAAAGGTCTAATGACATGAACCAATTAACCCTCATCTTAATGCATAGATCTCTTGTTTTTCTCAATCAAAATGCATAAGCACCTCTCTCTTAAGAATCGCCTGTTTGATCTTAAGAATTTCTTAAGGATTATCCCAAAGGAATGTTAAGATTTGCTGTCTACAATGAAGGTAATCACACAGATCGTGAATCTGATATACTTTGGACAGGAGAGATAAGGCATGAGCAAGCATGGCAATGTGGCATTGTCCCACACTGAAACAGGAGCACTCAGAGATATTGAAAGATATATCCTCCACTATCAAGGGACTTTAATCGGCTATCTTGAGAGGCTTCTAAAAGATAGATTGAAGGCTGAGGACCTTGCACAGGAGACCTTCATTAGATTGTTCCGACAATTACAGAGGGAGCGTATCCCTGAAAATGTGCCGGCTTGGTTATATCAAGTGGCCACGAACCTGTGCCGGGACTATTGGCGAAGCGCTGGTTATAAAAGAGAAATACGGATGCTTCAAGCTCTCCCAGATCAAAAGGACAAACAAGCGAGAGTGGTGGATATTTTCGTTCGTCGAGAAACACGGACTGAGATGCTAACATTGATTGAGAGGCTTCCAAAAGCGCAACAGTTGATTATTAAGCTTCGTTTCTATCATGATATGCGTCTTAAGGAAATTGCTGAGACCTTGAATTGTCCCATTGGCACAGTCAAGTCTCGTTTATTTCATGCTCTCCGCTTTTTAAGAGAACAGATTGAAGATATAGGAGAATGAATGATGACCACTCGTAGTGTCTTAGTTGTTGATGACGATAAAGATATTCGCGATGCGATAGAAATCTATTTGAAAAATGAGGGGCTTAACGTGATTAAGGCTCAAGATGGCATCGAAGCCATCGAAAAGCTTCGTGAGCATGACATTCACCTCATTATTCTCGATGTGATGATGCCCCGGATGGATGGGATTGCGACCACCTTCAAAATACGTGAAGAGCAGCACATTCCGATTATTATACTCAGTGCTAAAAGTGAGGACACAGATAAAATCCTCGGCCTCCAAATTGGAGCTGATGACTATGTGACAAAGCCTTTTAATCCTTTGGAACTGATTGCGAGGGTGAAGTCACAGCTGCGAAGATATGTAACCTTCGGAAAGTATGATGGCAGCGAATCGCTAGTCAATATCAATGGATTGACCTTGGACTCATCAGCAAAGACTGTTGCTGTGAATGGCGAGCCAGTGAAGCTGACCCCACTTGAGTACAAGATTGTGGCTTTATTAATGACACATGCAGGACGGGTGTTTTCTATTGATGAAATCTATGAGCGTGTGTGGAAAGAGCCCGGCTACAATGCCGAAAATACAGTGGCAGTTCACATTCGCAAGATTCGAGAAAAAATAGAAATTAACCCAAAAGATCCGAGATATTTAAAGGTGGTGTGGGGGATTGGGTATAAAATTGAAAAATAGATACCTTTTAATCGCGATGACTTTATTGCTCTTTACCTTTGGTGTGACCAGTCTTCTTACACTTTTGGGACAAGGCGACCGTTATGTTAAAAATTATTATCAGACCTCAACGTTTTCTAATAGGCTCTATCAATATATCCAGTATTTAAGCACCTATAAATTAAATCCTATAACAAAAGCAGAAGCAGCAAAAAATATTCAAGTATCCAATGATGAAATCATGAACAATTACCGATTGCAATTTGGTGATGGGACACCAACGGCTAAGGAAAAAGCGAAAATAAGAGATGCGCTTTTAAGCAAAAAGCGGAAAGCTATTGAAGATAACTTTGCAAATAAAGAGAAAGCGAGGGCCTCGCAATCCTGGCTGGCTTCGTCATTTCATTATTATTTAAAAGATATAAAAACAGGAGCAGTGTATACCGATATCCATTTGAAAAGCGATGAAACCATTAATCAATTTTTAAAAAAGCAGCAAATGGCTTATGTAAAGGATTATCCTTCAGCTGGAGTAGGTTACTTATCCACTGTTGGTCAGAATAGGTTTGTATCCAATGATTCCGCTCTCAATCAAAATGCGAGTGCGTATTCAGGCGTCATCATGGTTCCTGCAAGCCAGCAGAAAAACACTGTTATTTTAAAGGAAGCTCAAGAGTATCATACAAAGCAAATGTTATTTTTTGTTTATTGTGGTGTGGGGCTAATGAGCCTGATTACGAGTTTGCTTTTAGTGTGGCGCTTTCGGGTTTTAATGCTCTTCAAAAAGAATCAATGGCAAGCCACTTATGATCGTCTGCCTATAGACCTTTGTATCGTCATCTTTTTGCTAATAGGTCACCATACCCTTTCAATTATTGAGGGGTATCTAAATAACTTTCACTACTATGGTCTTTTTAATCTAATAAAAGATTATATTATAAGCTCGATTTTTATCATTTTAACACTTGTACAAATCAAATGGCTTTGGCAGCGTTTATCAAGGCAAAAGGATGTTCAATCTGAATGGAAGCATACGTTAATTTATCGAGGCAGCAGTGGCTTAAGTGATGCCTTACAGCTCTCCAGCACAGGGATGCAGCTCTTATGGCTGTTGTTTGTGGTTTTCTGTACAGGGGTTGGCGTGCCGATTGTGATAAGCAATGGAGCAGATCTTATTCCTTTCTATGTTATATTATTTGTCATCATTACTTTGCCAACGTTACTAATAGCAGCAAAACGGATTGCAAGCTTTAATCGCATAAGTAGACATGTTGATAACATAGCGAAGGGACAAGTTGAGGCAAGTGTGCCGATTGAGGGATGGTCGACACTTAGAAAATTAGCAGAAAATATCAATACATTAAAGCGTGGTGTGGTCGTTGCTCGAAACGAAATGTCTAAAAGCGAGCGGTTAAAAACGGAGCTCATTACGAATGTTAGCCACGATTTACGGACGCCGCTCACCTCGATTATAACCTACTCTGAGCTCTTACAAGCAGAAGGATTATCTGAGAAGGAGCGTCGGGCCTATACCGAAATAATTGATCGCAAGTCTAAACGGTTAAAGGTGCTCATCGAGGATTTATTTGAAGCTTCAAAAATGGCGACTGGCAATATTGAGTTGGATAAGAAGAAGGTGGACATGGGGCAGCTCTTGCAGCAAGCCTTGGCAGAAAATGATGAACGGATATCTGCTTCTGGCTTACAGTTTCGTGTGACAAAGCCTGATACTCCGCTTTATGCAGTGGTGGATGGTCAAAAGCTCTGGCGGGTTTTTGATAATTTGATTGGTAATATTCTCAAATATTCGTTAGAAAATACCAGGGTGTTTATTGGACTTAAGGACAATGATGGTCAGCTTGTCATCACATTTAAAAATATAACCAAGTATGAGCTGAGCGAGGATATCGATGAACTCTTTGAACGCTTTAAACGCGGTGATGAATCCAGACATACAGAAGGATCGGGACTAGGACTCGCCATTGCCAAATCGATTATTGATTTACATGATGGTAGCCTTGATATTGAAGTAGATGGCGATTTGTTCAAAGTGATTATTCTTTTGGAAGCTGCTAGACAATAACAATTTGGATACTGATGATTTAGCCCAATCCATAAGGAGATTGGGTTGCTTTTTACTTAAGTTTTTGTTGACGCCTTCTGAGCAAGCGAGTATAAGTGCAGGCGTCGATTGTCGGCATGTGAGGCTTGACGCCACTCTTGCATGAGATTTGAAAAATCACATCAGATGTATCTCGGTTTTCATTATATTAGGATGGTGTATCAATGTTACAATAGATATTATCAAAATAATAAAATGGGTTTGAAAATTTTCTCATATTACTATGGGGGTGAGGATGGTTTTGAAACCAAAAATATTTGTCACGAGAAAGATTCCGCATCAAGCTTTATCTTATTTAGAAAAATATGCAGAGGTAGCGATGTGGGAGGAAGAGGATATTCCTGTGCCGAGAGAGGTGCTTGAAAAAGAAATTGAGACAGTGGATGGGCTCTATTGTTTACTTACTGATAAGGTGGATGAGCCGTTGATCAAACGGGCAAAGCAGTTAAAAGTCATTAGTAATATGGCTGTTGGTTACAACAACATTGATATCCGATCTGCTGCTAATCATGGCATTATTGTTACCAATACTCCCGATGTTCTTACTGAAACAACAGCAGACTTGACATTCGCGCTCTTAATGGCAACAGCAAGAAGACTAGTTGAATCCCAACATTTTCTGCATCAAGGAAAGTGGCAATCCTGGTCGCCTATGCTCTTAACAGGACAGGATATTTTTGGGGCTACCATAGGCATTATTGGACTAGGTCGGATTGGTGAAGCCGTTGCACGCAGAGCAAAAGGCTTTGATATGAATGTGCTGTATTATAATCGGCGCCGCAAACCAGAACTTGAAGCCCGTTTGAATGTTCAATATGAACCTTTGAATGATTTATTAGCAGCAGCGGATTTTATCTGTATATTGACGCCCTATACTGATGAGACAAGAGACTTGATCAGCGATGAGCAATTTAAGTTAATGAAGGCGTCGGCGATTGTTATTAATACGTCTCGTGGGGGGATTGTTAATGAAAATGCCCTTTATCGCGCTCTTGTTAATAAAGAGATATGGGCAGCCGGATTAGATGTGTTTGAAGAGGAGCCTGTCCCATTGGATCATCCTTTGCTCACATTGCCAAATGTTGTGGCACTCCCTCATATTGGAAGTGCCAGTATTCAAACACGAGTCAATATGGCAGTGATGGCTGCTAAAAATCTGATTGGTGTCCTACAAGGAAATCCAGAGGATGCTTCCATTCATAAAGTAAATAGGAACTAAAGGCATAATTGAGAAGCATGGGCCTAATGCTCGTGCTTTTTTGATTCATTCACGTATGACGTAAAAAACCTCCTGTGCATTTATCCAAATACACAGGAGGATAAAAATTATGATTCATCGATGATTTTTTCATCAATTTTTTCTTTTTCTTCCTGCCACCATAGTGCTTCTTCAGGATCTTTTAATATGTCTGCGATTTCTTTAGCTTCCTCTACGGCGGGAGGCGATCCACGAAGTGGCTTTCCAGAAGTGTCTTTGAAAAAGAAGGTGACAATAACGATCCCTATCAGGGAGGCTAGCATAAGGTAATAGGCTGGAATAAGTCGACTTGCTGTCACACTAATGAGCCAAGAAACAAGTAAAGGAGCCGTTCCGCCGAATAAGGATGTGGATATATTGTAGGTTATCGCTAAACCGCCATACCTTACATTGGTAAAAAATAAGGAGGGGAGCAGCGATGGCATCGTCCCCTGAAATGAGGCTAAAAAGATGGCAAGTACTAATAACCCGATGAAGACAAGGGCATTGTTGCCGCTCCCTATCAGTAGGAACATAGGAACTGATAGAAGAATTAATCCGATTAAACCGCCTTGTATAATCGTTTTGTTACCAATACGGTCACCAAAGTAGCCCATTGTAAGGACAATTGGAATCATAATGAACATCACAATAAGAATCAATAATAATCCGGTCGTTTCCCCATAGCCTAATACGGCATTGAGATGAGAGGGCATGTAGGTCAAGACGGTGTAGTCAACGACATTATAAAAGAAGACCAAAATCATACCAATAAGCAAAGGCTTTTTGTGAAAAATAAGGATATCCTTCATGGATACGTGCTTGGCTTCGTCGTTCATCTCTTTCTCCATCGCTTCAAAGGCAGGGGTTTCATCCAGGTGACTTCTCAAATAAAGACCGATCATGCCAATGGGTGCTGCGATAAGAAAGGGGATTCTCCACCCCCATGCCAGCATAGCATCTGATCCTAAGATAAAAGTCAGTAATGTGACGATTCCAGAACCTGCAATATAACCAACTAAAGTTCCAACCTCAAGTCCGCTCGACATGATGCCGCGCTTCTTATCTGGGGTGGACTCTGCAATAAAAGTCATGGCACCTGAATATTCTCCACCAGTTGAAAAGCCCTGGACTAAGCGGGCAACAAGCAACAGAATAGGAGCAGTTATACCGATGGTAGCGTATCCTGGAATACAACCAATACTTAAAGTTGCCAGTGCCATTAAAACTAATGTAACGGCCAATATCCTTTTTCGACCGAGTCTGTCGCCTAACATACCAAAAAACATCCCGCCGATTGGGCGGACAAGAAAGGCAACCGCAAACGTGGCAAAGCTATAGACAAGCTGCATCGAACCTGTCATTTCAGGGAAAAAGATTTTGCCAATCGTTGCAGCAAGATAAGAGTAAATACCAAAGTCAAACCATTCCATGGCATTGCCAAGCGCTGTGGCAACCACAGCTTTTTTCGCCACTTGGGTATCAACGACTGTGATATCGTCTTTGTGTAAACGATTTTCCTCTTTCCTGCGCTTAAATTTCCTTCTTTTTTTGTTTGGACTATTATCGTCCAAATGCATGACCTCCTTTATGTATCATAAATGTCACATGGTTGAGGCAATCCGCCCATACGTATTCCACGTGCTGATGTCGCCCGTACAAAGGGCATGATAAACTATACCCGAAATTATAGAGATTAAAACATAAAAATGCGTATTGCATGAAAAATATTTATATTTTGTTTTATCAATGAGTTCAATACTTGGAGGAAAAAGTGATAAGCGCAGACAAACAGCCAGAACACTTTTGTGTTCTAACTATTCCTTTCATCCGATTAAGGCTTGGCAATAATGAGCCGCAGCGAACCAATAAATGTTGTAAGCTTACGATACTTTCCAAAAGCTTTATCCCATGCTCCAGATTCAAGATCCTCAGAAAGGCGCCGGATATAGGTGGCTTCTACATCCGATGCTAAAAAACCCCAAGCAGATTGTGAGGCGCGCACACCTTTTTCCAAAAACGCTTCAGGTCTCCCGTAAAAAGCTTCTTGAAAGCCATCCTTGCAGTCAAATGGAATGGGAATGGCTTGAACTTCACAGGCTCCCCCAAGAGTTTCTGTTATCGAGGCAATGGAAGGATAACGTGAGCCCTCGATCTGAATAAGCTCTGGAAAGTAGTGGGCTGTCCAACATCTATCTAGGGCGGCTGGATCAAAGGTCATGATAACGATTTGATTGCGCGTTACTCTGCGTAGCTCCTTTAAACCTTTTTTTAAGTCCTGCCAATGGTGAATCGTCACCATTGCCATGGAAGCATCAAAAGCATCATCGTCAAAGGGAAGCTGTTCAGCAGTGCCGATTAAAGCAGGAGGTTTTCCGTGAGTATGGCGCTGATTTCTCATGACTTCAGAAGGTTCGACAGCCACGATATATTTATCCTCAGGTTCATAGGACCCTGCTCCAGCCCCAACATTTAAAACAGATATTGCCCCACTTAAGGCAGCCACGACATATTTAGCGATTCTAGAATCAGTGCGGCGATAGCTGGCATACTGGTGCCCATGTTTATCATAATTAAAGGTAAGGGGGTGATTTTTCATCATATCGTCTCCCATTTTTAAAAGTGAGTGCTAATTTTCTTACTGTTAGTGTATAATTGAGAAAAGTATAAAACAAATATATGTTTTATTATTAAATATATATTTAATTTATGTGTAGGATGAAGCTTATGAATTTACATGCACTTAAATTATTTTTAGCGGTGACTAAAGCGGGTAGTGTGACTCAGGCATCCCAAGCATTGTGCATTAGTCAACCGGCTGTGACGGCTCAAATTAAAAAATTTGAGAAGGATTTGGGGGTGCGCTTATTTAAGCAAAAAGGACGTGGGATTGCCTTAACAGACGTGGGTGAGGGACTAGCGGAGCAAGCCCGTCGTCTGTTTGCTTTAGAAGAGCAGATGGAAGACTGGATCAGTGATTATAAGCAAGCCAAAAAAGGAAAGCTGCGGATTGCCGCAACATATCTTCCAGCCAATTTTCTCATGCCTGAATGGGTGGCAGCTTTTAAAACAGAGAATAAAGATGCTGAATTGGTTGTGACTACTACCAATTCTTCTGAAGCCTTTAAGCAACTCATTGGTTATAAAGCTGATTTAGCTGTTTATGGAGGGGGACTGGAGGATCGTCCTGAAGATGTCGATTGGGAAGTCCTTTTTGAAGATGAGCTTTGGTTTGTAGTGGCACGTGCGCATCGCTTTGCCAATAAAGAGCTCACTTTAGCGGAAATGATGACAGAACCCTTTGTGATGAGAGAGAAAGGGAGTACGACAAGAGAGCGCTTATTTGCATTGTGTAAAACCTTTAATGTTCGCGACCCGCAAATTGCTTTGCAATTTAATGGCTTACATGAAGCCATTCGAGCGGTTATGACAGGCTACGGTGCCTTGTTTATTTCTTCATTGGTCGCTAGAGATTATGTGCAAAGTGGACATTTGGCACGTGTAAAGGTGCAAGGACCGCAACTCATGAACAAATTTGTGATTTGCACACGGAAGGATGAAACCCCTTCCCCGTTGACTGCAGCGTTTGTTAAGAAGATAAGAAAAGCAAGCTCATGACTACTTTTTATAAAATGAATGGAATGCCTCATGAGGGTGCATTTTTCATATCTTGTTAATCCAAGATTCTTCTTAGAATTCCTCTTTCGATGTCTCACCAATCTCCAGCTTCCCACGAGATGTCTGTGAGAAAGTGATGCTGAGGAATAAGCATTGACTGAGATGTCTATTTTTATGAAAAATATACAAATCAGGGTTTTATCAAAATTATGATTGAATGTAATGAAAGAGAAGGGCAGGTGAACAAAAGCTCCCCTCAAAATAACAAAAATGCGTTGCCACAAGCGTCTACTCTTAATCTTCAATCCAACAAAGAACGGGTGTTTTGATCTGCACTCCAATTGTTAGGTACATATAACAATTGGAGGTGCATTTTTTTATGGGAAGATTATTTTAGACTATTTAAATAATTACTGATTTAAAAAGGGAAATTATGTTAGAATTGAACGAGAGCTGTTGTTAAAACGACGGCTTTGCCAACTCTAATGAGTGGCACAGGGTTCAACTGTATGATGCTATTAGAAAATTCGCTCCGAGTGGAAACTTAAAATCTATGAAGAGGTGGTTGTGTGAGGTTTAAGTCGAAGCAGGATGTATGGTTGACGCTAATCGTTTGGGCAGCCATGTTTTTTCTGTTAGGGAGTGGTATCTATGCTCTTTTTACTCAGCAGATGTCCGCTTTTGAATACCTAATTATCACTTTATTATGCATAGCGTTGCCGCTGTTTTTTTTATGGATGTGGCTCACCACTTATTATGTTCTAAGTGATAAGTATTTGATTATAAGATTTGGACCATTTAAAAAGGTGGTTTTACTTGCTGCTATTCAATCTGTTAGAAAAACGAACAATCCGATGTCCAGCCCAGCCTTATCAATAAAAAGGCTTGAGATAATCCATAGTAACGGAGCCTTTGTGCTGATTTCCCCTCGAAACAGAGAGGCATTTATCGAAGTCTTAAAAGAACGCTGTCCATACATCAAACAGTTAACATAGCGTTTATTAGTGGATCGATGAAGAAGAATTGGATGGGGAAATAGTAGGGAATGGGAGGGTTATAAACGGCAAAAATCCTTTATTATGGAGTTAAAGAGCAATGTCAGAAAAAAGGCTGTTGATATGAATGATCAGTGATTAAATAAGAAAGGGAGAGGGGACAATGGTTAACAACCAAAGTGTGAAGGTCGCTGTTGTTCAGGCGGCTTCAGTAATCATGGATGCGGAGGCCACAATAAAAAAAGCGACAACCTTAATCAAGCAGGCCGGTGAAAAAGGGGCAAAGATTGTCGTCTTTCCCGAAGCATTTATTCCCGCCTATCCTCGGGGGTTATCCTTTGGCACAATCATAGGGAGTCGAACAGAAGAGGGAAGAAAGGACTGGTATCGGTATTGGGAGAATGCTGTTCCTGTGCCTGGTGATGCCACTGATCAACTTGGCAAGGCTGCACGTGAAGCAGGCGTGTATCTTATTATAGGTGTGATTGAACGGGATAGTGAATTCAGCGGTGGTACTTTATATTGTTCGGTTCTATTTATGGGTCCAGATGGAACGCTTTTAGGGAAACATCGCAAATTAAAGCCAACTGCAGCGGAACGAATTGTTTGGGGAGAAGGAGATGGCAGTACTTTACCTGTCTTTGAAACACCCTTTGGAAAAATCGGTGCCTTGATCTGTTGGGAAAACTATATGCCTTTAGCTCGGGCAGCAATGTATGCTCAAGGTGTTCAATTATATATTGCGCCAACCGCTGATGCCAGAGAATCGTGGCAGGCCACTATTCGTCATATCGCGATGGAGGGCAGATGTTTTGTCCTATCCTGCAATCAATATGTAACAAAGTCGATGTATCCAGAGGATTTAGCTTGCTATGATGATCTCGCTTCAGTAGAGGAAGTAATGAGTAATGGCGGCAGTGCGATTGTTGGCCCGCTAGGAGAGTATGTCGCTGAACCTGTGTGGGGACGGGAGGAAATGCTGATTGCCGACCTTGACTTGAAGCGCATTGCTTATAGTCAATTTGATTTTGATCCAGTAGGGCATTATTCAAGACCAGATGTTTTTAAGTTGCACATAAATGGAGAAAAACAGTCCAATATAGATTGGAAAAAATCATAGGGGAATGCCTTACTTCTTATATTTTTAAAGCTCACACTGTAATCACACGCTTAGGTTGTCGCCAAACCTTAGATGGGGAAAGTCAAAGCCCGACTTATACTCCCTTTCTTTAATGAGCGTCAGTGAAGTTATACATTTATATGAAAACAAACGTATTTCATCTAGTAGAAGCTATATCGTCTTGTCAATACTGAACGAAGACATACACGCTTATCAAAAGTTTCATGGTAGAGGGTGGCGATGCGAATGCGAAGCCGCGGTGGTTTCTGATAGTATAAAAAACGCTCGGAGATACCGAGCGTTTTGGTATGGATACTTAGATCCTTAAGGCGTTGGAGAATGATGCTTTCGATCAAAGAGAGTGAGGTAAGCAGCATTTGCCATGGCTTGATAGCCTAAGTCACTTGGATGGAGGTGATCCCCAGAATCATAGCGACTGAGCAGCCGGTGAGGGTGGTTAGGATCCCTTAAGGCTTTATCAAAATCAATGACACCGTCAAAGGCTCCACTCGTTCGAATCCAGTGATTGACTTGCTCCCGCGTTCGCTCTCCCTGTTCAGTATAGTAGCCCCCAATCTTACCTTGAAAAGGTGTCAGTGTCCCTCCGTAAATAGTTAGTCCTTTCGCATGAACTTGTTTAATGATGGTTTTCATGCCGGCAATTATCTTATTGGCATCATAAGTATGAGGAAGCTTGCCAATATCATTAATACCTTCAAGGAAAATAACGTCCGTCACACCTGTTTGTGACAAGACATCGCGTTGCAAGCGTGTGCGTGCACTGACGCCATTTCGCAATGAGTTCACAAGAATGCGATTGCCAGAAATACCTGCGTTTAAGACAGAATATTGTTGATCTAGAGGTCCTTGGCTTAAGCGTTCAGCAAAGTAGTCGGGCCAGCGATGATTGCTGTTGATACTAGAATGAAGTCCATCGGTTATAGAATCGCCAAGAGCAACGATGACGCCTGGAACTGAAGAAGCTGTTTGAATGTCAACACCTGAAAGCCAATACCAGCCAAATAGTTTAGTTTTATATGCCGTCCCTGATGTTTCTTGCGCATGGTTCCCTGAGTTTGACACGTAGGCAATTTGATTGGAAAGCGCATGCCAGGTTGCCGGTCCAGTTCTTTCTGGAATATAGATGCTAACCGTAAGATTGCGTCCATTTATTACTTTAAACGGGATTACATCACTCTTGACTTGTCCCCCAGCAGGTAGCGTAACAGAAGGATGACCTGCAAAAGTGACGGGGTGATCCGTACCAGGGATGATTCTATTTCCTTTGCTTGATATGGCAATATGAACTTGTCCAAAGGTGACGGGTTTTTGACCAAATATATTTGAGAATGTTAATCGTACCGCCTCGCCGCTAAGATGCGGGTGGATGACAAGACGAATGGTTTGGTGGAAGAAGCCTTGCTGTGAGAAACCAAAAGGTCTTGGTGCTTGTGGACTGGCTTCCCAACCCCCAACCCATTTCAGATGACTGCTTTGATTATGATGAGTGGAATAGTTACTTTTTCCTATACTAATCGACGTGCAGGCTAAAACAATAACAATAAAAAAGAGGAGCGTCACCTTCACTCTTCTAGTGAAAGCTTGCCTCATCCTTTCTTTCATTTTATGATCCCCTTATTATCTTTTATCTCTCTATTGATGGTCTACGATAAGATAAAATCATCATAGTACATCTGAGCTTTCTTAACTAGTAAAATATTGGAAAAAAGAAATAAATGATGATAATCACCTATGACTTAAGACTTAGTAATCGCTATTATTCCTCACTTTTGACTCCAGAAAGGGTCAGCGTGTTTATAGCATGTGTCAAAGGGAGTGTTGCAATGCGTCCAGAGAAGCGGAACAACCATATGCGTGATTTGTAAACTTAACATCGGGAGTACTGGCAAGGCGATGCAAGCCCAGTTTTATTTATAATGGGGGTTTTGAATCTCTGCGGAATTAAGTGGTTTTCTAAGTCATACCTAGTGGAGTGGTGCGTCTTAAATAGTAAGCGTGTGGGGTCACTGCTTTAAATCCTTGCTTAATAGTCACATTTTATCCAAATTATATGTTCTGAGAATATGATAGACTATTAAAAGAGCACAGGAGTTGGCTGTATAAGGGGTGAGGTGACATTGTCCAAAATAGCTAGAAAGCGTCTGTACGTTGGATTGATGTGTTTCTCCACTCTTTATCTGTTGTATATCGTATACTTCAATTTTATCTATGATCCTCAGGCCTCAGTATTTCTAGGACATAAGGGTGATCAAGTGCATGAGGTCCGGCAATCGCTTTGGATTGCAGTGCTGCACGGGCATATCCTCTTTGCTTGTTTGGCATTATTATCGGGCGCCTATAATTTTTTTACAAAGCAAAAGCAGGCCTACAGAATGATACATAGGTGGAACGGTTATCTGTATTTTATATCCGTGTTTCTCGTCTCTTTGTCATCAGGGTACATGGCGCCTTATAGCACGGGTGGGCGGGTCAATAGTATTGTGTTTAATCTTATTAATATCATTTGGCCGCTCTTTACACTTATTGCTGTGATAATGATTAGGCGAAAACAAGTGATCGATCATCAGCGTTGGATGATTCGCAGCTACAGTTTTTGTTTTACTAATAGTATTATCCATCTCCTCACGTTTATTTCTACGATGCTTGGTGGTTCCTATACATTAAGCTATACAGTAGGGGTTTATGGGGCCTTAATCATGAATTTGCTCATTCCGGAGCTTGTGATTCGTTACATTATCCATCTCCCTCGTCAAAGAAATAAAAGAGTAAGTTAAGAAAAAAGAGAAAAAATGGGGTGTTCCTATGTTTGGAGTGTTAATTTTTTTGCATGTTATCAGTGCAGTCGTCTTAGGCGTTTATGTTTTACTTCCGTGTTTCCTAAACTATGTAAGTAAACTTAAGCAAGAGTCCTTAACAAGTGTGGCAGGTCTATTGATTGGACTAACACGTATGGGTCAATACGCGTTGATTCTGCTGCTTCTTACAGGCGGAGCAATGATGAGTATGATGTCTAGCATGCCGTCAATAGCCTGGCTTATTATCACCCTTGTATTATTTGTTATTATTGGAGCGGTGACAGGCATGCTCATACATAATATTAAACGTTTAAAAGGAGCAAAAGCCACTTCGGCACTTTTTTCCAAGGTTAAAGTCTATAGCTGGATTGCAAGCATTGCAATTATCCTTATTGTGCTTGTGATGACTAATCCTAGACTATTCGAATTTTAAAAGGAATGTCTCTGATAGATGAAGGCCTAAAAATTTCCTGGGCAATTTTTATCCTAATAGAAAATATAAGCCCTCTAGGTCTGTACAGGAGTATCAAGTGAATAAGTACAGGTTAAGGCTTTTTAAAGTGGTAAAGTAGATATCCTTTAGGTCTCTGTTTACAGTTTTAGCTGTAAGTAGAGGCTCTTTTATTTTATTTACACTATATTTGGTGGTCAAGTGTGAAGAGGGGTAGGACTCCATTTGACAATACCTTCTTAAAAATGGTGCATATGATTAGACAATTTTTAAAGGTTCTGATAGCTTGTTCATGTAAGGGCTTTATCGAGAGTGTAGAAATTATAAAATATCACGATAAGGATAGAGGTGTCCTATGAACAAATTAAAAATAGGAACAAGTGATTTAGAGCTAGGCGAAATTTCTTTAGGATGCATGCGCATGGCTGACCTCTCTGAAAAAGAAGCGGAGGTTGTTATTGAAACCGCTCTGGAGGTAGGCATCGATCTTTTCGATCATGCGGATATTTATGGCGGTGGTAAATCTGAAGAAGTCTTTGCTAAAGCATTTAGCAAGAATCCAACCAAGCGTGAGAGTCTATTCATTCAAACAAAATGCGGGATTCGTAAAGGACAATTTGATTTTTCAAAAGAACATATTTTAGAGTCCGTCGACGGTAGCTTGCAGCGGCTCCAAACCGATTATATCGACATCCTGCTCTTGCATCGCCCCGATACTTTAGTGGAGCCAGAAGAAGTGGCTGAAGCCTTTTCTATACTAGAGGAAAGCGGGAAAGTGCGTTACTTTGGTGTAAGCAATCAAAATCCATTGCAAATTGAGCTGTTAAAAAAGTATGTAAAACAAGAGTTGATTGTCAATCAGCTGCAGTTAAGCTTGATGCATACGCCGATGATTGATGCAGGCTTTAATGTGAATATGCTTAACGATCCAGCCATTGTACGAGATAACGGCATTCTGGAGTATAGCCGTTTAAAGGATATGACCATACAGGCCTGGTCGCCATTCCAATATGGGATGATCGAAGGGACCTTTATGAGAAATGCCGATTATCCAGAAGTGAACGCAAAACTCCAAGAGATTGCTGAGAAAAAGGGCGTGACTGATTCAGCCATCGCTATTGCTTGGTTGCTTCGCCATCCAGCGGGGATCCAGCCTGTTATTGGAACAATGAATCCACAGCGTATAAAGGATGTTGCAGCAGCTTCAGATGTGAATTTAAGCCGCGAGGAATGGTATGAGCTCTATCTTTCCACTGGAAAAAAACTCCCGTAATCTCTTCATATAGTGAACAAGAGGAGAGGGTGCCTGTGCTTAGGACATCAATGCATCAGAAGGGTGTTCCCTTAGCGATTTTATTCTAAAACATAAGCCTTTAAAATATCCCCTGGTTATCGCTGTGTTGGTGATGATCAGGGGATGATTGCGTTTAGGGTCAGCTGTTGCCGTCTAAAGGGGGAAGCAAAGGACAAGTACATTGAATGATGATAGGCAAAACACGTGAATGGCTGGAAGCTATGAGTACTTTGATGGACCTTGGTAAATACTAGTCTTATTAAAAAAGGAACAGGAATCTTTGCAATATTTTATTTAAAAGAAGGATATGTCTATGAAAAAAGTGCTTATTTTGATAGTGATAATATTGCTCTGTTATATTGACCCCGATTGGGCTTCCTCTGCTAAAGCCAAGCGTCATGCAAATGAGCGAGGGATACATACGATAAGCAAAAAGACAAATCAAGAAAATAAGGTCGAATTACTCCCCAATATTGTCTACGCGAAAGCAGGGAGTACATTTTTAAAAATGCATCTGCTCGTTCCAAAGCAGTCAACCATACCCCATCCGCTCATTATTTTTATTAAAGGGGGCGGATGGGGGGATAAACATCCACAACGGGTGTTGCGTTTTATCCCACAATTGGTACGCTTTGCCCAAAGTGGCTATGTCGTGGCAAGTATCGAGCACCGAACCAGTCACATGGCTCAATTTCCAGCTCAGCTTTATGATGTGAAGGCAGCGATTCGTTATCTTAAGGCACATGCAGACCAATTTAACATTGATGCTAAGAAAGTAGGGGTTTGGGGGAGCTCATCAGGCGGACATCTTGCCGCATTAATTGGTACAAGTGGAGATGTACCACAATTAGAAGGAGAAGAAGGAGACCTCCGTCAATCTAGTCGTGTACAAGCCGTGGTTGATTGGTATGGACCGACTGACTTTTTACAAATGAGCAAGTTCCCTTCCAAGGTAGACTTTGATGGCCCAGATTCTCCTGAATCGAAGTTAATTGGTGGTCCAATTCAGGAAAATAAGGATAAAGTTAAATTGGCCAATCCTATAACATATATCACGTCTAATGATCCACCGTTTTTAATTATGCATGGCGACAAGGATATGCGGGTGCCTTATAATCAGAGTGTTTTATTGTATACTGCTTTGAAAAAAGCAAAGGTCCAAGTGGCAATGTACAAGATTAAAGGGGCGGGACATGGAGGATTCACGCAACCGGAAATCATGGACACGGTGCTCCAATTTTTTGATAATCATTTAAAACATTAGACCTACTAATTTATGACGATACAGAATGCAGATATAAACAATTTTTCCAAGACGAATAATATAACCCTGTCGCAATTTAGTCTGATAAAGGCTCTGGCTCCTTGAATACATCCCACTAAGAAAGTTTGGTCTGATAAAATCAATAAATGGCCCTGCGCAGTAGATGACTTCGAGTATATTCCTGCAGGTTTACTCCCTCATTTTTTAAAAGAAAAGAAAGTATAAAATTTCTAGTTATGAGGACGGTGCGGATTTCCGCTCTAGGAAGCTCACTCACTTTCCGCGGGAAAGTGGTAAGCCTCCTCGCGCCTTCGCACTGCTAAGGTCTTAGCGATCTTCCACTTCTCGCAGCCGACTCTAGTCTCCGCATCATGAGTTAGCGGCGCCTGAGGAACATACGATTTTAGAGTGTTCCGAATCTCGCGCCTTGCGCTCCCATCCACTTGACCAGGCAATGAAGGCTCTTTCATATTGGATGATGCTCTATACTAAGGACAAGGACCGGGCATGCTCTTCGCCCGGTTTTTCTTATTCTCTAAAAATAATTAGCATAAATAGTCTAAAAATTAAATAAGTTATTATCAATCCTTAACTAAGGAAACTTTACTAAGTTATGAAAGCAGCACTTCGAGTATCAATAGCAGGGAGGCGGAGACTTGGGAAGGAAGCACGCTATTTTTGCACGTGAAGGGGATCATTTTCCTGGCGTAACCTATTCAGATGTTGTGTTAAGGCCAGCTTATGAAAATGCAAAATGTAGATTGCTTGAACCGATGCTGGAAATCAATAAGGCACATTTAGTCATGCTTGCCGAGCAATCCCTTCTAACTCAATCACAAGTCAAAAACATTTTAGAAGCCATTGATAGCTTGAATTTAGATGAGATTGCCCAAAGTCAGTATACCGGGCAATATGAAGATCTCTTCTTTTATGTTGAAAGTAAGATTATTGACCATGCTGGTCAAGATGGAGGGAGTCTCCATTTAGCAAGAAGCCGTAACGACATGGGTGTCGCGATGTATCGAATGACCCTAAGACAGCAATTGTTACAAGCTATTGAAGCCATTATTGGCTTTCAAGAGGTTCTTCTGGATGTTTCAGAAGAGCATAATAGGACGCTGTTTATGGGATACACCCATACACAACAGGCGCAGCCAATGACTTTTGCCCATTATTTACTTGCTATTTATGATGTTGTTGATCGTGATCTAACTCGATTACTCTCGGCTTACGATACCTGTAACAAAAGCCCATTAGGTGCGGCGGCTCTAACGACCTCAGGTTTTCCTATTCATCGGCAACGCATGGCAGAATTACTAGGCTTCGATGGTTTAATTGAAAATTCTTATGATGCCATTGCTGGAGCTGATTATCTGGGCGAAATTGCAACCTCAGTCAAGTTGACTTTTATTAATTTTGGTCGATTTATTCAAGACTTATTGCTTTGGTCTACTCAAGAGTTTGGCATATTAGAGGTTGCAGACCCGTATGTGCAAATCAGCTCGATTATGCCGCAAAAGCGTAACCCTGTTTCGTTAGAACATTTGCGAGCCTTAAGCTCAAGTGGCTTAGGAAGTGCTGATACGGTTTTACAAATGATTCACAATACCCCCTTTGGCGACATTAACGATACTGAAGATGATCTACAGCCCCATTTGTGGCAAAGCCTAAAAAGGGTAAAGGATGTCTTTCAACTGGCACAGGCTGTAATCGGAACTGTGGAAGTCAATAAAGAGGTTGTCACTCAACGGATAAGAGAAAGCTATGCCATTATTACTGAGCTCGCAGATACCTTAGTTCGAGAAGCCTATTTACCCTTTAGAACCGCTCACACCATTGTGAGCCGATTAGTCAAGCAATGTATAGAGAAGCACATTAAACCTTATGAAGTGACGAAGGAGGTGCTGAATGAAG
The DNA here is from genome assembly GCF_014642655.1 of Pullulanibacillus camelliae. Lineage (GTDB taxonomy): Bacteria > Bacillota > Bacilli > Bacillales > Sporolactobacillaceae > Pullulanibacillus > Pullulanibacillus camelliae. The sequence continues at coordinate 86,362 of NZ_BMIR01000002.1, forward strand.
TTAGTCAGGAAATAGTGGGTAAACCGTTGAACTTGTCGGAAGAACAGCTTCAATGTGCAGTGGATCCGGTTCACTTTGTTGAGATTCGAAAGCTTCCTGGTGGACCAGCCTTTTGTGAAACAAAAAGGATGAGGGTAGCACGTAAAAATGAACTTAAAAATAAGACGGAAAGAATTGAGGGAGAAAAGCAGCGTATGAAAGCTTATAAGATGACACTGGAGGAGACGACAAATATTTGGAGCAATCACACATGATAACCATTCCTATATTAGCTATGGATGGCGGGGGTACCAATTGTCGTGCTGTACTATGCAATACTCATGGAACCATTCTATCGTTTGCAAAAGGTGGCGCATGCAATTTCCATAATATTGGTCTAAAAAAAACAAAAGAAACCCTTAGAGCGGTGATAAAGCAACTCATTCAGCCTTATCAAGAACACCTTTATATCCAAAAGGGTGTTATCGGCCTGGCTGGAATAGATACAACGAACGCCTTAGACATGATGTTCAACTTATTTAAAGACATCTTTACAGAGCTTGATGTCACTGTTGGTGAGATTATTTTAAATAATGATGGCTGGGTCACCATGATGGGGACATTGGGCAAGAAAGCAGGCTTGCTTGTTATTTCTGGAACAGGTTCCATCGTATACGGTAAGAACAGAAAAAAACAGATTGCAAGAGTAGGGGGATGGGGGCATCTACTAGGTGATGAAGGGAGTGGGTACTTTATAGGACAAACGGCGTTGCGACATTGTGTTCGTGCTTTGGATGGTCGGGAACCTCATTCAGCAGTCACTGATGTTGTGCTCAGGCATTTGCACCTATCAGACTTAGAATCCTTGGTGACGTGGACGTATAGTTCGGATTATTCCATCGATAAGGTTGCTGCTTTGGCTAAGGAGGTGTTTGCTCTAGCAGCTCAAGGGGAAGCTGTTGCTGAGTATATTTTAGATCAGGCAGGCCAAGACTTGGCAGAAGCCTGTGATACTGCTATTCAAAAGCTAGAATTGGATGCCGATCCATTTGAAATAGTGGTTGCTGGAGGCATTTTACAAAATGAGGCTTATGTTCTTAACAAAATGCTAGATGCACTCTTGCCGAATCATCAAAGATTTACGATAAGGCAGCTTCAAAATGAACCGATACATTGTGCGGTCCTTTATGGATTATATGCTTTGGATCGCTATTCCTTAAGTTTAGAAATTGAACTTTCCAAGAATTTAGATCGTTTGATCGCCAAGGAGGGATAAAAAGTGGAGGCTATCCAATCACTTGCTGTTCAGGAAGCTATTGAAGGTTTTATCAATCAAGAGGTCTATCTCCATCTTGAAACAACGACTGGTTCCTATGCTTCGTTGTCTGGGGATGACAAGATAGCGGTTGTTGCATTTATACGTAATGGAAAGGTGCGCTTTCATCAAGCAAAAATTACAGGGACACAGCCTTACCGTGTTGGATTAAAGCTCGAGGAGGGGTGGGTGTATGCAGAAGGATTAACGGATTGGGAGTTGAGAAAAGGAGGAGATCAACTTCTCCTTGCAGGTCATGATCAAGAGGGTCAATTATTGATTGCGCTTGAACTTAGTCATCACCCTTTTAACTATGAATAAAGGAAAAGGAGGCCTTCGGATGGTCAAACAAATATTGGCTATTTTTCCTCACCCTGATGATGAAAGCTTTGGAAAGGCAGGAGCGTTAGCCCTTCATGCCAAAAGAGGTGACAATGTATCATTGATTTGTGCAACCTCAGGGCAGATGGGGCGAAGAATGGGAAATCCATTTTTCGCCAATCGGGAAACCTTACCTAACATTAGAGAAAAAGAGCTCATGGCCGCATGTGAGGCCATTGGTATTCATGATGTGCATCTATGGCGTATGCATGATAAAACGTTGCAATTTGAAGACCCAGAAGCCTTGGCTGACCGTGTTTTTAAAGAGATTGAGTACTTGAAACCAGATCTCATTTATTCCTATTATCCAGAGCATGGTGTACATCCGGATCACGATGCGTTATCTGAAGCAACGATTCGAGCCGTGCATCGTCTACCTATTCAGCATCGTCCAACCATTTATGGGTCAGCATTCTCAAAAAATTGTAAGGAAATACTTGGGCTTCCGGATATCGAGATTGATGTTTCCGAGGTGTTAGAGCATAAGATAAAGGCGCTTCGTGCCCACCATTCTCAATCCGAAGTGATTCTAAAAAAGCTAGATAATGAGCTGGAGCGTCATCCGGAAAAGGCAGATGAGCTTCTTGCACCGTATAAGAAAGAATATTATTGGACCTATAAATGGTCGCCTGCATCCGCCTAAAAAAAGAGCGTCATTAAAGAGCATTATCCACTTCAAAATCATTGTGGGGTGTAAACATGAAAAAACGACTGATAAGTATGTTTTTAGTCATGGGACTGCTTGTGTTATCTCTCACGGCTTGTGGTGGGGACAGTGAGGGATCCAGCAAAGGAAAAACAACAATTACTTATTGGCAATATACTTTTCCTGAAAAGGTGACAGAAATTAAAGCACTCATAAAAAAATTTGAAGCAGAAAATCCGAATATAAAAGTTGTTGCACAGGATTTTCCATATGATCAATATAATCAAAAGATTGCGGCTGCTATGAACGCCAAGAAGGGACCAGATATCATGAATCTCTTTTATGGCTGGCTTCCCCAATATCAGAAGAACGGCTATATTCAGGCAATACCTGAGGATTTTATGAGTACGAAGGCCATTGATCAATTCTATAATCCTATGATCCAATCTTCTAAAATAGACGGCAAGTATTATGGCTTACCTACTGCTGTCCGCTCACTTGCTCTATTTTGGAATAAGGATTTATTTAAGGCAGCTGGGCTTGATCCAGAAAAGCCACCAAAAACCTGGGATCAACTCGTTGAGATGGCTAAAAAGATGACCAAAATAAAAGCTAATGGTCAATATGAACAAGAAGGCTTTGCTTGGAATGTTGATGGTCAGGACTATCATACTTTTGAAGAAGTTCTGCTCAGGCAATGGGGTGTACAGCCATTTAGTCATGATGGTAAAAAAGTACTTTGGAACTCCTCCCCAGAAGGGTTAAAAGCTTTTGAGTATTGGGTGAACATGACGAAGAAGGATAAGATAGGCGATGGAAAATTCCTGCAGGGGTATAATACAGCATTTAAAGCTGGAAAAGCAGCGATGATGATCGATGGATCGTTTAGCATTGCTGCGACAAAAGAAGCAGCAAAGTTTGATTGGGGTGTCACAACTTTACCTGTTCGTGAAGAAGGAGGAACAGAATCGAACTATGGTTCTTATTGGACGAATAGTATCGCTAAGGGGGTAAGTGGTGCAAAATTAAAAGCTTCAGAAAAATTTCTGAAATTTTTGATTTCTGAGGACACCGAAAAGGAATGGATGGATAAGGTTGGGGAGCTGCCAGCGTCAGCGGCACTCGGCAATGATCCCTCTATAATTAAAGATCCTATCTATGGCCCATTTGTTAGAGGATTAAAGAATGCGCATGCAACAATGTTTGTTGATGAAGCAAAAGAGAGAACGGCTATCGCCAATGCCGTTGATAAAATCCTTTTAAAGAATGCCCCCATTGATCAGACTTTCGAGGAACTTGTAAAAGAACAGCAGAGAATACGGGATGACTATTATAAATAAGCTTGAAGGCCGCTTGGAGCTATGAATGTCCAAGCGGACGCGAGCATATAAGGGAGGATCGATATGAGTGAAGTAACGTCAAAAGCGCAGCGGACCATAAAGTTAAAAACGAGACGGGCATTAATTGCCTACGGTTTTTTGGTCATACCTCTTCTGTTCTTTTTATGCATTCGCATTTACCCTACACTTTATGCCTTTTCATTATCGTTTAGAGCGCATAATGCGTCAGGGTTTACCTTAGATAATTATTCAACCTTATTTCATGATCATGTGTTTTGGCGTTCCGTTCTTAACACATTGTTATACGTCATTATTACAGTCCCTTTGCAAATGGCTTTTGGTTTGCTTATCGCATTGGGAATTGAAAAGATTCATCACTTTCGCTGGTTTTATCGTGTCATCTATTTCTTACCTTATATCACATCCATTGTGGCGGTAAGTTGGGTTTGGCGGTTGATGTTTGATGAAAATACAGGGGTGCTGAACCATGTATTGGCCTGGTTTCATATTGCGCCACAAGGCTGGCTTGCTGATCCATCAGAAGCACTGCTATCGGTAAGTATTGTTATGATTTGGCAAGCCATGGGCTTTAGTATGCTGATCTTTATGGCTGGAATCCAAGCGATTCCAAGACAGCTTTATGAAGCCGCACAAATTGATGGTTCCAGTTCCTGGAAGATGTTTTGGCGCATTACTTTTCCACTTCTCAATCCAACCCTCGTCTTTTTAGCGGTGACAGGTGTCATTTCTGCTTTACAGACCTTCACCCAAATTCAAAACTTGACGGCTGGTGGTGGTCAAACCGCAGGTGGACCGTTGAATAGTACGTCGAGTATGGTTGTTTATATGTTTAATAATGCCTTTACAAATTTTAATATGGAATATGCTTCTGCGGTCACCGTTACTCTCTTTATTCTTATTTTAATCGTCACACTTATTCAATTAAAAATAATTAATAGAAGCTTTGACTATTAGGAGGTGAGGAGATGACTAAGAAAAAACACAGGTCTTGGGGAGCGGGTATTATCCATGTGTTACTGCTTATTGGCGTTGTTATTGTAGCTTTTCCATTTGTTTGGATGATTTTATCCTCTTTTAAAAGTTTATCCGATTTCTATAACTTTTCATTTTTACCAAAGACATTTGACTTCTCCGCTTACAGCTATATTTTTCAAGAAACGCATTATCTCCGATGGTATCTTAATAGTATTATTGTCGCAGTGATCGTCACGGTGAGTTGTATTATTTTTAATTCGCTGATTGGATACGTGCTCGCAAAACATAAATTTCCGGGCGCGAGTGTCATTTTCATCTTGATCTTATGCACCTTAATGATTCCTACAGAAATGCTTGTGATTCCCTGGTACATGATGAGTGTTGACTTTAGCTGGGTAGATTCCTATTGGGGGATTATGTTTCCAGGAATGATAGAAGCCTTTGGTGTCTTTCTTATGCGGCAATTTATGCTAGGGGTGCCAAATGATATTTTAGATGCGGCACGAATTGATGGAATGAGTGAATTTAAAATCTGGTGGCGTGTGGCGATGCCTCAAGTTAAATCAGCGGTATCAGCATTGGGGATCATCACCTTTTTAGGGAACTGGAATGCTTATTTGTGGCCTGTTATTATTACAGCTACTGATCCGATGCGAACCCTTCCGGTTGGGATTTCTTTATATTCCACAGGCGATGCTGGAGGGATTCAGTGGAATACCATTATGGCTATGAGTACCCTTGCGGTGGTTCCGATGATCATTGTTTTCCTTATTCTGCAAAAACGTATTGTTGAAGGCATTGCACTCACAGGTGTCAAAGGCTAATGATGTAGCGGGAGGTGACCCCTTTGAAGAAAACAATTCCTGGCACACCCAATTTATTACGGATTGTAAACAGAAACACGCTTTTGCGATTGCTTGAACAGAGGGAATACAGTAGTCGATCAGAATTAAGCCAATTAAGCGGACTGAGTTTGCCTACGGTGTCCTCTGTCATAAAGGATCTTTTGAAAGAAGGATGGGTAATAGAAGTAGCAGGGGGAGTCTCCCAAGGTGGGAAACCACCACAATTGATTCAACTCGACCCTAATGCCAGGTATATTGCCGCAATTCAAATGAATCAAGACCAAATTCGTATTTGCTTAACCAACCTTGTTGGGCAGATATTGGCCGAGGAAGAGATTACAGTATCTGGTCGATCGCTACAGACTCGAGCTTTATGTGAAAAAACAGCTCGATCTTTAAAGGCATTGATTGAAAGACACCCGATTAATCCGCAACTTTTATTAGGGGCCGGTGTAGCGGTTCCAGGTGTTGTCGATGATCAAGGAAGAGTATCACAGGCACCTGAATTTGGCTGGGATCAAGCGCCTATTCAAGATTATCTTTCTAAGGCCTTAGATTTAGAAACTGTTGTGGAAAATGATGTGCGTTTGGCAGTAAAGGGAGAGGCTTGGCGGAGAAAAGAAACTTCAGGCACCATGATTTATGTTCACTTAAGTAAGGGGATAGGTGCTGGAATATTAATTAATGGAGAGATTTATAAAGGCGCCCATTTTGCAGCTGGTGAAATCGGAAATATGATTGTTGATCCACAGGTTATTAAGGATAGAATAGGTCACCGGCAACGTCGCCAAGATCAGCAGGGCTTTTTTGAAGAACAATATGGGATGAACGCGTTACGCCGCTATTCTGATCAGCACGAAGGCACCCAAGAAGCTTGGATCTTAGAACATCTGGCCTTTGGAATGGTCAATATGATTTCGGTGCTTGATCCTGATCAGATTATTTTTGGTGGAGAAATGATTGCAAGAATTGATCATTTTTTAGAAAAACTAAAGGAGAATCTTTCAAAATTAATCCTAACATTACCAGCGATGTCGCTCACCCCTTTAGGCAATCATGCGCCGTTGTTCGGAGCTACACGCATTGTCCTAGAAAGTCAGCGTTCCGATATGAATTGGATAACGATGAATAGAGGAGGAGACTAAATGATTAAGCATCTTATTGATTTTCATACTCATTTTCCTGTTGATCATGAACCACATCAAGAAAAGCGGTCGTTGCATCCTGAGGTCTTGCACTATAAAAAGGAACTGAGAAGAATATGGCGTGAACAATTTAAATTTGATGATCCTGAAACAGAGCATCCTGGAAACGCTGTTCAGCTTCAGCGGTGGAAGCAAGAGGTGACGACTTACGACATTCAGAAGGTAGTCTTTGTTACAGGTGGTGGAAATCAAGTATTATCAGATCTCATTAAGGATTCTCCTGAATTTATTGGATTTGCTCATCACGATTTATCTGAGGATGGCGCCTATGAAAAACTTAAATTTGCAGTAGAAGAGTTAGGGCTATCTGGCTATAAGTGGTTCGGTCCTCTGATGCGAAAACCCTTTGATTCACCAGAGCTTAAGCCGTTTTGGACTTATCTTAATGATCACAGGTTGCCCTGTCTCATTCATTTTGGCGTGCTGGGTGGCCCTGGTGGGACGGTATATCACCCTTACATTAACCCATTAACCATTGGCAATGTCGTACAAACCTATGTGGATATCCCCTTTGTTTTTCCGCATTTTGGCGCAGGATATTGGCAGGAATTGTTACAATTGGCATGGTCCAGCCCAAATGTTTATGTGGATTCTAGTGGATCAAATGATTGGGTACGGTGGATGCCCTACCCGTTAACTCTTACAGATCTGTTTCAGAAGGCATACGAGACGATAGGTCCTCAACGAATGATCTTTGGGACAGATTCAAATAATTTTCCGCGTGGTTTTTCAAAAAGATACCTAGACTTACAAGAAGCCGCATGTCTCAATATTGGAATGAGTAAAGAAGATATGCAAAAGTTTTTTGGTGGAAATGCAGCCCGGCTTCTAAAAATAAGTCAACCTAAATCCGTTGTTATTGAATAAAGGAGGGGAAAGTGCTGTCTATTGGGTATATCTATGAGCAAGAAGCTCAATGGTATCCCATTTTACCGGATGAGGCAAAATGGGGGGCGGGATAAAAAGGTGTGTGGGGATACAGCGTTGTTGCAACAAAAAAGCTCACAAAATATGGCTTGGGTTTCTTACCGAGTCTTTTTTCTATGAGAAGAAGATGTTTTTATACATATAAGTTTAAGCTAAACAACATGGTATAATAGAAAAAATCATACTAGAGGATTCGAGGAAAATACGTTGGAAATTCAGTCCTTTCATAAAAGGGGTTAAAAGAAAGTGGTGGGACAGGATGAACGTTCTACAAAGTGTTCACTTTGAAACGTCGAGAAGTAAACAAAGGAGTGACAGGTGATGCAGATTAAAGGCTTAAATCACTTCCTATTTTCCGTGACTGACTTAGACAAATCTATCACTTTTTATCAGCACATTTTTGGAGCCAAACTATTGGTTAAGGACAGGAAGACGGCTTATTTTGACCTGAAGGGATTATGGCTTGCACTAAATGGTGAGGATGATATGCCCCGTCATACGCACATTGCTTGCCTTGAGCATTGGGGAAAGGAATTATGTGCCAATTTATAAAAAATGAGAGGAACTAAATGTAATATTTTAACCGGTAAAGAGTGGGATAAGAGGGATAAACTCTCCATCTATTTTCCCGATGGTCATAGATTTGAATGCCATACAGGTACCTGGCAAGAGCGGTTGTCCTATTATAAGGCAGAGAAGGGGCATATGGAATTTTGTGATGGGGATTAATCAAGTCTAAAAGCAAATTAGAGTTGACGGTTAAGTTAAGGACATACTATAATAAGGAAAATTCAAACTATTAGAAAATAATACAACATGAATACAGTGGCTGTTATTAATAAATTGCGCTCTAAGAGAGCTGTTAACACCAACAAAGGAATTAAATGGTTTGGCTATCATGACTTAAAACAAGTAGAGGGAGATTTAAAAGAAAAGCTTCCAATGTAGATATTGCTTATGGCACGCTGTGTTTGGACGTTTAAAAAGCAGGGCTGCGAGCATTGCATTTTACAATCTTTTTCAGAAAGATTATGATACTATACAAGTGTCAAAGCTTATGAGAGCCACTGGTTCATTGGCTTCGATACGCATGGAGTCGTTTGACATTTTTATCCGTGTGCAAGTATGTCAGTAATGAAGATGTACATAATAAAAGGCTGCGACCTGCAGGGAAAGCCCATGCGGGAATGCATACAAAAGAAAAAGGGTGAGACTATGAGTCAACAACAAATCGGTGTCGTCGGCATGGCGGTCATGGGTAAGAATTTGGCTTTAAATATTGAAAGTAGAGGCTATTCGGTTTCCATTTTTAACAGAACCTCTTCAAAAACAGATGAAGTCATTCAAGAAAATCCAGGCAAAAATCTTGTACCGACATATTCTATTGAGGAATTTGTTGCTTCTTTAGAAAAGCCAAGAAGAATAATGCTTATGGTGAAGGCCGGTATGCCAACGGATAAAACGATTCAGTCATTGCTTCCACACTTAGATAAAGGGGATATATTAATCGATGGAGGAAACACGTTCTTTAAAGACACGATGCGTCGCAATGAGGAGCTTGCTTCTTCAGGTATCAACTTTATAGGTACGGGTGTGTCTGGTGGTGAGGAAGGGGCGTTAAAAGGTCCTGCCATTATGCCTGGTGGACAGAAGGAAGCCTATGAATTGGTTGCGCCAATCCTTGAAAAGATTGCTGCAAAAGCGCCGCAGGATGATGAGCCTTGTGTTGCCTATATCGGTCCGAATGGTGCGGGTCATTTTGTTAAAATGGTACATAATGGCATTGAATATGGTGATATGCAATTGATTGCCGAATCCTATCATTTGCTTCGTGAAGTCGCTGGTCTATCTGTCGAAGAAGCCGCGGGGGTTTTCGATGAATGGAATAAAGGTGAGCTAGATAGCTTCCTTATTGAAATCACTGCTGATGCTTTGACTAAGAAGGATCCAGTGACAGGCAAACCAATGGTGGATATCATTTTGGATCGAGCAGGTAATAAAGGAACAGGAAAATGGACATCCCAAAATGCGTTAGACTTGGGTGTTTCTTTACCGTTGATTACTGAATCTGTTTTTGCCCGCTTCATTTCTGCTTTCAAGGATGAGCGTGTTGAAGCAAGTAAGGTCCTTGCCAAGCCAGCAGGCTATGCCTATGATGGCGACAAACAGGCATTGATTGAAAGCATTAGACAGGCACTCTACTTTAGTAAGATCATGAGCTATGCACAAGGGTTTGCGCAAATGCGTGCCGCTAGTGAGAGCTTTGATTGGAACCTTCAATACGGTCAAATTGCTAAGCTTTTCCGTGCAGGCTGTATCATTCGGGCACAATTTCTACAAAAAATTACCGATGCTTATGATAAGAACCCAGAGTTAAAGAATTTAATGCTGGATGAGTATTTTATGGACATTACCGCCAAATATCAAGAGGCTGTCCGTGAGGTGATCAGCATTGCTGTTAAAGCAGGTGTTCCAGTCCCAACCTTCTCGTCTGCGATTGCTTACTATGATTCCTATCGCAGTGAAACCCTGCCAGCCAATCTGATTCAAGCACAAAGAGATTATTTTGGCGCGCATACTTATGAAAGAGTGGATAAAGAAGGCACCTTCCATTTTGATTGGTATGGCAATGACGGTGAAACGAAATTGTAAGTGAGTGTTTTGTATAGAGGTAGTAAATGCTTGGGCATTTGCTGCCTTTTTAAATATAATTTTGTTAAAAATGTCATGGGAGCGAAAGTGTTTTAGGATGGAGTCATTTTTGAAAGGGGATGTGTGGGTGATGCAGCAAAATATTGTTGTGATTACGGGGGCTACTCGAGGAATCGGTAGACATGCAGCGCATTACTTTGCAAGACAAGGCTACACTGTTGTGGCAACAGGAAGAAATAGAGAGCGTTTGGATACTTTAGAAACTGAATTAGAGCAATATGGTCATGAGCATGCTGTTTGTCAAATGGACGTTACACGACCGGAAGAGATTGATGAGGTTGTCCAATATGTCGTGAATCAATATGGCCATCTTGATGTATGGATAAATAATGCGGGGGCATTTGCTGCGATTGGTCCAACGTGGGAAGTTGATGCGAAGACGGTAATCAATGATCTGTCTACAAATATTTTTGGTCCACTTTTGTGTATTCAATCCGTTGTACCCATCCTGTTAAGGCAGGACTACGGGTGTATTATTAATCTAGTTGGTGGTGGAACTGTGGGTCCATTCCCTTATGGCAATGGATATGGCACATCAAAAACGGCCGTTGCGCGATTGACAGAGAATTTGGCAGCAGAGTTGGCGAACACCTCTATTAAAGTTTTCGCCTTAGATCCAGGTTTAAATGATACGGACATGACACGGTATCAAAGGGAATCGACAGTGGGAAAACGCTATTTACCCCATATGGAACAGCTATTTGAGGAGCATGCTGACGTCCCCCCTAATCAAGCCCCACAATGGATGTATTATCTTGCAGAAGGTCAGCTGGATGCGTACATTGGTAGAGTTGTATCTGTCTATGATGATCTCAAAGCTCTAAAAGAGAAAGCGCAGCACATCTTGGAAAATGACTTGTACACCTTACGCTTATCAAAATAATGCTTGTTTTTTAATCACACATGAGTAAGCGTTTTATTTCTATTTTTCTATCGTTCTCTCTATAATAGGTGATGGAGGTTTAATGTTTTCTTACTTATCAAAAAATACGAGTGTCAGGAGGCAATGACCATTGGAATATTCACAGTTAGGACGTTCTGGAATGAAGGTAAGCCGGCTTTGTTTAGGGACGATGAATTTTGGTCCCGTAACAGAAGAGAAGGAAGCCTTTCGCATTATGGATGCAGCCTTGGATGCGGGGGTTAACTTCTTTGATACCGCGAACGTTTACGGTCAGGATAGGAAGGGGTGGACCGAGGAGATTATCGGCAGATGGTTTGCCCAAGGTGGCAATCGCAGGGAGAAAGTTGTACTAGCGACTAAAGTCTATAATCCCATGAATGATGAAAATGATGGTCCAAATAATGAGCGTAATTTATCCGCTTATAAAATTCGTCGTCATTTGGAAGGTTCACTTAAACGCTTGCAAACCGATCACATCGAACTCTATCAAATGCACCATGTGGACAGAAATACATCATGGGATGAGCTGTGGGAAGTCTTTCAATCACTTGTCCAACAGGGGACGATCGATTATGTGGGCTCTAGTAATTTTGCGGGATGGGACCTTGTGAAAGCCCAGGCTGCGGCAAAGTCACGCCATTTCTTCGGTCTCGTTTCAGAACAGCATAAATATAGTTTACTCTGCCGCCTGCCAGAATTAGAGGTACTGCCGGCTGCTCAGGATCAAGGCATTGGCGTTATTGTTTGGAGTCCATTAGATGGCGGTCTTCTTGGAGGAAATGCTTTAAATCCGGCAAAAGGGTCGCGTTCAGCCAATCAAACAGAACGCATTGAAAAACATAGACAGCAACTCGAAGACTTTTCGGCTTTTTGTAAAGATTTTGGCGAAAAGGAAGCTGATGTTGCGCTCGCATGGGTCCTTCAACATCCTGCCATTACGGCACCGATTATCGGTCCAAGAACGTTAGAGCAGTTTGAACAAGCCCTACGCGCAGTGGAAATCACATTCGATCAGGCAGCCCTGGATCGTTTAGACGAAATTTTCCCTGGCTATGGGGAAGCACCGAAAGCCTATGCATGGTAAATGTTAAACAGGGAGTGACAAAACGAAAAGAAATCAGCCTATTACCAAACGATAAGTAGCCAGGAAAATGGGAAGCGTAGTCAAAATACGGAAACGCCTACGGGAACGGTGCCAGCGTTACTTCACGAGTAAACCTCGAGTTGTTCCGAGAAAGTTGACTTTGAAGCCATACGTGTAGACGCGGAACAGGGGACTTTTAATCATGAATACTTGGGAAAATAAATAGTCTATTCTCAAGTTAGCTGAGGCGGTACCCGTGGAAAGCGAGTAGTTTGACGGAGCGCTTCATGACTCACTTAAAATCCGAACGCATCCCTTCAAAGTTGTGAATGCGTTCGGATTCTCTATGAGCTGAATACTTCTGTCTCACCCCGTTTTTACCATCAGAATTTATACCGTCGCTGGCGCTCATAAAAGAGGAACTGCTAGGGGGCTTTTGAGATTTGATCTACTGGCTTTTGTTAATTTGACGTTTGTTTGATTTAATCGCCAGCGAATAGCGCAATTGTCATAAATCGAATGGTGCTAATATAATTATTTCTGGAAATAGCAAGAATGTCATCTATAGGGTTCTTTTCTCCCCACGTTCGTGCAACTCTTGGAATGACTCGGCCATCAGAAGGCTGCTTTTTTAATTTTCCTCAAAATGATGCCTGATTGAACACAAGCAAAAAAGGTGGATATGCTTTTTGGCAGGACAATAAAGCTTGTGACTACATACTTCAATGTATAATTCTCATCGTAAAAATAAAATACTAAGCTTAAGTGCAGGCTTAAATTGAGAATAATACATTAGATGAGGAGTGGCGGCATGGCTTTTCATAATCCACAGGAAATTGCAGAAATAACTGTAGAGAATGGTACGAAGAAAGCTAGTATGTCTTTTTTGAATATGATTTTATTAGGATTTTTGGGTGGCGCTTTTATTTCTGTAGGCTTTTTATTGGATATTAGAGTGACCGCAGGGATGCCACCAGCTATTTGGAGTTCGTTTGCTTCGTTTTTGGGAGCGGCCGTGTTTCCAGTAGGGCTTGTCCTAGTGCTTCTAGCAGGCGGAGAGCTTCTGACGGGAAATATGTTGGCAGTTGCTATGGCGCTTTTTTCAAGAAAAATAGGCATTAATAAATTAATTATCAATTGGGTCATCATTACGATTACAAATTTTATTGGAGCGATTTGTGTTGCTTATTTTTTTGGACATGTTGTAGGCCTGACAGAAGGTGCTCCCTTTTTTGATAAAACAGTGGCCATTGCTGCTGGTAAGCTGAATGAAACATTTATGCAGGCCTTCATCTCAGCGATTGGCTGTAACTGGCTTGTTTGTTTAGCTGTATGGCTTTGTTATGGGTCAACAGATATGATCAGTAAGATTGTAGCCATTTGGTTTCCCATCATGGCCTTTGTTGCCATTGGCTTTCAACACGTTGTGGCGAACATGTTTGTCATCCCTGCTGCCATCTTTGCAGGGCAATTTACATGGGGAGATTACTTAAATAACTTTGTTCCAGTGTTTCTAGGAAATATTGCTGGGGGATCGCTTTTTGTCGGGGGCATTTATTGGCTGACGTATATAAGAAAAGCGCAAGCCTGATGCAGGTAGCCCAAAATATAAGGCTATCACAGGGATGTTAGTCATCAGTGTTTTCCACGACATTCTTGAGCTTGCTGAGCCTGTTGTCCCAAAACTGCTGGAAATAAGCGAGCCATTGTTTTCATTTAGTTAAAGGTTCTTGATTATATAACCCCTTTTGGTTTTATGTAAACAAAGCCTTTGATTTTAAGGGGGTCTATAGGAAACAGAAAAGAAATTTATTTAGAATTTTGTAAGGCACATTGAAGGCTTCGTTAAAACACATGGCGATAAAAACGAGTGGAGGACTGCGGGAACGTGAGGAAAAAAGAGTTGATCTCAAGATCAGCTCTTTTTTGCTGGAAGAAGCTTTTTAAAGAGAGAGCAGAACATTAAAGATGAATAAAACACATGAAGATTTTAAAGAAAGTGCTAATGATCTTGGATGTTCATTAGACTGCATTTCTCCTACACTTAAGTTATGAACCAAGAGTCAGTCGTACAAGGAGGTGGTGCTAGTTGACAGAACAAATTTATGTAGGCAGTGTATTTGCGGCTGGGGTGCTGTCTTTCTTTTCCCCCTGTATATTGCCCCTGCTGCCTGTGTATCTTGCTTTCCTGGGGAGCTCGGAAACAGGGAACAGATTTAATAGCTGGCAGCTTTGGCGTATGAAGCTTTCACCGGTTCTTATCATAAGAACCTTGCTTTTTATTCTTGGCTTGTCCATGGTGTTTGTTGTATTAGGGTTCGGCGCTGGCTCGCTTGGAACTGTGTTGAATAGTTCGCTGTTTATTACCATTTGTGGGATTATTGTTATTCTGTTTGGCATTTACCAAACGGGAATCTTCAAACTGAAGTTCTTAGAGCGTGAAAAAAAATTGAGCGCAGATTTTCAGAAAAACCGAGGCTTTTTTGGTGCCTTTTTACTTGGGTTTACTTTTAGCTTTGGCTGGACCCCTTGTATTGGGCCGGTTCTTGCAGCGGTACTTAGTCTATCAGCGAGCGGTGGTTCTGTCGCTTCGGGTGGAATTTACATGCTGGTTTATGCTTTAGGCCTAGCTATTCCATTTTTTGTGATGGCGCTATTTTCTGATTTGTTATTAACGAAGATGCGCAAGCTCTACAAGCATATGAACGCTTTAAAAATCGTTTCTAGTGCTGTATTGATTCTTATGGGAATCTTGCTTGTGACAAACAAGCTGAATGACATTACATCTTACTTTCAATATTAAAAGGAGCTGAAGAAGATGAAAGGATTAAAAAAGAAAGGCATATGGGGAGTCGTCATCGCAGCCTTGCTTGTTATAGCATTCGTCAGTGTCCATTACATTGGGCATGATGGCACGAAAACGGCAGAAGCCAATAGTGCGGTAGTCAATAAAGGGCCGATGGCTCCACAATTCAAACTTAAAGATATGAATGGCAAGACAGTGTCCCTTTCTGATTTTAAAGGTCAGAAGGTTTATGTGAAATTTTGGGCATCATGGTGTCCGATCTGTTTAGCAGGATTAGATGACTTGAACAAACTATCAGGGGAAAAACATGATTATAAAGTATTAACCATTGTCAGTCCAGGCTATAATGGGGAGCAATCTGAAAAGGATTTTGTGGATTGGTTTTCAAAACGCGGCTATAACAATATCGAGGTCCTGCTGGATGATGGAGGAACATGGGCGAAAAAATTTGGCGTGAAGGGCTATCCATCCTCTTACTATATCGGAACGGATGGTGTATTAGCTAAAGCAATTCCTGGCCATAACACGAACAAAGTGGTCAACAGCACGATTCAGACTATAAATTAAGGAGGGCGACTATGAAGCGATTAGCTATAGCTTTTTCACTGTTATTTGTATTAATGTTAACAGCATGTTCACCTGCATCTATAGTGAAGACGAATCAATCTGAAGCGTTAGCTGCGACAGGGGGAAGTGGCGATACAGCAAAGGTGACAACGGCATCCCTACCTAATCCCAATAAACATGTTGATTATTCTAAAAGTGACTTGCACACCATCTATTTGGCGGGCGGCTGTTTTTGGGGGATTGAAGCCTACATTTCAAGGATTTATGGTGTGAGCGACGCGGTCAATGGCTATGCCAATGGAACAGGAAAACATCCGACCTACGAGCAAGTGGAGCGAGGAGATCGAGGGTTTGCAGAGACGGTGAAAGTGACCTATGACCCTAAAAGGGTTAGTCTGACCGACTTAGTCACGGATTTCTTTAAGGTCATCGATCCTACGAGTAAAAATCAACAAGGGAATGACAGAGGGGTTCAATACCGCACAGGCGTTTACTATACTGATGATCAAGATTCGGCAACGATTAAAAAGGTCGTGGCGCAGGAACAAAAGAAATACGATAAGGAAATTGTCACAGAGGTTCTTCCGCTTAAGAATTGGTATAAAGCAGAAGAGTATCATCAGGATTATTTAGAGAAGCATCCTAATGGCTACTGTCATGTTGATCTTGGTATATTAAAAGATCAGAAGGTTAAAATTGACCCTTCTAAATATCATAAACCAAGCAATGCAGTGCTTAAAAAAACTTTGACAAAAGAGCAATATAAGGTAGCGGTGCTGGGAGACACTGAGCATGCTTTCTCTAATAAATACTGGAATACATTTAAACCTGGTATTTATGTCGATGTTACAACGGGTGAGCCGTTATTCTCCAGTAAAGATAAATATGATTCTGGATGTGGCTGGCCTAGCTTTACCAAGCCGATTGATCCCGATGTCGTCACCTATCATAAAGACACCAGCTTTGGCATGGTGCGAACCGAATTACGCAGTCGCGTTGGAAAGATTCATCTCGGTCATGTCTTTGACGATGGTCCAAAGGATAAAGGCGGTAAGCGCTATTGCATTGATAGTGCCTCCATTCGTTTTGTTCCCCTCACCGATATGGATAAAGAGGGTTACGGGGACTTGATCAATGTAGTAAAATGATCTCAAAGGAGCTATCGCAATGTACAAATTGTTGCTTGTAGAGGATGAGGACTTAGTCAGAAACGGGATTAAACGTTTTGTGTCCTTTAGCGAATTGAATATTGAAGAAATCTACGAAGCAGCTAATGGTGAAGAAGGTTTGCGTCTTTTTCAAGAGCATCAACCGGATCTTGTGCTGTTGGATATCAATATGCCAAGGATGAACGGCCTCGATTTCGCAGCCAAGGTAAAGGCCATTAAGCCTAGTGTGAAAATGGCGGTGATTACCGGCTATGATTATTATGATTATGCGGTGACGGCTTTAAAGCTTGGGATTAATGATTATGTGCTTAAACCAGTATCAAGAAATGATGTTTTTGAGGTATTAAATAAATTGGTCGGTGCATTGAAACAGGAGGGTCAGCAGTCTGAGCTGCTGGCCCTATTACAGGATTTTCAGATGAAAGCAGAGCCTGATAAGACGTCAGCTTATTCTGATGATGAACAAAAACAGATCATGCGCATCATCGAAGAGAATCTAGCTAATCCTCGCTTCTCGCTGACCGTTTTGGCGGGGCAAATGGGGTTTAGTGCAGGTTATATGAGTACGCTTTTTAAGAAGCTATTTAAAGTCTCTTTTCAGGATTATCTTGTTTCCTGGCGCTTGGAACATGCTAAACTATTGCTTTTAGCTTCTGATAAAAAGGTCTATGAAATTTCTGAGGACGTCGGTTTTGATAATCCTAATTATTTTAGTGCGACTTTTAAAAAGAAGTTTGGCATCTCGCCCCTTCACTATCGCGATCAGGTTAAAGAAACATGAAGTTATTCTTGCGCTCATTACAGTTTAGAATTTTATCGATTTATATATTAGTCAGTGTACTGATGATTGGAATGACTGGCAGTGTGCTTTACGTTGGCATTTCACGTGTCGTTATGCATGAATCCGTGAAATCAAATCAGATGGCGATTGCTAAGGGTGGCACCTATGTTGAAATGTATATAGACCGCTTGAAAGTATTATCGGAAATGCTGGCCCGTAATCCTGAGACCATTCGCACACTGGCATCAAAGAACAAAACAGGTGAAGCGGATATTCTCAACATCATTCACAATGTGCTTTCGACGGATAGCTCCATTAAATCCGTTTTTGTCATTAGTAAGGATGGCTATGTTCTCTCTAATGAGAAAAAGCTGAATATGACACAGTCTACCAATTTGATGGATGAGCCATGGTATGTGGCCGCCATTCATAGCAATAGTCCGACGTTAACTTCTGCGCGTATGCAAAAGTTTTCAATGGACAAGAACAACTGGGTCATCTCCATGAGTCAAGAGATTACCGATAGGAACGGCAAGAATCTCGGTGTCGTGCAAATGGATATCAAGTATCGGAAAATAGAGGATTATCTCAATGAATTGGATCTTGGCAGTAATGGTTACGCTTTTATCATTAATAGTAAAAATCGCATTGTCTATCACAAGGATGTTTCTTATTTTAAAAATACAGCAAAGCAGCAACAGCTTATTAAGCTCAGTCAGCAAAAGCAAGGCTATGATCCGAAAAAAAATCGCCTGATCTATAAAACAAAGCTTAAGGATTCGGATTGGACATTGGTCGGTGTCAGCTCATTGGATGGTTTAAAGCAAATTCGCTCACAATTGCTTAAATCCTTTTTTATGGTAGCTGCGGGTCTTTTACTACTTATTGGGCTAGCTTCCCCTTGGATCGCGAAAAGTCTGACACGGCCTATACGACGTCTGGAGCAGGCGATGCAACAGGTTGAACGCGGGCGCCTTATTGTCAGCGTACCCGAGACAGGGGTCACTGAAGTTCAGGGACTTGCACAGCATTTTAATTCTATGGTACTTGAAATCCGCCAGCTCTTAAAGGATATAGAAAAGAAGGAGCAGAGCTTGCGGTTACATGAGTTGAGCGTTTTGCACAGTCAAATTAATCCACATTTTCTCTACAATACGTTGGACACCATTGTTTGGATGGCCGAATTTCAGGATACTGAGCGGGTCATCTCAACGACAAAAGCCTTAGCAGAATTCTTCCAGTTATCGTTAAGTGGAGGAAGTGAATTCACGACAATAGAAAAAGAGATGGCACACGTATCCAAATATTTATTTATTCAAAAGGAGCGTTATGGTGACAAGCTTTCTTATGAGGTGAACTATGATCCTTTGTTAGCGGATAAGGGCATTCCAAAAATCATCCTTCAACCATTAGTAGAGAATGCTATCTATCATGGCATCCGGGAAAAAGAGGGACCTGGTCATTTGGATGTCTATGCCATTGTAGCGAAGGATAAGACGATACAGTTTTTTGTTGAAGATGATGGTGTTGGTTTTAATACATCTATTCTTAATGCTGGACCTAGTCAGCTGAGTCATAATCATAATGAGTCTAAAAAGGAAAAGGCTCTCCCTAAGCTAGGTGGCATTGGTATTCAAAACGTTGATGAACGCCTAAAGCTCTACTACGGTGACCCTTATGGCGTATTCATCACCTCTACCCCTGGCAAGGGCACGCAAGTTAAAGTCGTCCTGCCTGGTCTTGAACCATTAGCAATGGAATAGAACCGAAATCCTTGGTGAATGACCAAGGATTTTTATTGTGGAGAAAACAAGGGTAACCAGGAAAGAATCGAATATTTTGAGAGGAAATGAGCCTATCCACATTACTATACATACATGATCAACGAACGGACAATAATAGAAATAACTATCCATACTATGAAGTTTATAAGGAGACATGGCATGAAAAAATATATCGTTGGTTTGTTGATCCTGCTCGTTTCAGTTGCCCTTTTCAGTAGTCAATCCAAAAAATATGTGTTTTGGTCCCATTACATAAGAAGAAAGGCTTACATATTCCTTCGACATCGTCTTCATTTTTTCAAAGGGAGATTCTCTTCTTCAAATCACATCTAGTACGGCTGAATATAGAAATGATATATAAGAGTTTGGAAAGGAGTCAGGGAGTTAAACATGTCAAAGGAAAAATCGTTTCATCAAGCCAGATTAACGGTAGCCGAGATGGGGAAGCTTTGGGCATCCTATCAGGGAAATACGATGGGCCATTGTGTGCTCAGCTATTTTAACAATCATGTGGAGGATCCAAGTATAAAGAAGATTGTCTCCAATGCTTTAAAATTAAGTGAAGCATTGGCCAAAGAAATTAAAGCTATTTTTGAACGCGATAATTTTCCTATTCCAGTGGGTTATACTGAGGAAGATGTATCTCTTGATGCACCAAGATTATATGCTGACGAGTTTTACCTTCATTATCTTCAATATACGGGAAAGGCAGGCATGAGTATTTATAGTGCGGCAATTCCTTTAGTCACCCGAGAAGATGTCCGTGACTTTTTTGTTAATTGTCTTCAAGAGACTGTCAAATTAATGACAGAGGTTAATACGCTTATGCTGGAGAAAGGCATTCTTAAAAATGCTCCATCGATAGAAACGCCAAGAAAGGTAGATTTTGTTAATAAGCAGAGCTTTTTAAATGGTTTTTTTGGAAATGTTCGTCCGCTCCATGGTCTGGAAATTGCTCATTTGTTTGGAAATATTAATAATGATGTAACAAGTAAAGCACTCATTATTGGTTTTAGTCAGGTGGCCAAAAATGAAAGGGTTCGGAAATTTTTAAATCGAGGGATTAAAATTAATCACAAGCACATTGAATTACTTTCCAACAAATTGAGTACGGACAATTTACCCTCCCCAACATTACTCGATCATTTGGTAACGCGTTCAACAACAGCACCATTCTCGGATAAACTGATGGTGTTTCATAAAATAGATATGTTTTCGATGAAGATTAGAGAATATGCCAACGGGGCATCACTGAATGGAAGGCGAGATATCAGTGCGATGTATGCACGCTGTTTATTGGATGTTTCATTATATGTAGAGGATGGGGCGCAAATCATGATAGATAAGGGCTGGATGGAGCAGCCACCGGAAACCATTGATCACGAAAAATTACAATCTAAATAAGGGCGATTTTTCATTATTACAGCCAACGTGAATCGTTAAAAAAAGAGATGTCTCTAAAAGTACTTTAAGACAACTCTCATAGACATAAATTCACTTGATACCCATACGCATACGATAGCTAAAGAGAATCTCTTTCTTTTCACCATTGAAGGCTTTAGCCACTTTCTCTTGAAATGCAGTAAAGTGCTGTTGTAGCTCACTCGAGCCTAATTTGAGCGCAGTTTGCAGATCGCCTTGGCTAAGAGCGATATTCGCATAGCGTGTTGCATCACAGATTTCCCAGTTATGAAAGACAATTTCTTTTGAAAAACGGAAGTGGCCTGACTGACGAATGTTTGTTAGGTGTTCATTTTTATTCCATTTAAAAGCATGCTTTTCTGATTCCGCAAGCTGTTTGACCTGTTCATTGGCAAGAATGAGGAGTTGACTATAGGCCTCTTCAATCTCCCAATCGAAGGCCGGTGGCCAATCACAATCATAGGCGGCAAAAATACCTCCTGGACGAAGGACTCTAGCAAATTCTTTCAGAGTCACTTGCGGCTCCATCCAATGGAAGGATTGCGAACAGGTGATAATATCTGCGGATTCAGAAGTGAGATCCAGCTGGTGAGAAAGACCCTTTATAAAATGTATCGCTTTAGGCTCTCCTTGTTCCTTCCACCGAGAAATAGCGACTTGGCGCATATCGTCACTAGGCTCAACGCCAATAATATGTTCAGCCTCATCCAGCCAAATAAAAGAAGACAGGCCTGTTCCACAGCCGACATCGATGACGGTTTGTGGGCTTTTTTTTAGGTAGGTGGTTAAAATCCTAACAACTTCTTGTGGTGCACTGGGGCGATTTTGGTTATAAAGATCACCAAATCCAGTAAAACGCTCGATATTATTGTGTTTTATCTGTTCATTCATACCGAATGCCTCCTCATCAAGAGTACCTCTGAAAACTGCTGCCATTATACCATAATACACCAATAAAGCCTATTTAGGGGCGGTCAAGAGGGTGGAGTGATAATAGAATATAAAAAAGCTCTTCCATTTGGAAGAGCTTTTTGCATAAGCATTATTAGCCTTTTACAACGTTAGTTGCTTGTGGTCCGCGTTGGCCTTCTTCGATATCGAAAGTCACAGTTTGACCTTCATCTAAAGTTTTGAAGCCGTCGCCTTGAATAGCAGAAAAATGTACGAATACATCGTCTCCACCTTCAACTTCGATAAAACCGAAGCCTTTTTCTGCGTTGAACCATTTAACTGTACCTGTGTTCATTGTATAACCTCCTGGTGCGTCATTCGCACGATATTTACTATTACTGCTCATACTATTCAAGACAAAATAACGGATTAGGTATATCTCGTATCTATCATCATATGCCGAACAACAATTAGTAAACTAAGTATAGCACATCCTCATAGAAAAAGATAGCCTTCATTTTAAATAAATATTCCTTTAGCTATTGATTATTAATGAATTAAAAAAATTATGATAAATAAGTGCGGGGGGTAAACATGGATGGAGATGAATTGAAGGAGAATATTTCCAATATATTTTTAGCTTCGTTTTAATTTCCAAGTGCGAGGTCTAACTCCACCGTCTTTAGACGGTATCAGCTTTTAGCCTTTCCCTAGCGTGTCCATATTTAAGAATGAGGTGAATAGTATGGCCGGCTATAGAAAGACGAGTCATGCAGTTTATGATATAAAGTACCATGTCATTTGGGTAACAAAATATAGATATAAGATATTACATGGTCCCATTGCAGTAAGAACATGAGAGTTAATTAGATAAGGGTGCGAGGCAAGAGGCATCACCATCTTACAAGGAAGCGTTGGAAAGGAAGATCTTCCAGACTCCTACAAGATCAATTTCCAGACCTCAAAAGGAAATACTAGGGACAACATTTATGGGCAAAAGGCTACTTTTACGCCACAGTAGGGGCTGTGACAGAAGAAACTGTTAGAAATTATATAGCCAATCAATTCAATGATGAGAGAAACGACGACATATTCAAGATTGACGAAAGAGTTTAGTCGAAATTTAGTTGGCTTAAGCTTAACGGCTTTGAGATGACTTCAATCTTAGGAAACGACTTTAGTCGTCGACATTTATGTCCAAATCCACCTGCTTTAGTAGGTGGTCGTTTAAATTAAGGGGCTACTTGGCTTTCAAATTTAGTCGTATTTTTTGATCCTTTCCCTCTATCCCTCTTACTCTTTTAAAAATGGAGGTATTGATCTTAACTTATTAAACAATTTCATTGATCTGTCGTATAGCCAACACAAGAAAGAGTATATTGGTTGATGTCAATGAAAAATCTCTTTAATATAAGATCAGGAAATACGGGTGAACGCATAGAAGGGATAGTTCAGTTGCCATCCGTAACTCCTTAATTATTTAATCATGCAGGAGGATCTAGTGTGAATATATTAGTTGTAAAGGCGAATAATCGCCCTGCCACAGAGGCGATTTCAAGTAAGATGTATGAGACATTTATGGAGGGAATACAAGGAGCGGAGCATCTCAATGTAACCACTTTTGATGTGTTTGAAGAAGATATGCCCTACTTTGGACAAGATTTGTTTAATGCCTTTGAGAAATTAAGTAATGGCAGTGCGCTTTCTGATGTTGAACAGCGTTTGCTGGCAGCCAAGCAAAAAGCAAAGGATGCAGTTGAAGCAGCAGATGTCCTTGTCTTTGTTTTCCCATTATGGAATTTTACTATTCCAGCTAAATTGCAAACCTTTATTGATTACATTGCGGAAGCTGGTTTTACTTTTAAGTATGATGAGGTGGGCAATGTAAGTCACCCATTAGAGGATAAAAAGGTGATTTTACTTAACGCGCGTGGTGGTGTTTATTCGCTACCGGAAACGGCTCCTACTGAAATGGCAGTAAACTACATGCATACGATGTTTGGCAGTTTATTTGGTATGAACATGTTTGATGAAGTGATCATCGAAGGTCATCAAGCGATGCCAGACAAAAGAGATACTATTATTGAAGAAGGACTTCAGAAAGTGTCCGAGCTTGCTTCACGCATAGTCTCTCAATCTATTTAATCAACACTTATAACGTTCATCAAGGGAAGCTAGACCTTGGTGAACGTTTTTTCGGTAGAGACAGTCATCCTATAACTTGTTAAAAAACATAGTTAAATTGTTCAGGAAGTGAAGGTGTTGGCGAGATGACAGGTCCAACGATAGTGAGTTAATAAGTATAAAATATTATGTTAGTTATTTTCTTTACCGATCGTTCTCATTATGATAATATGTGTTCAAGGAGGGACACAAAATGGCGAGAAACAAGGAATATGATGAAGGTGCTGTTCTAGACAAAGCCATGAAACTCTTTTGGGAGCAGGGCTATGAAAAAACTTCTATGGCTGATCTTGTTGAACACATGGGCATCCACCGCAGAAGCATTTATGATGCGTTTACAGATAAGCATACCTTGTTTCTAAAAGTGATGGATCGTTTTGGTGAAAAAGTGAGAGCTGATGTGCAGGCAGGGATAAAACAAGCAGAAACAGCTGAGGGAGCCATCGAATTTATATTTGATTACATATTAGATGGAGAAGAGGGTATGCCTCCTGGATGCTTGTTTGTGAATTCAGTAGTAGAATTGGCGATTCGCGATGCGGATGTAGATCTCAAAACTAGACATGCCTTTATTCGATCAGAACAATTAATTGAAGAGGTTGTAAGGCGGGGACAGGAGTCTGGGGAGTTTAACAAACAACACAGTGCAGCACATTTTGCTGAATATCTTAATAATGTTTTGACAGGTTTAAGAGTAATGATCCGAACTTCTTTGGATAAGGAAAAGCTTCAGCGGATTTCTAAACTATCTATATCTGTTTTGAAAAAGTAGTTTTTTTATGATTTTAGAAAGATTATTTGTATATTATGAATAAAAAAATGATATGAAATAAAGCTAGAGTATTGTGGATTAATAACACATCTACCCCTATCTTTATTTTTTTATGATATTCGAGAATGATCGTTCTATAATATGTGATTCTCTTTTGAAAGAGGGGGAGCAAATAAATAGCGATAGGTATAAAAATTCTGTGTGGATGTTCTAGCATTAGATCTTCAGAGTGATGAAATGACTTTTAGAGAGGAATTATGAATAATTTTTTATTTATTTTAGAATGATCATTCTCTAATGGTTAAAAACGAGAGTACAGGTAAATGCCAATACTTTACGGCAAAACAAGGGATTGGCTTGCTACAATAAATGAACAAAGGAGAAGATGTATGGCTCAATCTAAAAATTTGGAATATGACATTTCTGAAAATGCACTTCGGAAGGAAACCTTTTTATTAGTCTTATTAGCCTTGTCCATCATGATTGTTACCATGAATACAACGATGTTTAATGTGGCTTTACCCTTGATCACCAAAGAATACGGGATGTCAGCTCCTGCGTCCTCTTGGATCGTGACGGGTTATTCAATCTTGTTTGCTATTTCGTCGATAACCTTTAGTCGTTTATCTGACTTTGTCCCAATACGGCGCTTGTTTATTCTCTCACTTAGTATACTGAGTGCCGTTTCTATTGTTGGACTATTTTCTGATAGCTATCCGATGTTGCTTTTGGTTCGGTTACTTCAGGCAGCGGTAGCTGGAGCCATTCCTTCACTTTGCTTAGTATTTACCTCGCGATATATCCCTGTTAGGCGAAGAGGGAAGTTTGTTGTAAATCTAATTGCGGCAGTGTCACTAGGACTTGGATTAGGTCCAGTGGTTGCTGGAGTAATTATTGAAGATTGGAACTGGCAGGATCTATTTTTTGTAACAGCAGCACCTCTGATTTTGATTCCGTTTCTAGCGATGGAACTTCCAAGAGAACAACCAGAGAAGGGTACTTTTGATATTTTTGGAGCGATTCTCATAGGAATCGGGACGACAGGACTTCTCATGTTCGTTACAAATGACTATTGGATAGCGCTTTTTGTTGGACTATGTGCGCTTTTTTTATTTGTTGTTCATATCTTTAAGAACCGTGATCCTTTTATTCAACCTAAATTATTCAGACATCGAACATATTTAACACTAGTGGCTATCGGAGTTGCTGCTTATATGTGCAATTTTGCAAACTTGTTTCTGATGCCGCAGGTCCTTATTAATCTTCATGGATTAAGTACAATCAGTGCTGGGCTAATCATTTTTCCAGGGGCACTTGTCTCTGTATTGCTTCCTCGCCTAGCGGGTAAGAGGCTTGAGAGGTTGGGGAATGCGATGATGATTTGCATTTTTTCCTTTATGATGCTGGCTTCAACCATTTTGTTTGCATTATTTGCTAGTCATTCTTATATGGCTATTTTGTTCATTTATATGCTGATGAGCACAGGATTTACTTTTGTAACTGGAGCAGTGTCCAATGAGGTTTCCCAACAGATTGAGCATCGCTTAGTCGGTTCCGGAATGGGGCTGCTACAGCTCCTTCAATTCTTCAGCGGCGCGTTTGGAGTGGGTATTACTGCCAAGTTTATGTCATGGCAGAAGGAAGTCCCATTTGGGCAAGTTTACAGCCATGTATATTGGGGAATGCTTGCTCTAGTTATCCTCGCGATTGTACTTATTTCTATGTACTTACTGCAGAATAGGGCAAAAATTAAGGCAGTTGGTGAGCGTTAAATATAAACCTGATTTATTCATCCTTCAAAGAAAAACGAGATTTCAGTTCAAGACCAAACTATATTAGGAATAATATTGAGAAAGTCACTGCGATGAAGCAATAAAATGATCGTGCACTAAAAAGTTATCTGTTTTTGGGCATACTTTTCCCTTGGCGCGAAAATAAATGTTGAAATTGGGNGCTTCGGACACGTGCTGTTCCCGTAGGAGTCTCCCGCCATACGCTCCAATCACTCGAGTTTGAGCCTTTGAATGCGCTGTAGTATGTCCCCAAAAAATGTGTGATAAACAAAGCTGGAAGATAACTTGAAGGACAATGATCGACCTGACTTTACTCATTTGCTGGCCACTTTAATGATCTTTGTCCGTATCGTTTGAATCTGCATATTTTTTTGTCCCTCTAGATTGATCAGCCGCATCATCTTCGGAATATCTGGCAATCATTTGATAGAGTTTTTGGCGAATCAGCTGTTCATTCGCATGAACAAAGTAATGCCTTTCATCCTTTAGTTTGAGGTGTTGAATCAAAGGTTGGGAGAAATCCACTTTTTCGTCGCATTCTCGGAATATGAACTCACCTGTATCGGAGGAAAGGGCTCCTCCATCATTTGACAATTTCATTCTACGATTGAAATCATGCGTTATTTGCGGTAAAGGAGCCATTATAAGAAGCCTTTCTGATGGTTATTTCGTCGATGTTTTAACCTTATCAGAAACGGGTTTTTTTCATTTAGTTGATGCGTTGAAATACAGAATAAACCACTTGATAGATAAGCCTTTTTACTCGTGTTTTGGGAACTTCTATGAATAGTCTAGGATAAGTATTGTTTTGAGCGCGTTGCTTCAGAATATGAAGTAATGCGCTTTTGGTATTCTGCGTGAACATACTCAAGTACTAGGCATTCCAGCAATTGATTTAGAATAAAGATAATCGCTTTCACTGAATCTAATAAAAGAGTTAATGCTCCTTATATTAGATGAACGTGATGCAGGAAGATTATATAAAAAGCAATAAAAAAATTAAAACATTATAGAGCAATAGACTTATATTTTTGGAGTACGTCTAATATAATGATAGAAAGCGTACATTTATACTATAGGAGGAAGCGAATGAAGAAGATTAGATGGGGGATTATTGGAAGTGCGGGCATTGCCAAACGGTCAGTGATCCCTGGGATTCAGCAATCAGAGACAGGGGAAGTTGTCGCCCTTGCCAGTCGCAGTTTAGAAAAGGCCCAGGATACCGCAAAGGAACTATCTATACCACAAGCCTATGGCAGCTATGAAGCGTTGCTCAATGATCCTAATGTTGACAGCGTTTACATACCGTTACCTAATCATTTGCATAAAGAATGGACGATTCACGCGGCTGAAGCGGGTAAGCATGTTCTATGTGAAAAACCTGCTGCTCTTAACGCTGCGGAGGCTGAGGAAATGGCAGCGGCATGTGAAAAAGCCAATGTTGTTTTCGCGGAAGCTTTTATGTATCGTTATCATCCACGCTATGCGCTGATTCGCGAGATGATTCACTCTGGTGAAATGGGTGAACTTCGTGGCATCCACGCGACCTTTACCTTTAATAATGCAGGAGATAAAGGGAATGTGCGTTATAAAAAAGCTTGGGGTGGAGGGTCATTATATGATGTGGGTGTCTATCCTATCAGCGTTGCTCGTATGCTCCTTGAGGAGGAGCCCCAGGCTGCAACGGTTCATGCGCTTTTCTCTGATGCACATGATGATGTGGATATGATGGCTTCGGGGCTTCTCGAATTTAATCGAGGTGTTGCGCTGACCTTTGATTGTGGCATGTGGGCCGCTGGCAGAAATACACTTGAAGTTATTGGGACGGAAGGTAGGATCGAGGTGCCATCCGCATTTGTTGTTCAACAAAATCAGCAGGATAACTTTTTTGTTATCACAAAGGACGGACGCCGAGAAGTCGATGTCCCGAAGGTCAATCAATATGCCTTGCAAGCGGATGCGCTAGGAAGAAGCATTCTCGATGGTGCCCCCTTACCTTATCCTGCGCATGATGCCATTTTAGATATGAAGGTGCTCGATGCTTGTTTGACATCGGCTAGAGAACGCCGCCGTGTCAAAATAGAATAGGAGGGGAATCGTGAAAACAATTCAGATTACGGGCTGTGAAAAGCCTGTGACCACACTTATTCAGGGATCAGACTATTTTAGACCAAGCCATTATGATGTTGTGCGCACAGTATTGGACCGCTTCTTTGCCATCGGCGGGAATACGATTGATACCGCGCATATCTATTGTGGTGGTGAAAGTGAAATCGCTATTGGGCAATGGTTAAGAGAGAGAGGAAATCGCGAAGAGGTAGTCATTCTAACTAAAGGTGCGCATCATGATCATACTGGACCACGAGTTAATCCTGAAGCGATATCAAGTGACCTCTTTACCAGCCTAGAGAGACTTGGCACGGATTATATCGATTTGTATGCCTTGCATCGTGATGATCCGAATGTTCCTGTCGCCGTCATTATTGAGGCTTTGAATGCACATATTGAGGCAGGGCGCATCAAGGCTATTGGAGGGTCTAATTGGACAACAGCCCGTTTAGAAGAGGCTAATACTTATGCTGAAAAAAATGGTTTAGTTGGGTTTACTTTTAATAGTCCCAATCTAAGCTTAGCCAAAGCACAAGAGCCTTATTGGGAAGGCTGTATTTCTGCAGATGCTGCTTATTGTGAATGGCATAAAGCGCAGCAAATGCCGCTGCTCTCATGGTCCTCTCAAGCTCGGGGCTTCTTCACAGGACGTTTCACACCGGAGGATCGTAGCAATGAAGATCTTGTTCGTGTTTTCTATAATGAAGCTAACTGGGAAAGATTGCGCCGGGCAGAATCTCTTGCTAAAGATAAGGGGGTTACAACTATTCAAATTGCCCTAGCTTATGTCATCAATCAGCCGTTCCCAACCGCTGCAATTATTGGTGCGCAAAATGAAGAGGAGTTATCCTCTTGTAATGAAGGCTCCGAAATTGTGCTAGCTGAAGACGAATGGCATTGGTTAGAGCATGTCTAATCAATAAAAAATAAAGAAAGCTTAGATTGTACGTGTTTCCTGGTGGTGGCATTAAAGCAGGAGAAATGCCTGAAGAGGCAGCCATGCGAGAAGCCTATGAGGCATTAGGCATGCGCGTTAAACTGGAAAGGTGTTTAACGACAGTCGCGTATCAGGGGACACAGTATTTTTTTGGGGCTAAACGACAAGCAGGGCTTTGGGGGTACGGGCGATGGAGCAGAATTTACGGACCCTCATAGAATTAGGGGGAGCTATCAGCCTGTATGGGTAATTTTAGATCGTCTCTTTCATCTAAACATTAAACGTTTTGTAGTGGCTCGCGAATTCAAGAGTTTTTTTAGTTTAGGAAATAGGAGGCAAATATAGTCTTCAAAATGAAAAGACTTGATCTTTGTAAGTGATGGCACTACAATCTGTAGTGGAGGGTTTTATAAATGACGATTAAAAATTTTAAATATGATCAGGTCGGCCTGGATCGTTTCTTTGGTCCTTTAGAGGCTAAGATTATGGATTACTTATGGGCAAAAGAAAGTGAGCAATCGATCAAACAGGTTCAGCAACATCTAGAGAAGGACAAGCCTATCAATTTTAACACTGTGATGACTGTCATGAAGCGATTGGTTGATAAAGGAATTTTAATGAAAAGAACAGAAGGACGTCTCTCGCTCTTCCGCCCTGTTCAATCTAAGAAAGCCTTCATTGATGAGCAGTCAAAGCAATTAACAGAAACTCTTTTGGACGAATTTGGTGGTGTTGTCATTAATCATATGCTTGATGCGATGGAAGATGTGGATGAGGATTTACTAGCCAAGCTTGAACAGAAAATACACTCTCTTAAAAAGGAACATTGATAATGTGGAAAAAAAGAGCGTTGTACCTATTTGGCATAGGGGTGTTGATGGCGGGGATTGTCTGGGGGCAAATGGGGATGTATGTCCTGCATTTGTTATTTGGCATACGACTTCCTCTCAATTTCTTTGATTTTTGTCTCGGTCTTTTTATAAAACATTCTGTTTACTATATGCTGATTCTGTCTTTACTGAATGCGTGGGTTACTTATAGTTTTTTAGCTATTTTCATGGGGGGCATCATGCACTCTATTCGATCGAAGCGATTTAAGGCGAGGTTGTCTCGACTTGTGAATATTGAATTAACAAATGTGATCAGCCAAAGGTTCGAATTAAACAGGCATCAATTGATCGTGATTGATCAGAAGGATATATCGGCCTTTACAGTTGGATTACGCCGACCGCTGATTGTCGTTAGCACAGGTTTATTGACATTACTTGATCCGCAAGAGCTTCAAGCTGTGATGAAACACGAGCTCAGTCATCAACAGCATGTCGACCCTTTAAAGCTTTTTATTCTTGAACAGATATCGAGATCTCTGTGGTTTATTCCTCTAGCAAAGTGGCTGTATCATAATTATAAAATTATCTGTGAATTGGCGGCTGATGAATTTGCGATAAGGAAGACGGGATCAGAGTTAGGTCTTAGCAAGGCGCTACTTAAATTGATCAATCATTGTCCTAGGCGGATGCCTTCGCCAGTTGTTGTGCCATTTGCTGATACAGCAGTGAATTATCGTTTACAGCATTTGCTGGAGCCAAGGTATAGCATTCCGTTACGGCTGAACACACAGTCACTCCTCTTGTCGCTTTTTGCGATGAGTATGAGTGCGCTTATAGTGGCAGTGGTCTGACTCTGTCACTTATTTTTACTCCTTTACACTACGTTGTGTAGTGTTGTTTGAGGGTTCTATTTACAAAAAATCTATCAACGAATGAGGTGTCATTATGGCCACGAAGAAAAAGGGAAAACAAGTTAAGAAAACTCATACAAAGAAGCGAGGCGCTCGAATATGGATTTTTGCAGCTATTGGAGTGTTTGCTGTCGCACTTATCGTTCTTTTAGTTGTAGGGAACGTCCAAAACGGTCAAACAACCTTTGATTATACAGGACAGCCTTACTTAGGAGATAAACATGCGCCAGTAAAAATTGTGGAATTTGGTGATTATAAATGCCCTTACTGCAAGAACTTTAATGAAACAGCTTTTCCTGACATGCAAAAGGATCTTGTGGACACGGGAAAGGCTACCTTCTACTTTATGAATGATCCATTTATCTATACGGATTCCTCAAGAGCGGCTTTATTTGCTGAGACTGTCTATCACAAATTAGGCAATAAGGTGTTCTGGCAGTTTCATGATGAGCTATACGCCAGGCAACCAGACGGGGCAAAGTATGAACAAATGGATGTTTATAAGCCAGCCTTTTTAGAAAAAACATTGAAAACAGTGACCAACGAAACGAATGTTAATAAAGTTGTTAAAGCATTTAATGCAGGCACATATAAGAAGGGGTTGAAAACGGATCAATCTTATGTGAAGAAATTAGGGATACAAGGCACCCCTGCCTTTTATGTCAATGGAAAAGCGTTTAAAGGTACAACCTATGATGAACTCATCGATATGGTCAATAAAGCAGCAAAAAAATAAGGGACAAAGAATGGAGAGGGACGGGGCGATACCTGTCCCTATTGTTATGGGTATATTTGCCTTCGAGTGACCTCTAACTCATGAGGTTTTATTCCAAAATTGTTCCTTAGGAAAGGATATCAGTTCTGTTCGAATTATAAAAAGCAACCTTTAAATCGATGATGTTGAGATTTTTCTTTAATTCACTGATTTGTCGCATGACTTCTTTACGATGATCTAAAATGATTTGCTTTCGGGTGTCGAAGGTTTCATCACCTTCCATGAGTAAGTCAATATAATGTTTGATGTCTTTGATTGGCATCCCGGTATTTTTTAAACAACAAATCAGCTTTACAATTTCCAAATCGTCTTCGGAAAACATGCGATTGCCAGTTTTATTTCTTGAAATAAATGGGAGGAGGCCTTCTTTGTCGTAGAATCGTAAAGTATGCGCGGATAAATCGCATATTTGAGCCACTTCATTAATCGTATACATTGCTTCTTGTCACCCCCAAAATTTTTTATCTTGACTTAGATATAACTCTAAGTAATACCATTAGTATAAACCATGGGTGATGAATTTCAAGTTCACCTTAGGGGAGCATTCATGAAGTGAATGTAAGCTGACGTTGGCACCCATAGTTTAAAACTGAGTAAAAAAAGGAGCAATGACAATGGTATTAATGAAAGCAGCACAAATATCCCGCCCAGGCG
This sequence comes from Pullulanibacillus camelliae, assembly GCF_014642655.1. Lineage (GTDB taxonomy): Bacteria > Bacillota > Bacilli > Bacillales > Sporolactobacillaceae > Pullulanibacillus > Pullulanibacillus camelliae. The sequence continues at coordinate 119,081 of NZ_BMIR01000002.1, forward strand.
GTTCATTTGAAATTGTAGAAAGAGAGATTCCAGAGCCGGATAAAGGCCAAGTCCGCATTAAAGTTGAGGCTTGTGGTGTTTGTCACAGTGATTCGTCGGTGAAGGATGGTCTCGTACCGGGGATTGTCTATCCACGCATTCCAGGCCATGAGGTAGCTGGCTATATTGACGCTGTGGGGCAAGGGGTGACTAACTGGAAAGAAGGTCAGCGTGTCGGAGTCGGCTGGCATGCGGGACATTGCCACGAGTGTGACGCTTGTCGCAGAGGGGACTTTATCAATTGTGAGCATGGTTTAGTCAGTGGTCTCTCTTATGATGGGGGATATGCAGAATATATGGTAGCTCCTCAAGAGGCCTTGGCCTTGATCCCTGACCAGCTTAGAGCTGTAGAAGCAGCACCGCTTCTTTGTGCAGGAATCACGACTTACAATGCTTTGCGCAAAAGTGGGGCAAAAGCTGGGGATGTTGTTGCCGTTCAAGGAATTGGTGGATTAGGTCATTTAGGCATACAATTTGCTAATAAAATGGGCTTTAAGACCATTGCTATTTCCGGAGGCAGTGATAAAGAAGCGCTTGCCAAGCAACTTGGTGCTCATCACTATATTGATGCCAGTGCGCAGGATATTGGTGAGGCATTAGGTGCTTTTGGTGGGGCACAGGTTATTCTTGCGACCGCTCCAAATGGTAAAGCAGCCTCAGAGCTTGTAAATGGCCTGAATAATAATGGAAAGCTGATCATTGCCTCAGTCATGGGAGAACCGATTGAGATTAATCCATTTGTGTTCTTCGGTACAAGAAAATCAGTACAAGCCTGGAATAGTGGTTCGTCGATCGACTCACAAGACACCTTGAATTTTAGTGCCTTATCGGGAGCAAAGCCTATGATCGAAACCTTTGATTTGGAACAATTAAATGAGGCTTATGATGAAATGCTGAAAGGGAAGACAAGATTTCGTGCGGTCATTCAGTTTTAAGTAGGAGACAATAGGGGAAGGGGACTTTGTCCCCCTGTACCTGTCCCTAATGTCAAACAGATGCCACATGAAGGAGATACTATATTAATTATTTTATTTTGGCTGTTAAGAGGATATGCTGACATATTGCCAATGGGAGTTATTAATTTTATGAAGCATAGGCTGGCAGTTGCATTACCTTACAGCAATTAATAGAGGATATAGATTGACTATACGATCGACCTAGTCTTACCTTTTCGGCATTAATTTAGAGAAAGTGATAAGAATAGGTGGATTAAATGGGAATTTTATACAAAAATTATAACTTTAGATCCAACATAATAACCTTTGCTAACAAGAGCACTTTTCAAATAGAAAAATGCTCTCTAACCTTACTCCAAGGTTCACTTCGTTTTCCCCCTGTAGGTTTGTAGAATATAAGCTTGGGCTCTACGATCATGAATGCATAGATGTTTAGCTCACAGGGAGTACTTCATCCTCTTTTTTATCAGTAGGCGATTGAAACGTGCGAATCCAGCGATAACGATTGACTTTTACAATAGCAACAAAGCATTTTAAAATCTGATCGGACTTGAGACAAATAAAAACCATTAGTGGTGAAAGGTGCAAGGCAAAGGCACATAAGGATGAGGCTGGAAGGACAATCAACCACATAAAAATACTATCATTGTACAGTACAAAGCGCGTATCTCCTCCCGCACGGACAATGCCTGTCAAAGCCGGCATCTGATAAGCCGTTCCACAGACTGTGATGGAAAGCACGATCATGAACTGTAGCGAAAGGTCGCGAGCTTCTGCTGTAATTGAATAAAAATCGAGTACGAAATCCTTTAGAATAAAAAGAATGAGACCGGTAAAAAGTCCAAATGCGAGATATAGGATCTGAAGTGTTTTGGCATAGGCCCTAATTTTATCCATATCCCCCTTGCCAATGGTTTTGCCAATTACAACAGTGGTGGCATTCGCAGAGGCATAAATTCCCACCGTTACAATGCCAAAGAGGGTCGTTGCGATACTGTTTGCGGCAATTGCGGTACCTCCCATATGCCCCAAAATAGCGGTTTGTATGGCCATCGCAACACCCCAAATAAAATTGGACATAAGGATGGGGGACCCGATCTTAATGTATTGTTTTAGCAACTCTTTTTCCATCTTAAAGAAATCATGTAGTTTTAACATAAGCTTCCGGTCAAAGCGTTTAACGTAGAGACAAATGATCACGAGCTCGATGATTCTTGCTGCTAATGTGGCGATGGCGGAGCCTTTTATACCCAGCTCTGGAAAACCTAAATGGCCATAAATTAAAAGGTAGTTCAGACAGATGTTAATGATCAGCGTAGAGGAGGACAGGATAAACCCAATTTTTACTGTCTCTACACTTCGGAGTGTTGCAAGCAGTATGTTGGTTATGGCAAAAAAGATATAGGAAAAGCAGATTATCTGTACATATTTTGTTCCTTCGTGGATCACGCTCGTATCGTTAGTAAATAAAGCCATGCAGCCTTCAGGAAAGAAAAAGACAACCGCCCATATGATTAAACCGACGAGGATAGACAGGCGCATGCCAATGCTAGCGATTTTTTTTATGGAAGGGATATCCTTGGCCCCCCAATATCTTGAAGCCATAATGACCAAACCTTCTCCTACACCCATCACCAGCATTTGCAGCACAAACTGAATTTGATTAGCAAGCGCGACCCCAGATAGTGCAGATTCACTATATCCGCCTACAAGGAAGTTATCGGACAGGTTAACGCCAAATGTAATCATATTCTGGAGGCCAATGATGATGGTTAAGGCAAAGAATGAGTGATAAAATGGCTTTTCACGGACGAATAAGCTCATAAGTAGAACCTTCTTTATATTAGATTGTCATTGCATAAATTGCTCTAAATACAAATTGTTAACGTTATCATAAAAGGGGTTTAAAAGAAGCTGCTGCTGATTAGTGCAACGTGTAACGCCTTCCTTTTTACTTTTTATAGAGATAGTGTGATTTTATCAGATTATTAATAAAAAACAAGAATTTTGCATCGTTTATTTTTCCTGCACTATAGTACTTTGCAAGGGCAAAAGAAAAGGACAGCTCCCTTGTTGTTCATCAACAAAAGAAGTGTCCAGAGACTCATTTATTAGTGCTGTGCTGTTTGCCCGGGAGCTGACGATTGTCATGCCCTTTGTTTTGCCGCTTTTCGTTTTTCTCAGCTTTCGCTTGACGCTCATGTATTTTTTCCACAAATTCATGCGTGTCTTCCATACCGTGTTCCTCCTAGGTTATCCTTGGCTATCTTCACTATTTTTGTGTGCCTCGTAGGTTGCAAAATCGGCAACGACTCTTCCAGACTTATCTGGGGTCTTCTCCTCAGTCATTGATGTGTTAAGACCATTTTCTGGGTGTCCCTTTTTCTTATGATTAAAGCTTTTACCTCGACCCATCCTCATTTTCTCCTTTCCTAATTTTAGTTTAGTTTTAGCCAACATTGCGAATTTATAACTGTAAGGTTTTTACTTTTAATGAGATTGCGTCGTGCATTAAGAAATTTTACTTATTCGTTTTAACTTTGTACCTTTTTAAATCATACAAAGTCGCAGATGAGAGAGGCTACGTTTCCATAGGGAACATCAGCATAGGACTGAAAAAGGGTGGGATAAAACTAAAATAGACACTCTAATAGCAAACGATAGGATTTTGAAAATTGACAGGAAGAACAGAAGTGCAGCCACTCCTATGGGGAAAAGCACATGGCCACTAAGAAGTTCCCTTTTCTTATTTTTATGGTGTAGAAAAAGAAGGTCTTTCGGGGGTCCCGATTGTATGTCGGAGGCGGTGCCAGTGGAAAGTGGAATGTTTGATGGAGCGCTTTATGACTCCATCAAAAAGCCGAACGCATTCACCAATTCTATGCGTTCGACTTCTCTATGAGCTTCAATACTTCTGTTCCAGCCTCTTTAAAATTCTTAGCATTAAAATTCCTCGTAAGTCGCTGGATCTTGGTTTTTTAGGCGACCATCGGAGTGAGAGAGGTCAGAAATTTTCTTCATTTCAGCTTCATCTAAAGAAAAATCAAAAATGGAGATATTCTCAAGCTGACGCTTTGGAGAAGCAGACTTTGGAATGGAAATGTCCCCGAGTTGATAATGCCAGCGCAAGATGATCTGCGCTATCGTTTTTTGATGGTGCTGAGCAATATGTTGGAGAACAACATTGTCCAGGATTTCACTTGCTCGTGCTAAAGGACTCCAGGACTCTGTTACAACTTGACGCTCCTGGTGCCAGCTTCTTTGAGCCTCTTGATTGAAAAAGGGGTGCAATTCGATCTGATTGATGCTTGGCATCACTCCAGTTTCGGTTTCTAAACGCTCAAGATGCTCAGGGAGGAAATTGCAGACACCGATAGAACGAATGAATCCCCATTTTTGGGCGTCAATTAAAGCCTGCCAGGCTTCTACATATTGGTCTTGTTTTGGGTTAGGCCAGTGGATCAAATAGAGATCATAATAGTCAAGGTTAGCGCGATATAAAGACTCCTGGATGGTCGTAACCGCTTTGTTATAGGAGTGGTAGCGTCCAGGCAATTTTGAGGTAATCTTGAGTGCGTGTCGAGGAATAGACGTGCGTCTGATGGCTTCTCCGACAGTGCCTTCATTTTCGTAATTATAAGCAGTATCAATGAGTCGATAGCCGATATCAATGGCGTTTACGATGGCATTGGCTCCTTCATTCCCATTGAGATTATATGTACCAAGGCCGATAACAGGTAACGTCATGCCATCATGAAGGGTGATCTCAGGAATTGATGGTTTCAAAACATAGCACTCCCTTTCATTTTTGTTTTAGGTTAACACATTTGTAATCGCTTGTATAATGGAAGCCACCGTTTATTCTGAACGGTGGCTTTTGGACAATGAATTAGGCAATTTCCTTTAAAAGGGTTATGACTTCGTCTTTGTTCTCAGCATGGATGAGGGCCTCTCTAAAGTCTTCGTCCATCAATTTTCGAGAGAGCATTTGCAGAATTTTTAAATGTGTGTCGCCAGCAGCTTTTTCTGGGACAGCTATCATAAAGATCAAGTTGGCTTTTGTTCCGTCAATGCTCTGCCAGTCAACGCCCTCCTTTTTAAGACCAAAGGCAACGCGTGGGGCTTCAACAGCCTTCGATTTTCCATGGGGAATAGCGATGCCGTAGCCGATGCCTGTACTGGATTCCTTTTCGCGCCCATCTAAGGCTTTACGGAATTTTTTCTTCTTTTTGATGACGCCTGTGGCATCAATTTTATCAACGAGCTCGTCCATCACTTCGTCTTTGCTATTTCCCTGAAGCTCCATTATGATTAAGTCTTCACTCATTAGATCAAATAATCCCATTATACGTCAAACCTTTCCTTAAGCTTTTACTTTTCGTTTTAAAAGATTGGCCATCAAGGCGGTGACTAAGACGCCGACGATAATGGCTACAAAGAACATAATGACATGACTGACCGCACCGAACGCTGCGACAATTGGACCGCCATGGGGCACTCTGTCAGTGACACCAAAGACCATGCCAATAATGGCACCAACGATTGCCCCAGCCATATTGCTTGGGATGACACGCAGTGGATCGCCAGCTGCTAGGGGAATCGCACCTTCAGTGATTCCAAATAAGCCCATAGTAAAGGAGGCTTTCCCGGCTTCTTGCTCTTCTGGAGCGTATTTCTTTTTCCCTAAAAATGTCGCGAGTCCCATGCCGATAGGAGGAACACAAATAGCAATGGCAATTGGACCCATGATCTCAGTGTTTCCTTGAGCAATCATTGCAGAGCCAAATAGAAAGGCAACCTTATTGAATGGGCCTCCCATATCAAAGGCAATCATTGCCCCGAGGATCACCGCTAGGATGATTTTGCTGGCTCCTTGCATACCGTTTAATCCATTTTCAAGCCCCGTCATAAGTGAAGCAATAGGATGACCTAAGACAAGAATGAAGATGCCTCCAGCAATGGCAGCAGTCAATAAAGGAATGACCAAAATAGGCATAATGGGTTGAATCATCTTCGGCGCTTTCCACATCTTAATTAGTTTAGCGATATAGCCTACAAGGAAGCCTGCTATAATACCACCGATAAATCCAGCACCAGCATCACTGTGATAAAAGCTTCCTGTATTAGCGATGAAGCCGACAATCATACCGGGTGCAAGTCCAGGACGGTCAGCAATACTCATTGCAATAAAGCCCGAGAGTATGGGGACCATGAGTTGGAAGCCAAGACCACCGATTTGTTGGACTTGGTACCAGAATGAATCTTTAGGAATTTGAATGCCATTTGCAGTCGCGTGCCCACCGAAGGCAAGAGCAATCGCAGTGAACAAGCCACCAATGACAACAAACGGAATCATATAGGAGACCCCATTCATCAAATCGCGATAAAAGGCAGGCTGTCCAGATTTACTGGTGCCCTTTTGAGCGGTCTCTTTATTACCAGTGCCTTGATAGACCGGTACATCGTCCGTCTTAAAACGGGTGATGAGTTCCTCAGGTTTACGAATTCCATCCGAAACAGGCACCTCGATGAGCCTTTTTCCGACAAAACGATCTTTAGCTACGGTCTTATCGGCAGAAATAATAATGCCGTCGGCTTCAGCAATTTCTTTTTCGGTCAATGCATTGTCGACACCCACAGAACCTTGTGTTTCGACTTTCATACCAACGCCCATTTCATCGGCTGCCTTTTGCAGATTTTCAGCCGCCATATACGTATGGGCAATCCCGTTAGGACAGGATGTAATAGCAAGTAATTTCATGTTAGTGGCCTCCTTCACGGACAAGGTGTTGATAAAATGTCTGGTGATCTGTTGATTGCTTTAAAAGATTAAGTCTTTGTAAATCATCGGTAAGATCACTTATTTCTCTAAATAATGCACTTAATTGTTTTTTATCGAGCGCGCTGGTTGCAAGCATGAAGACAAGCTGAACAGGCTCTCCATCCCAGTCTGTCGGTTGCGCTAATTGTGCCACGGCGATGGTAGGATAATGTATCTCTTTGGCTTCACCGTGGGGAATGGCTACACCATTGCCAATATTTGTTGTTGCCAGCTTTTCTCTTTGTAAAGCAGAAGCTTTATAGTGGCGAGACACCGCTTCCTTTTTATAAAGCTGGTCGCTTAAAAACTCGATGATGGCTTTAGGCCCCTCCAGATTTACCTGTGTAAAGACTAAGTCCTTTGGAATGAGCTCTTTAAGCATGCTAGATTGGACAAAAGGATCACGTTGCTTGCGTCTGATTTTATCGATCACTTGGTCAATCAATTTGATCTCAGCCTCCTTTAATAAAGGCGAGACAACAAGCATTTCTGTGGAAGGTTTCTCAATAGGCACGGTACTGATGATCAGATCCGGCTTATAGAACTGTATGGCTTGTCTGAGTTCATAAATTGAAACGGTATCCTTGATGTCAAGCTCGGGAAAACTGGCCTGACATTTTGCCGCAAGCAATTGAGAGGTGCCTGTTCCTGTCGTGCATACGATGAGTGACGACACACGCTGCATCTGAGATTTATTAATTCGCTCCAATGCTGCTTGAAAATGTAAGGTTAAGTAACCGATTTCGTCTTCCGGCATTTCAACGTCTAAGCCGATTAGACGGGTGCTTTCAGAAAGAATAATGTCAAACATGTACCCGTACATTTTTTTAATATCGGCAAGCAATGGGTTATAAAGCTTTAAGTGATAACGCAAACGGTTAAGGGTGGATTGTAAATGAATCATGAGACCATTTACGAGATCCTGATCATTTAAAAAGCTAATAGAAGTGGCTGCTGAAACCCTTTCAATTAACTGAGTGGCAAGCTCATAGCTCTCGGAATTGTTCAGGCGCGCTTGCGTCGATACGTCTTTTTTATAAGCTAATCTGGCACCAATCAGATGAATGGTTATATAGGCCACCTCGGTATCAGGAATGGTGACAACAAAGACTTTTTCTAATGCTTGAGCGAGATCGCTTGCAAAATGAGATTCGCTAACCCTCTTCAGTTGTTTCACTTCTTCTATGGACAACTGAATGTGCTGGCCAAGCTTGATTCTTTTGATTGCGATGGCGATATGGATCACTAAGCTGATCATGGATTGGTCAGTAAAATGTATCCCTGATTGTGAGGCAAGCTGCCTTATTTCGTTTTGAATGAAAAGAAATTCATAGGGAGCGATGAGCTCAGTTAAGGCAGAAAGCTCATCCGAACCTTCATAAACGCTTTCGGTGGCCTTCGATAAAGCAAGCCTTTTATTCTTTTCAGTGCCAATGATTTGAATGCCGATTTTTTGGCGGCGTTCAAGGGTAAGATCAAACCTCTGTATAAAGGCCTCGATTTCTCCAAGTGCATTGGCAAGCTTTGTTCGACTTGTGAAACACTGAGCAGCCAAATCCTGCATTCTCATAAAATGATTGGTGAGAATCAGCGTTTCAATAATCTTATAGGACAGCCATTGGTCCGAAAGAACAGTCTCATCCTTTCTTTTTAGAAAAAGAAGAAGGCGCTGTTTCTCTTCAGCTGTTCCCTTTACAAATACCCCTTGCCCACGCCTGCGAATGAGAGCAATAGCAAAGGCATGCTCTTTAATGTAATGATCAAGTACTTTAAGATCATTGCGAATGGTTTTTTCTGAGCACTCAAGTGCGGTACAAATCTCTTGAATAGAAATGGGCTCCTGCTTTTTCTGTAAAAGTAATTCCAGCGTTTGTTCTTGTCTTTGATTCATAACACCACTGCCTTCAGGATCAGTTTTATCCTGTATATTTATCGTACAACTAAAGTCATGCGCAATGCGTCTATCTTTTACCGTTGCAGCGGTAAAATGAAAATGCTTATCCTAAAGGGCACTTAGTTAGATGGCCCGTTATAGAATATGACGAATTTGGTCGCGTGCATTTTTATTTCATGCTTAAGGAAAATATAAAAGGAGGAGGATAACCTATGACTTTGGCCAAGGGAAATGGGACCCTCTCTGTTTTCTTTATATCATGACCGCTGCTTAAACTCCATCCCCTTTTGTACGGTCAGAATGTATACCTTTACTGAGGCCCTCTAAGGATGATCGTACATCAGGGAGTACGAAGCAAAGGGGTTCAAGCTCAGTTTTCTTTATTGACTTTTTATGAAAGCTCTATGATGGGTCGTATTATTAATTGAGCGTCAAAAGCATGGGCGAATTGAAAGGGGTGTCGGGCAGATCGTTTGACTTAAAGGGATAGCCTAGTGATAATATAGGAAAAATAGGTAAAGCACAACCCTAGTCGTACATAAAGTGTCATCATTATTTGAAAAAAGGAGAGAGAGTACATGACCAATCAACACATCACCGCAGCTCAGTCTGGCACGTTTAAGATCGGTGGAGAATTAATGGTTAATCGGTTAGGCTATGGCGCAATGCAGCTCACTGGAAAGGGGATCTGGAAGGAACCGCGTGATCCTGAGGAAGCGATTCGCGTCTTGCAAAAGGCTGTGGAACTTGGTGTTAATTTTATCGATACCGCTGATTCATATGGTCCTTTTGTTTCTAATAGACTAATCAAAAAGGCTTTACATCCTTATAAAGAGGATCTTGTCATCGCTACAAAGGTGGGTCTCACACGGAGCGGTCCGGATGATTGGCGTCCTGTTGGTCGCCCTGAGTATTTGCGACAGCAGGTTGAACTCAATCTCATTGATCTTGGGTTGGATACGATTGATCTAATGCAATTGCATCGCATCGATCCAAAGGTTCCACTTGAAGATCAGATCGGTGAACTCGCGATGATGAAAGAGGAAGGGAAAATTCGTCATATTGGTTTAAGTCAGGTTAGCATTGAGGAGTTTGAAGCAGCAAACAAAATCACACCCATAGCTTCTGTACAGAACTTATATAACTTAGCTAATCGTGAATCTGAGGATTTATTAAATTATTGTGAAGCTAACGGCATTGCCTTTATTCCTTGGTTCCCATTAGCTACAGGGCAACTCGCAAAAGAGGGCAGTCCATTGAATCAGCTTGCAAGTGAGAAAGGTGTACAGCCTGCACAACTTGCTTTAGCATGGTTGCTTAAACGCTCCCCGGTTATGTTACCTATCCCAGGTACATCTTCTGTAGGACATCTGGAAGATAACGTTGCCTCAGCAGGCATCGAATTAAGTGAAGATGAATTTAATGCATTGACCGAAGCGGTAAAAAGCTAATTTACGTGTAATTTGTACAAGCCTCTTGTATTTTGAAGGCACCTCATAAAGTGAGGCACGATTTTTTCAAGTAAATAGCTTGTTGGGCAGGAACTCGATGGTGTATCGGGTTCCTGCCTTTTCATCTTGCCAAAACTCATATCAGAAGTACAAAACAAAGTGGGCAAGTACAAGCCAAGTTTTTCTAATGATATCAGTTTTTAAATCTGTGGTGGGGGGAATACCAGTGAGAGTTAAACATGGAAGAAAATGAAAAGAGATCACCCTCATACCGAACGCAAACGATAAGAGTTAAAAAGGATCTGGAGAAACCGGAAGCGTAGTCAAAATACGGAGCCGCCTATTGGAACGGGGCGGGCGTTGTTACTTCAGGAATAGACCCCTGAGTTGTTCCGAGGAAACGGACTACAAAGCCTATTTAGTAGACACAGGAACTACTACCCCAAAAAGTAAAGCACACTTTCGGGGACCGATTGTGCCCCTAAGGTCGTGCTCGTGGAAAGCGGAGTGTCTTGACGGCGCGCTTCATGGCTCACTATAATAACAAATGGATTAAGGCGAAATAAAAGGCAAGAGTCCGATACACTATCGAACCCTTGCCCAACAGGCTGCCTAATAACTAACCTGTCTAAATGTCTAACCTTTTGGGTCACTTCATAAATATGAATGCGTTCGGATTCTCTATGAGCTGCATCCTTTTGTCTTAGCCCCTTCCAAGCATTAAATAATGTGCTGTTTGCCTTTTTCAGCTAACTGTGATGGTACTCGCTTTTTTAAATCCAGTTCAATTTCTTCAAGACTGCGTCCTTTTGTTTCTGTGACGTATATGGAGCCGAAGATAAAGGACAGAATGCCCATAACGCCATAGACGACAAAGAGCATGTTACCGAATTGATCGAGCAAGGATGGGAAGGTTAAGGAAACAATCAAGTTCGCAGCCCAGTTCGCCACACCACTAATACCAATGCCTAGACCTCTCACACTAAGAGGGAAAATCTCTCCCAACATAACCCAAACGACAGGGCCCCATGTTGCCGCAAAGAAGACGATGTAAGCCGCCAAGCAAATGAGTGTAATATAGCCAGTAGCACTAGAACCCCCGCCAAATTTAGTCAATAATCCGAGAGCGAAAAGACAAACCGCCATACCAATGCTTCCGATTAAAAGCAGCTTTTTACGACCAACCTTATCCATTAGCCAAACAGCAAGGATCGTTACAACGACGTTGAGAACCCCAATGCCAATGGTTCCTAAAAGAGCAGCCGAATTGCCTAAGCCAACCTTGGTGATCGTTGTTGGTGCATAATAAATGACCGTGTTACAGCCGATAATTTGTTGGAAAATCGCTAAGCCGATGCCCACAATTAATGCAGGGCGGATCCATTTTTCTTTAAGTGTTTTCCAACCGCCGTTTTCTTCTGAATTTGTTTTCCGAATTTCAGCTAATTCTTCCTCAACCCCAACCCCTTTACGGAGGTGATTTAAGACCTTCCGAGCTTCTTGTTCACGGTGCTGTTTGAGAAGCCATCTTGGGCTTTCAGGTAAGAAGAGCATGCCAATAAGTAAGATAATACCAGGGATTAAGGCGAGACCAAGCATCCAACGCCAGCCTTCGATCGGTGCAAAAATATAGTTGATGATATAGGCAATTAAAATTCCGGTAACAATCATTAATTGATTGAGACTAGACAAGGCGCCGCGAATATTGGCTGGGGCCATTTCTGAAAGATATAAAGGGACAAGAGCAGAGGCACACCCGACTGCAATGCCAAGCACAATTCTAAAGAGTATCAAGACGACTGTGTCTGGGGCGAATGCGGTTCCAATTGCGCCAATACAAAAGATAGCGGCAGCGACCATGACGTTTTTTCGGCGTCCATATTTATCGGATAATTTACCGCTAAAGGCTGCACCAATCATTGCTCCAACTAAAATAGAACTGACAACAATCCCCTCTGTCATAGATGTTAAGCCCAAACTTTTCTTAATGTAAAGAATAGCGCCAGAGATGACACCGGTATCATAACCGAATAACAGACCACCTAATGCTCCAAAGAAGTAAATGACAGCGTTATTAATTTTCATTGTAAATCCTCCCCTGAGATGTCTAGTGTTGTCTAAAAGCAGATTGCTGATTGAGAGCACTGTATTTGATTGCGGTTCCATTTTTATAAACTTAAGGTGTGTCTATGCAATCTTAAAGAGAATGCAGCACAATTAAGCGCATACAGAGCACTCTGGAAAATAAAGCGTATTCATAATCGTGAAAAAATAATAAAATAACTTTGTTTATTTATTAAACTATCATAATATGGATATAGCATAACAAATCTTAATAAAAAAATCAATACATGCAATATTTATTAAACAGTTAGACTGCTTTATATGCGTATAAAATATTTATACTGCTGACATAATGAAGTCATTTTGATTATTAATTTAAATTTTAATAGTACCTATTTTGATATATTGCTTAGATTATGAATGGGATTATTTCTTATAGAGGGAAAAGGAGTGGCTAGAAGATGGAGGAGGCTTATTTATTTTAAGTAAAGAATAATTACAAGATAATGGTATGGTTATGAAGGTATTGCAGAGGAATGAGCCTTTGAGGCAGTGGATTTAGCGAGCAGGCCGTAGAAATACTTACATGTAAAGGGAACACTTAGAATAAGCGCTGGCACGTTATTACGATGCACTGCTTTGTATATTTAGTCATACATAAATAACTACATTTTCAAATGGTAGTGGTGTCTAACATGTGAAGGTGTAGTTCAGTGTTGATGCGGCCTTGTTGTTTAAGGGGAAAATGCGTGACTGCCACTATCTTTTAGGGTGTCGATGTTAGCTTGGAAGTTGCTGTTATTTTTCACTATCTAACATTTGCATTTCTCCGGCTGCTACCTGTCTCCAGCGACTCAAGACGCTGGAACGGCTTGTTCGATCCGTGTGAGGTCCTCTTGACTGAGTTCGATGGTACGGCCATCAAGAGCATCTTCAAGTTGACTTCTTTTATGTGCACCGATCAGGGGAATAGCAACAGCTCATTATGTCCAATACCGTAAAAATCTCCAGTATCGAACAGCGTGATGTCTGCGTCTAAGGCTTCATGGATCGTCGCACTGCTTTCCGCACGATTGGCTTCACCATATAAATCAGACATCCCCATACACCCGAGACCAATTTGGGAAACCATAGGCCCTTCTTTCCCGATCTTTCTTTTTTCTAAAGGACATCCCTCCTTATAAGTTGATAAAAGAGTAACAAATGACAAAGCTAATCACAAATATATGGAACGTAAAGCCATGTAAATAGAGCGAGGTGGCAGCACAGGAGAAGTATATTAATTGTAATGTGAATGCGCTTTAATTTATTTGAGTTTCAAGCTATACTTATTAAAATGATGGGAGGGCTATATATGGAGCGGCAAGAATATGAAGCGATCAAAACAAGAGCTTTAGAGCTGTTTGAAAAGGCAAATATTGTACTCACAGAACACGAAAAAGCAACACTGGAAGTTGCTGATTTTGGCTTGAACACCATCGAGGTTTCAGGGCTACAGTTGATTACTTATGTTAATACCAATAGAGTCTGTGCCAAGGAACTGGCACTACTTCCGAATCAAACCTGCCCAGAGCATAAGCATCCTAAGCGTTCATTCGATGAGGGGAAAGAAGAGACCTTCAGATGCAAATACGGTCAGGTGTTTCTTTATGTTGAAGGTCCAGAAACGAGTCTTCGTGCTGTTGATCCTCCTTTAGGTGATGAGGCCTATTACACCGCAGGGCAGGAAGTGCTGCTTTCACCTGGTGAGCAATATACGATCCCACCCAATACCCTTCATTGGTTCAAGGCAGGAAGTGAAGGGGCAATCGTCTCTGAATTTTCGACCAAAAGCACAGATGAGGAGGATATTTTTACTGATCCAAGAATTAAAAGAGTCCCCGAAATCTTATAAAGGCGATGGGAGGCTTGGCTGGTCCTGCGTGTGCCAGATAGGCTTCGTAATCAGCCTCCTCGGAACAACGCGGGGCGTCTATTCGTGAAGTGACCCTCGCCTCCTTCCTGAAGGCGTCTCGCACCTTGTGCACCAATCCACTTGACTTAGGCAATGAAGCCTCTTCCATATAGAATGCTCTATGCCCAGACAAGGACTGGGCACGCTTTTAAATCCGGTTTTTGTTATAGGGGATAGTAGATGACCATGCTTAATCGCGTCACTGTATCCCCCGAATTATGATAGGTGTGGGGACGGTCTGCTTTAAATCTTATTGAATCCCCGTCTTTGACAACATAATCATTTCCGTTGACACCTATCGTGATTTGACCCCTAAAAACTGTCAGGAATTCTTCCGTTCGGTCTCCGTGAGATTCAGAGCTGAGATAGCCATCCTTTTCAAGATCAACAGAAAAGATTTCGAAGCGTCGATCCTCTTGAAAAGGGAAATAGGGGTAGAGCATATATTTTCCCTCACCCTCCGAAAGGGGATGCACCTCACTTTTTCTGATCAGTTGCGTGTCAGGCTGTGGCTGATTGATTAATGATGTGAAGGAAATCCTAAGCCCGTTAGCAATCTTCCAAATGGTTGTAATAGTCGGACTGGACTCACCTCTTTCGATTTGTCCAATCATTGTTTTACTGACCCCGCTAAGCTCTGCAACTTTTTCTAAGCTTAATTTCTTACTTTCTCTCAATGCTTTTAAATTTCGAGCAACGATGAGGTTGATTTCTTCCATATGGACACCTCGATTTTTGTTTACAATATAACGTCTATATCGTACAATAAAACGTAATAAACGTTATAGTGTTCATTTGGGACATTATAGCATACATCAGGGGGAGGAAACACGCTTGTCCTTATTTTCCTTTTTAATTTACGTTTTTGTAATGACCTTTACACCAGGGCCAAATAATATTATGGCCATGGTTACTGCCAATCAGCAGGGGTTTAAAAGGTCATTTTGCTTTTGTTCTGGGGTGGGGCTCGGCTTCTTTGTCATTATGATTGCCTGTAGTTATTTTAACCTTATGTTAAAAACGAGTGTGCCTAAAATAGAATGCATCCTAACTGTGGTAGGCTCACTTTATATGCTTTATTTAGTGGTAAAAGTTTTTATAAGTCATGCGGATGATGAAGACAATGAAAAAGGCAAGAATAAGGGCTTCTTTTCAGGGATGCTTTTACAATTTATTAATCCCAAGGTGTTTGTGTTTGGACTCACAGTTATTGCGAGTTTTGTTATCCCTTTTTATCACTCTAATATGAGCTTAATTCTATTTTCATTATTTCTGGCTGGCGTTGGTCTACTTGCACCCGTGTGTTGGAGTGTATTTGGCTGTTTGTTTAAAAGATTTTTAACAAAATATCAAAGGGGATTTAATATTGCCATGGCTCTATTACTCTTATACAGTGCTGCTGCCTTATATATGGAAGGATAATACAAAAAATTAAGCAGAGGATTAGAGTTATTGGGTATCTACATATATAATAAAAATAAATATAAAGGAAATGAGGGATAGAGAATGAGTCAACATGTCTTTACTCCACTAAAAATTGTCCGGCAACGTACGATTAATGCAGTAAAAGGCTTATCAGATCACGTGCTTGATACGATTCCAGAGGGCTTTAACAACAATGTCCGTTGGAATCTTGGCCACGTTTACTTAGTTCAGGAGAATTTTGCCTTTCGTTTGGCTGGCGAGCCTGGAGAAATACCAGAGGCGTTTAATGAATTTTTTGCTAAGGGGACCAAGCCAGCAGATTGGGACTCCAAGCCACCGACATTAGAAACATTGATAGAAATGCTAGAAAATCAGTCTAAACGCATTGAGGAGACCTTCAAGGATCGCTTGGATGAACGTGTCAAAAAACCATTTACGACAGAAAGTGGCTTAAACTTAAACACTATTGGTGAGCTCTTGACCTTTTCACTCTATCACGAAGGTATTCATTTTAATGCGATCAATCTTCTCAAGCGTTTCGCTGAAAAGTAAGTAGCTAAAATGCTCTTAGGTGAAGGGGGATGTATGTACTTACTCTAAAGTACTCGCTACCATTTAAAATAACTCCCCATTATCTAGGAGAAGTATGATGCGGAAAAGGTGACCGTCCCTGATTAACTATGGGCGGTCTGTCTTTTGGCTCAATAGTATATATTTTTTAGAATCTTGCATTTAATCCTTTCTCTGCTGTTCGAGGTTTGCTATAATAAATCTATCAACTTCCTCGTCAAAAACTACGAATTTCTATCCCCTTTTCATCGTATTTTTTATTTCATCGTAAGTCTCCTGAGCTAAATAAAAAGACACACAAAAGGTGTACTTCTGCATGTCTTCTTAATCATTTTTTAGTGAACAACCAATGTCTTATTGATTGATTTTCCTGCTACATGGATTTCAACTTTATACCTACCAGGTGATGTTCGAGTGCCGACTTTCCATGTCCAAGTAATGGTTCCGTCACTTCCAGCGGTTTTATTAGTGAGTCCTTGAGCGGTACTGGGACCAGAATTATAATAAACGGCAATCGTTCCAGATGTACCCGGACTTGTCTTGACTGTCACCGATGCCATTTGTCCATGGGAGACATCAAGAGAGCCAGTGACCGTGGGTGGAGTTGATGACTTTTTGGTTGGTGTTGAATGCTTTTTAACTGTTGAAGCCGTTTGCGTACGCGTTTTCGGCGACGATTTCGTTACTGCCTGCTTCGTCTGAGTGGTTAGGGTGGCAGTTGACCGTGTGGATGATTTTTTAGTTTGAGTAGCTGCACTACATCCAGCGGTAGAGTAACCATTGCTCTTTGCCCATGAACAGGATTTCGTCAAGCTGTAGCCATTTTTAGAAACATAGCCGGCCATACTCCAGATGCCTAGGTGCTTTGACTTTGCTTCATCTTGAGCCGCCTTTAAGTCAGATAAGTAAGCGGTATTGGGTTCATAAACATAGGCGACGCGGGCAAGACCTTTTTTCACCACATCAAGGTTGTACATATCCTTCGGTGTGAGGTAGACATAGGCTAAGAGGCGATTGTATTTGTCTCTTTCTGCTCCTTTTTTCCCTAACTGAAGATAGATCTTTTTCCCTACAGGTAACTTTTCTTGTGCATATTTACTAGCCTGTGGCCCATAAGGTTCAACAGGTTTTCTGGCATCGTGTGTTTCAGGTGTATCGATTAAAAGCATCCTAACTGGTTCATCTTTCCCCTTTAAATTGACATGGATCGTGTCACCGTCTACATCCTTGCTGACGGTTGCTGTCACAAGGTAAGAAGGGATGGAAGTTTTTTTGTCTTTGGATTGTTTTGTGGATGCTTGTTTCACTGGTGTCGTTTTATCTGAATTTGATGGCTTAGCCTTGGTGCTGGTGGTTTGGACTGACTCTGTTTTTTGATGAGCCTTATGCTGTTTAGTGCTGCTTACTTTATGGCTATTGGATGATCCGGAAGCCGCCACAGCTATGCCGCTTATTCCAACACCAAGACCTATCATGAGAACAATGAGTGGCATCAGGCTCTTTGCCTTAAGCTTCTTATTAATTGTTAACTCATATACTCCCCAAATAAGAAGGCCGAGGCCAATAAGGATTAATGGAAACTTAAATAGTAGAATTAAAAAGAGTATGAGCATAATCATTCCAACAACAATTCGCAACGTGTTTCCCCCTATATCTTATATCTTAATCGGTTCAATGAACTTGAAGCCTTTTGTTTTTCTAAAAGTCATGTGATGCTCAAAGCCTTCGATCGCATCAGAGCAGTCAATGTGTTCAAAGTTAAGCTGATTCAATCGCTCTTTGTCTAAGCTGACAGACACAAGAGTGCCTTCGATCCTTTGACCTAATGAGGTATCAAGTTCTTTGCCAATAGCGTGAATGAGAACTGTATCAACTGGCAGGAGAGCAAAGAGTTCTCTACCCACTCTTAAAATACAGCTGCACACGTAATCTTGATAGAGCTCAAAGTATTTACCCTTTGCCATGTTGCGCTCAGAGACTTTGCCCGTCTTAGTCAAGGTTTTAGTCGTTTCTGGAATGACCTCCTGTGATTGGATGTTAAAGGTTACCTCTATTGTTTTGGCATCAATCACATTGAATGAAAACCGGCTCCCCAAGGCTTCAATATCTTCAAAGGGTGTTTCATTTTCGAGAATGTCTAGGTACGCATTGACATCGCCTGACAATACCTTTCTTGCATTAGAAACAGTTGCTTTCCAGTTTTCAAGTAAGCGTTGGTCTTCCGTTTGAGCGGGTTTGAGATCTTCTGAGAGCTGTCTTTTTCGTGCTTCTACACGACCAAATAAGCGATCGCGGAATGTGGGTTTATAATGATCGATTATTTTTTGTGCTTCAAGCTCGTGAGGTCCCATTTCTCCTTCAAGAAACGGGGCGGGTGTTTTCATCACGCCTTCCCAGTTAATGGGTGAGCTGCATTCGAGATGGACAGATTGAAGCAGATCAATATAATTTTCATAAGCTGCCACGATTTGCTTATTCTGCTCTACTTGATTTTGTTTCTGTATTTCCCTTTCGCGCTGATTGAGAGACTGGTAGCGCTGTCTAGCCGCTCGCGGTGTCTTTGAACTGAGACGTTTTTCATAATAGATCCCTGTCCCAGGAATAGTCGATCGCATTCTTGTACCCGAGGGTCCTGTACTTACCCTAAATCCTTTAACACCCGCACTGACTCCAATGCCACGCTTTCCAACATTGAGCCGCATGCCACCGCCAAGCTTAATGCTTTTTCGAAATCCAAACCCCATGTGTTGACCCTCCTCATTTAATTGAGTAGAAATTTAAGAGAGCTTTTCTATCATTATTGTACGTGTCTTTGCCTAAATTTAGTATAGTGCATTTTTTATTTTAGGAAAATAAGAGACTGATGAACGTTGTAATGCTTTTGGACTTTTAGTCACATAATGAGAAAGTCAATTGTGGGGTAAGGAGCCTTCTACCAACATTTGATCAATCCTTGGAAAGTAAAAAAGCTTTACATCCTGTTTATTTTACAAATAACGTGCCTAAAGGCAGCTATTCACCTCATATCTTTGTTTTCAACAGAGTGGTGAAACGGAATGAAAAAAGTTGATGATGCTAAAGTACTTAGAACGTCAACAGGTCCTAATAAGAATTTAAGAGAGGAGAAAGGGAGAGAGACTGTGATAAAGCTATAAATAGAAACAGTCTGTCAAAGCATTAAGAAAAAATTTTAATTGACAGAACCCATCTTTATTATTACTATAATAATTGTACTCTAATTAGAGTGTTTTTATTTAGGTATATAAAAAGGGTGATAAGATGAGCTTTGGGAAATTTTTAAAGAATCAGGGCGTGATTGCAGCGTTGTTCATGGCGATTTTTTACCAGATTATTTTTATGGTGATTTATCTTCCAGGTTATAGCGCAGTACCGAAAAATATTGATGAGTTGCATGTAGCAATTGTCAATGATGACGATAATTATGGAAAAGCATTAGCCAAGCAGTTAAAAGAATCCCTGCCGTTTAAAGAGATTGACACAGATCAAACGTTAAAAGAAAGTAAAGATTTATTGGAAGAGCGAAAAATAAGTATGGTGATTCATATCCCCAGTGATTTTAGTGCAAACTTGCAGAGCTCAGAAAATAAACAACCGAACATCGATTATTATGTGAATGGCTCAAATCCAACGATGATCACGAGTACGTTAACAAGTATCACTAACCAAATTGATACAAAGATCAGTGGGCAATTCTCTTTAAATAAAGCTAAAGGTATTTTAATGAATCTCAATGTGCCTGAAAAACAAGCGGATCAGCTGGCGGCATCGATTCAAAATAGTTTTGATTCAAAGACGGTAACCATTAATAAAATGCCAGATGGTATGCACAATCAAATGGCACCAATGTTTTTAACCTTAGTTTCCTATGTCGGGGCCATGATTGCTTCTCTTACCTTATCTGGAGTGTATAGAGGTGTAAAGAATGTCATAGGTAAATGGAGAGCCTTTTTTTATCATCAAGCAGTAGCCGTTTTGATTGCTGTTGTCGCACCATTAATTGGGATTTCTATTCTTTATTTGATCCATGGGTATGGTGGCGGAACCTTTATACAATTATGGTTACATCATGCGTTAGAGTTACTAGTCGCACTAGAATTTACCTCTGTCTTTTGCCTGTTATTTGGACAATTGGGCATGATCATTAATCTGCCAATCATGCTGATTCAAGTCATTGCAAATGGTGCTGTCTTGCCGCGTGAAATGATGTATCTTCCATATAAAATTGCAAGCTATATTTCACCAATGTACTACAGTGTGCAATCAGATTATAGCCTGCTCTTTGGCGGTGGACGCTTAGCGAATTATGAATGGCACCTTGTATTAATTGGGGCTGTAGTTCTCACTCTTAATGTGCTTGTAGTGGCAGTCGTTCACCGCAAGTCAAAAGAAGTTTCTATTGAAAAGGTGCCATCCGAGTCGTAATTTTGTTATGATACTGATGTGAGGGCTGTTTTATAGGAGGCGTTTTGAGAGTGTCCATTCGTTTATATATATTAGGTACGTTGGCCAAAGGCAATGACTATCCATATATGATAAAGAAGAGATTGGTGGAGTCCCTACCTGATATCAGTTCCCTTTCAATTAGTGACGGAAAGTTCTATTATAATTTCGAAGCCCTTCAAAAGAAAGGTTACATTGAAACAGCGGAAGTTGTTCATACAGAAAAGCGACCTGATAAAACATTATATTCAATAACGCAAGAGGGAAGGCTAGCTTTAGAAGACGATATCTATAATAGCTTTAAAAAATTTACCACCATCAAAGACCTATATATATCTATATATTTGTTAGATTTTGTAGACACAAATAAGGTGGCTGTCTTTTTTGAAGAAACAATCAAGCAAGAAAAAAAACGCAGGCAAACTTTTGAAGCGATGAAGAGGCAATCTGAAGCAGCAGGTGAAAAGTTGAGTAAGTCTGTTGCGTTTATTACTGATCATTCATTTAAAACGATGGATTTTAATATTGAATGGATGGAAAAGCTTCTTGAGTTAATTAAGAATTATGAATGACGGGATAGATAAAAGCTGTGGGAAGTGTTATTTCCCACAGCTTTTGATTTGACTAAAGAAGGGATGACTTAATTGGGTTCCTTTGTTTTATATATAACTGCTAAAGGAATATGGATAAGGGTAATTTTTGCCCATTTAATTCTTGTAAACGATATTTAAATCCACCTTGAAATTAGATAGAATAAGGTAGAGTCCATAAGGCTTAACAGATAGCTGGCTACTTTAATATAGGGACATATGGAGACTTTGAACGAAAACAAACACCTTTCACTTTTATATACGTTGTCCACTTCTTGTGTCAACGCGTTGAAGCAAATCTCAATTTGAACATCTAAAATTAATCGAGTGTTGACGCTTGAATTTCATCACAATGGATAAATTTATACATAAAGGCTGCTTAAGATTCATGGATTGGGCAAGAGCTGCCAATCAACCTAAAATGCAGCTGGGTATTCATCATCTCCTTTCACTAGAGAATAATCTGTTATAACATTGCGAGAGCTTGATTGACAAAGGGATCAATGAGTCAGTTAAGGGAAGCAAAAACAAATGAATAAACATATTGCTTTGCCAGTCAAAGCTTTAAGGTTAATAGACACATGCATAATTGAAAAGGAGCAATAGGATGGTTAATAAATTGAAGGGTGAATCATTGGATATCACTAAGCAAAATATCGAGAGACTAAAGAAACTCTTTCCTGAAGTTTTAACAGATGGAGATAAGATAGATTTTGACCTGCTGAAAACAGTATTGGGTCAAGAGGTAGAGGAGAGCAATGAACGCTATCAATTCACGTGGCATGGTAAAAAAAAGGCCATATTAGGTGCACAAAAACCTTCCAAAGGCACATTACGACCAGTCCCGGAAAAAAGTAAAAACTTTGATACAACAGAGAACCTGTACATTGAAGGCGATAATTTAGAAGTATTAAAGCTGCTGCAGAAATCCTATAATGGCAAGATTAAGCTAATTTATATTGATCCTCCATATAATACAGGCAAAGACTTTGTCTATAAAGATAATTTCACAGATGGTGTGCAAAGCTATTTAGAACAAACAGGGCAAGTTGATTTACAAGGAAATCGACTTTCGACCAATACCGAGAGTAATGGGAGATTTCATACTGATTGGTTAAACATGATGTACCCTCGTTTAAAGTTAGCACGTCATTTACTTACCGATGATGGGGTTATTTTTATCAGCATCGATGATAGTGAACAAGAAAAGTTAAAAATGATATGTAATGAAGTATTTGGAGAACATAATTTTCTTGCTCAAGTCATTTGGGAAAGGGCATATTCTCCCGTTAACTTAAAAAAGAACTTTTCTGAAAGCCACGATTTTATTTTAGTCTATGGGAAAAACACAAATGGCCTCGTATCAAATGGCTTAAAAAGAACAGAGGCGGCTAATGACAGATATGCCAATCCAGACAATGATCCAAGAGGCTTGTGGAAGTCCTCCGATTTATCCGTTGGGCCGGCCATAGAGAAAAACATTTATGAGATTATGACACCAAGTGGTAGAAAGGTTATGCCTCCCAATGGATATAGCTGGCGATTAAGCAAGGATAAATTTGCAGAGTATGTTGAAGATAACCGGATATGGTTCGGTCCCGAGGGAAATAATGTTCCGTCTATAAAGAGATTCTTATCAGAAGTAAAAGATACCATTACCCCTATGACGATATGGAAATATCAAGATGTAGGACATTCACAAAATGCAAGTCAAAGTTTAAAGAAATTATTTGATGGTAAGGCGTATTTTACTTATCCCAAGCCTATCGAACTGATTAAAAGGATCATTGAACTCTACTCTAACCCAGATTCAATCATTCTAGATTTCTTTTCTGGGTCAGCGACAACCGCTCATGCGACGATGCAGTTAAATGCCGAGGACGGTGGTCAGCGTCGGTTCATCATGGTTCAATTACCAGAAGGATTGGAGGAGCGTTCAGAAGCGTATAAAGATGGCTATCGAACGCTTTGCGATATTGGTGTGGAACGGATTCACCGCGCGGGTGAGCAGATTAGACAAACGTTCATTGAAAATCAGGCAGGACTTCTGTCAGAGCCAATCGATCCTGACAGTTTGGATATTGGCTTTAAAGTATTAAAACTTGATACATCGAATATTCGTGAATGGAATGCGACTTTTGAGACGATCGAAGAAGAATTAGATTTATTTGCAACACCCTTTATTGAAGGACGTTCAGAATTAGATATCGTTTATGAGATTATGCTAAAACATGGTCTAGCGTTAACATCTGTAATTGAAACCTTTAAAGTAAATAAACATCGTGTGTATGATATCGCTTGTGGTCATCTCTTTATTTGTCTGGCGGATAATATCGATACCCATATTGTCGAAGCGATTATTGCCAAACGTGATGAATATGGGATGGAAACAAGCAGTGTGGTACTTAGCGATGCGGGATTTAATGGGAATGATTCAGAAAAATTGAATTGTATTGAACGGTTAAAGGATGCGGGGTATCCGGAAGATAACGTGTTGACGATTTAGAGGTGAGCAATATGAACATTCAATTCAAAGAGCTAGATTATCAAGATGCGGCGATACAATCTATTATTCAAGCGTTTGATGGTCAACATGTACGTCAATCCGAATTCACCATTATGGATCAAGCGCAAGTGGGTCAAGGGAAATTATTTGGTGATAAGGGAATAGGCAATAAAATTGATTTATCGGCCAGCAAGCTATTGCAAAATGTACAGCAAATTCAAATTGGACAAGGGATTCCCATTTCAGAATCACTGTCGACCCCATTTCCACAATTTAATATAGAAATGGAAACAGGAACAGGGAAAACATTTGTCTATTTAAAATCAATTCTTGAATTAAGTAGAAAATATGGGTTTACAAAGTTTATTATCATCGTTCCTTCTGTTGCCATTAAAGAAGGGGTTATGAAATCGATTAGTATCACAAAGGAGTATTTTAAAACGCAAATGCAGGGGATTGTTTATCGCGCCTTCATGTACGATAGTAAAAATTTAAATCGTGTTCAAGGTTTTGCGACGAATGAGGATATCGAAATCATGATTATCAATATCCAGTCATTTAATAGCAATGACAATCTATTTAATCGAACAGATATGGACGCACTTTACGGCTTATCTCCTAAGGAATTAGTGAGGGAAACCCATCCCATTGTCATCATTGATGAACCACAAAGTGTGGATAACACGGAGAATGCTCAACAGGCTATTGCGGCATTAAATCCATCCATCGTTTTCCGATTTTCAGCAACACATAAAAATAAAAGCTACCCGCTCCTTTATAAGCTCGGCCCTGTAGAAGCCTATCGACAAAAGCTCGTGAAACAAGTAGAAGTGGCTGGAATTAAGCCAGCCATTGATGGCAACAAAGCTTATATGAAGCTAATCGCGATCAAGGCGACGAAAAAAACAATGACAGCCATCGTTGAAATGTATGTAAAAAACAAGACCTCTATTGAGAAAAAAGAAATCAAGCTAAAAAAAGATGACGATGTTTATCTTAAATCAAAGCGGATTGCAGCCTATGAACACGTTGGGTTTGTAAAGGATATCTCAGCTGAGCCAGGACAAGAGTATATTGAGTTTTCAGGAGAGCCCTCCATTATTCGCCTAAGTCAGGCGCTTGAAGATGATTTACAGCTGAAGCGGGCTCAAATTCGTAAAACTATTGAGGCGCATTTAAATAAGGAATTAAAACTCAATCCATTAGGAATCAAAGTACTGAGTTTATTTTTTATTGATAATGTCATCAACTATCGGCAATACGATGACAAGAATCAGCGGATTCGGGGGCCTTATGCAAAAATCTTTGAGGAAGAGTACGAAGCGATCATCAGTTCCGAGAAATACAAAGCTTTGCGCGATCGCCATGTTCCTGTATCTGAAGTGCACGATGGCTATTTCTCTGTCGATGGAAAAGGAAAAATCAAAAATACGAATGGCATGGGTCAATCAGATGAAAGCACATACCATATTATCATGAAAGATAAAGAGGATTTGCTGACCTTCTATGATGAAGCAAAAGGAAATGTGAAAAAAGCACATAAATTGCGTTTTATTTTCTCACATTCAGCCTTAAAAGAGGGATGGGATAACCCAAATGTCTTTCAAATTTGTACCTTAATTGAAACAAAAGATATTATTACAAAACGGCAAAAAATAGGACGCGGATTAAGAATTGCTGTCAACCAAGAGGGAGAGCGTGTTCCAGGCTTTGAGGTCAATACACTTACAATTATGGCCAATGAAAGCTACGAGGAATTTGCCTCAGGGCTACAGAAAGAATATGAAGAGGAAGGCATTGAATTTGGCGTATTTCTAGACGATATTTTTAGTTCACTCGTGATTGCTGTTGATCCTGAAACCGGCTATAAAACTCCACTTGGTCAGCAAAAATCCAAGGAGTTAGTGCGTTATTTAAAAGAGCAGCACTATTTGGATGCCGAAAACAAAGGCACGGAAATATTGGCAAAAGCAATTAAAGCAAACACCTTTGCCATCCCAGAAAGCTTTAAAAGCATGGCAAAAGATATGAAAGAAAAAATAATCGCTGCGATTCAAGGCAAATTCAATGTTGATAAAATCGACATTAAGGATCGCAATAATAAAGTCTCTGTAAAATTAAATAAAGAAGCATTGGCGACTCCATTTTTAGAGCTTTGGGAGCGAATAAAATATAAAACAAGCTATTGTATTCAGTTGGATTCAGAGGCGTTTATAGAACAAGCAGCCCATAAATTATCGGAAGAACTTGAAGTCCGAATCGCTAAGCTTGAGTATGAAAGACATCGATTAGAAACGACAGGTATGGGAATAGAAACAGTGAAGAAGGAGCAAACCACTTTTTCAGTATCCGCAGCACAGTATGAAAAGGCGCCAGATCTCTTAACTTATTTACAAAATGAAACGAAATTAACACGTCAAACGCTCATTGCCATATTAAAACGAAGTGATACCTTACGTGATTTTAAACGAAACCCGCAAACATATATGATGGAAACAGCACGCCTTCTCAATTCTGCTAAACGGTTGGCCCTAGTAGATGGCATTCAGTACAAAAAATTAGCAAATGGGGAAGTTTATGAGCAATCCCTATTCTTGCAAGAGGATATAGAAAGTTATAAAGATTATATTGTCCCCGTTCATGACAAGCGTTCACCCTATGACCATGTGATTGTCGATTCCACTGTGGAACGTGAATTTGCTCAGGCATGTGAGCACGATCAAAATGTTAGCTTTTACATTAAACTGCCGGCAGGATTCAAAATTAAAACTCCATTGGGAAACTACAATCCCGACTGGGCCCTTTCATTGCAGCAAGAAGGACAAGATAAGCTATACTTCATTGTCGAAACAAAAGGAAGTATAGCAACAGAAGATTTACGCCCGACAGAACTAGCAAAAATCCGCTGTGGAGAAAAACATTTTGCAGCCATTAATACAGGAATCACATTCAGGCGAGCTCCGGATCAGCAGGCGATATATTTTTAAGCTTTCGGGCGGTGACAGGCACCGAGAAAGGAGGGCTATCATGCTTAACGAGGCCAGAGCGCTTCTAAAGAAGACATTTGGCTATGAGGATTTCCGTAAAGGACAAAAGATTATTATTGAAAGGCTGCTTGCTCATCAGGATACAGTCGGTATTATGCCGACGGGTGGTGGAAAATCATTATGTTATCAGATTCCCGCTCTGCTTTTTCCAGGAGTAACATTGGTGATTTCACCCCTTATCTCTTTGATGAAGGATCAAGTCGATGCATTAGATGAAGCAGGGGTTCCAGCCACTTTTATTAATAGTTCGTTATCCAGTCTAGAGGTTCAAGAGCGCCTTGATGTTGCGGCGAGGGGCGGTTACAAGATGATTTATATGGCCCCCGAGCGGTTGAATGCGCCTTACTTTATTGAGTGGCTCAATCGCCTTCCTATTTCACTGGTTGCTATTGATGAAGCTCACTGTATCTCGCAATGGGGGCATGATTTTAGACCAAGCTACCGCTACATAAAACAAATGATTGATCAACTAGAGAAGAAGCCTTCTATTGTTGCTTTAACTGCGACTGCAACACCTCAAGTCACTCGAGACATCTGCGAGCGGCTCGCTATCGGAGAATCTTCTGTGGTTCAAAGTGGCTTTGCACGTGATAATCTCTTTTTTCAAGTCATCAAAGGACAGGATTCTAGAAAATATATCACAAACTATCTTAAAAAGAATGCATCGGAGTCCGGTATTATCTATGCGGCAACCAGAAAGCTAGTGGAACAGCTTTATCACTTCTTAAAGGAAAAGGGTTTTAAGGTTGGTAAATATCATGCGGGTTTAAGTGAAGAGCAAAAAATAGCGTACCAAGAAGCCTTTTTGTATGATGAAGTGACCGTTATGATCGCGACGAATGCCTTTGGAATGGGAATTGATAAGTCCAATGTTCATTTTGTGATTCATTATAATATGCCAAAAAATATTGAAGCCTATTATCAAGAAGCGGGACGCGCTGGGCGTGATGGACAAGAGAGCGAGTGTATTCTTCTCTACTCCCCCCAGGATACGCAAATTCAGAAATTTTTTATCGATCAATCAGAAACGATGGATCCCGTTCAAAAGAAATTGGAGTATGAAAAGCTTCAGCAAATGGTGGGATATTGTCATACAGAGGGTTGCCTGCAACAGTATATTCTCGAGTATTTTGGTGATCAAGCATCCAATGCTTGTGGGCACTGTGGCAATTGCCTAGATGATCGAGAGTCGATGGATATGACTCGTGAGGCCCAAATGGTCCTTTCCTGTGTCAAGCGGATGAAGGAACGGTTTGGCAAATCAATGATTGCTCAGGTTTTAACCGGATCCAATAACCAAAAGATTAAGCAAATGCATTTTAATAAACTACCAACCTACGGCATTATGAAAAACTATAATCAAAAACAAGCCTCGGAACTCATAGACTTTTTAACAGCTGAAGGGTATTTAAAGCCAACGAGCGGCGCTTATCCTGTATTGATGTTAACCGATCTTGGGGTTAATGTGCTATTAGGCGAAGCCACTGTCATGAAAAAAGAAGCGGTACAAGCAAGGCAATTTGTTGTGGATAATGAACTGTTTGAAATCTTGAGAGACCTTAGAAAGCAGCTGTCAGAAAAAGAAAATGTGCCGCCTTATATCATTTTTTCTGATGCAAGCTTGCGAGAGATGAGCTCCAAGCTTCCCCAAACTCTAGAGGCGATGTTAGAAATCAAAGGTGTCGGCGAACAAAAGCTAGAACGCTATGGACAAGGCTTTTTAGCTGCAATCATGAAATATTGCGAGGAAAACGATGTGAAGGAGCCGGAGGAAAAAGACCCAACCTCATCCGCTCCACAGAAGCCAATCGCCACAGCGAATGGAAAGTCCTATGAAGTGACCCACGCGCTTTATAAAGAAGGCCACTCCCTGCAGGAAATCGCTAATGCACGAGCCATGTCGATCATTACCATTCAAAGTCACCTCGAACAAGCCGGCGAAAATGATCTCGAAGTCGATTGGGACAGTTTTATTAATGCTGATTATGAAGAACAAATTATAGAAGTGATTGAACAAATCGGTACAGACAAATTAAAACCATTAAAAGAGGCGCTGCCTGAAGAAGTGGATTACTTTATGATTAAGGCGGTTATTCAAAAACTGAAACAGAAACAAATTAATTAAGTAAAAAAAGGACACCCAAGATTGTACAGAAAAAAGTACGACTTGGGGTGTTTTATTTTATACTATCAGAATGTATAATTTCGCTGACGCTCTCAAAGGAAGAGAGTATAAGTGTCACTTTGGCTTACGCCATCTAAGGCTTGCGGGCACCCTAAGTGTGTGATTGGCAAAAATCACATCAGGAGTACCAGCGAAGTGGTGCAAGCCAAGTTTTCTAAAAAGATCAGAAGGTATAAAATTTCTGATCATAAGGACGGTGCGGATTTCCGCTCCAGGCCGCTCACTTTCCGCGGGGGAGTGGTAAGCCTCCTTGCGCTGCGTAACTGCTAAGGTCTTACCGATCTCCCCACTTCCCGCAGGACTCTAGTCTCCGCATCATGAGTCAGCGGCGTCCGAGGAACACACGATTTTAGCGTGTTCCTCGGGCGCCTTGCGCTCCCGTCCACTTGATCAGGCAATGAAGTCTCTTTCATATTGGATGATGCTCTATACTAAGGACAAGGACCGGGCATGCTTTTCGCCCGGTTTTTCTTAATGAAGTAGTAGCGTTTAACAAAGGGGCAATAAGGATTTGCGGTAACATCATTTAAAAATATAGTTATAACATGTGAATAGGGCAATGGTCATATTGTCCTATTTTTCACTTGTTTATTTTGAAATATTTGGTATAATTTAAATTGAGTATTCAGAATTATTTTAGAAAAAAGGAGGAGAATGCGGTGGAAGAGTTTATTCAACAAATCAAGGCATTAGCTAAGCGGATTGAAAGAATAAAAGATAACATTCAGACAGAAGAGGCAACAAAGACCTCTTTAATTATGCCTTTTATTCAAGCTTTAGGATATGATGTGTTTAACCCGGAGGAATTAGTGCCAGAATTTATAGCGGATGTAGGCATTAAAAAAGGTGAAAAAATTGATTACGCTATCATTCAGGATAATGAGCCTGTCATTTTAATTGAAGCGAAATCTATTAATGAGAAATTGGAAAAACATGATTCACAGCTTTATCGCTATTTCGGTACAACCAATGCAAAGTTTGCCATCTTAACTAATGGGCTAACCTATTATTTTTATACGGATTTAGATGAGCATAATAAAATGGATGCCAAGCCATTTTTTACATTTAACATGCTTGAACTGAGAGACTCTCAAGTTCTGGAAATCGCTAAGTTTAGAAAAAATGATTTTAATGTAGAACAGGTCTTAACTACAGCATCTGAACTTAAGTATACCAATGAGATCAAAGCCTTTTTGACTCGGGAGTGGGATGAGCCGAGTGAAGAGTTTATCAAGTTCATATTAAATGATGTCTACCAGGGCATGAAAACGAAGAAGGTGATCGATGGTTTTAAAGATGTGGTGAAGAAATCACTCAACCAATTCGTAAACGAGAAAGTGAATGATAAATTGCAAAAGGCATTGAATTCAACGAGCGCAAATACTGAAGAGCCTGAAGCAGATGGAGTGCGTGAAGTAGCTGCAACAGAACAGGTACCTGTAACGCCCCCTGAAGAACAAATAGTTACTACTGAAGAAGAGCTAGAGGGTTATGTATTCATTAAGCTAATACTAAAGGAATTAGTTGATGTGAGCCGGGTTTTCTATCGAGATAACAAAAGCTATTTCAATGTGTTATTGGATGATAATATTCGGAAATGGGTGTGTCGTTTAGGGTTCAATACAGGAAATAAATACATACAACTGAATGATGAAAACAGAACAAGCTATAAAGTAGAGCGTGTTGATGAAATAATGGAATATAAGGAAGAAATTTTGAAGGTTGCTGAACAGTTTGTGTAAGGTTATTAACTTGCATGTTTGTTAAATGAAAGATTCAGATGCGAAAATTCGTTCCTTTTTTTTACTCGTTTTCGTTATAATAATAGTGTGATAAAAAAGTGGGTTTTTCAAAGGGTGGTCGGCGCATCTCCGAAAGGGGGTGTTGCCCCTTATCCGTATATGAAGCACTCATGGTCATGCTCGCGTTTGGGCTTGTGATCATTTTTTTAGTTATGAGCGGTAAGCGCCCTGCCCCCGTTGGTGTCCCTGCTTATCACTATAAATGGTAAGAAGCAACAGATGCTGTGTTATCCTTTTAGGTGCAGGCTTTCCTCATTTCCCTCTCCCCCTTTTCTTGAAACGTAAATCCCTTCTTTAACGTATATATAATAAAAGTATGAGTTGACCTTTTCCATTAAAAGGCGGATACATGCTGACTTTCATATTTTTATTCAGGTAAGTCAAACATAAAACGGTATAATGGAGAAAAAGCGCCCATCCATTTCGTAAAGGCGGATTTTTTGTACTATCAGAAATTATAACTTCGCTGACGCTCATACATAAAGGAAGACAGTATAAGTGTAACTTTGACTTTCGCCACCTGAGACTTGCGGGCACCCTAAGTGTGTGATTTGCAAAAATTACATCAGGAGTACCAGCGAAGTGGTGCAAGCCAAGTTTTCTAAAGCGCTAGCGCTAGGCAGTTTGGCAATGCGGGAGCATCCGCTGATCTACTTTATGACAAGTTAAGGAGGCAGGAATATGGGGATTTTATCAAGATTTAAAACCATTATGTCGAGTCATATCAGTGATGTCTTAAATAAGTCCGATAATCCGGAGAAGACCATCCAGGACACTTTAAGAACGCTTAATCTGGATTTGGGAAAGGTAAAATCAGAAACCGCCGCATTGATGGAGGAAGAAAAGCGAATAAAAAGGGGACTAAATGAATGCCAGCGTAATATAGAAAAAATGGAACGTTACGCGATGAAGGCAATCGAAGCGGGCGATGAAAACGATGCGAGAACCTATTTGGAGAAGAAGGCCGCATTTGCCTCAGAGCAATCCGAATTGGAAACCTCTTATCAGCGGGTAGCCTCGGAGACCACTCAGATGAAACAATTGCTGGAAAAATTGACCGCTGATCTTCGTGAACTTGAAGCCCGTAGCCAGGTGTTAAAAACGAAAATGATAGCCTCCGAAACACAGAAAAAAATAGCTGACTCTAGCACGAGCCTTGGGCAAATGGAAGACAAGGTCGATCAGACCTTGTTTGAAGCGGAGGCCTTGGCAGAGCTGCGCAGCACCCCATTAGATGAACTAGAAGAATTCGCAGAACCTGCTGATCCACATATAAAAACGGATGTGGCTGCCGATCTTCAAGTGCTTAAAGCAAAAATAAAGAAAGATTAAGCCTATAATTCTATGATAAGAGGGGGATAGAGCATGATCCTTTATTATAAATGTCCGAGTTGCGGCAGTGATATGACCTTTGATCCAAAAAGCGGGGAATTAATTTGTGACAGCTGCGGTAGGATTGAAAACATTGAAAGCTATCCTGAAGAGTTAAAACAAGCCGAGTTTTCTCCTGAAGAAACTAAAGAGTACCAATGCGAGAATTGCGGGGCGGTACTCATTACTACGGCTGATACTGTTGCAACGCATTGCAGTTTTTGCGGGGCGGGTGTCGTCATTGGTGACCGTGTGTCGGGGCATTTAGCGCCAAAAAGAGTGATTCCTTTTACCATTACTAAAGAAGAGGCGATCCAGGCCTTTAAAAAATGGTGTCGCAAAGGACTGCTCACACCAAAGGGCTTCATGACGGCGGATCGCATTCAGAGTATTACGGGTATGTATATTCCTTTTTGGCTATTTGATCTTAATAGTAAAGTTCAGGTTAGTGCTATATGCACAAGAGAGAGTACATATGAGGAAGGCGACTATATTTGTACGGAAACCGAGTTTTACGAGGCGTTCCGTGACATCAACTTGAATTATGTGAAAATTCCTGCCGATGCCTCTGAGAAGATGGATGATGAGTTAATGGATAGATTAGAGCCGTTTTCTTATGATCAATTAAAAGAGTTTAAAACCCCTTATCTCGTCGGGTATCTTGCAGAAAAGTATAATTACACAGATGAGGAGCTGCTGCCACGCGTGAAGGGCAAAATCAATGAATATATTGAAGCCTATATCAGCTCGACCTTCAGAGGCTATCATTCTGTAGATTACAGGCAAAAACAGATTGAGACAAATAATGTAAAAAGCTTTTATGTTTTACTGCCAGTATGGATGGTTAACTATGATTACAATAATAAGGTGTACACCTTTGCGATGAACGGGGAGACAGGAAAGGTTGTCGGTTTTCCGCCATTAAGCAAAGGGAAAATGGCGGCATGGTTTGGCGGCATTGCTGCGGGAACATTGTTAGCTTTTAAATGCGTAGCTTTGCTTATGGGGGGTGGATTTTTGTGAGGCATGGGCTCCTGAAAAAACCGTGGTTAATCTTATTCTTCGTAGTCGTCTTTTTAATAGGGGGATCCTGGGGTACCCTTGCAAAAGCAGCATCCCCGCATGAAGCGATCTTTGATCAGGCGCATCTGTTAACACGTGTACAAAAAGCCAAGCTTCAAGCCTTATCCAGTCGATTAGGCAAAGACAGGAAGACGGATTTCCTAATCTTAACGGTTAATGGAACGGGTGGTCAGACACTCGAGCGGTATGTTGAGGATTTTTATGATAGCCAAGCTCCTGGTTATGATAAAGCGCATGGCAATGCGGCGATTCTGGCAATCGATATGAAGGAAAGAGATGTCTATTTGGCAGGGTTTCAAAAGGCAAAACGCTATTTAGATAGCGGGCGAATGGATCAAATCCGCAATGCAATCACTCCAGAGCTCTCTGATGGTCAGTATTATCAAGCGTTCTCAGATTTTATGCACAAAGCACATGACTATATGGGCTACAAACCGGGTGTTAATCCCAATAGTATTCTCTTTAAATGGTGGTTTCAAATCACAGTTTCTTTGCTAGCGGGACTTATTATTATCTTCTTTATGGCCTATCGTTCCGGAGGTAGAGTGACGGTCAATGCCAAAACGTATTTAGATCATCAAAGCTCTGGAGTCGTCAATGATTATGATACCTTCCTAAGAAGAACTGTGACGAGAAGGAGAAAGCCATCCAATAATTCTAAAGATGGCGGCGGGGGTGGCGTGACCCCAGGAGGCTACTCGCACAGCGGATCAAGTGGCAAATTTTAATCGTGTCTATGTTGATAAAGGAGAGATGTTGGGTGTCTTTTTTTAGGAATCAATTTGCCAATGTTGTAGAATGGCAAGAATTCAGAGATGATATGATTTTTTATAAATGGAATAACAATGAGATTAAAAAAGGGAGTAAGTTGATTATCCGCCCAGGTCAAGATGCTATTTTCTTAGATAACGGGAAAATTGAAGGGATATTTCGTGATGAGGGGGAGTATGATATCGAATCGGAAATCATTCCCTTCCTGTCAACGTTAAAAGGATTTAAGTTTGGCTTCAATAGTGGGATGCGGGTGGAGGTATTGTTCGTCAATACGAAGGAGTTCACCGTAAAATGGGGAACAAAAAATGCCATCAATATTCCTGCGCCCGGTCTTCCTGGCGGGATGCCCATTCGAGCGAACGGCACTTTTAATTTTAAAGTGGATGATTATGTGGCCTTGATTGATCAAATTGCTGGTGTGAAGGACCGGTATTTAGTTGAAGACGTCAAAATTCGCATTACCTCGGTGCTAGATCAGCTCCTTATGAAATGGATATCCCAGGAAGGCAAGGATATGTTCAATCTTCAGGCGCAGGCTGCTGATATTTCGAGAGGTATTCAAGAAGATCTCGACATGCAGATGATAAAAAGCGGGATCACGATCACGGGCTTCTATGTGATGAGCTTTAACTATCCGAAGGAGATCCAAGACATGATTACGAAGAATGCTTCCTTTGGTATGGTAGGGGACCTTGAGAAGTATCAGCAAATCTCCTTAACTGAGGGCATGGCCTCAGGAAAAATGGGCGGATCAGGCGTCACCTCCGATATGGTTGAGATGATGATGGGGATGAATGTCGCAAATAAAATGATGCATAATATGAACTCATCGGCGTCCACTCAGCCTGCCCAAAATCAAACGATCGAGCCTGCATCAGAGGGCGAGAAACGCCCCAATTTTTGTCCGAATTGCGGGACAAAAACTGGTCAGGCTAACTTCTGTTCCAATTGTGGGCAAAAACTCATTTAAAATTTTAGATAAGCGCTATAAGGGGAGTAGCTTACAAAAAACAGACCGCCATCCATGAAGAATGGGCGGTCTGTTTGACTGCACCTTAAAGCTCCTTATAGAATGGCATCTAGGAGTTACCCCTTTACTATATCAGCGAGCTTCCCTTCCGTGAGAGCTTGCAAATGATTTACAGTAAGCTCGATTTGCACACCGATTTTTCCTCCACTAACGACAATGGTATCAAGTTGGTTGGCTTGATTGGCAATAAAGGTAGGATAGAGCTTCTTCATGCCAATCGGCGAGCAGCCGCCGCGAATATAGCCAGTCCATTTCAGTAAGTCTTTGACCGCAAGCATTTCTATTTTTTTCTCACCAGCGGCAAGGGCAGCTTTTTTTAAATCTAATGCCTCGGCTACTGGAATGACAAAGACATAAACAGCCTGTGA
Organism: Pullulanibacillus camelliae; assembly: GCF_014642655.1. Taxonomy (GTDB): domain Bacteria; phylum Bacillota; class Bacilli; order Bacillales; family Sporolactobacillaceae; genus Pullulanibacillus; species Pullulanibacillus camelliae. The sequence goes on from NZ_BMIR01000002.1 coordinate 154,472, forward strand.
TGTCCCTTGTGTGACAAGTGTTTTGTAAACAATACGGGGATCTCTGTCCACTTTATGAGCAACAGACACCCCATCGATCTTGCCATCTGTGACTTCATATGTATGGCTGTCATAGTCAAGCCCTTGTTCATCTAACAAGCGCATGGCGTTGGTTTTCTTTTTTGATTTTCCCATCTTCGTTCCCTCCATATGGTTAACCGATCGTACCAAAAGCGATCTCATAAGCAAGAGATATAAAGGATTTGGCAGAGAGACCCTTTCACTAAGTAAATAATAGCACAGATGTTTATAGACATTGACTTTGAATACCAATGATGGGATAGGGATGTGTCCCGTTGCCTCGAAGGATTGGGTGCCAGACATTGAAGCGGGAAAAGGAGCATTGACGGCCCGCTATCTGAATGGGCAGAGAAAGTTATAGCAGTTGAAAAGGATTTTAGCTATACGGCCGTATTGTAAAAGCGACATGGTCAAAAACAGCGGTGACTATCATTCATGATGATTTTTTAATATGCATTTATCCAAACGTCCATTCTTTGTTGTGGCCAACCTGCTCTTTGGTCTGATAACAAAAATAATTGGGACCGCTCCCAATTATTATTTTTTGAAAATAATGTGTTGACTAAGTATTTAATGTTGTGTTAATCTTACTTACATAAACGAGGTTATATAAAAACAGTGTTGGGAGCGGTACCATGTTGTCGGTGAGTTACTTTGGTTAGTATTTATGATGTCGCCAAGCATGCTGGTGTATCAAAATCTACAGTTTCTAGGGTATTAACAGGGAATAGCAATGTAAATAAGGATACAAAACAAAAGGTTTTAGATGCGATTGATGAATTGGGATATAGTCCCAATGCCTCTGCAAGAGCACTTCCTATGAAGAAAACGAATTCAATTGGGATTGTGCTAGAGCGTTTATATGATCCATTTTTTTCAGAATTAATTCAAGGTATTGGACAGCAAGGAGAGGACAGCCAGTATAATCTCATTTATTGTGACGCCAAGGGGTTATTCGATGTGAAAACAAGGTACATTGAATACCTGACACAGGGAAGAGTCGATGGACTTGTTATATTTGGATCATACATAACTGATGAGTCAATTATCCGGAAGCTTTCTCAGCGGAAATTTCCTTTTGTTTTAATTGAAAATGAGTTCAATTTTCCAACCAATAGCATCCTTCTTGATAATGCTGGGGGAGCATTAAATGCTACGAATCATCTTATTATGCTGGGACATAAGAAAATTGCCCATATCACTGGGAATATGAATACTAAAGCAGCCTTAGATCGGTTAAATGGTTATATTCAGGCGCTTCAGAAACAAATGATAGGCGTTGAAGGAAAATACATTGCTTATAATTATGGAAATAACAAGTTTGAAGAAGGATATACGTCCATGCAGAATTTACTTGCGCTTGATGAGCTCCCGACAGCTGTCGTTGGTTTTGATCTCATCAGATCCTATGGAGCGGTTCAAGCTATCTATGATGCTGGTTTGAAGATTCCAGATGATATAGCCTTCGTCAGCTTTGATGATCAGATTTTTTATGATAAACGCTTCAATGGTCCAGAACTCACGGCCATTAAGCTTCCCTTATATGAAATGGGGAAAGAAAGCATTAAGGTATTAATTGATACTATTGAAAAGAAAACGGATCGTCCCGTGCGTAAAATTTTTGAAACCGATCTTATTATTAGAGAATCCTGTGGTGCTTTAAATCAAAACAAGAACTAAAAAGCAGTGTTCAGCAATTATGGCAATGCGTGAGAGAGGAAGCGGGGGACTTTTTCCTCACTGAACAAGAAGACATCTGATTTTTGCTTAAAATCTCAACGGAACTGAAACGCTATTTTTCTAGCAAGGCTGCTGAAGAATCACCAAAATGTAAGCGTTTGTATTTGTTACCGAGCTGTAAAGGAGGTGGTATAGCCAGCAGTGCATCTTCTCACAGGTTAACAAGGTGGTTAGAATTTAAGAACAAAAGGAGGAAGTGTTTTGTTTAAGAAGAGGGTCATTTATAGTATTGTATCTTTGCTGCTCTTGTGCTTGATACTTTCCGGATGTGGAAATAGTGATGCATCTGGGTCTGGTGATGGAAAGAAAATCGTATTAACTTATTGGGACGCCTCTTGGAATAAGGATAAAATTGGGCCGAAGGTCATTAAAGAATTTGAAAAAGAAAATCCAAATATTAAGGTTAATGTCCAATATTTTCCTGTTGATGGCATGGAAGATAAATTTTTGTTAGCGCTTAAAAATAAGTCGGGCCCAGATCTTGTAGATATTGCGTGTGATTGGACAACCCCACTGGCTGCTGTTGGCGGATTACTCCCATTGGATGATTATATAGACAAAGATAAAGTAGATATGAATGATTTTTGGAAAGGCGCACTACAAACTATTCATGTTAATGGTAAAGTCTACGCTCTTCCCTACCGCAGTGAAACACATGGTATTTTTTACAACAAGGACATTTTTAAGCAAAGTGGCTTAGATCCATCCAAGGCACCTCAAACTTGGGAAGAAGTATTGGCTGATGCCAAGACTATTACTCAAAAAGGAGGCGTTGGCTTTGGACTTGTAGGAAAAAACACGGGGGACTTATCCTATCAGGTGATTAACTTTATCCGCAGCTTTGGCGGAGATGTCTTATCCACAGATAATAAAAAATCTTTATTAGATCAACCTGAAGCCATTGCGGCTGTGAAATATTATGTAAGTTTGTATAAGGATAAGCTGAGCCCCTCCAGCACGATGTCAAACACGAATACGGAGGCCAGAAACCTATTTTCTTCTGGTAAAGTGGGCATGTACTTAAGTGGTGTTTATGATGTGGACCCAATTAAAAGCGATAATCCTAACACGAACTTTGGTGTAGGGATGTATCCTGACACTCCGGGTAAAGACAGGAAGCTGACATTGGGTGGCTGGAACATTGCTGCTACATCATTTACCAAGCATCCAGAAGCTGCGTGGAAATTTGTGAAATTTATTTCGTCACCAAAAATTTCTGTACAATATAGCAATACGTTCTCATCCAGAAAATCGGAAGCAGATAATCCAAAATATAAAGATCCACAGGTCAAACCGTTTGCGCAGATGCTGCAATATGGGGTTCCACTACCAGCTATTCCACAGATCACGCAAATTAGACAAATCATTAATGATCAAGTTCAAAAAGCAATGCTAGGAAAAGCCTCTGTAGAGTCGGCGATGAAGGATGCTTCCAAGCAAGTCAATGAACTGCTCAATCAGTAAACTGGCAATCATCATGTGCGGCTTGTTAGGGGCAAGCCGCCGCTTACAAAGGGAGGGGTGATCGTTTGAAAAAGAAAATACATCTAAACCCTGGTGCAATGTACGTAACTCCAGCTGTTATTGTCATAGCTCTTGTTATGCTGTTTCCCTTGGTTTATACATTTTATCTCAGTTTTAATGAAAGCAGTCTGTATTCTACTGGCTTGAAGTTTGTCGGCTTTTCCCAATACGTAAAGCTTTTTCAAGATCATCTTTTTGTTAATTCGCTCAAAGCAACCTTTTATTGGACCTTTGGAAGTGTCGTCTTCCAATTCTTGCTCGGCTTCTTTGTAGCAGTAGTCCTCAATCAAAAGTTTATCAGATATCGGTCAGTATTGCGAATATTTATTATGATTCCTTGGGTATTGCCAAGCATTATTGGGGTTAATGTTTGGAAATGGGCCTATCATCCTGATTTCGGAATCATTAACTATTTTCTTAAATCAATGGGACTGATCTCACATAATATTACTTGGCTGTCTGGGGCACATACAGCATTGTTGTCAACAATTATTGTAAATGTATGGAAGATGTTTCCTTTGGTGATGTTGATGATCGAAGCATCTTTGCAAAGTGTCCCTGAGCATTTAAAGGATGCAGCTAAGGTAGATGGGGCAAACATGGTCAGAACATTTTTCACAGTTACAGTGCCACATATCTCATCGACCTGCTATACAATCATCATGTTATTGGTGATTTGGACACTGAATTCTTTTGTATTTGTTTATGCCTTAACTGGTGGTGGGCCTGCCCATTCATCAGAGGTGATGTCCATGTATGTGTATAAATACGCCTTTGAAAATTATAATTTTGGCTTGGCGGCTGCCGCAAGTGTCGTGCTCTTCTTAATTACAGTCGTTTTTGCGCTAATCTATGCTTTGGTCACCATGAAAGGGGAGGGTGAGCGATGAAGCAAAGAAAAATGCTAACTTTCAGTGGGCAAACACTTAGTTACTTGTTTCTTCTCGCTGTCATTATCTTTGCGATATTTCCAGCGCTGTGGATGTTTGTTACATCTATCAAACCGCATAGTGAGATATTAACCACTCCACCGAGGTGGATTACACATCATCCAACATTGTCAAGCTATTCGAGAGTCCTTTTTCACAGTAGCATACCACGCGCCTTCTTAAATAGTGTTGTTGTGACCGTTTGTACTACCATTTTAACCCTGTTTTTTTCAATCTTAGCTGGATATGGATTTTCACGGTATAAGTTTCGCGGCTCTCGTACACTGTCAACAGGTCTATTATTTGGGCAAATGATGCCAGGGGTTGCGATTGTTATTCCTCTCTACATGGCTTTAAATAAGGTGCATTTAATAGATTCTTATGCAGCCTTAGTCATTGCGAATATGGCCATTACGATACCACTTGGTGTCATTATGCTTCGGTCCTTTTTTCAAAGCGTTCCAAGAGAATTGGAAGAAGCTGCGAAGATCGACGGCACGACAAATTTAGGTGCGTTATTTCGCATCATTCTGCCAGTGTCGGCTCCCGGCATCATTGCTGTAAGTGTTTATACATTTTTAAATAGCTGGGAGGAATTCTTATTTGCCTTAAACTTCACCAACTCAGCTTCAGTGCAGACGCTGCCCATTGCTGTTAACGAATTTAGTGGTGAATTTGTCATTGATTGGGGCGGTATGATGAGTGCTTCTGTCGTAGTTTCAATCCCTGTTCTCGTCGTCTTTCTCGCCTGTAGTAAGTATTTTGTGAAGGGACTGGCCGACGGCTCAGTTAAGGGATAGGCAGTTTAATATTTTTAACTTGGATGGTGACAACCTATGAATAATATTCTTAGTAAAGACATTGTAAAAATTGGGATTGTTGTACAAAACATCGAACAAGCTGTCTTAGAATATGCAAAACTCTTTGATATTGATGTGCCAGAGGTGAAAGTTCCAACGCTTTCTACTGAGCAGACAGCTAACAAAAATAATTTGTATAGAGGTGAATATAGGCAAACAGGGTGTAAGACTGCTGTCATTCCTCTAAGACCTGTCTATATCGAATTAATCGAGCCTCTCAACCATCCAAGTCCTTGGACTGAATTTCAAGAGAAGCATGGACAAGGTGTGCACTATCTCGCTTTTAATATTGACGGGTTTGAAGAGCATGCCAACTTTATGGAGAGTCAGGGAATAGGGATGATTCAAAAGACAGAAAAAGGTCATGAACGCTATGCTTATTTTGAAACAGAGGATCGTCTTGGCGTGACCATTGAATTTAAAGAAATTGGACAAAAATGAGGAGGAAGAAAAATGATTAAAGGGATTGGACATACAGCATATGTGGTAGAGGATATGGAAAAGGCTTTGGAATTTTATTGTGGGGTTCTTGGCTTTCAAAAATTATTTGAGCTTCATGATCGGGAGGATAAGCCTTGGATCGTTTATATCAAGATTAATAAAGACAATTTTATTGAGCTGTTTTACGGAGGAACCACCAAAAACAAAGTTGATATGGCTACAACTGGCTATAACCATTTATGCTTAGAGGTCGATGACATCCATGCGATCGCTGATCATATTAAAAGCAAGGGACTTACTTTAGATGTTGAGCCAAAGCAAGGATTGGATCTTAATTATCAGTGTTGGGTGAAGGACCCTGATGGCAATCGTATTGAATTTATGCAATATCATCCTGAATGTCCACAGTTAACAAAATAAGTAAAGGCTTTTAGCATTCATAGCGCAGGTATAGGCGGTGTCGGCTGATGCCGCTTATATTGAATCGCGATAATACAATCAGAGAAAGAAAGTCACTTAAGGAGAAGGAGTTATCATAGATTGAAGATTACTAGTGCAGAGACATTTATCATAAAAAATCCACTACCAGATAAAGGTGGAGACTATTGGTATCTGATTAAATTGACGACTGATGATGGCGTTGTTGGCTGGGGAGAAGCAAATATGCATTTTATTACGCGCAATCCTGTTGCCTTTCGAGCGATGTTCCATGATATGGTCGATCAATACGTGATTGGGCAAGACCCCTTTAAAGTAGAGTTAATGTGGCAAAATATCTTTCATTACTATTGTTATGGGCATGCCGATTTACCAAAGATGACGATTTTAACGGCAGTTGAAACCGCATGCTGGGATATTATTGGTAAGGCTTTAGACAAACCAATCTATGAATTGCTGGGCGGTTTGTACCACGAGCGTCTTCGATCTTATACGTATTTATATCCGGAAAATGAAAAGGATCTACATAGGGATTTGTGGAAGAACCCCGAAGCTTGTGCTGAACGCGCGCTATACTATTGTGAACAAGGGTTTAATGCCATTAAATTGGACCCTGTATTAGATTTTGAAGGCGTCGTTCCCCCTTGGCAGCCTTCTTTGGGTATGCTTGCTCGGGCGGAAAAGACGATTCGTCTCATTAGAGAAGCTGTGGGGGACCGCTGCGACATTATCATTGGCACGCATGGGCAATATACTGGAGCTGCTGCTATTCGCTTTGCCAAACGTATGGAAAAATATGATCCATTATGGTTTGAGGAGCCATTGCCGCCAGAAAATTTTGAACAGATGGCAAGGTTGAACGAATACACCAGCATCCCGATTTGTACAGGAGAACGATTAGCGACAAAATTTGAATTGATTGGCTTATTAACAAGTCAAGCGGCAGATATCTTGCAGATTGATTTAGGCTCTGTTGGTGGGATATTAGAATCTAAAAAAATAGCGGGAGCAGCAGAAGCCTTCCATGCTCAGATCACCCCCCATTTCCACGGTGGGCCGATCATGTATGGCGCTCAGGCGCAAATTTCAGCTTGCAGTCCTAATTTCTTAATACAAGAAATCATTGAGAAAATGAATGGCTTTCACCAATTACTTGTGAAACAACCTTTTGAATTTGATGAAGGCTATATGATTCCTTCAAAATTACCTGGGTTAGGAATCGAGCTGAATGAAGCAGAATTACAAAAATATATGGTGTAAACCAAACGATTGAAGGAACTGGACTCGAGCTCATAACAAGATTCTATGGGTGCGGGGCTGATGAAGTGGCATTGAACGATTGTTGGTTTGGTTATGAACAACTAAAAAAGGGTGCAGGGTATGAAGGAATTTAATGTAGCACTAATTGGTTATAACTTTATGGGCAAAGTACACAGTTATGCCATGAATAATGTTTCTTTTTTCTTTGATAACACAGTGAAGATTACAAAAAAAGTGATTGTCGGTCGCACGGAGCATCTAGTGAAACAAGCTGCTGAGACATATGGATGGGAAGCGTACGCAACCGATTGGAGGCAAGTGATAGAGAGAGCAGATATTGACATCGTGATCGTAGCCACCCCAACGGCCTCGCATATGGAGATAGCTGTAACCGCGGTAAAAGCGGGGAAGCATGTTCTGTGTGAGAAGCCTTTAGGACTGAATGCAGACCAAGCAAAAGAAATGCTTGATGCTGCGAAACGTGCTCAGGTTGTTCATATGCTAGGGCATAATTATCGCCGGGTACCGGCAGTCAGTCTAATGAGAAAATTAATTGAGGAAGGTAAGTTAGGCGACATTTATCATTTTCGAGGAGTTTATCTTCAAGATTGGCTAACAGATCCTTCTTTTCCTGTAAATTGGAAGTTGAAAAAAGAAGTATCAGGATCTGGTCCTCATGGGGACTTGAATTCGCATCTCATTGATTTGGCAAGATTCTTGATTGGAGAGATTGATCGGGTTGTTGGTATGAAAAAAACATTTATTAAAAAACGTCCTAAAGTGACTACGCCACAGAGCTTGAGTTCAAATCTTCATGCGAGCAGTGATGCTGAGAGGTGGGATGAGGTAACAGTTGAGGATGCCAACCACTTTCTTGCTGAGTTCAAGTGCGGGGCAATGGGGACATTTGAGAGTTCAAGATTGGCAAGTGGCAGAAAGAATCATGAAGGCATTGAAATCAATGGCAGCAAAGGGTCAATGGTTTTTAATTTTGAAAGAATGAATGAGCTGCACTATTGGTCGAAGGACGATGCGGTTGATGTTCAAGGGTTTCGGACCATTTTGGTAACAGAGGATGTTCATCCCTATATTCAACACTGGTGGCCACCTGGTCATATCATCGGCTATCAAAATACCTTTGTTAATCAGTTCGCGGATTTTATTCAAGCCATTGTCACTGGAGAAGAGGCAAGTCCTAATTTTTATGATGGTTGGCAGGGAAATAAAGTGCTTGACGCAGTCACGCGTTCGGTTCACACATTGACTTGGGAAAACGTTGAGTGAAAATATTTTCTATAACAGTCTATAACAGACTTAGGAGGCTCGAAATATGCGATTAGGAGGTCCTGTTCAAGCTGCTGACCCAGACCAATGGATAAAGCAATTAATAGAGCATGATTACACGTGCGCAGCCTTACCTAAAAATGTTGGTATTGCACAAAAGGAATTACAAGATACCTATCAGCAAGCGGCAAAATCAACAGGCATTGTCATTGCAGAGGTTGGAGCATGGAGCAATCCTCTGAGTATGGATGAAGAAGTGAGAGAACAGGCTATTCAATACTGTCAAGAGCAATTACAGGTAGCTGAACGGATTGGCGCGTGTTGTTGCGTTAACATCGCGGGTTCAAAGAGTACGAAGTGGGATGGGCCACATCCTGACAATATAACAGAAGATACCTTTGCATTAATTGTTGATACAATCAGAACGATTATTGATGCTGTAAAGCCCAAGCATACGTTTTATACCTTAGAGCCTATGCCTTGGATGTATCCGTATGATGTGGATTCCTATCTGCGACTTATTGCTGCAATAGATAGACCGCAATTCGCCGTTCATCTTGATCCAATGAATATGATTTCAAGTGTTGAGCGTTACTACGCAAATGCGGAATTTTTAAGGGATTGCTTCAAAAGGCTAGGTCCATATATTAAAAGCTGTCATGCAAAGGATATTGTGTTACGCGATCATCTAACCGTTCATTTAGAGGAAACCTGGCCAGGAAATGGCAGGCTAGATTATAAAGTGTTTCTAAATGAAGTGAATAAGCTATCTTCTGACATGCCTGTATTATTGGAGCACTTGCAGAAGGATGACGAATACAAGCAAGGGGCAGAGTATATCCGGCAATTAGCGAGACAAGAGAATATTACGATAAAATCTGTTCATAGCAAATAAGGCGTTCAGTCTCCTAAAAAGAGATTCTATTGTTGTATAAAGAGTGATTAACTTAAGGGAGGGAAAACGTGTTGAGAATTGTCATCACAGGCGCCAATCGTGGTTTAGGTTATCAATTTACAAAGATTGGTTTAGAAAAAGGCAATACCATTGTTGCTGGGGTAAGAGTCCTTGAAGAGGGTGGCAAAGCATTCCGCGCTTTAAAGGAGCGTTTTAATGAGCGGCTTCATATTATCCAACTGGACGTCACCAAAGAATCAACCTTAAGTGCGGCAGCACACTATGTTCGGGAGACATTGGGAGGCATTGATGTCATTATTAACAATGCAGGCATACTTGTAGAAAGGGATAAAACCATTGAAGACTTAGATATGCGGCAATTGATCCGCACCTTTGAAGTCAATACCTTCGGCCCTATGCGAGTGATTCGCAACTTCTTACCACTTATGACACCCTCTGGTGAACAGCAAGCGATTATCAACATTTCATCAGAGGCTGGGACCATTTTGAATGCGTTTCCCACCAATTATCCATATAGCATGTCGAAAACAGCGCTTAATATGTTTTCAGAAAGACTGAGAGAATACTTGAAAGAAAGAGGGATTCGTGTCTATGCAGTTCATCCAGGATGGATGAAAACGGATATGGGCGGAGAAGAAGCGCCATACGATCCCGAGAATACCGCCAATGGTGTTTATAATATTATTGAGAATAAGGTGAATGTTTATAGTAAAATTTCATTCATCGATTTTAATGGAAGACCAATGCCACTATAACCATAAAGGCTCACTAACAAAATTAAAAATTAAATGACACAAATTGAGGCATGGATGGATTTACTCCCTATGCCTCAATTTTTCTTGTTTCTCAAGATACTGACGCATGTGCTGCATATAGTCTGGCGCGTCCATGGCATCTTCTACGATCAGTTCAATTAAGCACAGCCTGGCCTGGCAGTCTGTCTCTGCTCGCTTAATGGCGTCATCGAGCTCCCCGTTGGTGCGGACACTGATAGAAAAAGCATCGCCGCCAAAGGCTTCGGCAAGCTTTGTATAGGACCAATTGGGCACTCTGTTATACGCCTGGTTTTCAGTTTTGACATTTAAATATTTCTCAATAGTATAGCCCTGATTATTGAGCACAAAAATGATGGGCTTGCAGCCATGAACCAGCATGGAACTGATCTCTTGGACGGTCAATTGTAATGAGCCATCTCCTGTAAATAAAAGAACCCGGCGCCGCGGGGCAGCGATGCAAGCGCCGTAAGTCGCTGGTGTAGCATAACCAATAGACTGCCAGCCGCCTTGGGCAATCACTGTTGTGCCACGCGGAAGCTTGACTTGTCCGATGCCATAGTAAAAGGTGCCCGTTTCAACAACAAGAATGTCGTTTTCCTTCAACATGTTTTGAAAGCGAGGATAATAAGTCGCAGCTGTTAATAGTTGATCAGGTTCACTAATCAAAGCATCATAGGTGAAATCGCCCTTGATCACCGGACTTCGTTGACGAAAACCACTCCTTTGTAACGCTTGGAGCATGTCCTTTGCCATGATATGCGGATATTCTGCTACACCGATTTTAACGTGATCGGGTTGTATTTGAATGAGACGGAGGGGATCAAGCCTGGCCGTAAAATTGGCAGTATTGCTATCTGCCCATAATAAGCCAATGGCAATCACACAATCGGCCCTTTCAACAGCCGTGCGAACCTCTTGCCTTCCAAAAGCTCCGCCGTATGTACCAATAAATTGCGGATGACTTTCATCGAAAGCCCCTTTTCCATAAAGTGTGGTGGCAACAGGAATAGTCAAAGCTTCGGCAAGCTGTAAAACAGGCTCTTCAAGATGAAAACGCATTGCTCTAACATCGACTAACACTACGGCATTCTGTGCTTGCTTTAAAAGCTGCATGGCGTGATCAACGGCAGCCTGTAAGCTTTGCGGTTGTGTTGTTTCTGGTGCCGGCTGCTGCGTGAAACGCTGGATGATGGGTTTAGCGACTAAATCAATGGCGATCATTAAATAGACAGGCTTCTTTTTCTCCTTAGCCATTTGGATAGCTAGCGGAATTTCTATAGTAGCATTTTCTGGTGTGAGGACAGCTGTATAGGCTGTGATCGGTTCATAGACTTTACGAAACACGTCATAATTTCCATCCATTAACGTGTGATGCATCAGTTTATGCTGTTGCTGCGCCATGGAGGGCGGTGCGCCTACAATATGGATAAGGGGGATATTTTCACTATTGGCACCCGCAATGCTATTACAAGTACTCATCTCTCCGACACCAAAGGTTGTAATCAGTGCGGCTAACCCTTTTAATCGTGCATAAGCGTCCGCAGCATAACCCGAATCCAGCTCATTTCGGCCATTGACAAACTGGATGCCCTTATATTTTTCAAGCGTATCAAGAAGGGAAAAATTATAATCACCTGGCACGCCAAATATATCTGTGATGCCTTCCTGATACAGGCAGTCAAATAAATAGTGCCCTACTGTTTTCTGTATAGGTAAATCTCTATTAGAGCTATTTGAGGAGTTAGGGGCGATCATAATCGTGTACACTCCTTAGAATTGGTTTCAATAGTAGTAATTTATCCAATTGCTTGTGGGTTATACAGTGAGAGGTTAAAAGAGAGTCTGAAAGAGAAAGTGATTTGAAAGCCTCGAAGAAAAGGTAACTGATGTGACAGGGTGAAGGGATTAAAGGCTTTTATTTGGGGATAAGCCTCATACGGAAGAGGCTTCATCGCAGGTCAAGTGAATGGGAATGCAAGGGACGAGAGATTCAGAATCTAAAATCTTATATATCCTTATCATTTGAAAAATAATACAAGTCCCTTATTGTGATATGTATCCTTATTTTAAATCGATGCATATTGGTGGCAATCGATGATTGCAGTCGCTTATACTGATAATAAAATAAATAGAGAAGTAAATGGTGTAGGTTAGCATGTGATGGGGTGGCAAGTATTAATTGAACAAAGGAGAGTGCAAACATGGAATATGTGAAGCTTGGAAACACAGGTCTTGATGTCTCACGCTTGTGCATTGGCTGTATGAGTTTTGGTGTACCAGAACGTGGGAATCATCAGTGGGTATTAGATGAGGAGAAAAGTCGGCCTATCATCAAGCGGGCTCTTGATTTGGGAATAAATTTCTTTGATACCGCTAATGTGTACTCCGATGGAACAAGTGAGGAAATTGTCGGTCGCGCGTTAAAGGATTTCACCAGACGTGATGAAGTGGTCATTGCAACGAAGGTTCATGGGAGAATGCATCAGGGACCTAATGGTGGAGGACTTTCAAGGAAAGCGATAATGACGGAAATCGATAATAGTCTAATGAGATTGGGAACAGATTATGTTGACCTTTATCAGATACATAGATGGGACCCGCAAACGCCGATTGAAGAAACAATGGAAGCCCTGCACGATGTAGTCAAGGCCGGAAAGGCAAGGTATATTGGTGCGTCATCCATGTATGCCTGGCAGTTCTCCAAAGCCCTACATGTTGCAGAGACACATGGCTGGACGCGTTTTGTTTCCATGCAAAATTATCTCAACCTTTTATACCGAGAAGAGGAACGTGAGATGCTGCCTCTATGTAAAGATGAGGGAATCGGTGTTATTCCTTGGAGTCCGCTGGCACGAGGAAAGCTGACACGGAATTGGGATGAAACAAGCTATCGCTCAGAAACAGATAAATTTGGCCAGACTCTTTATGCAAACACACAAGCGGCAGATAAAGCCGTCGTTGAAAGAGTGGCGGAAGTAGCAGCTGAACGTAGTGTGCCGCGTGCTCAAATTGCGCTAGCATGGGTCTTACAAAAAGAACCTGTGACCGCTCCAATAATAGGTACGACAAAGATGAGTCATTTAGAAGATGCGGTAGCCGCTCTCTCAATAGAACTGACACCAGAGGAAATTACCCGTCTCGAAGAACCTTATGTTCCGCATGGTGTACTTGGGCATCAATAATTGCGGACGATAACCTCGTTTTCATGAAAATGAGTAGTGAATACCTTATGATCGATAAACACGGCGATAGCTATGCAGCTGTCGCCTTTTTCTAAAGATCAGAAAGTATAAAATTTCTGATCATGAGGACGGTGCGGATTTCCGCTCCAGGCCGCTCGCTTTCCGCGGGAGTGGTAAGCTTCCTCGCGCCTTCGCACTGCTAAGGTTTTACCGCTCTCCCACTTCCCGCAGGACTCTAGTCTCCGCATCATGAGTCAGCGGCGCCCGAGGAACACACGATTTTAGAGTGTTCCGAATCGCGCGCCTTGCGCTCCCATCCACTTGATCAGGCAATGAAGCCTCTTTCATATTGGATGATGCTCTATACCAAGCAAGGACCGGGCATGCTTTTTGCCCGGTTTTTCTTAATGCAAGTTAAACGAAAAAGCCTTGTCGGGAACTTTTTTGCATATCATTCGTAAATCCTATTAGGAAATAAGGGGGGGCTAACTTGTTAACTTTAGCTGAAGAATTACTTCTTGTCGCTTATGATGATGAAAAAGGGACTGTGCTGTCATCGGCATCCTTTGGTTTACCTTATGGGATCGCTGGGGCTGTACTAATGGAGTTCGCGCTAATAGGTGCTGTGAAGTATCAAGATCATGTGCTGTTATTTCAAGATGGGCAGGATCTTCAAGATCCGTTCCTATATCAATTGTTTAGCTTTCTAAAACAAAAAGATCAATCCCATTCTAGACGAAGGAAAATAAAGTATTGGGTACAAGTTCTTGGGCGACAAGTCAGGTCTAAGCGCTATCGTCAATTATTTTTAGACCGCCTTCAAACAAAGGGAATCCTTACAAAAAAAGAAAAGCCCTATTTTATCTTTTTTAAAAAAAGGGTCTATCCTTCCACTGATTCAGGTATAGAGGCAACCATTCGTCAAAAAGTGAGAGAGGCAGTATTGGGAGAGACTGAGACGGAGGTCAAAACCGTGATGCTTGTCGCGCTTTTAAAAGCATGTGATGCCATCAAAGTCATTTTTTCTAAAAATGACTATAAATCAGCGAAAAAAAGGATCGATATACTCTTAAAAGAACAGCCATATGGTCAGGCGGTGTCAGAGACGATAAAAGCGATGCAGGCGTCCATTATAGCTTCAGTTACTGCTGCTTCTGTGGCGGCCAATTCATCGTCCTCTTCAAATTAATAGGATAAGCTTTTTTGGGGATTAGGCGTCAATGCCTTTAATGGTAAGTAAAAGGCCTTATACACCATAGCGTACAAGGCTTTTTCCACGCAACAAATAATGGGCAAAATTTATAAGATAACAAAAAGCTACTGCTACGAGGGCTGCTTTTATTAAATTCTTAACAAAAAAAGCTGATCATTTTCTCGATTTTTCTCATCAATAAATTGCTGTCGCATTTGGATCTAGCGTCTTGACGTGTTTAAGATGGGCTTTAACCTTCCTGGCTTCTGCCAATGAATACTGGAGATCCAAACGTTCGGCTACTTCGAGTGCAACCTGTTCAAATAAAGTGGTCATTGTAAATAAAGCTTGCCAAACCTGCTCATAGTCACCGCTGGGATAGGTCATTAAAAGTTTTTGCCACGTTTCTGCATCAAGATAGCGCTCTAAATATTTGCTATTTTTTCCGACGCTAAGTGAAAATTGTGTCTCTATGCCGACCTTCCATTCTAGCATTTTTAGAAGCATGGCCCTTACGATGGATAAATGATCTATGGCATAAAGGATTTCTTGACGCCACAATCCCTTGACGACGTAGGTCGACACCCACCAGAATTCATTACAACAGTCAGAAAAGCAGGTAGAGGTGGGGTGTTGAACCCAATACTCTCTATCCGTTGGTGAAGGTATAGCAGGAAGAGCGTTGTCTTTATCCAATAAAACAATGGTTAACTTATCCTCGTGGCAATAGCGCTCCTTCTGCTCGAAGGGAATGAGGGTTAAATCGATGCGATTCCCATCAGTAAACAGGAGAAGATAGGCAAAACGGTCACGGGATTCAGAGGGAAACAGTGTCATATCGTCAGGTGTTTGCATGATGATGCGGTCTCCAAAATGATTGATCCACTGTGGCTCTTTTATAAAAGATGGGAACTCTTTGACGAGATAGACAATGTCATAATCTTGAAATGGATCTTTAGGTGCGTTTGGATTTGTCCTTGATCCATTCATTGCAACGGCCCTTATACGCTGATCCTCTTGGGCTACTCTTAAAACTAACGCCATCATTTCTTGTTCTGATCGCATGTACGTCCCTCCTAAAATGAGTCGTATAAAAAAGCTTTCTTATATAAGGAGGTCCTCGAACATCATAAATACGGCGTTATGTAAATGGTTCGAACCTTATCATGTTATGTCCTCCTAACATTGAGAGTAGGAAGCTTAAATGTTTCAAGTATTTAAGCGTTTTCCATTATAATAGCAGTATAACGTTTATTATTATAATTTTCAAAGAACAATGGGTCTGGTGATCGGCAGTTTGAGGAGTCATTCCATTAGAAAGGAAGAAGTATATGAAGCTATTAGTGACAGGTGCTAATAGAGGGTTGGGTTTAGCATTGACAACCGTTAGCATCAAACGGGGACACACTGTTTTTGCAGGTGTTCGTGAGCAAGGAGACCGGACAGAAGCTTTAGAACAGCTTCAGACATTGTTTCCAAAGCAACTGATGATCTTACCCCTAGACATCACGGAGGAAAGTACATGTGATCATGCAGCACAGCATGTGAAGGCATCGGTTGGTACCATTGATGCAATTATTAATAACGCTGGCTTATTAACCGAACGTGATAAAAGGATCGAAGAATTGGATATGAACGAGGTCCATAAAACATTTAATGTCAATGTCTATGGACCAATGCGGGTTATCAAGCATTTTTTGCCAATCCTATCACGAGGAGATCAAGCGGGCATCATTAATATTTCTTCGGAAGCAGGGAGCTTTGCCAACGCTTACGGTGGTGACTATCCTTATGCGATGTCAAAGCATGCACTGAACATGTTTACAGAGCAGCTTCGCCACGCCTTAAAGGGGACAGACATTTCGGTGTTGGCGATCCATCCTGGTTGGATGCAAACCGATATGGGAGGGCAGGATGCCCCACTTTCTCCTCAAGAAGCAGCAAACGGTATCGTTGATATTATTGAAAGAAAAAAGCACATTCAAGCTTCATCTTCATTCATTGATTTTAAGGGTCAGCCTATGCAGGTGTAATAATGTCAATCACATGATCAATCGTTTTAGAATAAGGCCTGTCTGCGCTAGGAGGCTACGATGTCCAATTTAAAAGAAAACCATTTGTGTAAGAAGGAGAAGAGATAATGAAGACTTTTGATATTGCTGTTATTCCTGGTGATGGTATTGGAAAAGAAGTGGTGCCGGAGGCTTTAAGTGTTTTAAATACCCTTGCGGAAATTCACGGTGGATTAGCTTTTCAATTTACCCAATTTCCGTGGAACTGTGAGTATTACATAGAACACGGGCAGATGATGCCGGAGGATGGTATTCAAATCCTACAAGGCTTTGATGCCATTTTTCTCGGTGCGGTTGGCAATCCACAATTGGTACCCGATCATGTTTCTCTCTGGGGATTGCTGATTAAAATTCGCCGAGAATTTGAACAATCTATCAATATCCGCCCAGCTCGTTATTTTGAGGGACTGCAGTCCCCATTAGTCCATCCAAAGGCCTTTGATTTCATAGTTGTAAGAGAAAATAGTGAAGGCGAGTATAGTGAGGTTGGTGGTCGAATACATAAAGATGAGGATGAGATTGCCATCCAGAATGCGGTATTTACACGGAAGGGAACAGAACGTGCGATGCGCTATGCCTTTGATTTGGCGCGTGAACGAAACGGTCATGTGACCAGTGCGACAAAGTCCAATGGTATTGTTCATTCCATGCCCTTTTGGGACGAAGTTTTTCAGAAAGTAAAGGTGGATTATCCTGAAGTAAAAACGGCTTCCTATCATATTGATGCGCTGGCTGCCTATTTCGTTACGCGCCCTGAGCAATTTGATGTGGTTGTCGCCAGTAATTTATTTGGTGACATTCTCACTGATATTGGTGGCGCCATTATGGGCAGTATCGGGATTGCTCCTGCCGCTAATATTAACGTGAATGGTAAATATCCATCGATGTTTGAACCGGTCCACGGTTCTGCACCAGATATTTATGGCAAAGGGATTGCCAATCCTGTGGGACAAATTTGGACGGCGAAAATGATGCTTGATCACCTTGGTGAAGTAGAACTTGGACAAAAATTATTAGAGGTCATGGAAGCGGTCTTAGCCGATGGGATTAAAACAGTGGATATCGGTGGCATAGCAACAACAAAAGAAGTCACTCAGGCAATTATTCAGCGGTTAAAAAATGATAAAAAGGTAGGTAGGAAGCTCGCTCGTAAACTATAAAAGTTTACTCCCTCCTAGTATAAGGATTTCATTATTATCAACGAGTTAAAGACATTTTAATGAAGAAATTCCATAATTATAGATAGTGGATCGGAGTCATTGATCATCGTAACGATTTGGACTTACACACGGGGAGGGAGTACTAATGCCATTAACTTCAAAGCAGATGCTATCTATCATCAGAAATGGTTTGGCGAGAACACCGCATCCTAAAAAAATAATTGTGGTTGGAGCGGGAATGGCGGGACTAGTGACAGCATCTCTCTTAAAAGAAGCCGGTCATGAGGTTGTTATTTTAGAAGCGACTCAGAGGGTGGGCGGACGAATTTATACGTTAAGAGAGCCATTTGTAGATGACCTCTATCTTGATGTTGGTGCCATGCGGATTCCTAGCCATCATGAACTTGTGATTGAATATATTAAGAAATTTGGTTTAGAGATCAATGCTTTTGTCAATACGACGCCTAATGATATTATTTTTGCCAACGGCGTTAAAACCACTCGAAAAAATTATCAGCAGCATCCAGATATTTTGCGTTATCCCGTTGCCCCCCATGAAAAAGGCAAGACAGCAGGTCAAC
Source organism: Pullulanibacillus camelliae (assembly GCF_014642655.1). Classification (GTDB taxonomy): domain Bacteria; phylum Bacillota; class Bacilli; order Bacillales; family Sporolactobacillaceae; genus Pullulanibacillus; species Pullulanibacillus camelliae. The sequence goes on from NZ_BMIR01000002.1 coordinate 172,887, forward strand.
TGTTGCTTGCAGCCATACAGCCTGTCATCGATTATATTCAGCAGGACCCTCTGAAGCATTGGCAGCAGGTGATAAGACAATTTGATAGATATTCGATGGAGACTTTCTTGAGATATAATCCTGTTGGCGCTTCACTTTCTTCAGGCGCTGTGGAATTATGTAAAGTTTTACTGGGACTTGAGGGGTTTCCTAATCTCTCCTTCCCGGCTATTCTTCGTGAGCTTCTTCCTTTGCTTACACCAAACATGCTATTTTACGAAATAAAGGGGGGAAACGACCATCTCCCTCAAGCCTTTATGTCGCAATTAAAGGATAATATTTTTTTAAATCAACAAATGATAAAAATCTCCCAAGAGCCTCATCAAGTGACGATCCACTCCATTCATACACAAAGTCAGCGCCCGTTACAAACAACGGGTGATTTGGTCATCTTAACCATTCCTTTTACAATGCTTAAATTTGTCGAGATAGAACCGCGTCACTCTTTTTCCCATAATAAACGCAAGGCGATTCGCGAGCTGCATTATGTCCCTTCGACCAAAATTGGTTTGCAATTTCGTCATCGTTTTTGGGAAGGAGAAGGTCTGAAAGGAGGAAGCTTAGCCACAGATTTGCCCATTCGCTTTGCTTATTATCCAAGCCATCTTATTGGTTCGACAGGCTCTGGGATTGTATTGGCGAGTTATACGTGGGAAGACGATACACTTTCTTGGGATAATATTCCTGAACCAGATCGGATTCGCAATGCCTTGGATAATTTAGCTACCGTTCATGGCGAGCAGATTTATGACGACTTTTTAGTTGGTGCCTCTCATAGCTGGTCGCAATACCGCTATACTGGCGGGGCGGCTTTTTCCATGTTCAAGCCCAATCAAGAAACCGATCTTTACCCGTCTATCTATACCCCTGAAGGTAGAGTCTATTTTGCTGGTGAACATACCTCCACCCATCCTGCATGGATCGAAGGCGCTGTTCAATCAGGAATCAGAGTGGCCAATGATGTGAATTACTTACTATAGTGCCGTCTTTTGAGTAACTATTTATAACTTTAAAAAACAAATGGACTTCAATGTGGTGCGTGGATGTTAAAACCCCATATCTAGTGTTTATTGCTTTTTTAGGGACTCCGATAACGGAGTCTATTTTTTACTATCGGAATTTATAATTTCGTTGACGCTCTCAAAGGAAGAGAGTATAAGTGTAACTTTGGCTTTTACCTTTTAAGGCTTGGCGAAAACCTAAGTGTGTGATTTGCAAAAATCACATCAGGAGTACCAGCGAAGTGGTGCAAGCCAAGTTTTCTAAAAAGATAAGAAACCACTGTGGCTTCGCATTCGCGTAGCCACCCTCCCCCATGAAACTTTTGATAAGCGTGTATGTCTTCGTTCAGTATTGACAAGACTATGTAGGTTTTACTAGATGACATACGTTTGTTTTCATACAAAAGTATAAAATTTCTGATCATGAGGACAGCAAACGTTTCTGCTCCATGCCGCTCGCTTTCCGCGGGGGAGTGATAAGCCCTTTGCGCCGCGCGTTGCGGGGTCTTACCGATTTCCTACTTCACGCAGGACTCTCGTATTGCATCATGAGTCAGCGGCGCTCCAATCCGCTTGACCAGGCAATGAAGCCTCTTCCATATCTGATGATGCTCTTATAGCTAGACCAGGACCGGGCACGCTTTTAAGCCTGGTTTTTCTCATGATTAGAATGTATAACTTTGCGGGATGTCCTTATAAGTATGCCTTGGCTTTTGCAACATGAAGATTGCCAACAACATTAGTGTATGATTTGAAAGATCACATCAGGCTGTGCCTAGCGAAGTGGTGAAGTATAATCTAAGCTTTTTTAATTTAAAATAAGAAAATATTAAAAAGTCATAAAATAATGTTGTGATTCAAAACAAATCATGATATTATCAAATTAAATCATAATAAATCATTAAAATTCATAAAATGATCAAAGTAAATCAAAATAATAGGTGATTAAATATGCTTCCAATTGAACGCTTAGAAAAGATTTTAGAGTATGTAGATGAAAAAGGAACAGTCAATATCCAAGAATTAACTGAAGTGTTTAATGTCTCCAAACCAACTGTACTTAGGGACTTAAAGGAATTAGAGGGGCAAGATTTGATTATTCGAGTGCATGGTGGGGCAACAAGTAAAAGGAGAAAAGGCACCAATTTTGAGCCTAAAAATGCGGTAAAAGAAAAAGAAGCAAGAGAAGAGAAAGAAAGCATAGCAGAGATGGCTCTTAAGCATATTCATTCAGGTGAGACAGTCATTTTGGATACCGGTTCAACAACATTGATGCTAGCAACGAAGATGCTTTCGGTGAAAAATGTAACTGTAATCACCAATGATATAAAAATAGCAATGATTCTTAGTGATAATGACGATATTGATCTCGTCGTTATCGGTGGGCAAAAAAGAAAGGGGGTTTATAGTCTAATAGGCCCACTAGCTGAAAATGTATTAAAACAATTAAATGTTGATAAGGTCTTTTTAGGAGCTGATGCTGTTGATTTTAAAAAGGGAATAACCAATTCCAATATTGAAGAGCTCAATATCAAAAGGGCAATGCTCTCTGTTGCCCAAGAAAATATTTTGCTCGTAGACAGCAGTAAATTTAATAAAACGGGTTTTGCAAAAATTGCCGACTTGGACATTTTAGATAGGATCCTCACTGATGATTGCATTTCTGAAGAGGATGTTCAAATGCTTCAAGAGCGTCAAATCATGGTAGAGACACCCCGTGTTGGGCTAGAAAACAAATAGGATTAGATAGAGGAGAGAATACGATGACTTGGTTAAAAGAAATAATAGGTTCAGAGAAAACAATTATTGCTATGTGCCATTTTCAACCCTTACCTGGAGACCCATCTTACAATAAAGATAAGGGCATGGAGTATGTTGTAGAAATGGCGAGAAAGGATCTTTGGGCCTTGCAGCGAGGGGGCGTTGATGCCGTTATGTTCTCCAATGAGTTTAGTCTCCCTTATTTGACAAAGGTTGAACCAGAAACTGTGGCTGCAATGGCGCGAATTATCGGTGAATTAATGAGTGAAATTGAGATTCCATTCGGCGTGAATGTTTTATGGGATGGAAAGCTTTCCCTTGATTTAGCAGCCGCTACAGGAGCAAAGTTTGTACGTGAAATTTTTACAGGAACTTATGCCAGTGACTTTGGAATTTGGGATACAAATGTTGGAGAAACCGTAAGGCACCAGCATCACATCGGTGCTGAAAAGGTGAAATTGTTGTTTAATATTTTGCCTGAAGCCGCAAAGTATATTGCCGATCGTGATATAGAAGAGATTGCGAAATCCACTGTCTTTAACAATAGACCCGATGCTTTATGTGTTTCTGGATTGACAGCGGGAGCAAAAACCGATTTGCAAATATTAAAAAAGGTTAAAAATATTGTTCCTGAAACAGTTGTCCTGGCCAATACAGGAGTAACAATAGATAACCTAGAGGAACAGCTGAGCATTGCTGATGGTGCAGTTGTGGGCACGGCATTTAAATATGAAGGAAAGTTCGAAAATCATGTAGACCAAAAAAGAGTAGAAGCGTTTATGAAAAAGGCGAAGGCGTTTCGTTCTTAGCACTCAAATTTATCAAAAAAAGATTTTAATCTATAAAAATATTAAGGGGGAAAACAAATTGAAAAATGTCATAGTGGCTTGTGGCGGGGGAATTGCGACATCAACAATTATTGCGGATAAAGTACGGGCGGTATTGGATGAAGCAAATATTGAGTATACTATCACTCAATGTACTTTATCGGAGTTGACTTATGAAGTCAGTTCAGCAGATTTGATTGTAACGAGTATGAAGGTTGAGACAGATTTTGGTGTACCCAATGTCTTAGGAGCACCCTTTTTGACTGGATTAGGTGAAGAGGAAACAAAGGAAAAGATTATAGAGATTCTGTCAAGGTAGGTTAAAAAACTAAATAAATGAGGGGGAAAAACGATGCATGCTGCAATGAATTATATTTTATCCCTTGGAGGGACCATTTTTGTACCGATAGTTTTGATTATCATTGGTCTTTTATTTCGGTTAAGCATTTTAAAATCTATTAAAGCAGCAGCAACTGTTGGTATCGGATTTTTAGGACTTAATTTAGTTGTAAGCTTGATTAGTCAGTATTTATCACCTGCTGTTCAAGCAATGGTTGATCGATTTGGCTTAAATCTAACCGTTATTGATGTCGGCTCAGGTACTTCAGCAGGTATTGCCTTTTCAACTACAGTGGGAGCGCTGATTATTCCTATTATATTTGGCTTAAATGTGCTTTTACTTCTCCTTAGATTAACCAAGACAATGAACATCGACATTTTCAATTATTCTCATTATGCATTGACAGGCTCCATTGTAACCTTGATGAGTGGGCATCTTATTTATGGCCTGATAGCTGGCATGTTCCACGCCATATTTTCTCTTATTATTGCAGACTTTACCGCAAAAAGAGTACAAAAAGTTGTTGGGATCGATGGTATTTCTATCAGTCAGGGGTACGCCACTTCAACCGTTCCTTTATATGCTTTGTTAGATAAAGTGTTCGATGGCATTCCTTTTCTTAAAAATCGAAACATGGATACTCAATTTATCCAAAGAAAATTCGGAATGTTCGGTGATCCGGTGATTATTGGGGTCATTTTAGGCCTGATTTTAAGTCTTCTCGCTGGAACAGGCTTTAAGCAAGGTGCAAATGTTGTTATTGTCGTTGCCGGTATCATGATCTTATTTCCGAGAGTTATTCGGATTATTGTCGAAGGCTTACTTCCGATCTCAGATGCTGCGAAAAAATTCTTTAATAAGAGATTCCATGGCAAAGAGCTTTTTATCGGTTTGGACTCTGCTGTTACGCTTGGACATCCAACAACAATAACCGTGGGCATATTGATTATTCCCATCACTCTATTACTTTCAGCGCTTTTACCAGGAAATCATGTGCTGCCTCTTGCTGATTTAGCATTTGCTCCCTTCTTTATTTGTATGGCGACGATTATGCATAAAGGCGATGTGATTCGCACATTAATTAGTTCAACAATAAATATGGTACTTGTTCTATATATTTCAACCTACTTTTCGCCTTATTATACGAACCTTGCAAAGAATGGTGGATTTGATGTTGCTAAAAATGGAACAAAAGTGTCAGCGCTTTATGTAGGAAATGTATTTGACTTCGTAATTGTTCAACTGATGAGGCCTGGGATTTTAGGTATAGTGGCATTAATTATTATTTCAGGATTAGGGATCTATTTTTCCATTAGAAGACGGCAGAGTCAATCAGAGAAGCATGACAGCAATATTACTATTGACCAATGATCACCAAGGAAATTTTATAATGTCAAAGAGGGCTGGAGGAAAATAAGTATGACCATTGACCATAGCAAAAGTCAATTAATACTAAATGAAGAATTAATTCGGTTATCTATACAAGCTCATCATTCTGAAGAAGTGCTCATACAATTAAGTGAAAATTTTAGAAGGAAGAATTACGTAAAGGCGTCTTTCACTGACGCATTAATTGCAAGAGAATTAGAATACCCTACTGGTTTATTAACGCAAAGCGTTGGAATAGCAATTCCACATACAGATCCTAAGCATGTGAACAAAGGGAGTATTGGAATTGGTGTCTTAGAGCACCCAGTTCTATTTAAAACAATGGATACGCGTGAGGAAATTAATGTAAGTATCGTGATTATGCTGGCCATTACCCATCCCTCAGATCAACTGAAAATGCTTCAAAAGGTAACAGCTATCATTAAGGATAATCATGTATTGTTAGATATGATGCATGCTCAAAGTGCTGAAGAGGTGATGCGTTTATTACAGCCCTTCTTCGGTGAAATGATCGAGTGATAGACAGTTGAGGTGATGTAATGAAGAATATGATAGCGCCTTCGATATTAAATGCTGACTTTGCCAATCTTAAAAGGGAAGTGGAGGCCGTTGAAAACGCAGGTGTTGACTATCTTCACCTTGACGTGATGGATGGCGAATTTGCGCCTAGTATTTCTTTTGGTGATCAGGTGATTTCAGCTCTTCGCAGTCATTCTCATTTATTTTTTGATGTTCATTTGATGATTCAGCATCCAGAAAGGTACATCTCAACATTCATCGCTGCGGGGGCTGACTCAATTACGGTGCATGTAGAAGGAAACGCTCATTTGCATCGTTTGATTTACCAAGTGAAAAGTGCCAATAAACAAGTGGCGGTCGCCTTAAACCCTGCAACACCACTAGAAGTCATTAAGCACATCATCAGGGATGTGGATATGGTATTACTCATGAGCGTTAATCCCGGCTTTGGTGGCCAACGGTTTATTCCTGAAGTCATCCCCAAAATTCAAGAATTACGGGATATGATTGAAAAAAGTCATGTTGAAGTCAACATTGAAGTAGATGGTGGAATCACCCCTGAGACGGCGAAACAATGTTTAGACGCTGGTGCCAATATTTTTGTGGTAGGTTCATACATTTACAAGCATAGAAATGATGCAGATAAGAAGCACGCTATTAAGACGATAAGACGTGCCATTAATCATCCATGAGAGAAAGAAAATTATTTAAATTGATAGCCTTTAAAAAGATAGGGTGATAAAAATGAAAGCAACGAAGACGTATTTGCAGGAATTGACGGCATTAAATGCAGTCAGTTCAAAGGAAGATCCTGTGATTCAATATATGAAAATGCATTTTTCTGAGTATTCAAATGAGGTCACGGTTGATAGGATTGGTAATGTGATTTGCCATTTTCCTTCCAATAAAGAGGACAGTAAGAAAGTAATGATTTTTGGTCACATGGATGAGGTTGGTTTTATGATTAGATATATTGATGAGAAAGGATTTATTTATATTGAACGGATAGGTGGATCAAATATCAATGTTCTGCCAGGTTCAAGGGTAGATATTATTGGTGAAAAAGGTACGGTTATCGGCTTATTTGGAACAAAGGCCTATCACTTTTTAAAGCCTGAGGAAAAAGGGACATTGCCTAACCAACAGAGCCTTTATATTGATATCGGCGTGAAGTCTAAAGAAGAGGCAGAGGCTATGGGGGTCAAAGTTGGGTGTTGGGCTTGCTACCATTCTGATTTTATTGAGAGAGAAAATGGTTGGGTGACCAATAAAGCGATGGATAATCGTGTGGCTTGCACGATTCTTCTACAATTAGCAGAACAACTGTCAACGGTTTCAACCCCCTTTAATTGGGATATTTACCTCGTTGCATGTGTTCAAGAAGAATTTAATATCAGAGGGGTGTTACCAGCTGTCCGTAAAATTAATCCAGATGTATCGATTGGAATAGATGTGACGCCTGCTTGTGACACACCTGATCTTAATCATTATTCTGATGTTGTTTTAGATGGTGGGCCCGCTTTGACATTTCTTAACTATCATGGCAAAGGAACGCTGGCAGGGGTATTGCCTGATGAGCAATTACTCCAGGCATTTATACAGATTTCAGAAGTAAATAATGTGCCTTATCAGCGGGAAGTTGCTGTAGGGGTTATTACTGAAAATGCGTTTATCGTATTTGAAGAATACGGGGTTGCTGTGGCCAACGTTTCCATCCCAACACGCTACACCCATACACCTATAGAAACGATTAGTTTACATGATCTAGAACAAACGGTGAGGTTACTTTTTAACTTTTTAACTCATTTGGATGAATCAAGCCATTTTGGAAAAAACCATTGAACATGTGAGTGTAAAACTAGATGATAAAGGTAGAGACAAAATGTATAAAATTGTTTTTATAGATATTGATGGAACATTAGTGAATGAAGATAAGATTGTATCGAACGAGACAAAGGCGGCAATTAAGCAGTTACAGCAGTCTCGTGTAGAGGTTGTTTTATCAACAGGAAGGCCCCCCTATCATTTTAGTGCATTAGCTAGAGAACTAGGTATTCATTCCTATGTATCTTTTAATGGTGCGTATGTGTGTTATCGGGGTAAGGGCGTTAAATCCTTTACAATGAATAAAGTATATATCCAAAGATTAGTTGAACTATCAAGTGAGCATGGCCATCCCTTAGTATTTTTAGACAATGAAAAAGCCGTCTGTAACGAAGAGAATCATCCGCACATTATTCAATCCTTCAATGATTTGAAATTAGCTTATGCACCTAAATGTAATCCCGATTTTTGGAGGGAGACAGAGCTCTTTCAAATGATGCTTTATTGTCAAAAACATGAGGAAAGGCTTTATCATGAGCAAATGTCAGAGCTCTCCCTTGTGCGTTGGCATGAATACGCCTTAGATGTTATGCCAGCTCATGTGTCTAAAGCAGTAGGCATTCATTATTTGCTGCACTATCTTGACATTTCCCCTGATGCTGCCGTAGCAATAGGAGATGGCCTAAATGATAAAGAAATGCTGGCCTACGTTGGCATGGGGGTTGCAATGGGGAATGCTCATCCAGACCTCATGGAGCATGCGAACATGATCACTAAGGATGTCAATCATGATGGGGTGTCGTTTGCACTAAAAAAGTTACGGTTAATAACTTAGTGGCAAGAGTCAAAAGCCGGTTGCTTTCCTTTTATTTCTTATATTAATTTTCAAAAATCAGGATGCTCTCAATTATAATTTGCGAGCATCTTCTCTTTTTGTATAAACTAAAAGTAAACTTGAATCACTAGGTATAAGGAGATGCTGATTTGTATCAACAAAACTATGTATGGTATGCGTCATATGGCTCTAATATTAATAGAGATCGTTTTCTTTGTTATATAAAAGGTGGAATCCCTGTTGGGTCTACTAAAATGGAGCGCGGGTGTCGTGATCAATCACTCCCAGTGGATGAGCAAGCATTTATTATGCACCATCAGCTCTATTTCGCAAAAGAAGCAGAGAGATGGAACCGGCAAGGGGTGTGCTTTATTGACCTGGAGTGTGATCAACGCTTTAAGACGTATAGTCAGATGTATTTAATTACAAGAGCGCAATTTTTAGATGTTCTTGGTCAAGAAAATAACATGGAGCAGGTTGAGCTTGATCTGGAAGAGGTAATGGGCAAGAAAAGTAAGGTTTTTAGAGCGTCTTGGTATGGCAATATTTTATATCTAGGCGATAAGGGGGGTTCACCTATTTTTACCTTCACCACCACCTCCCCTCTAAATAGAGAAGAACTTAACCGGCCATCTAGTGAGTATTTAAGAACGATTGTTATTGGCATGAAAAAAAAGTTAGGACTCACTCAGTCTGAGATTGTGGATTATTTTATCGATAAGCCAGGCATTCAAGGGAATATGGATAGAGAAGCATTAGAAATGCTTGTTGATGATGCGAAAGAATAATGTCGTTTAATAAGTCTTTTGCCACTGCTCGCGTTTGCTATTGAAGCGTTAGATCACAATCTAATCAAAGTTGAGGTAGAAGATATAAGCTTCTACCTCAACAAGTATTTTCCGTACGCATCTAATTACTGATGCTTTTGTCACCTAATCCAATAAATTGTTCTGTCATAAATAGAGGAGCTTCCACAAAAATACTTTCAAGCGTTATCCTAATTATCAGTGGATTGAAGGTTCATGTTAAAATTATTGATTAATAAAGCGCGATTTATGCGACTCAATTATTATGAATTTACTCACTTATAAACAATTAAACATCCAATTCCGTAATAATTTTAGTATATTCCCTTTCCGGTTCACTCGTATCATGAAGAGGATTCCAAACCTGTGCAAAAAATGGATCGACTTTTGCTCTTGCGGAATAATTCCAACTGTCTCTTTCGCAGTGGGGACACCAGTGTCCACCTTCTAAAACCAAGCGAGGGCTTGCCGTAAACTTGTGCCCAAAAGCACATTTGAAATTGAGCTTGCTTCTCCAGTCCCCTTTATTCATAATATTTGATAGGCATTCTCCCCCCCTAAAAGTGGCAGCGCCTTTCATGTCTGAAAGGTCCAGTTCACTTTCTGGCTTTGTTTCGTCATATCCGTGGTCGATTCTGATGACCTTATCCCAATTTGTAAAAGGCTTAAAGTCGTCAATAGTGTCAGGTGTATTTTCCCAATTTTTACGACTCCCCCAATAAGCGTCGATTCTATCCTCCATATTATCTTCAATAAACCGCACCGTTCCGTGTTGGCTTCTGGCGTCCTTTAAGAACATCTTTTTCATGATATTACCCATAAATCTCTGCCCACCGGGTAATTTACAGATGAATCGGGATACCACAGCTGTAAATCCGAGATTTTTAATGTAGGCATCATAGAAATACTGCATGGAATCATTTCGGAAATGTAGATAGTCATCCAGTTTGTCCGAATCCAGATAATACTGACCGTGAAAATTGCGGGTCGCATACCATTTTGGTGAGATGACATATTTTAAGTCCTTAAAGCCAATTGCCCCATACATCACTTTATACATGGTATAAGTATCCACACGGCAACTTTCCCCGCCACCGATGTTATAGATATGTCCCCAAAACTCCTCCGGCAGCTCCCCAGTGTAATCGTAAAGGGCAAGGTTGCGCAACAGAATCCCAGAATCTCGGTCGGAAACATATTCCAAAACATTATCAAGACAGTTGTGAAACATAATAGCATCTCGAATCTTGCTCATGGCAGGCCCCATAATGCCGGTCTGTCGAAGGCTCACCCAGTATGTCAAACCCGATTCAATCAACAGACGTTCCGCCGCAATTTTAGATACAGCGTAATAATCGAACATACTTGGCTTTATTGGATCTCCAACACGCCCCCAATGGAGTGGAGGCATCCTATCGCCAGTTTCAGCAATTGTACCAATGGAAACGAGCTTAACTGTATCCATCCGGTTCTGCTCTCTGATTGCTCGGATGAGATTTTTCATTCCGCCGTAATTGACCTTCATTGCAAGCTCGGGGTGGTAATCAGCGGCTGGAGATACCAACGCCGCGACATGCAAGATAATATCCGCGTCTTTTACACATGAATAAACATCATCATAATTTGTCAGGTCACCCCAGTGAATGGTCAGTCCTTTTCGATTTTCATAGCCGTCTAGCTTCTTTCTATCACGTTCTGTATCTTGGACTAGAATCACAATATCTTGTTTATCCGTATCTTTCAATAGTTCGTTGAGACCGTTGAAACCCATACCACCTGTGGCTCCAGTTAAGAAAACTTTTTGCTTCTTCATAAATTACTCTCCTTCTGTGTTCAGTGTCTAAAACCTTATGTCTATAGTACGTTGCATAGCTTGATTGAGGCTCTGCTAGCTTGGTCAATAGCGTCCAACCGTACGCCGATTTTGTCTGAAGTCTGGCCGTCTAGTTCACCAACATATATCGTTTCATGATGACTACAACCAGTAGATTTGTTATCTGTTGACCATTTCGCCCGATAATTTTATAATAGTGACACTGTGTTGATTTCACAACCATCAGTTGATTTTCTATTGCTTTGTAATAAACATTTTTGTTAAATTTGTTGGATCTACAACAAAATGAATAAAATTAATCTAAACTTACTCAAGAAAGGATTATCCATTATGGTCACTAAGAAGCAAAACCAAAGAGTGAAATTGACGAGACAGCTACTTAGAAATAGTTTGATAGAGCTGATGGGCAATAAGCCTATTGGAAAAATAACAATTAAAGAAATATGCGAGAATTCAGATATAAACCGTTCGACATTTTATGCCCATTATACGGATCAGTACGCCCTGTTATGTGAAATTGAAAATGAACTGATAGAGCATGTACAAGAGCATTTAAAGAAGATTGATTCCAATGCCGGCAGTGTACAATATTTAGAGGCGTTGCTATCATACATTGAAGGACATGCGGACATTTTCCGTATATTATTATGCAAGCAGGAGAACCTATCGTTCCAATCGGTGTTTATCGAGAATTCTTTTTTTAACTTAAAATTAAATCTTTCTCTCAATTGTTCTGAATCCGTTGCTAGTTACGTCTACAATTACCTAATTATGGGGTGCCTTAGTGTGATTAAACAGTGGATTGAAGCGGATTTTGACATGTCTAGTAAGAATTTAGCGGACTTGATTTTTCGATTATCTGACAAGGCGGCATCCGTTGTTTATTAGACCAAATTTTTGTGGGGAAATGCGATTCAACAACATTGTGGAGAGATAAAAACAAGTCAGGTGTTGAAGTGATTGTGGTAGCTTAATCGTGTTCTTGAATTACAAATCCATCTTAAAGACCACTGCCAGAGGGTGGTCCTTACGGCTTCTTATGATGTAATCAAAAAGTGACGTGAATATGAAAGAACGAACACAGTGATTCTTAATGTTTATGTCAAACCCATAGCGAGTGACTATATAGATTGGATTAAAAGTTGAAGGATCATCGTACTAATAGCTTCAATGACATTATGTAATCTAATGGTGAGACAACGACCTTTAAACATTCAAAAATTTCCCTGATTAACATGGTTGGGTCTAGTCAATCGCCATCTTGGGGTGTTTCTGGCAGGCATCGAGGTTCCCCCAATCGTTTGTTTATAAAAAGAAAAAATGGTGAAAAAGTCGGTCCTCTTGGTATGCTTTCTCGGTGTCACCTTGATCACAGCTACTGGTGGCGGATATGGATTGCCTGAACGTAGGCCTATTGAAAAGATCCGACATGATATGAAAAACGGTTATTTTACAAAGGAGCAGGTGGAACGATTATTTTATTTGGAGCATACAGATTAAAGAAGGGTTGGGCCATATCTTTGGAAGGTAACCAATTAAACTGCTCCCCCAATGAGTTGACATCAACACCAATTGGAGGTGCAGTTTTCCATGAATTTGTTTCCATTCTCCTGAGTTTTTTTACATACAGTTAAGAGGTAAATGAGAAATCTTTGCTATAAATCAATCGGCTTATGATTAATGTTGACGCTGATTTCATGATTTACTTTATCGTTTGCATGCTGGTGAGCATTCGCAGGCTTTGTAGGTGGTCCAATGACCACGGAGTCAGTAATAGAGGAGAAGGCCTCTGCTACCTTTTCGCTATTGACACCATATGCGGCTTGAAAAACCTCGGGCGGAGTTAAACGCAGTGTATCTGAGCCTTCGGCTGATTCAAATTGATCGTTGTTGAAAAATAAGTGGAGGTGGAGTTTAGCGGATAAGGGCCTAATCCAATGCCACCATGCCATAGGGATAAAGACGACCTGTCCTGCTGTGGCTTTATAGTTGTGCAAAGTTCTCGTATCGGGATCGACGATGGAGACCATTGCTTCCCCTGAAACAATGACATCAAGCTCCCAAGCATTAGGATGCCAATGCGGTTCACGCATGTGTCCTTGTGTTAGATAAAGGTCAACAAAAGCGCCTCCGACCATGGCAGGGAGTTGTGTAGAGGTCACTTTATAAGCGATATTATGGGCATTCCTTTTAAAAAAGAGGCTATCCTTTGTGTTAAAAAACAGATTGGGTGTTCCACTTGTTTTCTTTAGATTGGAATTATTAGGGACAAATCCAGAGTTCACCATGTCATTTCACCTTTTATATGGAATGTATCGGCGTTAATGAGTGTTTAGCCTATTACATTTGTATATGTGTGGAGGGGATAAAAGGTGACACGAGCAGCCTGTCCCTTTGTTTAGCAGGAAAATTGCGCATGAAGGCATTGCCCGAAAAGAGGTATTTCTAAGTAAGGATTATTTAAGGGGCTGGGACAAATGTATTCAGTACATAGAGAATCTAAACGCATTCATAATTTTGAAGGGATGCGTTCGAATTTTTAAGTAAGTCATGAAGCGCCCCATCAAAACACTCCGGTTTCCAAGGACACGGCCTCAGGGCGTACAATCGGGTTCTCGAAAAGTGTCCTTTACTTTTTGGGGTGGGAGTGATGTGCTAGCTTCGACGTTGTCACATGAATGTGATGCTTTTAGTCGAAGTGCCTTGAAGGATGTAAGGCACCTAGAGAAACCTTTTTATAAGGGCTCCTAAGATTTATGACCAAAAATCCCCTGTTCCTGTGTCGACTCGTATCGCTTCAACGTCAGCTTCCTCGGAACAACGCATCGTTTATTCGTGAAATCACGCCACCGCGTCCCCCGTAGGCGTCTCCGTATTTTGACTACATTCCCGGTTTCACTGGCACCTTTAACAATCTTATCGTTCGGTATAAAGGTGGTCTCTTTTCGTTTTGTCTCGCCCTCTTATTTAAACTGTATCACGAACTTACAGTGTGCATGACCTTCGGTTCGGCAGCAGGTTCTGTCTATCTGATCGGCGGTAAGAACGCGTTTGAGCATGCTTGTTTCAGAGCGGCAGGCCACTTTAAACTCATTGGCAATCGCTAGAATGGGACAGTTGTATTCCGTTATCTCAAAAGTCCTTTCATCAAGCTGCTTCAGTTCAGCCATATAGCCTTTTTCATTTTGAATATTGATAATTTCATGGAGCCTCTCAACCGGGGATTTGTTCGCCATGCGCACAAGATAATTTTCACTCTGACGTGTTTCTCTTCTTTTGAATAAATGATGGATCGAAGCTTCGCCATGTAAATCTTTGATATCCTGTAAAAATTCGACGCTTAATCCTTCGTAATTGTTAGGAAAGAGTCTTTCGCCTTTATCAGATAAGGAATAGGTTAATAGGGGGCGTCCCATGGCCTGTTTGACCTCAACGGATTTAATCAGTCCGTCCTTTTCTAAGCTATTGAGGTGCTTGCGGACAGCCATGTGAGTAATCTCTAGGTGGGTAGTTAACGCACCTACAGTTAGCGTGACTTCTTTTTTTAAGAGCTCAAGAATTTTATCCTTCGTTGTTATGGTTGCCATCCGAACCTACCCCCTTAACGTTCTTTACTTAAAAAATAATTATATATTAAAGTTGGACAGAGAAAAAGTATAACACTCTTGATGAATGAAGAGCTCAAATAACATTGAGCAAAATGTTTGCCTTTTTTACTTGAGATCATTTATTCTATTTTTATACTTTATATACTTTTTTGTATATAAAGTATAAAAACTATATCCTAGGAGGATGATGAAGATGGCGAATTACATATTACCAAGCTTAAACTATGGCTTTGATGCATTGGAACCTTATATTGATAAGGAAACGATGGAAATTCATTATAGTAAGCATCATCAAACCTATGTCACCAAATTGAATGCGGCGCTTGAAGGACAAGAAGCGTTAGCGAGCAAGTCTTTAGAAGAAGTGTTGGCTGATTTGACTGCCGTACCAGAAACTATCCGTACAGCAGTCAGAAATAATGGCGGCGGACATTTGAATCACAGCTTATTCTGGGAGGTCATCGATCCTTCCTCCGGCAATGCTTTGACAGGCCAATTAGCTGAGGCGATTACCGGTACTTTTGGCAGCTTTGAGAAATTTAAAGAAATTTTTGCAGATGCTGCTGCGTCGCGTTTTGGTTCAGGATGGGCTTGGCTAGTAGTGAATGCAGACGGTAAACTTGAAGTGATGAGCACACCTAACCAAGACAACCCAATTATGGAAGGGAAAACAGCCATTCTTGGTTTAGATGTTTGGGAACATGCTTATTATTTGAAGTACCAAAACCGTCGTCCTGAATATATCGAAAACTTCTTTAAGATTATTAACTGGGATGTTGTCTCAGCAAAATATTTGCAAGCGATTGGTCAGTAATAGATGAGACAAATGTTTCAGAAGCAGAAGGCCTAATATGGGTCTTCTGCTTTTGTGGTGTTTAGATTTTATAAATCTTAAAAACACCTGGTGTT
The DNA here is from genome assembly GCF_014642655.1 of Pullulanibacillus camelliae. Taxonomy (GTDB): domain Bacteria; phylum Bacillota; class Bacilli; order Bacillales; family Sporolactobacillaceae; genus Pullulanibacillus; species Pullulanibacillus camelliae. The sequence continues at coordinate 188,579 of NZ_BMIR01000002.1, forward strand.
AATCATGGAAGATCCTCATGCCTGAACGTAAAAACACGCTTCACCTCAGATAGGCATAACGAGAAAAGGGGAAATGATTGTTTTAAGGGGTTGTATAAGTGTGGCATTTGTCGTAACATCACGTTGTGTAGGTGAAAAATGGGCAGAATGTGTTGAGGTCTGTCCTGTTGATTGTATTAAAGAAGGCAGTAACATGTACTTTATCGATCCGGATGTGTGTATTGATTGTGGAGCCTGTGCCAGCGCATGTCCTACAGAAGCAATCTATGAAAGCTCAGAAGTTCCTAGAGAAGAGCAGGCCTTTATACGTTATAACAAGGAATTTTTTTCCTTTTGAAGATACAAAATATAAATGAATGGTGTTAAAACGATGGAAGTCATTGATATCACATATGAACCGCCACGCAATCAGGAGCCTATTGTCCTTTGTATTGGGAAATTTGATGGCGTGCATTTAGGCCATCAAAGGTTACTGCGGGTTGCTGCGGATTTAGCTGCGGGAAAAGCCGAAATGGCAGTGATGAGCTTTTCTCCACATCCTGCTTGGGCGCTCACCGGCAATGAGACATATAAAAAAGCCTTAACGCCAATTGATGAAAAGCTACGCTTGCTAGAAGCGTTAGGGGTTTCGCGTTTTTATCGCGTTCGTTTTACAAAAGAATACGCCAAAACCGATGTGGATACTTTTGTTTTTGAGCATCTCTCGCGCCTTAATGTTAAGGCAATTGTTGTTGGTGAAGGCTTTAATTTTGGTAAGCCTTATGACTCTGGAACGGAGGTATTGTCTAAGCTTTGTCAGCAGATCGGTATATCGGTTATCGTCGTTCCAGTAATTCGTGATGGAAATAGTAAATTGAGCAGTACGATCATTCGTCATTGTGTCACGAAGGGAAGCTTTGAGAAAGTACAAACCTTGCTAGGTCGGCCGTATCAAATAACAGGAACGCTGGTTGAAGGGAGCCTTCCCGGAGATTATTTGCTGCACTTAACCAGTGAGGGGAATGATGGTATTGAGGATTACATCTTACCGTGTGAAGGCAGCTATAAAATGAAAGTGTGGGCACGCTCAAAGAAAATTGTGGCAGCCTCCCATTTTTATGCTCAGGGTTCTTGCTTAGCTGATGAAGAAAATAGCTATCGGCTTAGTTGTCCTGAAACGGAGGTTGCCCTGATCAAGCCCTTTATCAATCAAGAGGTTTGCGCAATGTTTATTCATCGATTAGGATAAAAGGAGAGAGCATGTATAGTCTCAGCTTGTGTGTAAGCAGCAGGCGTACTAAAATGAATATATCCTGATTGAGTGGAGGTTAAGTATGTCAAACGATATCTTTGATAAGAAAAATAAAGAACAATTTACGATATTGAGCGGCGATTCTACTGGTGGGGATGGAAGCTTTGGTGTTGGCACGATCAACTTGGATAATGTCACACCTGTTATTGTCGATCCACAACGAGAAGACGTGTTTATTGATATGCAGGCGATGCATGGGCGGAGCCGAGTGGAAAAAAGAGTGCGCTTTAAGCCGAGTAAAGAAGGCTTAGAGGATGCTGATTTGTATTGGATTGTATGGGTGGTTGTTGATCGCGATAAGAACGGCCCAAAAATTAGCGGGATAGCCGCCTGTGAGATTTTAGTATCTACAGAAGAAAGACGAATCAGACCCGGGTATAAGTCAATGCCAGAGCATGTGAACCATCTCGATAAAGCACTAAAAGGGAAAATTATTGTGGAGCAGATGGATGCCCCATCGAAACAATTGTTACGGGCCTTTTTAGAAAAAGAACACGACGATTTATGGAATAATTCAAGCGATGCCGTCAAGCAGTCATTGGAAAGCGAGTCATTTTAATATAGGGAAATGCTTTAAACGCTTATTAAAAGCTGAACGGATAAGAACATAACTAGCTAAACTAATGAAAAAGGTTCCGATTATCGCTCTTTGATGATCGGAGCTTTTTGCGGTTAATACGCTTTAATGCCATTAGTGCCTATATGACATTTGTCATAATCGATTGCTGACGTTTGTGTCTGTTAGTAGGAGACTCCCCCCGTTAGAATGAAGGAAAGCAGGGGGTTTACCCTACTAAGGAGGAAGACATGAGCAAACAAAAAATCATGGAGCTACGAAAAGCGGTGGCTCCTTTTGCCAAGTCTGATAAAAAAACAAGTATTGGACAATTGCTGAATACATTTATCCCTTTTTTCTGTTTATGGTTTCTTGCTTACGAAAGCTTACATGTATCGATCATCTTGACGATACCAATTGCTGTATTAGCAGCGAGTTTTGTAATTCGCATCTTTATCATTTTTCATGATTGTGCCCATTTAGCCTTTTTTAAAAGCAAGAAGGCCAATCGTATTCTTGGAATGATTACGGGGATCATCACGCTATTTCCTTACGAACAGTGGAAACATGAGCATGCCATTCACCATGCAACCAGCAGCAATTTAGATAAGCGTGGGATAGGTGATGTTTGGGTGATGACTGTGGAAGAATATGTTCAGGCATCATTTTGGAGAAGATGGCAATATCGGCTTTACAGAAATCCTTTCATTTTGTTTGGATTAGGTCCTATTTACTTATACCTTGTAAAAAATCGTTTTAATCGGTCAGGTGCCAAGCGAAAAGAAAGAATCAACACTTATATAATGAACAGTGCCATTTGCGTGCTTTATGGCTTGTTAATACTTCTCGTTGGTTGGAAAGCATTATTGATCATTCAACTTCCAATTCTAATGGTAGCCGGTTCGCTGGGGATTTGGCTCTTTTATGTCCAGCATCAGTTTGAGGATTCTTATTTTGAAAATGAAGAAGAATGGGATTTTGTCAAGGCGGCAGTTGAGGGGAGTTCTTTTTATCAGCTCCCTAAGGCCTTGCAATGGATCACTGGCAATATAGGGTACCATCATGTTCACCATTTAATCCCCCGGGTGCCCAATTATGCTTTGGAAAAGGCGCATCAATCGACCCCTGCCCTCCAGCATGTGACCGTCATTACCTTATATACGAGTCTCGACTCCCTCCGTTTCCGGTTATATGATGAAGAAAATAAGACCTTTGTCAGCTTTAAGGATATAAAGCCACTTTTGGAACAAAAACATAGAGAGCTTACATTTAAGAAAACAGTAAATATACAAGAAAAATAACGCGAGATAAAGAAACCTTGGTTTTTTACCCTATTGCTGGCTCTGCCGGGGTAAGGTAAATCCCAAGATCATGGGTTAATGGTGTGATCAAGCCGGGACGTAACCTTTAATTGCCATTTGCGGGTTATAAATTACCTCTTTATAAAAGCATAAAAAACTCTCCAAGTTATGGATTGGAGAGTTTTGTGTGATACGCTTTGTTATAATGAGAGTAATATAAAAAGATAAATGGTGTATAAAATGGATAATGGAGGGCGTTATGCGACAGTGGTTTCATATTATTCCTAAGAATACTGGGCTTAGTGCCTTTGTATGGATCATCTTTTGTATTCTTCCTTTTTATTTAATTAGACGCTCATCCACCCTCACTGATATAGGCTTTGGGATTTTATTAATCAGCTTATTTTTTATTGCCTACCGTCTATCATTCACTGCTAAAAGTAAATGGGTTTATTTATCGGTTAGCTTGGAAATGGCGATTAGTATTTTTACAACGTTACATTTTGGCTACGTATATTTAGCTTTATTTTTAGCTTTTTTTATTGGAAAGGTTCAGCATAAAGGCGGTTTTTTTGCCTTATACATCCTTCACTTGGTAACGACGATTGCCGCTATTACCATGGGCTTCTTTCTTGAAACGCATCTCTTAACCACCCAATTGCCCTTTGTCATCATAACTGTTATTGGTATTATTTTACTGCCCTTTAATATGTATAATCGCATGAATCGCGAAAAGTTGGAAAATCAATTGGAGTACGCAAATAAAAAAATTTCAAAGCTTAGCGTTTTAGAAGAACGCCAGCGCATTGCACGTGATTTACACGATACGCTTGGTCAGAAGCTTTCATTAATTCGCTTAAAAAGTGATTTGGCTGAAAAATTAATGGAAATTACGCCTGCAGAAGCAAAAAAAGAAATTCGCGAGATCAATCAGACTGCCCGAACGGCTTTAAAAGAAGTGCGGGAAATGGTATCCGATATGCGGGGGGCTAAATTAGAAAATGAAGTGGTACGGATTGGGCAAATATTAAAGGCGGCACAAATCGAATGGACTTTGACAGGAGCTTCAAAGCTCGAGAATATCCCGCTTTTAGTTGAGAATGTGCTTTGTATGTGTTTAAAAGAAGCCATAACGAATGTGGTTAAGCATAGTCAGGCAACATGGTGTGTTGTTGAGATGAACCAAACAAGTTCTGAATTTACTATTGATGTAAGAGATAATGGTGTGGGAGTATTGGAGCCGCTGGCTTCTCTAAAAGGACACGGTTTACGTGGAATAGAGGAACGATTAGAATTTGTTAATGGCACGTTAGAAGTGCTATCTGCAGAGGAGACAGTCCTTCATATTCGTGTTCCTAAGGTTCTCCAACCGAAAGAACAGGAGGAAATACTGTGATTCATATTGTTCTTGCTGAGGATCAGCGCATGCTACTTGGCGCATTAGGTTCGTTATTAAATCTTGAAGAAGACATGAAGGTTGTTGGAATGGCACAGACTGGTGAAGAAGCACTCACGTTGGTCAATCAGCTTCACCCCGATGTCTGTATTATGGATATAGAAATGCCAGCAAAAACGGGGCTTGAAGCTGCCGAGTTATTAAAAGAGCACCCATGTCAGGTGATTATACTTACAACATTTGCTCGGCCTGGCTACTTTGAGCGTGCGCGTTTGGCAGGAGTGAGTGGCTATTTGTTAAAGGATAGCCCGAGTGAAGAATTAGCCCATTCCATTCGTATCATTATGGAGGGCAGACGAGTCTATGCCCCCGAATTAGTGGACATGGCCTACAGCAGTGAAAGCCCGTTAACTAAGCGTGAGGAAGAAGTGATCAATTTGATTGCTGAAGGGAAAAATACAAAGGAAATTGCTAAGCAGCTTTTTATTACGAACGGGACAGTGCGCAATTATATCTCAGTCATCTTAGATAAGCTCAATGTAAGCAATCGCATTGAAGCCGTTTCCCGTTTCAAGGAAAAGGGCTGGGGCAAGTAAAAAATAGGCAAGAGAGGCTGGACCAGAAGTCTTCAGCTCATAGAGAATCCGACCGCATTCACAATTGTGGATGCGGTCGGATTTTGAGTGAGTCATGAAGCACTCGTCAAAACCCTTCGCTTTCCATGGACACGCCTCAGGCGCGCAGGATGTGCTAGCTTCGGCGTTTGACGCACCATCGGGGTCCCCGAAAAGTACTTTATACTTTTGGGGGGAGTGATGTGATCGCTTCGGTGTTATCACATGAATGTGATGTTTTTAGCCGAAGTTTGCTTTAAGGATTCTCAAGTCTATGAGACCCAAAAATCCCCTGTTCCTGCGTCTGCTAGACTTCTTTGTCGCCAGCTTCCTTGGAACAACACGTCGTTTAGTCGTGAAGGAAACCTCGGCCCCATTCTGTAAGCGTCTCCGTATTTTGACTCCGCTTCCCTGGCTACTTATCGCTTTTAGTATTAGGGAGATTTCTTTTCGTATTTCTCACCCACTTTTAGAATACTTCTACAAAAAATGAAGGCAGTCTGAAAAGCTATCCCTTTTAATGATGATGGTATTGGCGAACATAAGCGATAAAGTGTTGAATAATGGGAATAGCGTAAGTCTGCGTTTTATAGAGTAACCAAGTTTTATTAATGACGGGTTCTCCGTTCAGAGAATGGAGCTGATATTTGTGGAGAGAGTCAGTCTCGGTCAGTCCAATATCAGAAATAATGGCAAAGCCTAATCCTCTTCTAACCATTTCTAGACAAGTTTCTAATTTGTCCACCTCCATCGTAATGGAAGCTGGTTTATGATAGTGCTCCTTCCACCAATCCTCAATTTTTTTCACAATGGTACTGTTAGTTTTTAAAAAGATGCGGGGCTTTGACGGCAAGTGTTCTAAGTCAATAGTCTCTTTTGAGATGATGCAATAATGGTCCTGACTAATGACTTCCTTCTGCTCAGTCCAGTGCATCTCTTCACGCGTAATGGCAATGTGACTTTCATTATTTTGCATGAGTTGAAACACACTAGAACTCCAGCCTGTCTGTACTGTAAAACGAATCTTTGGAAAGCGACGATTAAATTCGGCTAACAGACTAGGTAATTGATAGAGTGCATAATTACTAGAAACGCCCAATCGGATGATGCCATTTTTGTCTCTATTCATGTTATAGAGTTCATCTTGCACCTTTTGATATTCTAGTGTCATTTGCTTAGCATAGGCGACCAAACGTTCACCTTCAGGCGTAAAGGTGAGTGCTTTATTGTTTTTTATGATGAGCTGAACATTGAGTTCCTTCTCAAGTTGCTTAATGCGGTAGCTTAAGGCAGGCTGAGAGGTAAAGAGGCTCTCTGCTGCCCTTGTGAGATTGCGCGTCTCATAAATGGTTTGTAAAATCACCCAATCACGATTATCCATGGCCACCCACCTTTTCATCATTGAATATTTCTATGGAATAATAAAAAATATTTATGATTATCAGTATAACTTAAAAAAAATGATTATTTAACACAGAAGAGAAAAATAACTATAATCAAACTACTTGATGATAGAGTAAAAAATATTCAGAAAGTAGTGATTGTGACATGTTAGATGAAGAGGTTACAGACTATAAAGAAAAAATTCAAAAAACGATTGATGCATTGGATGGAGAGTTAAGAGAACTGGCTTTAAACATTCATGCCCACCCTGAAATAAGCTTTGAAGAATTTCAAGCGATGGAGTGGCTAACAGACACTCTAGCAAAAGAGGGATTTGAGATTGAAAAAGGGATCGCAGGTCTAGAAACGGCGTTTATTGCCAGCTGGACTCATCAAAAAGAAGGACCGACGATTGCTTTTTTAGCGGAATACGACGCCTTGCCAAGACTTGGACATGGATGTGGTCATAATTTAATAGGGACGGCATCCGTAGGAGCGGCGATAGCTCTGAAAAAGGCGTTTCCTGAACTGCCTGGGAAGCTTTTCGTTATCGGAACACCTGCTGAGGAAGAGGGGGGCGGAAAAATTATCATGGCTAATCATGGTGTGTTTGATGCTATTGATGCCGTCATGATGTGCCATCCAAGAAATCAAACCGTGGTGCTGCGTGGTGGTTTAGCTTGTGTGGATGCGGTCGTAAAATTTTATGGGAAAGAGTCGCATGCTTCCTCGGCACCTGAAAAAGGGATTAGCGCTCTTGATGCGGTAATTAATAGTTTTAATGCAATTCATTCATTACGCGCCTACCTTCCTCGTGAGGCTAAAGTGAATGGCATCATTACCAAAGGTGGCGATGCGACAAATATTGTTCCAGGATTTTGTGAAGCCAAATTCTTAATGAGAGCCGTAGATACTATCGAACTCAATAGAGTAAGAGACAAGGTTTATCGCGCGATTAAAGGAGCTTCAGAATCTGTGGGCGCAACATGTGAGGTTGAAGAAGGGTTAATTTATGCTGAGCGCAATAATAATGAGGAGCTTGCAGAGCTATTCCGGCAGAACCTTGTTTCTATGGGGATTGAAGTGGAGCCAGCCGAAGGAGGCATTGGATCTTCTGACATTGGGAATGTTGGGCAGGTGACAGCGACGATCCATCCGTATATTAAGATCGGTGAAGCGGACAATCATACACCTGCGTTTGTTGAAGAGGCGAAGTCAGAGACGGGGTTAAAAGGGATGAATCAAGCGGCGAAGGCTTTAGCTATGACGGCTTTTGACTTATGCACAGATCAAGCGGCTTATCGAAGAGTGCGCTCGGAGTATGAACAATGGAAAGCCCGTCATTCCCATGAGTAACGCTAAAAAGGAGGTTCCTGAAAATGAGTAAAGAAAAGCAAGCGTCTCAAGCTCTCGTCTATCCATCAGAAAAGCGGCCATTCCAGCGCTTTTTTAAAATGCCTCATACTTATGTCATTCTATTTATCATGATTGTCATTGCAGCTGTATTAACCTATATCATTCCGGCAGGTGAGTTTAAAAGAGTAGATGACAAGGTATCCGGTCAAACCGTCATTGTGCCTGATTCTTATCATCATCTGACTCAGACACCGACCACACTTTTGGATATACCTACAGCCATTGTAGATGGCCTGAATGATTCGAGTGACGTTGTCTTTTTTATATTGATCATCGGCGGGGCCTTTCAGATTATTACAGCCACGGGGACGATCGAAGCAATCACAGGTAAAGTCGCTCGTGCCTTTCAGAAAAGGGCAAAATTAATTGTCCCTATATTTTTAACGCTATTTTCTATCGGTGGCTTTACCATGGGAATGTCAACGGAAGTGATGGTGTTTGTTCCCATAGGCATAGCGATTGCCAGATCCTTAGGCTACGACGCTCTCACAGGTACCGCAATGATTACGTTGGGGGCGTCCTGTGGCTTTACAGCGGGTCTGCTCAATCCCTTTAATGTCGGGGTCGCCCAGTCGATTGCCCAATTGCCACTGTTTTCCGGCCTGTGGTTACGTGCCCTTTTATTGGTCGTCTTACTCATTGTGACAAGCCTTTATATTATCCGTTATGCTTCTAAAGTCAATGCGAATCCTTCAAAAAGCATTATTGCAGATATGGAGAAAAATGAAGACAAGTCAATGAAGGATCACTTGAAGGAGCTTCCCCATTTGCAGCTTCAGCATTACCTTACTTTGCTCGTTTTGGCACTAGGCATCGCCTCGTTAATATGGGGAATTTCGACACAGGGGTGGTACATCAAAGAGCTTTCCGCTCTCTTTTTATCAATGGGTGTGATCTCAGGCTTTTGTGCACGTTTCGGGCCGAGTAAAATCGCTTCAGAATTTGTAACAGGGGCAAAAAATATCATCTTTGGCGCATTGATCGTTGGGATTGCCCGTGCTGTTTTAGTTGTTTTTGAGCAAGGGCATATCATTGATTCTGTTGTCAACGATTTAGCGGCTGTTGTTGGAGAAGTGCCTGGTTTCTTGCAAGTGTTAAGTATGTATAGCTTTCAAGTGATCATGAACACCTTTGTGACGTCAGGAACAGGACAGGCGGCGATTACAATGCCGCTGATGACACCGCTGGCTGATCTGATTCATGTTACACGACAAACGGCTGTTCTCGCCTTTCAGATGGGGGATGGGTTTACGAATATGATTCTGCCAACCTCTTCTGCTTTAATGGGAAGCCTGGCTGTCTCCGGAATACCCTATCAAAAATGGGTGAAGTTTATTTGGCCATTAATGGTTATGTGGCTAGTGATAGGTGGTATTTTTGTGGTGATGGCTAATATGATTCACTACTAATGCTTGAGTAAGTAAATGAGGGGATTGAAAAATGACTGAAGAAGAAAAAAGTGTGCTTTTATCAGAAGTCAATCTGGAAGAAATGGATAACCTGTTAAAGGTCTTTAGTCACTTGAACCGTTTAAGTGGTGAACAAGAGGCGGAACAGGCGGCACAGTTCATTTTAAATAAGCTTGATGCATATGGCATCTTATATGAGAAACAACGCTGTGACCTTTATGTCAGTAATCCCATTTTCGGTGAATTATCTATTATCGAAAGCGATGAATGTATCCAAGCAAAAACGCGATCCTTTTCAGCTCATTGTCCTGACGGCAGAAAGGGGACGCTGCTCTATGATCCATATAGCAAGTCAAAAGAAACGCTTACACCTATGGAGGAAAAGAAGTGGTACACATCGGTTAAGGATAAAATTGTTGTGAGCTGGAATGGCTATGAAGACTATGTAAAAAAGGTGGAAAAGTATGGAGCGATGGGAGTTGTTCACATATGGCCGTCTTCTGAGCCAGTCATTCATGAAGAAACTGTTGGACCGATTTGGGGGGCACCGTCCTTAGAGACCATCCATGATCTTCCGGTCCTTCCGGTTATCGGCATTGGCCATGCAGAGGGGCTCGCGTTACTCGAGAAAATGGAGCAAGGCATGGTGAGTGCCCGCATTAAAACCAGGGTTGAGACAAAATGTGTTCAAGCAACGCTGCCAATTGCCCATATTCCAGGACGATCGACCGATTATGTTTTACTGTCAAGTCACTATGATTCATGGCATGAAGGTATGACAGATAATGCCGTAGGCAATGCTCTCTGCTTAGAAGTAGCTCGGATACTTTCACTTCATACCCAACGCTTGGAACGGGGATTAAAAGTAGCATGGTGGCCAGGGCATTCTAATGCTCGGTATGGTGGCTCGACATGGTATTGTGATCACAATTGGCAGGATTTACAGGAGCATTGTGTCGCTCATATTAATGTGGACTCTCCGGGCTCAAAGGGGGGTGACGCTCTTCTTGTCAACAGAAGCGGAGTTGAAGATGTAGGTTTCATTGATGAGGTCATTCGATCAGTGACTGGTCAATCTCCGAAAGGGTATAGCTATTTAAAAAAGGGTGCGGATCAATCGTTCTGGGGTGTGGATATTCCCGTTCATATTGCTTTAAAAAATGTCCCAAGTGCTGATATAGCTCGTTATCATTCTCCTGGCTCAGGCGGAGGATGGTGGTGGCACACAGAGGAGGATACTTATGATAAGGTCGATCATGCCCTTTTATTAAGAGATACACAGATTCACCTATTGCTTGTAGAACGCCTATTAAGTTTGTCTTGCTTGCCTTTAGAGCTTAACGACCATCTTAAAAATATGAAGCAAGTGATTGCAGCGTTAGATGCTAGCTCAGATTCTGACTTGAGTTTTCAATCTGTATTCTCCAGCTTAGAAGCGCTCACTGAAGCGATTAAACAGCTTGGGAGCCAAAAGGATGATGGGGACAAGGCATGCCTTCAGCAAATAGGTGGCCACTTGAATCAATTGATTTATTCCTATTCGGATCCTTATCGTTTTGACATTGCTTATATGTCAGGGCCTTTTCCAGGATTTCAAGTAGTCAAACAGATTTATAGAGAGACAACACCAGAGACGCAGTATTTATTTATCAAAACGTTTTTTGTAAGACAGTGTAATCGCTGGGTGAATGAAGTGAAGCGAATGATTGAACAGTTCAAAGATGATTGTGAACTAAAAGACGCATAATACAAGCTTTAACATGCTAGCTCTCATTCTTGTTTAGAATCACTTCATGAAAGCAGTTTTAACCTACTCTTTTTGGATGATAGTTACAACCTGTGCATGTACGGACAGAAACGAAAGCAAGAAGGCAGTTAGAGTCCGAAGTGAAGAGCAGTCGCTTCGGACTAAAAAATAAATTTAACAGTAGAATTCTACTGGTTGAAATTGAGGCAACGGTTATTTTTAATTAAAGAATACACGTAAGAGGAGTGCGATAAGGATAATGGAGATTCTAAATGAGAATTGGGCTTAATAACGGCCTGTGCAAGCTAACAAAGCGAGTCGTGAACCTAGTCTGTCCATAAGAGCAGAAAGGCTGGAGGCTCTATAGTCAGAAAGCTTTCCACATCTTTAGCCCCACAGTTAGTCCTTTCATCTGTCAGTCTTTTTAGTTCAAGCACTCTTTTATTTTACTTCCATCCATTTGGTAGTACGGTGTGTATGATCCATTTACCAATAGCGTTCACTCCAAATTTGAAACTCCCAATAAAGCTCGCCTTTTTTAGTTTTATCTTTTATTCGAATACAAGAGCTATAGACTTGACGCTTATGCATTGCTATGGTCTAATATAGTAAATTAAATTAATAAAGAAAATTAAGACAAAACGAGAAAGCGATTACAAAAAGTTTGGAGGAGAAACGATGACAGCTTTACCTGATTGGCAAAATCTCAATGTACTTGAACGCCATCGTCTAAGAGATCATGCCTACTTTTTTTCTTATCCATCGAAAGAAACCGCGCTGACCAATCAAAGGGGAGCGAGCACATGCTTTAAATTATTAAATGGCGTTTGGAAATTTTTTTATGCAGACAATCCACATGCGGTCCCTGAACAGTTTTATGCGGGAGATTACGATTCCAGTGACTGGAATGAATTAAGGGTGCCCTCAAGCTGGCAAATGCATGGTTATGGTCGTCCACACTATACTAATGTGCAGTATCCTTTCCCAATTCAGCCGCCTTTTGTACCGACAGAAAATCCAACAGGGTGCTATATTCGCAGCTTTCAGCTTTCTGAGGAATGGCTAGGGGGGCGGGTAATCTTACGGTTTGAAGGTGTAGACAGTGCCTTTCACGTCTGGATCAATGGAAAGGAGGTTGGCTATAGTCAAGGGAGCCGTGTGGCCAGTGAATTTGATATTACTGGAGCGCTCGGAGTCGGAGAGAATCATATAGCTGTTAAAGTCTACCAATGGTCAGATGGCAGTTATATAGAGGATCAAGATATGTGGTGGCTGAGTGGCATTTTTAGAGATGTCTATCTGGTTGGGAAGCCTAATGTACATATCGATGATCTATTTATTCACACAGATTTAGATGAGGCCTATCAAGATGGCTACTTACGTGTCGACACGCGTGTGCTCAACCAATTGCCCTCTTCAGTTGAAAACTATGTCATTGAAGCGGAACTCTATGATCATACTAATCAAAGGGTGGCCTCGAGCACTGAAATATTAGGGCTATTGCCGCCGGCTTCAGAAAAAGAAATGACCTTGAACATGCCGATTCAACAGCCGGAAAAGTGGTCGGCAGAGTCTCCTTATTTATATCAGTTACTGCTTATTTTTAAGGATGATAAGGGGAAGGTAGTTGAGGTGATTCCGCAACAGGTTGGTTTTCGCAAGGTGGAACTGCATGAGGGCGTGATGCGCATCAATGGTGCAGCGATCAAGCTGAAGGGCGTTAACCGCCATGATCATCACCCTGTCTATGGGAAGGCGGTTCCGCTGGACTGGATGGTAGAGGATGTAAAATTAATGAAGCAGCACAATATTAATGCGGTTCGAACGTCTCACTATCCAAATGATCCTAGATTCTATGAATTATGTGATCGCTTTGGGCTTTACGTGATTGATGAAGCTGATCTTGAGTGCCATGGCTTTGAAATAGCAGGAAATGGGGATCAAATCAGTGATGATCCAGAATGGGAAGCCGCTTATTTAGATCGAATGAGGCGCATGGTTGAACGGGATAAAAACCATCCAGCCATTATCATGTGGTCATTGGGAAATGAGTCAGGCTATGGATGTAATCACCAAGCCATGGCTTGGTGGGCAAAGGAACGTGATGCTAGCCGTTTAATCCACTATGAAGGGGAAACGAGAAAATTAATGAGTGCCGCTGGAGGTGAAAATTTTCCCCAAGAGGACCCCGTTTCTTCGGATGTTCATACGACAATGTATACCTCTGTAGAGATTATGGAGCAATTAGGTCAGCGAACGGATTTACAGAAACCTCATATTTTATGTGAATATGCCCATGCAATGGGCAATGGTCCAGGAGGATTAAAGGCGTACTGGGAAACCTTTTATAAGTACCCTAGGTTGCAAGGAGGCTTTGTTTGGGAATGGCTTGATCATGGCATCAGACAAGAAGCGGAAGATGGAGAAGTGTACTATGCTTATGGAGGAGACTTTGGTGATCAGCCGCACGATTCTAATTTTGTCATTGATGGCCTCGTTCGTCCTGATCATACGCCATCGCCTGGATTGCTTGAATATAAGAAAGTTATTCAGCCTGTGCGTGTGACTGCAGCAGATTTGCAAGCTGGGAACCTTACAATTAGGAATTTGTATGATTTTATTTCCCTCGATCATTTGCACCTCTCTTGGTCCATTGAAGCCGATGGAAAAGTGGTAGATGGAGGTAAAATAAATCTTCCTACTATCTTTCCAGGTGATCAACGGGATGTCCACATTCCATTTTCACTTCAGGAAGAGACCATTCAGGCGAATACCGACTATTGGCTACAAGTGGCCTTTCGGCTTGGCTCGGACACGTTATGGGCACCTGCTGGCCACATGGTCGCTTGGGAGCAGTTTAAACTGCCCGTCGGATTTAAGAAAGAGCGCCGTGTTTCATTTGACAGGCTGGCACCACTTTCTCTTGAGGAAAACACAACGACACTCTTTATAAAAGGTGATGATTTTACTCTCGCATTTAATAAGATCTATGGAGTGATTGATGCTTGGCAGGCCCAAGGGGAAGAAGTATTAGTCGAAGGGCCGAGACTTAACTTATGGCGAGCACCTATTGATAATGACTTTTGGTCCCAATCGGACGATAGAGATATGGGAACCTTTGCCGATTGGACATCATATGGTCTTCGCGATGTTCAACACCACGTTTATTCTGTGGAAACAGAAATAAAGAACCCATGCATAGATGTAATAGTCAAATCGCGTGTTGCGCCACCACGGCTTGCCTGGGGGATGGCTACCACATATACCTATTCCATTTACAGAAATGGGGCGGTGCGTCTAGAGGTGCGTGGTCATCCAGAAGAGAATGGTCCGAAGACGCTGCCGAGAATCGGCTTACAATTAAAGCTGCCCAAAGTATTTGAACAAGTGAAGTGGTATGGAAAGGGACCAGGAGAGGCTTACGCCGATAGCCAACAGGCTAATCGTTATGGCGTATGGTCGACCACCGTTGATGACCTCATGACGAACTATGTTGTTCCTCAAGAAAACGGCTTACGCTATGATGTCAAATGGTCTGCCCTCACAACTCAGGAAGGGTTAGGTTTAGCGATCATGGGTGCACCCCATTATCATTTTAGTGCGCACTACTTTACAACTGCTGATCTTGAAAAGGCTAGGCATACGCATGAACTTACAAAACGTGAGGTGATCACATACACGCTTGATCATAAGCATCACGGGCTAGGTACAGCCAGCTGTGGTCCTGATGTTCAAGACCCCTATCGGCTTTATACAGAGGATTTTCACTTTAAAGTGCTCTTCAGACCTTTTTCAACGAGTGAATGGCAGGCAGAAGAGATTGGAAAACAGCCTTTTGATTGATGAGATTGAGGTTAGGGATAGAAGTATTCATTCCTTATGTATAGAGAAGCTAAACGTATTGACACTTTTGAACTGCATTCCGATGGTTAGACACAGCTAACCATCGGAGGTGCAGTTTTCCTATATCTTCCTTGATTAGTCAAGGATTAGACAGGGATCTACAGTCTTAGGCTCCACTTTCTCAATGGTTATGGATTTGGCACCATGCGTTTTAGCGAAGGTATTGATGGATCGGTTTAATTGTTTGATTAACGTTTTGGTGATAGGAACATGTGGTTCGATCTGCAGTAATCGCACCGTCAGATGCTGTTCTTTTTTTACGAGCACGGGATCTATTCGACCAATAAACCGATCTTTCCATAAGATCGGCATGGCGTATGGGCCGTAACGGCGCTTAGCCGTGGGGACATAGATCTCCCACCGGTAATTGAAAGCAAACAAATCTTCTAGGCGGTTGCGGCTCCATAAGAGATTATCCAATGGAGGCAAAAAGACCATGGCAGAGGAGCGATACGATTGGGCGGTTGATTCGATGGCCTTTAGTCGATCAAGATCCTCCGTTAAAATATAGTATTGGCGCTTGACCCCTTCAATTGCAAGAGGAATGATTTTGTCTTCGTTGAGCAAACGCGCAATCTCCACTTTTCTTTCTGTTGCATTCATTTTATACCATCCAAAGCGGGCGTTCTGCGCATCAAAGATACGATAGCTTCTCATGTATTTATCAAGTAAAGACTGCTTCGCTTCATGCATAGAAAGCCGTTCAGAGGTATCCAAAAAGCGTTTGGGAATAACGTGCTGGGTGAGATCAAAGAAACGCTCTGAGCCTTCTCTTTTGACGATTTGTAAGATTCCGGCATCAAATAACACGTTAAGTGCATGAGACGTTTCTTTTGTTTTGGGCTGTTCATTATCCCAATAACCATGGACTCTATTTGCTGATAAAAAAGCGCGTGAAGGGAGGGCACCTTCTATAGTTAGGCGTTGGAGGATGCGATGTGTAACGTCCTTAAGCTGATGAAGAACGGGCTGCAATCGCGCTTGTCTATAGTCACGAATCGGTTTTAATAACGGATAGTCTTCTACAGGGAGAATGCACATGGCATTGGCTGCATATTCAAAGACCGCTCCCTCTTGGAGGAGGTCAGTGAGCTGGGAGGATTGATAGTCTTTAAGGCGAGCACTCATCACAAGATGCTGGTTTTTTGTGACGGAGGCAACAGAATCGATTTGCACACATTCCAGCCTTCGAAGCATATCCAAAACATCTTCAGAAGTTGCCTTCGGCATGGGGGACTTGAACAGGTGCTGACTTTCTATTAATAACTGAATGAGTGCTTTTTTTGTTGTTGGATAAGACGGATGCAAGGGAATTCCCTCCTTAGTTAGCGTTAGTGTAAACCAAATGGTGAAGTTTAGCAAATAAGTAAAGTCTTGCAGTTTTTTTAATAAAAAGCTTACAATTTGAGTGGGAAGAAAGATGAAAGGGAGTGAGACAAATGTGGTTGGAGAATAAGGTAGTGGTGATTACAGGTGGGGCTTCGGGAATCGGTGAGGCAACGGCTAAAAAGTTTGCAGAGGAAGGTGCAAAGGTTGTCATCGGAGACATTGCCGAACAAGCTGAAGCTGTTGTAGAGCATATCAAGTCGAATGGCGGTGATGCCTTGTTTGTAAGCTGCGATGTGACGGATGAAGAGAGTGTCAGACATTTAATGAAAACCACTACACAAGTATATGGTAGAATTGATATTCTCGTTGCCAATGCGGGAATTCCTGAGAAGAAAGGACCACTGCATCATTTACAGATGGAAGAGTGGCAGAAAGTCATGGCGATTGATTTGAATGGCGTTGTTATAACCAATAAATATGCCCTTCAACAGATGGTTAAGCAGGGCTCTGGGGCGATTGTCAATATGGGGTCGATTTTAGCACATGTTGGACAGGCAAACAGTGCCGCCTACTCCGCGGCTAAAGCGGCTGTTGTTAATTTGACACGTTCAGAGGCGCTGACTTATGCCACTCAAGGCATACGCGTCAATAGTGTGTCCCCTGGCTATGTTGAAACGCCGTTACTCAATCAGTTACCGAAAGAGACCAAGCAAGCGATGGTCGCCAAACACCCCATTGGTCGGTTGGGACAACCTGAGGAGATTGCTGAGGCAATTCTTTTTTTGGCAAGTGATAGAGCATCTTATATTACAGGAACCGTTTTACACGTGGATGGCGGATATACTGCGATTTAGTGATAGAACGTTATAGACTGGCGCCAATTTAAAAGTTGACTG
Source organism: Pullulanibacillus camelliae (assembly GCF_014642655.1). Classification (GTDB taxonomy): domain Bacteria; phylum Bacillota; class Bacilli; order Bacillales; family Sporolactobacillaceae; genus Pullulanibacillus; species Pullulanibacillus camelliae. The sequence continues at coordinate 205,820 of NZ_BMIR01000002.1, forward strand.
ATAGAAAAGAAATATTATAAAATTAAAAAATAATTGAAAAAAGCGGTAGCGTATTGTATTATAGAATATTTATGTTTTGAGTGAATTTTGGAGGGAGTGGAGCGTTAGTGGAACAATTGTTTCAAAGATTAGATGCGTCATATAATGAGCTCGTCGATATTCGTCGTTATCTTCATCAACACCCAGAGTTATCTTTTAAAGAGGTAGAAACACCAAAATACATCGCTGAATATCATCAGAAATTGGGACATGAGGTCCGTACAGGTGTTGGAGGGCGGGGTGTGGTAGCCAAGTTATATGGTGCAAAGCCGGGACCAACAATTGCCTTGCGCGCTGATTTTGATGCACTTCCCATTCAGGAGCAAAATGATGTGCCTTATAAGTCAAAAAATGATGGGGTTATGCATGCCTGTGGCCACGACGGACATACGGCTGAGCTCCTTGTACTCGCTAAAGTCTTGAATAGCCTAAAAAGTGAATTGATGGGAACGATCGTGTTCATTCATCAACATGCGGAGGAGCTTCAGCCCGGAGGAGCGGTTGCCATGATTGAAGATGGCTGTTTAGAAGAGGTCGATGTGATCTTCGGGACGCATCTTTGGGCCCCGCTTCCTTATGGAACCATTGGTTATCGTTCAGGCCCCTTTATGGCAGCAGCTGATCGGTTCAGCATTACCGTTCAAGGTCAAGGCGGCCATGGTGCCATTCCACACTTTACAAAGGATTCAGTAGTGATTGCCTCGCAGCTCGTCTTAAATCTGCAGCAAATTGTAAGTCGTCGTGTCAATCCGTTAGATTCCGCGGTGTTATCCATTGGCAATTTTGTCGCGCAAAATGCATTTAATGTGATTGCCGATACCGTTCAGCTTGATGGAACGGTCAGGACCTTTAATGACGATGTGCGCGCATCGATTGAAAATGAAATGGGACGGATCATCAAAGGCACGTGCTTGGCGGCGGATGTTGATGTGGACTTTAAGTTTTTCCGTGGGTATCCTGCGGTGGTCAATCATGAAGAGGAAACGCGTTTCTTAAGTGATGTTGCTAAAGCTGTCACAGGAGTCGATGCCGTTTTGGAAGTTCCTCCAGAAATGGGTGGCGAGGATTTTGCTTATTATCTGCAGCATGTCAAAGGGACCTTCTTTTTTACAGGGGCAGGGAACGGGGATGTGACAACCAGCTATCCTCATCATCATCCAAAATTTAATATCGAAGAAAAAGCGATGCTTCTTGCTGCGAAAACACTTGGTAAAGCCGTTTTGACCTATGCCGAACGTCATGCTGAAGTGAAAGCTTGATATTGCATCGCTAATAAGAAAGCTTAGCTTGCGCCTTTACCTACACCGTTTCACTGATGCGTCTGATGTGATTTTCAAAGCACACATTGAGGTGACCTGCAAACTCCAGGGAGTGAAACAAGGCTGTAGCCTTGCATGGATTAGGTATAAAGAAGTGTTTTTACTGATTTTAGGGAACGTACATTTCTAGTAAATTATTTTTCTTGTATAATAGTTATAAGACAATTGGTTTTCCAAGGGTGGTCGGCGTGCCTCGAGAGGGGGTGACGCCTCTTATGTCCATATATCAGGCCTTGACTCTCATGATCTCTTTCGGTCTTCTGATCATTGCTTTGTTGAAGGACAAAGCAAAATAGACCGCCCTTGGGCTTTAAGGGAACGGTCCATTCCTGCACAATCTTGTGTTGTGAATGACGTGTGTCGACCCTCTTTGTAGGGAACCAACTGTCCGTGGTCGCAGGTGTTCTCAGCACCTGTGACCATTTTATTATATACAAATTTTTATTTTCTAACATCATTATATGCTTTCTTTTTTTGGTTTTCAAATGATCATGAACCCCTAGAAATTCAATGCTAAAAAAGCTTTTAATTTCCAATAAATAATAATTATTATTCACTCTAACTTCTATTATCGTGATTCTTTTCTATAACAATAAACCTTACAAAAAAATTTTCCATTAGTACCTTGCAATATATAGTAGTTGTTGGTATAGTAATATCAACATGTTAATAAATAAATATAAACAGGTACTAAATAATATATAGTACCATATAAAATATAATGAGGTGAGGATCAGTTTGAATGTCCAGTTTAAAAAAGGGGTTTTAGAGCTCTGTGTCCTTGTATTGTTAGACAAACAAGATCGATATGGCTATGAGCTTGTCCAAAAAATTTCTGATCGCATAGAAATTTCGGAAGGAACCGTTTATCCATTGCTCAGACGTTTAACAAAGGAAGAATATTTTACGACTTATTTGAAGGAGTCTACGGAAGGTCCGTCCAGAAAGTATTATACATTAACTGCAAAAGGCCGAGACTATCTTCATCAACTCGTTCAAGAATGGCGGACATTTTCTGAGGCTGTCAATCTATTGATAAAGGAAGGTGTGGCGAGTGAATAAAAAACAATTTTTACAGCGTTTAGAGCAATCCTTAAAGAAGCTCCCCGCTGAAGAGCGAAGGGATATCTTGGCCGATTATGAGGAACACTTTGCTATCGGAATGTCTGAAGGTCAAACGGAGGAAAACATTGTAGAGGCGCTTGGCAATCCAGGACAAATTGGTAAAGAGACGCTAGCGTCGTATCATCTCGAAAAGGTTGGGACAACCGTGACAACGGGCAATATCATGCGGGCCGTTTGGGCGGTGATAGGATTAGGTTTTTTCAATCTGGTTGTCGTGTTAGGTCCGTTTATCGGTCTGAGCTCCATTGTTGTTGCAGGCTGGGCAGTGGGGGTTGCTTTTATTGCATCTCCATTACTTGTCCTTGCTGATGTGGCAATTTCACCAACCACTTTTCATTGGTTTCAATGTTTTGCAGCGATTGCGTTATGTGGTTTAGGATTTTTCATAAGCATCGGGATGCTTTTTACAACAAAGGCATTTACAAAAGGGTTTATTCGCTATTTAAATTATAATGCCTCGCTTGTGAAAGGAGGAATGAAGCGTGAAGTTTAAAAAGGTTTCTATTTTGGCACTCGTTTTGATTATCATAGGACTTATTGGGTGTGCGTTGACTTGGCATAGTGCCGCAAAGACAACAAAGCTTTCTGAGGAAAAACGAATTCAGAGCACTTTTTCTTCACTCGATGTGCAATCAGGGAATGCGCGGGTCGATATTCTGCCAATAACGGGAGAACAGGCAAAAGTAAAACTAGAAGGAAGTGAAGCGGCTGATGCTAGAACTAAACTAAATGTTAAAGTTTCTGGGCAAATGCTTCATATTCAATGGCATCAACCTTTTAGACTTTTCCACATTGATCTCGGCTCTGCATTTTCTGAACCTCATTTGTTCATCTATCTGCCTAAAAAGCAATATGATGCCATTCACATTGATAATGATAATGGACGAGTCAAGCTTGATAAGCTAAGGATGAAAGAGCTTGATGCCACTACGGATAATGGGGAACTAGAATTAAGTGATATCTCGAGTCAGAAGGTTAATGTGCACTCGGATAATGGCGGAATTTCCTTGCATCGTGTCACAGGACGATTGCATGGGGAGACAGATAATGGAAGAATTACATTAGTCACAAAAAGTTTGGATCGTCACATAGAACTTAGTAGCAACAATGGCAGAATTGATATTAAGTCTTCTAAGCAACCAACTAATGCCCGATTTGATGTCCATGTAGACAATGGGCGTGTGAATCTTTTTAATAAATATAATGGGAATGCGGTAATTGGTAAGGGAAAGAATCTTATCAAATTATCTACAGATAACGGAAGTATCACAGTGAAATAAGTGAATGAAATAATAAATATACTAAGAAGAGTGGGTAAAGTCATTGCTGGAACTTTACTCACTATTTTTCTTCTTTAGTCCCCGCACCGAGCGTCTTTTGCGAGGGAGGAGGCTAAGGCCGTGCCCACGGAAAGCGAGGGCCAGAAGCGCAAATCACCTGCCAATGCCATACCAACTTCAAGAAGTATGCCCAAAAACAGGTAGTTTTTTACTATGCGATTATTATAAATGCTTCGTTGCAGTGAATCTCTCAATATTATTTTCAAAAAAAGCTTGGCCTTGACTACAAATCCTATTTTTTTGAGTATGAATAAATCAGGTTCACTTTAGATTTTTTACTTTAAAAAATTGTGCATTCATGAGATAGTAGGAAAGTAAAATGTTAAAGCTTTGCACACTGTTGGGGGTGGAATAATGACAAGTCAGTTAAAAGTAGGGATTATTGGTTGTGGTGGCATTGCAAATGGTAAGCATTTACCGAGTTTGTCAAAATTGAAAACGGTTGCTCTCGTGGCCTTTTGCGATGTCGTTGTTGAACGTGCTGAAAAAGCTGCGAAAGATTATGGGCAAAAAGCTGCAACTGTTTACTCGGATTATAAAGAACTGTTAAAGGATGCTACAATCGATGTGATTCATGTTTGCACGCCGAATGCTTCCCATGCGGATATAACGGTAGCCGCTTTGGAGGCCGGTAAGCACGTCATGTGTGAAAAGCCAATGGCTAAAACATCCAAAGACGCTTTGCGAATGGTTGAAGCGGCCAAAAGAACAGGAAAAAAACTGACGATTGGCTACCAGAATCGATTCAGACCAGACAGTCAATACTTACATACAATTTGTGAACAAGGTGACCTTGGTGAGATTTATTATGCTAAAGCACATGCCATCCGTCGTAGAGCTGTTCCAACGTGGGGTGTTTTCCTGGATGAAGAACAACAGGGGGGAGGCCCACTTATCGATATTGGGACACATGCGCTTGACTTAACATTATGGATGCTCAATAACTACAAGCCGAAAGCCGTTCTCGGTACGACTTTTCATAAACTTGGGCAGAAAGAAAATGCAGCAAATGCATGGGGATCGTGGGACCCTAAAAAATTCACTGTTGAAGATTCGGCCTTTGGCTTTATTAAGATGGAAAATGGAGCGACGATTGTCCTTGAATCGAGCTGGGCTTTAAACTCACTTGATGTCCGCGAGGCGCAATGTACACTTGCTGGTACAGAAGGTGGCGCTGATATGGTTGATGGGCTGCGGATCAATGGTGAAAACCATGGGAAACTCTATACGACCCAGGTGGAGCTTAACTCAGGCGGTGTTGCATTCTATGATGGGACCCAAGAAAGCGATGCTGATCTAGAAGCACGTCTCTGGATTGAGAGCATCATCAATGATACTGAACCAACAGTCAAGCCAGAAGAAGCGCTTGTTGTTACCCAGATCCTAGAAGCAATCTATGAATCCTCCAAAACAGGGGAAGCTGTCTATTTTTAAAAGTCAATTAGGAAAGCGTCCAACTCTTAAATAGTCTGTCCCAAGAGTAAGGGCACTCCCAACTACAAAAGTGGGAGTGTTTGACATTTTACTTTTGTGGACAGTCTTTTTTTAGGCGAGTTTTTGGCATATAAAATAATTAGTCTTGGTGGTGTGCGTGTATCTGTTGAGAGTTTAAGAGGCAACTGTTAAGTGGGAAAGCTGTTCATTCACATCTTGGTTTTATATAACAAATGTTTCATTTATGTGTAATATAGCATACGATGATTTGTGCGTGGTTGATAGTATCAGGAAATGTTTAAAGTGAATGGAGATGTTACTGGAAAGCAAGGTAATAAAGTCTATTTATCCCAAGGCATTCAATCAAGTCTATAGCTTTTTATTCTGAAGAGGTCGAAATTTGTCCTTTTTTATTTTATTTCATATTTACTGATTATATTGACATATCAAATATTATTATTATAATAATCCATAAGAGTCGCGCGCGATATAAAGTCTTTCTAAACGTTTTTATTTGTAAGCGCTATCTTTCCTGTGTTTGGGAGTGAAGCGCATCTGTTTTTATGTTATGTAAGATTACTTTAGGGAGGTCCTTATATGCGTCAATCGATGAAAAGAATTCAGCTGTTTTTACTTGCGACACTTATTGTTTTAGCCTTTGCTCTGGTTGGGTGTTCGAATGGAGCATCTTCCTCTAAAAAAGGGGTCACGACCATTACCTTTTGGAATAATGCGACAGGTACTGGAAAGGACGCGCTTGATGCAGTTATTAAACAATTTAATAAAACGCACAGTAAAATTCAGGTTAAATCTACTTACGTTGCTTCGAACGAATCTTCAGATGATAAGCTTCTCACTGCTGTTACAGGGGGAAATCCACCTGACATCTCTTTATTTGACCGCTTTAAAGTTGCTTCATGGGCCAATCAAGGGTCACTAACCGATTTATCAGAATATGCCAAAAAAGATGGAATTACCAAGGATAAATATTATCCCTTTGCTTGGGATGAATCAAGCTATAACGGGAAATTGTATGCGATTCCAATTTCTACTGATGCACGGTTACTTTACTATAACAAGGATGAATTCAAAAAGGCTGGATTAGATCCAAATAAGCCTCCGACAACCATTGATGAGTTAGAAGCAGATGCGGATAAGCTAACCATTAAAAAGGGAAGTCGTTTCCAACAGCTGGGCTTTGCACCATGGTTAGGTCAAGGATGGCTTTATACATGGGGTTGGGCGTTTGGCGGAGATTTTTATAATAAAGATACGGATAAAGTCACACTTGATAATCCACAAGTAGTAAAAGCTTTACAATGGGAGCAAGATTGGGCAAAAACACATAATGTCGAGGATATTACGGGATTCCAGGATTCTGCAGGGTCCGATGCTCAGGATCCATTTCTTACAGGTCAAATTAGCATGCAGGTCAATGTAACGGGTACGGTGGAACAGATCAAGAAGTTTAAACCTGATCTTAATTATGGTGTAGCCCCTATTCCTACGCCCACAGGAAAAGACTTTACAACATGGTCTGGTGGATTCTCCTTAATCATACCTAAAGGGGCCAAACATCCGAAGCAAGCATGGGAGTTTCTTAAATATTTAGGGAGTCCAGAGGGGCAAAAGCTGTATTGTGGTACATCTAAAGGGGATCTTTCTGTGATCGATTCAGTGAATCAAGACTTATTTAAGGACGATCCGATCATGATGCAATTTGTTGATCTTCTTAAGACATCACATAACAGACCGTCAATCTCTCAAGGACAATTATTATGGAATGAACTTGATAGCGCAGTAGACAAAGCCATTCACGGCAAAGGAGATCCTAAGAGTCTTTTAGAAAAGGCGAATAAAAAAGTGAATGATGCCTTGGCCAAAGATAAAGCAAATTAAAGAGATAAGGGAGAACCTCTCCCTTATCTGACCTGTAAGGAGGAGAGCGTATGGCGCGTACAGAGAAGGCTATCTCGAAAACGTCAGTGAATCCAAGGAGTGTTCCCAAAAAGAAGACAAAGATAAAAAAAGGATATGCGGGCTGGTTATTTGCCTCACCATGGATCATCGGCTTGCTTTTATTCTATGCACTCCCGGTAGTGTCCTCACTTTATTTTAGTTTTACCACCTATAGCATCCTACAGCCAGGAGACTTTATTGGATTTAAGAATTATAGTGATTTGATTCATGATCATCTTTTTTGGAAGTCAATTGGAAATACTGTTTATTTTGCAGTGATTTTTGTTCCGCTCAGCATTATCTTTGGCGTGGCTCTTGCCATGATGCTGAATATGCGAGTGAAAGGCATGAGCATCTATAGAACAGTCTTCTTTTTACCAACTTTAGTTCCGCAGGTCGCTCTTGCTGTCCTTTGGATGTGGCTATTAAATCCAGGATTTGGTTTGGTCAATGGCATGTTAGACAAAATTGGTATATCTGGCCCAGCTTGGCTTGGCAGTGAAACCTGGTCAAAGCCATCGCTTATTTTTATGTCGCTTTGGGGAATTGGACAGGCGGTTGTCATTTATTTGGCGGGACTTGGCGATATTTCAAACGAATATTATGAAGCGGCAGAAGTGGATGGGGCCAATTGGTTTCAGAGAACCTTTTACATTACGCTGCCACTCTTGACGCCAGTCATTTTTTATAATCTCGTCATGGGCGTTATTGGTGCCTTCCAGCAATTCACCCTGCCATATACGTTGACACAAGGCAGTGGGAAACCGAATAATTCTCTTACCTTTTATGTGAGCTATTTATATGATAACGGATTCAAGTATTTTAAAATGGGCTATGCCTCGGCGATGGCGTGGATTTTATTCATTATTATCATGATTCTAACGCTATTAATCTTTTGGTCATCGAAACGCTGGGTACATTATCAAGGCAAATAAACCTTGGTCATGATTAAAAGGAGGCAAAGAAGTTGAACACGATAAAGTTAAAATCCACAGTCGCTCATATCTGCTTGATCATTGCATCACTTTTCTTTATTATTCCGTTTCTATGGATGCTTTCAACGTCCTTAAAACCGATCACTCAAGTTTTTTCCTTTCCTCCTGAGTGGATTCCAAAGCCTTTTCAATGGAGTAATTTTAAAGATGCCATTGAAGAAATTCCCTTCTGGACTTATTTGAGTAATACGGTTGTCATTACGATTATAAGTACGCTTGGTGCTGTTTTATCTTGTCCATTGGTGGCCTATAGCTTTGCAAAATTACAGTGGAAAGGGCGTAACGTTTTATTCGGACTGACCTTGGCAGTCATGATGATTCCTGGTCAGGTGACAATGATTCCACTGTTTTTGCTCTTTAATAAGATCGGTTGGGTGGGGACACCTTTGCCTTTGATCGTCCCGTCCTTCTTCGGTATTCCGCTATATATTTTCTTATTAAGACAGTTCTTTTTGGGCTTGCCAGATTCTTTGCGTGATGCCGCTAAAATTGATGGAGCGAGTGAATGGCGTATCTATTGGCAAATCATGCTGCCCCTAGCCAAATCAGCTGTCTTATCTGTTGGGTTATTCCAGTTGATGGCGAGTTGGACAGATTTTATTGGGCCACTTCTTTATCTTACCAATGAAACGTCCTATACCCTCTCACTTGGTTTACAACAGTTTCAGAGTGCGAAGGGCTCTGAATGGAACTTGATGATGGCTGTGTCAACGATTATGACCTTACCTATTATTGTATTATTCTTCTTTTTACAAAAGAAATTTATTGAAGGTATTACATTTAGTGGTATCAAAGGCTAAACATACTCGTAAACATCATCAGAGACTGGATGATGAGTGCGAGGGGGAGCCCTCTATTATCATTCTATTCCTCAAAATGGAAGATAACGATGAGAAAGGATTTACCCTAAAAGCACTAAGGGATAAGAAAAACCTGTTGTGGAGCTTATTAGCTTCACAGCAGGTTTTTTATTTTGAGGCTCTAGCTGGAGTCGAATCCCTTTTGTATTTTTACACTTTCTCCTTCATTTGTCCTATTAAAAGGTTTCTGGCATCTAAAAAGTTAATAATTTATTAATGATTCTGTTAGGGTTTGATAAGCTTTTCTTTTTATTCTTTCTTCAAGGAGGACATAGGATTTCAAAAGGCTAATCACTGATTTGGAGGAGGAAAATTTATGTTACAAAAGGTTTCTGTTCGAAAATGTATAGGCTTCGCACCGCTCCTGGTTTTAGGTCTTGTGTTGATGCTCGCGGGCTGTGGAAGCAGCACGAGTCAATCAGAAGCTTCATCGCATTCGAAAAAAGTACACCATTCAGAAATTCCCGCTAATATTCAACAGCTGTTATATGTGAATAATAGTGGATCCAACACTTTACAGGTCATTGATTCGAAAACAGATAAGGTTGTCCAAACGATAAAGGTTGGCAAGCAACCGACCTATAATGAAGTAACGCCTGACGGTCATTTTGATTACGTGGTTAATAGTGGATCTAACAATGTTTCGATCATTGATACTCAGACGAATAAAGTGAAGAAAACGATAGCGGTGGGCAAAACACCTAAAGGCGTCAATTTTACACCTGATGGGAAATGGGCTTATATCGTTAATGAAGGTGAAGATACTGTTACCCCAATTAATCTAATGGACATGAAGGCGGGGAAGAAAATAGAAGTAGGAAACCACCCGCATAACGGTGTTTCCAGTCCAGATGGGAAGCGGTACTATGTGACTAACACAGGCTCCAATTCCATCTCTGTTATTGATACCTCCACACAAAAAGTGATACAGACGATAAGAGGTGTGGAAAATATGCCTCACAATATTACGGTGACTTCTGATGGGAAAACCTTATTGGTCACTTTAACAGGCTCTAATGCTGTTGGGATGGTGGATGTCCAAAAAGGAAAGATGGTTAGAACGATTCCTGTTGTCACAGGGCATCATGTTGTCGATCTAACTCCTGATGGGCACTATGCCTATGTTGGCGGAATCGGTTCTGATTCAGTCTCAGTCATTGATCTGAATCAACAAAAAGTAATTAAGACAATCAAAGTTGGACAGGGCCCTCATGGTGTAGCCGTTTCTCCGGATGGTCAAAAGGTGTATGTCGGTGTGACGGGAGAAAATAAGGTGGCTGTGATCAGTACGTCGACAAATGATGTTGTTCACACCATTCCAACGGGGAAGGTTCCCTTTTTTGTTAGCTTTTTAGGAAGTCACGCCAGCGCTCATCATCATAGTGCAGTTCATCAAGGTGCAGCGGCGGATCATCCATCAACAGACCATCAGGTGGCAGCTAGTCAGAAGAGCAATGATTCACAAACACCTAAACGGCTTGTCGATTCTCCACTATTAGACAAGGGGAAATCATTCAGCTACACATTTAAAAATGAAGGAGAATACAAGATTCTCTGTAAGCTTCATCCATTTATGACCATGACGATTAAGGTTGCGGCCAATGGTGTAACAGACAAAAAGACGATTCATATTAAAAATTATAAATTTACCCCAGGTAAAGTGACCGTTTCACCGGGGACAAAAGTGACTTGGGTCAACAATGATGACGAACAGCACAATGTGGTCATTGAAAAATAAACATTGAGCCTGTAGGAAGAAGAAAGGAAGGATCACTTGATGTCGAGTAAGCACGATTTTCAGGGACAAACGACGCACTGGGTGATGATGCTGTTTCTATTATTTATAGGATATGAGTGGTTGATTTCTGGCATTAATAAGCTATTAAGTGGATCATTTGTTAATGCCTTTCAGAACGTTGTTAAGAGCTCTCTCAATGCGGGGTCAGCCTATACCGTTTATAATCCCATTCTTAGGCATATTGTTCTCCCTTATTCAAAACTCTTTGGTGGGCTGATAGAGACCGTCGAAGTTGTCATTGGTGTTCTATTCATTCTCTTAACCATTATTGGATTTTCTAAGATCAATGCGTGGATCATCCGTTGTGGGATGGCGGTAGCGCTTATAGCGGCTTTCTTAAGCCTCAATATATTCTTTTATACAAAAGGATCATACTTTATTTCGACAGAAAAGTCCTTTGATGGCGGAGTTTCTATTAATTTATTACTCTTTTTATTTGAAGGTGTTATATTTGTCTACTTCTATAGCTTACACCGTGTAGATAGAAGGCAAAGATTGGCCCCTAAATAAGCCTTAAAAGCTTATAATCTCTTAAGATTTATATTATATAATGAGTGTTAAGGTGCGATTGCATCCATTGCACAAAAAGAAAGGGAGTTAGGTATCATTTTTAACTCCCTTTTCTTTCACGTTTTAACAGAAAATATTCAGAAGGGAATGAGGAGATGGCCAAGGTACTGCTTGTTGATGATGAGGCAAACATCATCGATGTATCCAAAAGATATTTAGAAAGAGATGGCTTTCAGGTCATCACAGCTTCTGATGGAGAAGAGGCCATGTGTCTATGGCGTACAGAAGCACCAGATCTGCTTGTCTTGGACTTAATGATGCCCAAAAAAGACGGCTTTCAAGTTTTTCAGGAAATAAGGCACGAAGACGATGTGCCGATCATAATATTAACCGCACGCTGTGAAGAAATGGATCGATTGGTTGGTCTCACAATGGGTGCTGACGACTATCTAACCAAACCTTTTAGCCCAAGGGAATTAGTCTTGCGCGCTCAAACCATCCTGCGACGCGTAGCTATCGGAAGAGGGAAGAAACCAACCTCTTTTGATCAACTCAAATATGGTCCTTTGCACATTGATTCAGACAAACGAATGGTCCAAATTAACCAGCAACTGATTAATCTAACAGCAAAAGAATTTGATTTGTTATGGTTGTTAGCGAGTCATCCTAAGCAGGTTTTTTCTCGAAATCAATTGCTTGAACGCATATGGGATTTCGAATATGAGGGAGATACAACAACTGTCACTGTACATATTAGACGCTTAAGAGAGAAAATTGAGGAGCTGCCTTCAAAGCCTAGGTATATCCAAACGGTATGGGGGATTGGCTATAAATTTGAGGGAGATGATGATTCGTGAGGTTGCGAACACAATTGATTGCTGTCAATGGGATCAGCTTTGCCTTTATTTTTGTCATCTTGATGTTTAGCTATACACAGATGGTCTTTTTCAATGGTGAGGCCATTCTCATATTATTGCTGGTAACTGTGGGGGCGGGAATGGTTTCGTTTTTTACTCACTATTTTTTGACGAGGCCCATTCAACAAGCTATTCAGCGCATTTCCTTACAATCAAAAGCAATTGCTGCTGGCGAGTTTGATGGCAGGGTTCCGGTCATTGGTCCGATGGAATTTCAAGAGCTGGCCAATAATTTTAATGAAATGAATCACAATCTTCAAGAGAGCTTTCAGAAATTGCACCAATCTGAGGCTTCTAGAAAGGATCTTGTGGCGAATATTTCCCATGATTTACGGACACCGCTGACATCGATCCAATCGTTTGTTGAAGCGCTGCAGGATCATGTCATAGAAGATGAAGAAACCTTACGTAAATATTTAAAAACGATTCAGCTTGAAACACAGCGCATCAGTCATCTTATCAACGATCTCTTTCAGCTATCACAATTAGATTCAGGCATCTACCAGCATCATCCAGAGCCCTATCATTTGGATAATCTCATTGTTGAGACATTGGAAACTCTCACATTTCAAATAGAGAAAAATAAAATCAACATCATTGTGGACATGCCAAATCAGATTCCAGCAGTTTTTATAGACCCTTATAAAATTAAACAGGTCCTCATCAATTTAATTCAAAATGCCCTCAGATATTCAAGGATAGGCAGTACAATCAAGATAAAAATAGAAAAATTAGAAAAAGCGTCTGTTAAGGTCACCCTTATTGATGAAGGTGAAGGGATTCCAGAAAAGGATCTTTCTTCAGTCTTTAATCGCTTCTATCGGGTAGAAAAATCGAGAAATAGAGGACATGGTGGAGCCGGGCTAGGCTTATCCATAGCAAAGTCAATTGTTGAACGGCATGGTGGAGCCATTGGTGTGGATAGTAAGTTAGGAGAAGGCAGTTCTTTCTGGTTTACTCTTCCAAAATATCAATCCTAAAGATTTCAATGCATAAGCGTCCCTTTTTAACGACACTTGTTAAGAGGGGACGCCTAGAGGTTACTGCCTTATGATCAGCTTTTTCGTTTTGAAAGGTTACACATTAGGAACGTTCACGTCAACTTCACGGCCAAGATCTGCTGAACGTAAGATGCCATCAATGATCGCTTGATTGATCAAGATTTGCTCTGCTGGGATTGGAGCGGGTCTATCTTCTTTAATCGCGACAACAAAATCACGAACTTTTTCATAAAAAATATTAAGAGAATGCGATTGGACAGGAATGGACGTATCGACGTGTTGTCCGTTGATATCGTGGAAGAGACCAATTGTCCCAATGCCACCATCCCAAACCCCACTCCATGGTCCTTTTCCAGCTGGCGTCAATTTTAAACCGGCATCTTTGCCTAAGAAAAGTGTTGGTCCCAAGGAATCCATGTGCATGGCCCACGAGATTTTAAAGTTAAGGACACGATCGCCTTCGAGCCGGACTAAAGCGACACCAAAATCCTCGACTTGGAAGGCATCTGCTTGCGGATGGTATTTGGGATTTGTGCCAAAGTGATTTGAAGCAAACGCCGAGACCGTCAAGGGTTTTGGATAATCTAAGGCATTCAGCGCTAAGTCAAGAGAATAGCAGCCGATATCTGCAAGCGCACCGGCGCCAGCTAATTCCTTATTAATAAAGGTTCCCTGGGGCATCCCGCGCCGACGTCCCCCACCCGTTTGGATATAGTAAACATCACCAAGCTGTGTCTGGACGATGTCTTTTACAGTTTTCATATTAGGATCATAGCGGGGCTGGAAGCCAACCGTGAGCATCTTACCCGTTTGTTTAGCGGTTTGTACCATTTCCACACCTTGTTCGAGGGTGACAGCAAGCGGCTTTTCGACTAATACATGCTTACCGGCCCTCAGTGCATCAATGCTCGTGCGATGATGGGCAACATTAGGCGTACATACACTCACCCCATCGAGTTCTAATTGAAGCAGGGCATTGTGATCATCAAAGCCTGCCGCTTGATCGAGCCCCAGCTTTTGAATGAATTCATCAGCTTTTCCTGGAATAATATCTGCAACAGCAACGATTTCTACATCCGGCATTTCTTTATATGCTCGAGCATGTGCGGCGGCAATCCCACCGCTTCCAATAATGCCAATTCTAATTTTGCTATCCATGTCGTTTCTCCTTTACATCTTATTTAAAATAGAGCTCCAAATGCTCCTTAGCCTTAATAATCCCTTTTTGTTCAGCTTCAAGGGATCCCCAAAATCTATGATCCTCTAATTCAATGCCAATATTTCCTGTGTAGCCAAAGCGATCCAGGCGAAGGGCTACTTCTCCCCAATCAACGGAACCTTGGCCGGGAATAGTATAGCGCCATGACCCCTCGGAGAACCCGTAATGCGCACCAAAGGTGGCCGGTAGTGTGCCACTTTCATATAATTCCTCGGACAGGATGCGGGTATCTTTTCCATGGCAATACGTAATCCGATCAGAAAATTCTTCAAGTGCTCTTAAGTAGTCTATGCCTAAACGGACGAGATGAGAAGGATCATAATTAATGCCGAAATGCTTGGATGGAATGGCTTCTAGCATCGCTCGCCACATCTCTGGTGTACAGCCAATTGTTGGATAATAGGGTGCCGGCCCTGGCCAGCCCTCAATAGCCAGTGTAACATCATTGTTTTCAGCGTGTTTAACGATATCGGGAAAGGTCTCTTTCCAAATCGCAAAGCTATCAGCACGGCTTTGTGTGCTATCATCAGGAACGAGGCACATAAATATGACCTTACCATCAAGTTGGGCAATCGTAGTTATTTGTTCTTTGAGCGCGTCAGCAGCATTTTGACGCTCGGCATCATCCTTATTTAGGAGTTTAGTAGAGCCGACTGCACCAATGCCATCAATGGAACCAACTTCAAGTCCATTTTGTTCAAGAATATGCTTAATGTCTTGATCATATTTGGGGACATCGATGACATCTAATCCAATAGATTTTGCCCATTTTGCAAGGGATTCCATACCTAAAGCGCCAAGTTTTGGTGGAATACGCATACCTATTTGTGTCATAAGCTTACTCCTTTCAATTGTTAACCCAGCTTCGTAAAGACAAGTCCATTAAATGGAAAAAGGCGATTAAAATTTAAAGCATTGAACTAAGCACATGGCCTCCTTTATGTAGACAGCTGAAAGCAATGGCGTGAAATAAAACATACCTTTGGATGTTTAGCTGTACTTTTTTATTATAATGATTATACCGAATTTAAGAAAGCGCTGTCAATATATCAAATATTATTAACATATCATTTATATTGCCTTATACTAAAAGGTGATTGCATCCTGACCTTTTCAAAGGTTGAAGGAATGAAGGGAAAGGCGATGAAGGAGAATAGTAGGTCAAAGGACCTAAACTTATTGAACCAATAGATACTAATGATATGATGTAAAAATAAAGCTTTGAAAGGTGTGACTGGCATGAATTCTGATAAACCGCTTTATGTGCAGATTCAAGACTATCTTAAAAAATTAATTATGGAAGAAACCCTGAAAACCAATGATAAGATACCGACTGAAAAAGAATTGATGGAACAATTTGATGTGAGTCGGATCACAGTGGCTAATGCCTTGTCAGAGATGGCTAAAGAAGGCTGGATCAAGCGCATTCCTGGGCGAGGGAGCTTTGTAAGAGAGAGGCGTACTTATCAAGAGAATGACATGGCTCATATGAAAGACCAGGATCGGAATCCTGAGGCTCCACAATTTGTGGCACTTATTATTCCTTCGATAGAAGACTTTTTTGCGATACATATTGTTAAGGGGATTGAAGAAGCTTTAAAACGAACACCCTATCACTTGACCATTTTATTGTCTGAAAATTCCAAAGAAAAGGAGCAAGCGATTATTATTCAATTAATTGAAAAAGGGGTAAAAGGCTTAATCATTTTTCCCGCAGATGCCCAAACCTACAATGAAGAAATTCTCGCTTTGAAAATGAGTAAATTTCCTTTTGTTTTAATCGATCGCCGCTTACCCGGTGTAGATACCCATTTTGTAAGTGCAGACAGTTATTTAGGCGCTGAGCTTGCTGTGAATTATTTGTGGGAGCTTGGACACAGGCATATTGCAATATGTTCAGATTCACCGCTGCCAACATTGACGGTTTCAGAAAGAATTTCTGGTTATATGGAAGCGCTTAGACAGAAAGGGACCGTCATTAATCCTGGTTTGATACTTACAGACTTTACAGTTGATTATTCTCGCTTTGATGAAGAGAGCCCGCTCTATCCTTTTCTTATGAACCGAGAAGCCACGGCTATCATTACTTTAAACGCAAGGCTGGGGCTATATATCAAGGCCTTAGCTACTATAATGAATCTGCGTGTCCCTGAGGAGCTTTCTATTCTAACTTTTGATGATCCCATTCCGATGTATGATAAAATCGATGGCTTCACACATATCAATCAGTTTGAAAAGGAGATGGGGAAACGAAGCATGGAAGTGCTGCTGCATGTGATTGAGAATCCCCAAGATTATCAAGGGCATTACGAAAAAATTGTGTTAGAGCCTGAGCTTGTTGTGAAGCACTCAACCGCTTCGATACGGAAGGAATAATGGAAGGTGTCATGATGATGTGCTTGGAAAAAGGAAAGTGACAATCATAAAAGCTTGTGCTTGAAGCAGAGATGGGGTGTTGTAAATCACATTAGACGTTTGTCACATTGTATCTTTGTCCTACATAAAATGTTTTGGAAGGATAAATAGGAGTGATGAATTGTGACAATTTCATATATGGATTACACCAGTCCCAATGTCCAATACTTTTCAGATGTGAATAAAAATCGTTTAAATACGCGGAACTCAGAAAACTTCATCAATCGATTAGGTCGGGATGTTTTAAACACGCTGGGAGATGTTTCACTTCTAGATATATACTTAACGAAGGGACGTTTTGTTGAGCCGCATTATCACCAGAATGCTGCGGAGCTTGTCTATTGTATTTCTGGAACAGCGGCGGTATCATTAATTAATCCGTTTACGAATAAGGTGCATACGATTCCCATAACTCCTGGACAAGTGGCTAACATCCCTCAAGGATGGTGGCATTGGGAAGTAGCAACCGCTGATCACACCCATTTACTTGCTATTTTTGATGCTCCTTATCCAGAATATATTTTTGGATCGGATATTCTAACGAAGACACCTATTGAAGTATTAGCGCAGACGTATTGCCTTGATCCTAATCTATTACGTCAAACCCTTGCGCCTTTAAGAAATCAAACCATTGTTATCGGCCCAACTGATGAATGTGTCGCTCAGGCTCAGCAAAAGGGCTATTCGCAAATGATGGGCAATGCCCCTTCAACTTATTATCCTCCCGGTTCAAGTGCTTCGCCGATGCAACAATGGTATGGATATTCGACTCAGTAGAGAATGCTGCATCCAAAGAAGTGGGAATGGCTTAATTAGGAATTATATTCATTTTTGGCTTAAAATTTAAAACAAATTAACAATTGGCTTGACCGTTTGGAGTGTCCTATTATAATAAAATTTAATCTAAAATTTTATATCCTCCCTTCGAAGATAGGACAAAGTAGTGAAGAGTTCCTTGTTTTTAGAGAGCTGATGGTTGCTGCAAATCAGTATATTTCTCTTCATGAATACCTCCTGGAGAATTTCCTGGGAAAGCTTTGTAACGAGTAGCAGGAAACGGCTGGCTGTCCGTTAACAGTGAAGTGGAATGTCTTTAGGCATTCAATTTGGGTGGTACCGCGATGATTCGTCCCTTTATTGAGGGGCGTTTTTTTGCCTTTAGCATTTATAACTTTTTCGGAAGACGTTATAGGTTTGGGCTTTGGCTCTGCTACCTAAGGCTTGTGGACAACTTATGGTCAATTATCCACGACTTGAACAACAAAAAGAGCGAATCGCCACTTATGCAGGGAATGCCTTATCTGTCGTCTCAATGGTTTTTGCCGCAGGTATTTTTACGGGAATTCTTTCCGGGACAAAAATGGTGGACGCCATGGCTCATGTGCTTATTGCCCATATTCCTAGTGCATTGGGCTCGCATTTTGCCATCATCACAGCCATCATCAGTGCACCGTTCACCTTTTTCATGTCTAATGATGCCTTTTATTTCGGTGTATTACCACTTCTAGCGAAGGCAGCGAGTACGTACGGGATTGATCCAGCAGTGATTGGTAGGGCCTCTCTTTTAGGGTTACCTGTCCACTTACTCAGTCCATTAGTTCCTTCCACTTATTTATTGGTAGGGATGGTCAGAGAGGAATTCGGTGACCTGCAGCGCAAATTTTTGAAATGGGCCTGTGGTTCGGCCGCCGCTTATGATTCTTGTAGCTATTATTCTAGGCATTATCTCTTTTTGACTGAAGCAAAGGAGAAGGATAGAGGCTTTGTCTCTGTTTCTTTAACTAAAAAACGTTCAAAAGAAAGGAATGTTGGAGGCGCTTGTCGAATGCTTTAAATAAACATAAGTGAAAGGTTGGAATGGATATGAAAGCAGCGATTTTAGAAAAGCCATTATCCATTGATGTACATCAAATTGAAAGACCTGTTCCACAAGCTGATGAGGCATTAATCAAGGTTGCCTGTATCGGAGTTTGTGGCTCGGATTTACATTATTATGAACACGGAAAGATTGGACGCTATGTTGTAGAAAAACCGATTATTCTAGGGCATGAGCTGTCTGGTGAAGTCATTGAGGTTGGTGAAAACGTAAGCGGTATCAAACCGGGAGATCGGGTGGCTGTGGAGCCCGGAATTACTTGTGGTACGTGTGATTACTGTAAGGCTGGACGCTATAATCTGTGTCCCGATGTCCAATTCTTAGCAACGCCTCCGGTAGACGGTGCTTGGGCAGAGTATGTAAGCATTCGCAGTGATTTCTTACATAAGATCCCCGATAGTATGAGCGATGAAGAGGCAGCACTCATCGAGCCTTTTTCAGTCGGCTTTCATGCGATGAAACGCGGTAAGGTTGGTCCGGGAGATCGCGTGCTCATTCAGGGATTGGGTCCTATTGGTTTATTGGCTATTCAAGCAGCAAAACTCTTTGGGGCTTCAGAAATCTATGCGAGTGATGTGATCGATTTTCGATTAGAAGCTGCCGAGAAATTAGGTATTAATGGTACGATTCATCCTCTTAAAGGTGATAGTGCGGCACAGCTGCAGGCGTTGACCGGTGGTCGTGGAGTGAATAAGCTGATTGAAACCTCAGGCAATGAGAAAGCGGTAAGTGATGCGATTCATCTCGTTAATAGAGGGGGGACCATTGTTTATGTCGGTCTCCCAGTGCAAAGTGCCATTCCAATGGATGTTGCTGCTCTAGTGGATGCAGAGCTTGATATTTACGGTGTGTTTCGCTATGTGAATACCTATCCGGCGGCCATTCAAGCATTAGCGCATTCAGATACAGATATTCGTGGTATTATTACCGACCGCTTTGCATTAGATGATATTAAAGAAGCTGTAGAGAAAGCGCGTCTAGCAAAAGAGACGACTTTAAAAGTAATGATCTATCCAGATGGCATGAAATAAGATGTGCTTTGCTTTGAACAGTCTCCTTCACTTTTGGTGAGGGAGATTTTTATAGAAGTCAGCCCATTAAGCTGATTTTTTCTAAGAAGAGGTAAGACTTCGGACAGTCATTGGTCTAGCTGGTGTTCAGAGTCTGAATAGCTGGGGACTATTTCAGACTATCAGCTTCGGTGCCGGCACATGGATGTAATGGTTTTAGTCGCAGCTCTTTAAGGGTTCTCAAATATTTATGACTCAAAATCTCTTGTTCCCACCAGAGTCTCGCGTCTTTTAGCCCAATCTACCGATAAGAAGCATCGTGATATAATAAAGGAAAAGTTGATATTAAGGGGTTAATTTTAATGGAAGTGGATTTAGATGTTATTGTCCGTTCAACAGAGATTGATGTCAATGGTCATGTGAATAATGCCAAGTATTTGGAATACATAGAGTGGGGACGAGAGGAATGGTATGAAAAAGTAGGTTTGACTTATGCTGTCTTCTTAAAAATGGGCATTCAGACTGTGACAGTCAACATTAATGTCAATTATCGTAAGGAATGCGTACAAGGAGATCACCTTAGAATTAAAACCCGTCCGGACAAGGTAGGCAATACAAGCTATGTGATGGTTCAAGAGATTATGAATCAAAATGGTGAGCTTTGTGCAGATGCCCGGGTGACATGTGTCACAATGGATGCAAAAACGCGACAAAGCCGCCCAGTGCCAGAAGCACTGCGAAGATTCTTTGGGTGTTAATGACCATCTGTTCAATATGTTAAAAGGGAGAGCCATGTCCTAGTATCACTTGGCTCTCCTAGATGCAAGTAAGTTTTTATTCCATTAGCTCGCTCACAATTTCAAAGGAACGTAAGCGATCGTTATGGTGGAAGATTTGTGAGTTAACAATAATCTCATCGGCTTCCGTTTGTTCGAGAAATGCATTGAGTTTTGCTTTTACGGTCTCTTTTGTACCAATAATGGTAGCTGGTGAAAGTAGGGATTGCTCAACAGCGTGCTTCTCAGTGACTGACCAGACCTCGTCGATGTTATCAATAGGTGGTTTTAAGGCAGTAGGTTGTCCACGGCGTAAGCTCAAAAATTGTTGTTGCTGGGAGGTTGCTAACCATTTGGCTCGCTCTTCTGTATCCGCTGCAAAAATATTGACAGCCACCATCGCATAGGGTTTGTCTAAAATAGCAGAGGGTTGAAACTGGCTGCGATAAAGGTGTAGAGCTGGTAGCGTATAGTCAGGCGAAAAGTGACTTGCAAAAGAGAAGGGCAGACCTTTGGCTGCTGCTAGCTGTGCGCTGAACCCACTTGAACCTAAAAGCCAGATTGGAATCGATAATCCTTCCCCAGGATAGGCGTGCACTCGAGCATTTCCTTCAAAATAGGCTTGGAGCTCTTCGACTTGTTCAGGAAAATCATCTGGACTGCTGTGGAGTGTGCGGCGAAGAGCATAAGCCGTGGCTTGGTCACTTCCTGGTGCTCTGCCCAGACCAAGGTCAATTCGATGGGGGTGCATGGATTCTAATGTCCCGAACTGTTCTGCAATGACAATGGGGGCGTGGTTAGGGAGCATAATACCACCTGAACCAACGCGAATGGTTTGAGTGGCACTGGCAATGTGACCGATGACAACAGATGTGGCTGAACTAGCAATGCCTGGCATATTATGATGCTCAGCAACCCAATAACGTTTATACCCCCAACGCTCACCAGCCTGAGCTAGGTCAACCGTGTGTTTAAAGGATTGTGCAGGGTCACTGCCTTCATTTATAGGCGCCAGATCCAGAATGGATAATGGGATACCATTAAATCGTTTGTATGAATGCGAACTCACTTTATTCCCTCATTTCAAGTAGGATTCTGTTAGAATGATACGGCGATTCTAAGCCATCGTCTAATAATATGCTTATTGCAGTGTTCCTTTCGCTTCAAGTGAACTGCTTTTGCCCCTGGTGAGTTAAACATAAAAAGCACCCACCTCTATAAGAGATAGGCTCCCCTTTATGCCGCAGATTAAAAGTCAATCAAGGGACTTAATAGGGGAAAGCGCTTTTGGAAGTGGGTGGGAGTTTATTGATAATCAATGACAGCAGGGGCGGGATCAAGCTGAAGCACTTGTTTTGGCTGAAGTAAAGGCTGATCATTTTTGTAAAAGAGTTTAAAACCGCCGTACTGTACGGGTTCGTTTCGGACTAAGCCTCGGTAGCTTGCCATTTTACTTCCCGGAATGCCAAAGCCATCGTAATTTAGAGCAATCTCGATGTGGTTCGTCGGTTTAATGGCTTGTTTATTTTGAATGATATCGCCCTTAAATTGATGGACGACAACCACTTTATCTGGCAGATGATTATTTTCAACGAGATTCGAGACATAGTTCACAGCTTTTTGAATGTCTGCGCCATTAATATGGCCAAGATTTACTCCTGGAACTTGTCCTTTATGTACATGAAATTCTGTATCAATTGCTAAATAAACATAAGGGAGCTTTAAATACTTTTTCAATAGCTTAACTTGATGGATTGGCGTATCGCGTCCCAATTGAACATCTAAAAGCAGAATCGCACCGTTTTCCTTAGCAAGCTTAGCAAAGGTTTGGATATCCTTTTCTGGCGTTTCATGATAGTACAAGCCTTGAGATCCGGGATCACGCTGGGCGATTGTTGTGATAAGCTCAAGGGTTGGAATGGCCGGATGAGATGGGTCAGCATTGGAATAGGCAGCAGCTTGATGAATTAATTTTTTCATCAAAGTCTCTGGCGGATATTCACCTAAAACCCCCATTTGTTTGGAGTGGGGATTGCCATAAAAGGATACCATCCGATAATGGTGAAGTGGACCCGCCGTTTGATCCGCCATGCCCTTTAATAAGGTTTGTCCGATGGGAATGCTGCGTTCCTGCCCGTTTCCATGTGCTTCAAGCTTGGGCATTTTTGTTATCTCTTCTGCTGTATAATGTGTTTTAAATGCTTTAGCATCTTTTGCTGGTGGGAGTGCTTTAAAAGGCTCGCCTTTTTTTGAGCTGTCTGTTTTATTTGGTGGTGATGTGTGATTATTTTTTTCAGGTTCTGGGGACTTGTGATTTTCCACTTTCTTGGCTGATGATTCATCTTCTGAGCCTTGGTGGACTTCTGTCGAGGTTTTCGCTGAACAAGCACTTAAAACTAGGCATAGCGTAACAAGAATAATAGATTTGAGTGTTATGGCTTTCAAAGCTTCACTTCCAATACATTTGACATGATTCTTTTATCTACTAGTCTAACAAACTTTTCGTCATATAAAATGATAAATCGACATTTTTTTTACGGTATTAGGAAGTCTAAATTTTCGTTTATTTAAGTGAAAATTGTTTTTCGTTAGCTGAGATTTAAGGGCAGTCTAGTGTGTCATTTGAAAAATGATATCAGGAGTACCTAATAGAGTGGTCGATACATACTGGTGGTTTATGTCGGTTTTTGTCATTAGAATTTATGAGAGAGGTAATTTTACAGGTGAATGGGGAATGACGGCAAAACTGTCATTCCCTCTCTTTGTTTTATGGTCGCTAAATCTCCCATTCATTACTAATAAGGATAGGGGTAGGGATAAGGGGGGTAAGGATAAATTGGTGGATAAGGTAATGGAACAGGGAGCGGGAAAATCGGAGGACGAAAGGGACCCCAGTAAGGCGGAATAGGGCGCCCCCAAACTCTCCCTTCATATATCCCATGCTGCCTTTCAGGATACATTGCCATTTCTCCTTTTTTAATAGGTCTCTATTTCCTTATTAAGATATGTCAGGTTGTGGCAAATGTTCCTGTGAAAAAAGCCTAATCTACTGGGGGGTGGCGTTTAGGCATGTTATGCAATGGGGAGATAAATATCAAAGGTGGTTCGTGTGGCATCGGATTGACAGTCGATATGTCCCCCATGTTTTTCAATGATCTTTTTACAGACGTATAAGCCAATCCCTGTTCCCAACTCTTTAGTGGTATAAAACGGTTCAAAAATGGTTTTTAGGGTGTGCTCTGGAATAGCTGGTCCATTATTGGACAAACTGATTTTTATCGTTTGTTCTTCCTTTTGACAGGAGATGTAAATCTTTCGAGGAGAAGACATGAGTTTTACGGCATCAATAGAATTTAATAAGATGTTGATAAAGACTTGCTTAAGCTCATCCTCGCTGGCATGAACGGCTTTAGTGTATTTGAAGTCGGTGACGATTTCTATATCGCCATCCAATAAGCTCGGGTAGATAAAGTCCAAAATTTCATCAATGAGAAGAATAAGAATGACATCCTTCTTATTCTTTTCTACAAACTCAATTTTTGAGGTGTGAAGAAATTGAGTGATTCTAAAATTGAGCTGACTTAACTCATGTTCAATAATATCTAAATACATAGGTTCGTTCTTACCGGATTTTAATAGTTTAACAAAGCCCATTACTGAAGTGAGCGGGTTGCGAAACTCATGAACGAAGCTAGAAGACATTTGTCCTAATAATGATAAGCGCTCTTTATGGGATTGGTTGATATACAGGACCTTCTCTTGTAAATCTTTTTCCTTTAATTCTGTATACTTCTTAACGGCATAGTAGGTAAATTCATTAAAAGTAGTATTCAGCACATCAATGATAGAATATAAGTCCTTAACATCAATACCAGATCGGTTGATAAAATGAATTAATATGCTTTGACCAAGATTGACGTTATAGACAAAATCGCCAATATTAATGTTGGCCTCGGCTCTTTCATGTGCTACTTTATCTGCAAGCTTTTGTATTTCCTGTAGGGAAAGGGTGTGGGTTAATGATCTTACAAATAGATGATACATTGCCAGGGCATTTTCAGGTGCTCTGTCTTTGTAGATATCTTCTTCGTGAATATAATTATGGTTCTTCCATTCCTCTATGAACTGCTCACGGTTAGCCTCTAAATGCTCGATCACTTTTAGAGCACTTGATGAAAGGGTAGACAATGGGCTATCATCCTCACCTAAAAAATTGATATCAATGCGTTTTATAAGGCGTGTATCGTGAAAAGAATCTAGCATTTCGGTGCGACTGCTAATCATATTTTACTATAAATTCTGACGGATTCTACAAAAATCAAAAAATATTGTATTCATTTTTTTTAGGCTCTAGGGTTGACTTTTTAAATCGTAACCTTTACTATTTAACTTGTTCGTTATAAATCGTAATTACTACGATTACATATTCATAGAATTGAACAGGGGGAACATAAATGAAAAGGTTAAGTTTTCTAGTTGTTGTACTCATTCTTAGTTTAAGCGTGGGAGTATTATCCGCATGTAGTTCATCCTCATCGAGCAACACTTCGAAGGATGATTCAAGTAAGAGCACAGCAAGTCAGCAGGATAGCAGTTCTTCAAATCAAGATACATCTAAGCATCCAATTCAAATTGTGGCGGTTGAAGACTTTTATGGTGAAGTTGCGGAAGCTGTTGGTGGCGATTATGTTAAGGTGACATCGATCATCGATAAACCAAATATTGATCCCCATGATTTTGAACCTACTGCGAATACAAGCAAAATTGTCAATAACGGTCAGGTTTTGATATACAATGGTATTGGCTATGATAACTGGATGGATAAATTAATTTCCTCTTCGTCAAATGCAAGTGACAAAACCGTGATTCGTGTTGGTGATGACTTATTGAATAAAAAAGAGGGCGATAATGAGCATCTCTGGTATATACCAAGTACGATGCCAACATTAGCGGATGCACTTGCTGATAAACTAGCAAAACTTGATCCATCTCATGCAGATTACTATAAACAACAAGCGGATAAGTATAAGAAATCTATCCAGCCTTTACAGGATTTGGTCAGCAAGTTAAAGCAAGATACACCTAAAAAGGTTGAAACAACAGAGCCTGTTTTTGATTACATGTTACAAGCGTTGAACTATCAAGTGGACAATGAGAAATTTTCAATGGCAATTGAAGAAGAGACCGATCCAGCACCAGCAGACCTTGCGCAAATGAAAAATGACCTTAAAAATAAAAAGGTTGCCTTTTTCGTACAAAATACGCAAGTGGAAAGCCCAGTAGTTAAACAACTTTCAAGTCTAGCAAAAGAAAATAATATTCCGATTGTCAAAGTGACAGAAACACTGCCAGCAGGAAAAGACTATGTGCAGTGGATGACAGATGAATTAAAACAAGTTGAGAACGCTCAGGGGCAATAAATGAGTCTCTAAGGAGGAGACAGAACCATCATGATTAAAAAATTTTGTGTCGACCAGATTGATGTCTACATCAATGGTGAAAAACTCTTAGATCATCTTTCTTTTTCCGTACAGCCCGGTGAAATGCTTGGAATTATTGGGCCTAATGGTGCCGGGAAATCTACGCTGCTTAAAGTGATTTTAGGTGTCATTAAACCACAACATGGAACGGTAGAAATAACACATAATGACAGGCGACCTGTCATCGGCTATGTTCCGCAGGCAAGAGCCATTGATGAAGAGATGCCCATTCAAACCTGGGATTTTATTTCGCTCGGTTTGCCGCATCGCTTAAGACCTTGGCTGACAAAAAGGGATCGTGCAGTGATAAAAGAAACGATGGAGTTAACCGACACAAGCCATTTAGCCAAACAGCCAATTGGAAAGTTATCTGGTGGTGAAAAGCAAAGAGTGTTTTTAGCACAAGCGTTGGTAAGAAATCCGGATGTTCTCTTACTGGATGAATCGACAGCCAACCTAGATCCAAAGGCACAAGAGGAGATGGCTTCTCTTGTGCATGAACTATGTGTGCAACAGAATATCAGCACGCTATTTATCAGTCACGATATTCATTTGGTTTCTAAGTATTCCCACCGGGTTCTGTATTTAACACGTGGGCACTATACCGTTGGAAGTGCAGAGGAGATCATTGACAACGCCAATCTGGATGTCCTGTATCAGCTTCAACACGTCAATGGGATGGCGCAAACGGCGGTAGAAACCATGAGATATGGAGGGTAAGCTATGTTTCACTATGATTTTATGCAACACGCTTTTATTGCTGGGACGATTGTCGCGATCATGTGCGGGGCTATCGGTGTCTTTGTCATGGCGAGGGGTCTTTCGTTCATTACTCATTCCTTTTCTCATATTGGTTTCTCAGGTGCTTCCTTTGCCATCTATGTAGGCTGGGATCCTTTAGAAGGCTTGTTGTTATTTACGACGGTGGGAGCCTTATCCATTGGACGCATGGGTGTGAAATTCTTTAGAAGAGAAGCTTCGATCAGTGTTATGCTCAGTGTGTTTTTAGGACTGGGGATTTTATTTTTAGCTTTAACTCCGCAATCGGGAAGCTTTACGTCAACAATATTATTTGGAAGTGTTGTCGGGATTAGTTTAAAAGATGTATGGGTGATTGTCATTTTAACAGCTGCCCTATTATGTTTGCTTACTCTTGGCTATAAAATGCTAAAGTTTGACTCGTTTGATCCTGTCGGTGCAGAAGCAGCTGGCTTGCCCATTCGCTTTATTTCCGTAGCCTTCCTATTATTACTTTCCGTCGGTGTAGCAGAAGCGGTGCAAATTGTGGGGGCATTGCTCGTCTTTGCACTGATGACGATACCAGCATCGACGGCACGGCACATCACCCAATCTGTTTTCATGATGATTGTTGTTTCAGCGGTGTTAGCGGTTCTTGGAGTTTGGGTCGGACTCACGTTAAGTTATTTGACCAGTGCTCCCGTTAGCTTTTACATCACGGCTTTCGAAGCCCTTTGTTATTTTTTAGCTTTAGGTTGGTCGGCATTAAAAGCAAAATATCAACCGATGAAAATGGCCGCTTAGCTCACGTTCTTTCTTAATATGAGAAAAACCCCTCAGCAAGCAATCCCTGAAACGTTAAGCTATAATGATAGGGAGTGATGTTCTAGGGAGGAAATAGAGCGTGTCTAAAGCAATCCGTCTTGAAAAAATTATTGTAAGAAAATTGAAGATGCGGATGAAGCAGCCGTTTGTCACAAGCTACGGGGCGGTGCAGAATAAAACGTTTTTATTGATTGAAGCCATTGATCAATCAGGTCAGAATGGCTGGGGAGAATCTGTTGCTATGGATTATCCCTGGTATACTGAGGAGACCGTGAAGACGACCGAGCACATGGTAGAAGATGTGCTGATTCCGATATTATTTAAAATGGACATCGGTCACCCTGATGAAGTGAATCGTGCATTTGATCCAATCCGTCGCAATAACATGGCTAAGGCGGCACTCGAAGGAGCCGTGTGGGATTTATATGCAAAAAAGCAGAGGCTCTCGCTGGCTAAAGCTCTAGGTGGAAATAAAACATCTATTGCTGTTGGTGTGAGTCTTGGCTTACAGGATTCCTTTTCTAAGCTTGTTAAGCAAATTGAAGAGAAGCTAGAGCAAGGCTACAAGCGATTTAAATTTAAAATTAAGCCCGGTCAAGATATTGATTACATTAGAGCGATTCGACAGGCGTTTCCGACACTCGCGATGATGGTTGATGCCAATTCCGCCTACACATTAGAGGATGCAGCACATCTGCAACAGCTTGATCAGTTTCAGTTGTTGATGATTGAACAGCCATTGGCTCATGATGATATCATTGACCATGCGCGTTTGCAAAAGCAGCTAAAAACACCAATTTGTCTTGATGAAAGCATACATTCTTTAGATGATGTCCGTCATGCGATTGAGCTTGGAAGCTGTCAGGTGATCAATATTAAAATAGGTCGTGTGGGTGGCTTAACTGCAGCTAAACAGATTCATGATCTCTGTAAGCAGCATGGCGTGGCTGTGTGGTGTGGAGGGATGCTTGAAGCTGGAGTGGGGCGAGCGCATAATATTGCATTGACAGCATTGCCGCAGTTCACATTACCAGGTGATACGGCGGGGTCCTCTCATTATTGGTATCAAGATATTATTGATCCTGAGGTTACTGTAAAAAATGGTGAAATACAGGTGCCTGATGCACCAGGAATAGGCTATGAGGTGAACCGCCAAGTCGTGGAAACCTATACAATCGCTGAAAAGGTGTTCCAGCGATAATCTCATATTAACAAGGGAAGATAGAAGCCGGTCTGCTACTTATTCAGTCATGACAAGCGCTTCTATTTTTCATTTATAAAAGCTGCGCCGCCATTTCCCATGGCGGTAAGCATTGGGATTATAAGCGGATAGGAAGTAAAAAGTATGCTAGGGTTACCCACTTATCGGCTTTTCCGTGATTTCGTCTTCATCCTCTCGACCATCTGCATAGCCATTTTCATAGGCTTCTTTCAGGCAATGGGTAATCAGCGCTTTGCTTTTTTCATTTAAATGAACCTCTGCCTGCTTAAAGTGATCAAATAAAACATGGGCTTGTTCCTCATAGCTATTCACATAAGGCATTCTCATCTCTCCTTTCAGAATTTTATGTGGATGATTGATTAAAGCACTTATAAGTTTAAACTCTACAAGGTTTATGCTATATTATATTATTGTGATGATAGATGAAAAGTATGCTTCTTATTTTGTCTTACTTTTGAGGCTCGCTTGATGAGAAGTAAAATGGAATAAAAATCCGAATGATGCCATTCGGTAGAGGTTCTAGCTACCCTCTTTAAAAAACTAAGAAGATGCAGCACTCTTTTCTTAGGGGGCTGTTTTTTCTTGATTTTTGCGCAAATGAAATGCTTTTGATACATCGTTTTTTTCGTTTTAAAAAGGTGAATTAAAGGAGCTCAGTAGATGATGAAGAATGAAAAGGCAGTGGTTGTATTTAGTGGAGGTCAGGATAGCACGACCTGTTTATTTTGGGCAAAGGAGCACTTTAAAGAAGTTGAGGCAGTGACCTTCAACTATAATCAAAGGCACAGCTTAGAAATTGAATGTGCCACTAACATTGCCAGAGAACTAGGTGTTAAGCATCATATATTAGATATGTCCTTATTAAATCAGCTCGCACCAAGCGCGTTAACTCGGACGGATATCGCTGTAAGCGAAGGTGAAAATGGCGACTTACCATCGACCTTTGTTCCAGGAAGAAATCTTATTTTCCTATCGTTTGCCGGGATTTTAGCGCATCAAATTGGGGCAAAGCATATTATTACGGGTGTGTGTGAAACGGATTTTAGTGGTTACCCGGATTGTCGCGATGCTTTCGTGAAGGCTTTGAATGTGACACTGAATTTGTCAATGGACAAGCCATTTGTTATTCATACACCACTCATGTGGTTGGATAAAGCTCAAACTTGGGGGTTAGCAGATGAACTAGGTGCGCTAGACTTTGTCCGGCAGAAAACGTTGACTTGCTATAATGGTGTGATTGCCGATGGCTGTGGGGAGTGCCCAGCTTGTAAGCTTCGTAATCAAGGCTTAGAAAAATATTTAACAACCCGTGAAAAGGTGGATAAATAATGGAGTTTCATATTGTAGAAGGTTTGCAAAAAATAGATCGTGATATTCAGAGAGAGGAATTAAAATATCATCATAAGCGGGTCATGGTCAGCAAGACGTTCACTTTTGATGCCTCCCATCATTTGCACTGCTATGAAGGCAAATGTAAAAATTTACATGGGCATACGTATCAAGTTATTCTTGCCGTCAGTGGTTACTTGAATGAGATTGGTCTCGTCATTGATTTCTCTGAGTTAAAGGCGATTTGGAAATCAAAGATTGAAGTTTATTTGGATCACCGCTATTTAAATGAAACGCTGCCTAACATGAATACAACGGCAGAAAACATGGTGGTTTGGATCTATGAAGAGCTGCAAAAAGCTTTGGAAGCTAGAGAAGGAAACTCGCAGGGATTAAGAGTGGAAAGCGTTCGTCTTTATGAGACGCCAACAAGCTTTGCCGAAGTGAGAAGGGAGTGGATGGAAAGTGAATAGCATACCTGTCCTTGAAATTTTTGGACCAACCATTCAAGGGGAGGGGATGGTTGTTGGACGTAAAACGATGTTTGTGCGGACCGCTGGCTGCGATTATCGCTGTTCATGGTGTGACTCGGCTTTCACTTGGGATGGTTCAGGCAAGGCTGACATTCAGAAGATGACGGCAGATGAAATATGGGACCAGCTCGTTGCGGTAGGGGGTGAGCGTTTTGA
Source organism: Pullulanibacillus camelliae (assembly GCF_014642655.1). Lineage (GTDB taxonomy): Bacteria > Bacillota > Bacilli > Bacillales > Sporolactobacillaceae > Pullulanibacillus > Pullulanibacillus camelliae. Next base: position 236,696 of record NZ_BMIR01000002.1, read on the forward strand.
TCACGTCACGATCTCAGGAGGCAACCCTGCACTGTTATCAGCGATCGGTGAACTGGTTCAGCTCTTACACACAAAGGGAATCCAAACTGCTCTAGAAACCCAAGGCTCTAGATGGCAGCCATGGATGCTTGATATTGATGATCTGACCTTATCCCCTAAACCACCAAGCTCAGGCATGAAGACGAATTTTAATGTGTTGGATCAGATTATCGAACAGCTCAGGCCGCAAAACAATACGAGTTTAAAAGTGGTTGTATTTGATGACGCTGATTTTGAATATGCTACAGATATTCATAGTCGTTATAAGGATGTGCCTTTTTTTCTTCAAGTTGGTAATGACGATATTACATCAACTGATACAGTCGCGCTCACTCAGCACTTATTAGGGAGATATGAATGGTTAGTTGATAAGACCATTGCAAGTACAGCAATGAATAATGTTCGTGTTCTGCCACAAGTACACACCCTTTTATGGGGCAATAAAAGGGGCGTATAAGCCCTACCACCTATCGTTCAAACGATAGGTTTTTTTAAAAGAAAAAAAGTATAAAATTTCTGATCATGAGGACGGTGCGGATTTCCGCTCCAGACTGCTTGCTTTCTTCATGCCCACACGATGTGGGTAGGGTCGGCATTGTCACAGGACGTGACGTTTTTAGCCGATCGTCCTTAGTTGCCTCTGCTCATTTTGGAATGGTTTTATCTGTGTTCCAAAATATTTATGAATAAAAATTCCCTGTTCCTGCATCTGCTCGACTTGTTTCATCGTCAGCTTCCTAGGAACAATGCGTCGTTTAGTCGTGAAGTAACCCCTCATCCTGTCCCCATAGGAGTCTCCTTCCGCATGTTGACTATGCTTCCTGTTTCCGTGGCTACTTATCGTTCGGTATTCGGATGATTTCTTTTCGTTTTGTCTCACTCTCTTTCATATATAAGGCTAAGAGCATAGTTCTATAGGATCATAGCTATTATATTTCACTTTTGTTAATATTAAAAATATTAATATATTTACCAATTGATGCATAGAGTATACAACCTAGATGGAAAGCAATGTGCGCCTCTAATATATAGAGGTACACTGCCACAGTCGTTTTTGGACAAAGGTTTTTTATAGACAGACAGGAGTTTCGCTAAAGGAAATGGAAAAGCCAAACAGATAACCTGTAATAAAAAGGGGGAGAGGGGACTCACGACTAAAAAGGATGTGTACAAGCATTGACTTGTGAAGCCATATAAAGAATGGGGAATTCAGAAAAAAGCAACATACTCATAAGGAAGTGAATAGATGGTCACTTACATACTGAGACGTTTTGGCGCCATGATCATCACGTTATGGCTGATTGTCACCTTGACTTTTTTTCTAATGCATCTCGCACCTGGGTCACCCTTTAATCAAGAAAGAAATACGAATGCTGCTGTCCAAAAGAATCTAATGGAGCATTACCATCTGAATGAGCCTATTGCTTTTCAATATCTCAGTTATCTCAAGTCTTTACTGCATTTTGATTTCGGAATGTCCATCACTCAGCCGGGACAAACCGTGAATGGATTATTAGCCCAAGGGTTTCCCGTGTCTTTTGAACTAGGGATGATGACTTTGGTGGTAGCTGTGCTCTCAGGGGTGATTTTAGGTGTCCTCGCCGCGTTAAAACATAACGGTATCATCGATTATTTGGCGATGACACTTGCTGTGATAGGGATATCCGTTCCTAATTTCATCATGGCTACCTTATTAATTCAAGAGTTAGCTGTACATTGGCATGTTCTCCCTGCTGCCACATGGTCAAGCCCAAAGCATGTGATCCTGCCGACAATTGCTTTAGCGACAGGCCCTATGGCCATCATTGCCCGCTTAACACGATCGAGCATGCTAGAAGTCCTAACACAGGATTATATTCGTACAGCGCGAGCTAAGGGGCTATCCCCTTATAAAATCGTCGTTCGCCATGCTCTGCGCAATGCCTTACTCCCGGTTGTCACCATTTTGGGTACTTTAACTGCTGGCATCTTAACAGGGAGTTTTGTTATAGAAAAGATTTTTGCGATACCTGGTATGGGAAAATATTTTGTCGACAGCATTAACAGTAGGGATTATTTTGTCATCATGGGAACAACGGTTTTTTATAGTGGCTTTCTGATCATCATGCTCTTCTTGGTGGACATTGCTTATGGCTTTCTCGATCCAAGAATTAAGCTCCATAAGAAGGAGGGGTAATCGCTATGGCATTAAAAAATGTCAATGAGGATGAGACATTCTCCGATCACGTCTCTATTTCTATTCCGGACCATCTCTTTACGGAAAGAAGGCGGAGAAAAGTGGAAGCAGAAGCTGTTGTCCGCCCCAGCTTAAATTATTGGCAGGATGCTTGGAGACGGTTGCGTAAAAACAAGCTGGCTATGACGGGGCTTGTGTTGCTCATCATTCTTGTCGTATTAGCTATCTTTGCACCCATTTTTTCATCTCATAGTCCAACAAAGCAGGTTTTAACGGATCAGAATTTACCTCCTTCAAAAACCTATTGGTTTGGTACCGACGCTTTAGGTAGAGATCTGTTTGCCCGCTCGTGGTATGGCGCACGCATCTCCCTATTTGTTGGTTTTATAGCTGCCTTTATTGATCTCTTTATTGGTGTGATTTACGGAGGAATTTCCGGTTATAAGGGTGGAAAAGTCGATAATGTCATGATGCGAATGGTTGAGATCCTTTATGGCTTGCCTTATTTGCTGATGGTTATACTTTTGATGGTCGTTATGGGACCAGGCTTATCCACCATTATCGTTGCGCTTACTGCGACAGGATGGGTCGGCATGGCCAGAATCGTTAGAGGACAGGTCTTGCAGATCAAAAATTATGAATTTGTATTGGCGTCGCAAACCTTTGGGACAAGGACACGGCGCATCATTCGAAAAAATCTACTCCCAAATACGATGGGAACAATCATTGTGCAAATGACTTTGACGATTCCTTCAGCTATATTTTCAGAAGCCTTTCTAAGCTTTCTAGGATTGGGCGTTCAGCCGCCCTATGCGAGTTTAGGTCTCATGACTAATGATGGTCTATCGGCGATATTGACAGGGTATTGGTGGACGCTCTTTTTTCCAGCATTTATCATTTCATTAACCATGTATGCATTTAATGTACTAGGTGATGGTCTACAAGATGCGCTTGATCCTAAACTTCGGAGGTGAACAGCTTGAGTGAGACTATACTTGAAATCAAGGATTTACACGTCTCCTTCACCACTTACGGTGGAGAGGTACAGGCCGTTCGCGGGGTAAATGTTACCTTAAATAGAGGAGAAACGTTAGCAATTGTAGGTGAGTCGGGATGTGGAAAAACCGTGACATCACAGAGTATCATGCGTTTGACAGCGGGCAATATAACTAAAGGCTCCATCCGCTTTAAGGGGAAGGATTTAACACGTTTGACAGAGAAGCAGATGCGAGATATTCGTGGCTCGGACATTTCAATGATCTTTCAAGATCCAATGACCTCTCTTAATCCGACACTGACAGTCGGTAAACAAATCATAGAGGGGGTTGAACGGCATCAAAACATCTCGCGGCATGATGCAGAACGATTGGCATTGGAAATATTCGATTGGGTGGGTATTGCCAATGGAAAAGAGCGATTGAAGCAATACCCTCACCAATTTAGTGGAGGCATGAGGCAAAGAATCATGATTGCAATGGCCCTTGTTTGCAAGCCATCGATCTTAATAGCTGATGAACCGACAACGGCTTTGGACGTTACCATCCAAGCACAGATTTTGGAGTTATTCAAAGAAATTCAGAGAGAGACGGGTGTCTCTATCATTTTAATTACACATGACATGGGTGTGGTTGCTCAAGTCTCTGATCGGATCGCGATTATGTATGCGGGGAAAGTCGTTGAGATCGGTCGTAGAAAAGATATTTTTTATCGACCGCAGCATCCTTACACGAAGGGGTTATTGCATTCCATTCCAAGAATGGACAGTGAAGAGGATGAGCTAATTCCTATTCCGGGGACGCCACCTGATTTATTTTCACCACCTAAAGGCTGCCCATTTGTTGCGCGCTGTCCTTTTGCGATGGAGGTTTGTGAGCAGTATCAGCCGATAACAACGGCTATAAGCTCTGATCATGCGGTGGATTGCTGGCTCCAAGATGAACGCGCCAAGCAAGTGACCTTTACTGGAGAAGTATAAGTCGACTAAAAATAAGAATATGGGGGTTAATAGGATGAAAAAGCGTTTCAATCTAATTTGTACTCTGCTTTTAGCGCTCTCTCTTGTTGGCTGTTCAACAACACAGTCCTCATCCTCGGGAAGTAGCGATGGAAAAACCAAGGCATCAAGTGGAAAAAAAGTCCTCCATCTCAATAATGGCAATGAACCGACTTCCTTTGATCCAGCCCAAGGGTTTGATGCCGTTTCATGGAATGCACTCAATAATATAATGGAGGGTTTAACACGATTAGGGAAGGATAACAAAGCCGCACCGGCTATGGCGGAAAGCTGGGATGTATCAAAGGATGGTAAAACGTATACCTTTCATATACGACAACATGCCAAGTGGACAAATGGGGATCCCGTTACCGCGAACGATTTCGTTTATGCTTGGAAGCGCCTGTTAGATCCAAAGACGGCATCTCCTGCTGCCTTTCTAGGAGACCCCATTGCTGGAGCAACGGCGTATAATAGCGGAAAAGGCAGCGCTGATGACGTACAGGTTATAGCGAGTGATGCCCATACGTTAAAAGTCACCTTAACAGATCCTAATCCATCCTTTCTGAATATTATTACAAACCCTTGCTTCTTCCCCATTGATGAGAAGGTAGCAAAAGCGAATCCGAATTGGTTTAAAGAAGCCAAGACTTTTGTAGGCAACGGTCCATTTAAACTGACACAATGGGTTCATAATAGCAAAATGGTGATGAAGAAAAACGAAAACTACTGGGATGCGGACACTGTTAAGCTTATGGAAGTCGATTGGGCAATGGTCAATGATTCCAACACGGAATATCAGATGTTTCAATCCGGTCAATTAGATGAATCAAGTGTGCCAGCAGATCTCTCGGATCAACTCTTTAAACAAGGGAAAGTAAAGGTAAGTTCACAAGCTGGGACTGAATTTTATCGTTTTAATACAAAAATGGCACCCTTCCAAAATGCAAAGATTCGCAAAGCCTTTGCAATGGCAGTGGATCAAGAACAACTTATTAAGTATGTTATAAAAAGTCAAGAAAAGCCGGCTCATGCCTTTGTTTCGCCAGGGATTGTCGATACCTCAGGGAAGGATTTTCGAAGTGAAGGCAAATCCTATAATGCATTCAATGCCAAAGAAGCCAAGCAGCTTCTTAAGGAGGGCATGAAAGAAGAAGGCTATAAGACATTGCCGCAGGTCACTTTGACTTATAGTACAGATGATACTAATAAAAAGGTTGCAGAAGCCTTACAGCAAATGTTCAAAAAGACATTGGGGATCAACGTAAAGCTTGCCAATATGGAATGGAATGTCTTCTCTGATGAACAAAAGAAATTAAAACTCCAGCTTTCGCGTAGCTCGTTCCTTGCTGACTATGCCGATCCGATTAATTATCTCGTTAGCTTCACAACAGACTCTAGCATGAATCGAACAGGGTGGAGTAACAAGCAATATGACCAATTGATCGCGCAAGCCCAGAAAGAAACAGATGAAGCTCAACGGAATGCCGATTTGCATCAGGCAGAGGATATTTTATTTGATCAAGCCCCTATCTTTACTATTAAGTTTTATGATCAGGAGTACCTGCAAAAAGACAATGTCAAAGGCATCGTTCGTCATCCTGTTGGCTACCTAGAATTAAAATGGGCCCAAGTCCAATAAATAAGAAGGCTATAAGGGGAGAGAGATCTCCTCTCTTTCTTTCACATTTAAGAGCTGTATAGGCTACAAATAGCATAGAATAAAGGAACGATGGCTAGTCTGGGGAGCTTAATTTTATGAATCTTTCTTAAGAATGAATAGAGAAGGTGTTAGGCGAATGAAAGTAGACAGACTAAAAACATATCGTCTTAGTGTTCCATTAAAGAAGCCATTTAAAACTGCTCTACGAACGGTATACACTGCAGATGTGCTTGTTGTCAGATTGACCTGTGATAATGGCCTTGTCGGTTGGGGCGAGGCCCCACCAACTGTTGTGATTACTGGGGATAGTCTTGCTAGCATTGAGTCTGCAATCCATGATGTATTGAAACCGTTGATTATCGGAAAAAGTCTACTCAACTATGAAGCTATTTTTCACGCTATGGACCGTGCATTGGTTCATAATAGTAGTGCGAAGGCGGCGCTGGATATGGCCATTTATGATTGTCTCGCTCAGAAGGCTGGCATGCCTCTTTATCAATTTCTTGGCGGTTATCAGTCGGAATTTATGACAGATTATACAGTTAGTGTCAACTCTCCATCCGAAATGGGAGAGGATGCTGTTCATTATGTTAAAGATGGGTTCAGTATTCTTAAAGTGAAAGTGGGCAAGGCGTCTATTGCAGAGGATATTGAACGGGTATCAGAAGTACGCAGGCGTGTCGGTCCGAAAATTAGGCTACGCCTTGATGCCAATCAAGGCTGGGAGGTTAAGGAGGCCATTCGGGTGATTCAAAAAATGGAGGACTTGGGCTTAGATATCGACTGGGTGGAACAGCCGGTTAAAGCTCATGATATAGATGGATTAAAGAGGGTGACAGATGCCGTTTTAACACCGATCATGGCAGATGAATCTGTCTTTTCACCCCAACAAGCTTTTGAAGTATTAAGCAAAAGAGCTGCCGATATGATTAATATTAAGCTGATGAAAGCAGGTGGGATATATTCTGCGCAAAAAATTAATGATATGGCCCAGATTTGTGGTGTTAAGTGTATGGTTGGCAGTATGATTGAGACAAAATTAGGGATCACTGCGGCCGCACATTTTGCTGCAAGTAAACAAAATATTATTTGTTATGATTTTGACGCTCCGCTTATGTTATCCAAAGAGATTGTGCAGGGGGGCGTGCACTATAATGGCAGCATACTAAAACTTACGGGGGCACATGGACTTGGTATCAAAAGTGTGGATATAGGGAGGGAAGAGCATGAATCATGAGGCCTGTGTCCGTGTCAATGTGGCAACACTTTGGTCGACATCAGAATCGGCAAGGGATGTAGATCGTCCTGTCATCGTTTCATCACCAGCAATCAGTGAATGGTTGAATGCGCTTAGTCATGAAGCGCGAGCAGCTCTTAGCAGTCAAAATCTTGTACAATCTCAAGCTTTGTTGGGGCAAACAGTTCAAGTGATTGAAGAAAAAGGGGACTGGGCCCAGGTCGTTATATTAGACCAGCCCTCCTCCAAAGACCCTAGAGGCTATCCAGGATGGATGCCAAAGGCTCAGCTTTCTAATCAAATGCCGCCAAAAGAAGGAGCAATTGCTATTGTTAAAACGCCTTTATGTCCTTTATATGATGACCATAAACAACTAGAAATGCTCGCAAGCTACGAAACTTATCTGCCAATAGTAGCAGTGGAAAAGGCCTTGGTCAGGGTATGGACCCCGAATGGTGAGAGATATTTACATGCTTCAGATGTTGAAACGTATACTTATGATGAAGGAGTGCCACAAAAAGGTGGAGACCAGATTGTGGAGTGTGCTGAACTCTTTTTAAACCTTCCTTATTTATGGGGAGGAATGTCAGGTTTTGGGTTTGATTGCTCAGGTTTTTCTTATACCATGTGTCGTGCCAACGGGTATCGTATCCCTCGCGATGCCCATGATCAAGCTGATCATGGAAAGCGGGTTTCGATGGAGGAGCTTGAGCCTGGTGATTTATTATTTTTCTCGCATAATGCTGACAAAAAAAGGATACATCATGTGGGAATTTATTATGGCGATGGGTGTATGATACATGCGCCCAATACAGGAAAGGCTGTTGAAATTATCTCATTAGAAGGCACTGTGTATGCCAAAGAATTTTGTTTAGCAAGGCGCTATCACTAAGTTTGTCTACTGGAAGAATGTTTGGGGGTATGGCATATGACACGAAGCGATAAACTGGTTGAAGTCAAGCATTTAAAGAAATATTTTGATATGGGCAAAGGAAAGCAGCTTAAAGCTGTCGACGATGTTTCCTTTCATATATTAAGAGGGGAAACTTTTGGATTAGTTGGTGAGTCTGGCTGTGGCAAGTCGACAACCGGGAGAACCATGATGCGGCTGTATCAAAGGACTGCGGGACAAGTCCTTTTGGATGGTGAAGATGTTCATCAGCTCGGAAAAAAAGAGCGGTTAAGGCTGACCAAACGCAGTCAAATGATCTTTCAGGATCCCTATGCGTCCTTAAATCCACGTTCAACGATTGCTGAAATTTTATCGGAGCCTATGGATGTTCACAGTCTATACGAAGGGACAAAAAGAAAGGCCAGGATTCATGAACTACTGGACATAGTCGGCTTGAGTCCGGATCATGCGAATCGCTATCCTCATGAGTTTAGTGGCGGACAACGCCAGCGTATTGGGATTGCAAGAGCCCTTTCTGTAGACCCTGAATTTATTATTGCGGATGAGCCCATCTCTGCTTTAGATGTTTCTGTTCAAGCTCAAGTCGTCAACTTAATGAAGGCCTTGCAAAAAGAACGGGAGCTCACGTATTTATTTATTGCCCATGACCTATCTATGGTTAAGCATATTAGTGATCGCATTGGCGTGATGTACCTTGGACACCTTGTCGAGCTCACATCCAGTAAAGAGCTTTATCGAACGCCTTTACACCCTTATACGCAAGCTCTATTATCCGCTATCCCAATTCCAGATCCTGAAATAGAGGATAAGAGAGAACGCATCATTCTAAAGGGTGAGATTCCCAGTCCTGTAGATCCCCCCAGTGGTTGTGTCTTCCGGACGCGCTGTCCAGCTGCTATAGAGATTTGTGCCCAGCATAAGCCTGAATGGAAGGAAATTGATGACCATCACTATGTTGCCTGTCATCTTTTAAATAAGGAGAAACCGATGAGAAAAGAGAAGGCGATGGCTGTCCACATTGGAGGGCATGACAATGACTGAGGCGATGAATGGGCTAAAGAAGGAAGTTGATGCGCTTCTTGACTCATTTTCTGGCCATTATAGTATAGCAATTGAGCATAATGACGTCGGCGTAAACTGGCAAGCAGATCACCCCTGTGAAGCAGCCAGTCTGATCAAAATCCCGATTTTAATGGAAGCATTGAGACAAGCTGATTTAGGCTGTGTTGATCTCGAGCAACAATTCCATATTTCTAATGAAGAGAGAGTGGGGGGCTCAGGTGTGATCTCCTACTTATCTGCACCATACTGGACGCTCAAGGATTTACTTACGTTAATGATGATTGTTTCTGATAATACGGCAACCAACCAGGTAATTGATCTCCTCGGCATGGACGCAATTAATACATTATGCTTGGATATAGGTTGTGCAGATACGGTATTACAGCGACGTCTGTTTAACCAGGAGGCAATGCAGGAGGGGAAAACAAATGTCACCTCTGCTCGCGATATGCTATGTTGTCTGAAGCAAATCGCAGAGGGGCCTTTATTAAGTTATGAAAGTCGGCAATTGGCTTGGTCGATTTTGAAAGCTCAGCAACTGGCTAATAAACTGCCTGCTAAAGTTGTTTGCTATGATGATAATGACCCCATCATTGCTCATAAAACAGGTGAAATCCACGGAGTTGAACACGACGTCGGGATGATTCTCCACCATTCAAAGAAGGCGTATGTCGCCGTATTATTAACCGGTCTTCACCAGAATGGAGAAGGCAGACATGTGATTGCAGAAATTGGTGAGCGGATTATCAAAATGTTAAGTCACTAAAGAAATAAAGAGAGTGAGACAAGATGAAAAGAAATCAGCCAAATACCGAAGATAAGTAACCAGGGAAACGGGAAGCGTAGTCAAAATACGGAGACTCCTACGGGAACAGGGGGAGGAGTATTTCACGACTAAACAAGGCAGTGTTCCGAGGAAGCTGACGACGAGCAAGTCGAGCAGATGCAGGAATAGGGGATTCTTGGGACTAAGCGACTTGGAAATCCTTAAAGCGAACTTTGGCTAAGTCTCTTTCATTCTTCAAGGCACTTCGGCTAAGTGCGTCACATCCATGTGATAGCACCGAAGCGCGCACATCACTACCACCCCAAAAAATAAAAAGCACTTTTCGGGGACCACGGTGGTGTGTCGAACGCCGATCCTACCTAGATCGTGTGGGCATGAAGAAAGCGAGTAGTTTGACAGAGCGGTTCATCACTCACTTAAAAATCCGAACGCAACCCTTCAAAATTGTGAATGCGTTCGGATTCTCTATGAGCTGAAGACTTCTGTCCCAGCCCTTTTTGACGAGATAAAAAAATGAAATCTTGGGTCTATAAAGTGGCAAAACACCTTCTCTTTCTACGCCCTTTAATAAACAAGATAGCGGTGCTTTAAAAGAATGGTATGCCAAAATCTTGCCAGTCTGAACGTAATGAAGGAGAGGGGAGGGCTACCAAAGTAAAGGTCATTTTACACAAAAGGGTCGTCCCAGATAACACAAAAGCTCTGAAGTTAACAAAGATATTCCGAAGCGAGGTGCGGGCGCAACAAATGCGGATAGCATTTTAACAAAAGCCACTTGTCAAATATAAAAAAGGCTACCACTAACAAGCGAGTATGCACATTTTATGACATTGCTCATCTAAAAGAACTGGGTATTCGTCCAGCTTTTTAATAAACTCTATTTTTCTAAAATGACTTCTTTAATGTGGTGATGGGGAACAAAGTATCTAGAGCTCGGTCAGCCAAAGAGTCTGAGCCCGTTCAGCGAGGTGAAGGGCTTTGTTAAAGAATGTATGGCTTGATGGGTTGAAGTCGTACAGGTGTTCGTTTCGATCCTCTGTTATATGTGGTGCTAAAGACACATTTTTGGACCGATAGAGAATATATGTTCTTGTTTTTGTGAAAACTTTGCTATAATAGAGTTGCGATACGAGATGGCTGCTTTTTTAAGGGGGTGTTATGGATATCTGTTTATGAAGCCTTAACCATGATGCTGACGTTCGGGATGCTGATTATCACCTTGATTAATCAACAAAAATAGACCACCTATCATAGGGTGGCCATTGGTGAAGCAATATAAGCTCAGTGTAATCCTATGAATGCACTATCTCTGTCGCTCGTCGTAGGTGTCCCCCACCTACGACGCTCTGCATTCACATATATTATATCGTGCTATGCAGCATCTGTATACCTCCATACCTCCCGCTGAAATAGGTTTCTGTCATAAAGTAAAGCATAAGAGAATATACCTATAAAAAAATAGTAGTTTCGCACCAATTATTGTAATAATGGGAATATTCGTTCTTTTATGGAAAGAAATTTGATATAATAGACTAACGGTAGGAGTCTTCCAAGGGCCAAGTGCATTCCTGTTAGGGGGTGCTTCAAATGTCCGTATTCGAAGCGTTGATGATCATGCTCAATTTCGGGGTGTTGATCACGGCTTTATTGGACAAGAAAAAATAGACCGCGCTTTGACAGAGGGGCGGTCTATTGGAAGAAACGTTTGCTACGCTCCTGTGTCTGCGAACGCCTATTGTACTTGCTCCCCTTTGGAAGCTCTTAGCGTTCGATCGTAGGTGCCCCCACCTACGATCACTTTTTTATTGTATGCAGTTCTTTTCATTTCATTTCTAAAAAATAATGGACACCTATATTATAGCATTAATGTGGCGTTTTCGTCTTTCTTCTTTCTATTTCCCGATTATTTAACAGAATAAACGAACCCTTTCGACAGCGTTTGAGAAAGCCTAAAATAGGGAATTATAATACATCTGATGAATGACAAGGTTATTTACGAGTCATATATTGCGCGCAGGCAAGGGCGATTGAAAATCAAATATATACGGTGATTACAGGAACGGTTGGCAATCTTCCTTCCGTTGAAAATATGGATATACAATATGCTCAATCGGGAATTTTCACTCCGTCTGATTTTCCTTTTCCTAGAGATGGCATTGTCGGAGAATGCTCACCGAATATTGAGACAGTTGTGGTTGGCGATGTTGATTTAGAAATCCTTAGACGCTATAAAAAAAGCGGGAATGTTATGCAATTTAAGGGATCGGCGTAGCGATTTTTTACAGCATTCATTGGAAAGGGTAAGGCAAGAGGGGGAGGTAAAACGTAAAGAGATCCTTTTTTGCTTCTCCTATATCCCTCAATGTGTTAGTCTCTTTCTCTTATTAATCATTAAAAAGAGGCTGGGGCAAAACCCAGCAAATTAAGAGTGGAGCCTACCAAAAAATTGGTAGGCTCCACTCTTTTGAATTAAAAAGTATAAAATTCTGTTTGTCATTGGAATTGGCAATGTTGATGTCAGCTTGTTCAGGAAAAGTTGATTGAGGGAGAAGCCATTTTTAAAGTTCATGAGTGCGAAAAGCGAGGGAAGGGAATCATCGAGGGTCAGTGCGAGGCAAAGAGAAAGTAGAAAATGAGTTAGGGTTTGTATTCATGGCAGTGAACTTAAGAAAGTACACTGCCAAAACGCTAAATACAACTATCGATAATGATAATAATTCAACTAAAAAAGGTTCCCATCATCCAAAAATAGATAACGGGAACCTTTTTTCATTTATTTTGACTAGTTATGTCCCAGCCTCATGGGTGGTTGGTTCAAATGGGATTGATAAGTCGAGACAGGAAGGCGCGTGTTCGCTCATGCTTAGGATGATTAAAGAGTTCAGAGGGTTCACCTTGTTCTAAAATTTTCCCTTGATCTAATAGAACGACCTTATCAGCCACCTCTTCGGCGAATTTCATTTCATGTGTGACAACAACCATGGTCATCCCCTCTACAGCGAGCTCTTTCATCACCTTTAATACTTCACCAACGAGCTCAGGGTCGAGAGCTGAAGTAGGTTCATCGAAAAGTAGAACTTCAGGGTTAACTGCCATGGCACGGGCGATACCTACACGTTGTTGCTGTCCTCCTGAAAGCTGATCAGGATAAGCATCCGCTTTATCGGCCAAGCCGACCTTCTTTAATAATTGAAGCGCGGTCGTTTTAGCTTCTTCCTTTGCTTTTTTTTGGACGATGACCGGACCTTCCATGATGTTTTGTAAAACAGTCATATGTGGAAAGAGATTATAAGATTGGAAAACCATGCCTGATTTTCTCCGCAGGGCGAGCATATCCTTTGGCTTTGGCTGAACATTTTCTTCAAAGGTCAAGGAGATGTCGCCTACACGGAGGGTCCCATTTGTAGGAATTTCCAATAGATTCATACATCTTAATAGGGTGGTTTTACCCGATCCCGAAGGACCGATGATAACAGTCACCTGTCCCTTTTTGACAGTCAAGTCAAGACCTTTGAGGACATGATGCTCTCCAAAAGATTTTTGAATGGCTTTGACTTCAATCATAATAAACTTCCTTTTTTGGCCGATTTTGAATCAAAATAATGCTCCAGGCGATTTTGAAAATGAGAAAGCACGGTGCTAAAAACGAGATAAATCAATGCAACTTCACAATAAAGAAGCATGGGCTCATAATATCGTGCTGTAATTTCTTGGGCCTTTTGAAACATTTCAGTTACAGTAATACTAGCAGCAAGCGACGTATCCTTTATCAAACTGATAAACGAATTAGATAAAGGTGGAACAGACACTCTTAATGCTTGTGGAACAATGATGCGTCTCAATGCCTGTCTCTTCGTCATGCCGATTGAATAGGCAGCCTCCCATTGCCCTTGGGAAATTGAAAGAATGGCTGCGCGGATGATCTCTGATCCATAAGCGCCGACGCTTAATGAGAAGCCAATGACACCCGCGGTAAAAGGTGGAAGTGTCAAGCCAATACTTGGCAGTCCATAAAAGATAATAAATAATTGCACAATCAGCGGTGTTCCTCTGAAGATCCAGACATAGAAGCGGGCAATGCCTCTTAATGGACCGACAGGGGAGATACGAACGAGCGCTGTTACAAAGGCGATGACAAGACCAATTGCAAATGAAACTAATGTTAAAGGAATGGTAAAAGCTACCCCTGCTTTTAGCAGAGGTAGAAAGGATTCAATAAATATGTGATAAAGTCTTTCAGTATGGTCACTCATAATGGATCAATCCTATTTTGAGACATCTTCATTGAAGTATTTTTTCGAGATTTTGAGATAAGTACCATCCTTTTTCATGTCAGTCAAGGCCTTGTTAACAGCTTTTACCAAATCTTTATTTCCTTTGCGCATCATTGCTGAGCTAGCTGAGCCACTATTCTCTTCAGCCACAACCTTTAAAGGGATATTCGGCTGCTGTTTTTTCAAATCTAAGAAAGAAAGACTGTCGTTAACCGTTGCGTCAATGCGTCCGGACTTTAATAAATCAATCGCTTGATTAAAGCCATCTACTGAGACGATTTGAGCGCCATTTTCCTTGGCGATTTTTGACAGGTTACTCGTCATGGATTGACCGGATTTCTTCCCTTTTAAATCAGAGAAATTTTTAATTGTGTTGTTATCTTTTCTGACTATAAGGGCTGCTTTTGAAACGATATACGGGGAACTGAAATCATATTTTTCTTTACGTTCAGGTGTAGCCGCGACCTCGTTAAATACAGCGTCAAACCGTTTAGCGTCCAAACCTGCAATCATTCCGTCCCACTTCGTTTCAACAAAGTCAGCTTTGACACCTAACCTTTTAGCTACTTCTTTAGCAATGTCGACATCAAATCCAGTAAGCTTGCCGTTCTTGTCGTGATAAGTAAACGGTGCATAGGTCCCCTCAGTACCAATTTTAATCGTGCCTCTATCTTTGATTTGCTGAAGCAAAGTTTGTTTTTTTGAATTGTTTTTGTCAGCATTATTACTACTATTATTCCCGCATCCAACGATGACGAGAAGAAGGGCTAATAGGATGCTAACCAAACCTAAATATTTACGCATGATGTACCTCCAAAACAATCTGGTTGAATTTACTATTCAAATGAGAACATTCAAAACATATAATTCCCAGTCGAATAGTGTGGTTTTACTATAATGAACAAAGAAAGGCTTGTCAATAAAAAAGCAAGCTGTCTAAATTTTAATTTAAATCAAACCGGACATTTTTATTCATGCTAAAATTTAAAGGACGATTTATTATTAATGGTTGGCTGATCGTGGTAAACTAGAAAGCATTGGAGGGATTTTTTTATGGGTTCATTTAAAGAAAACTTAGAGCATTATGCAGAGCTTGCTGTTAAGGTGGGCATCAATATTCAAAAAGGGCAGGAGTTGGTCATTAATGCTCCCATCCATGCGATTGATTTTGTGCGAGTGGTCACTAAAAAGGCTTACCAGGCAGGGGCTAAAGAGGTCCATTTTCGTTGGATGGATGATGATTTGACACTTACACGTTATACATATGCACCAGATGAAGTATTTCAAAGCTATCCGGAATGGGAAGCGGAAGGACTTGAAAAATTAGCAAAAAGAGGGGCCGCCTTTCTTGACTTGAGAACGCCAAACCTTGACCTTCTGAATGACATCGATCCAGAAAAAATAGCAGAAAATAATAAAACGGCATCAGAGGCATTGGAAACGTATAGGGATTATCGAATGGCAGATAAGGTCAGTTGGTCTATCCTTGCCATTCCTTCAGAAGAATGGGCGGTTAAGCTTTTTCCAAATCTTGAAACAGAAGCTGCTGTACAAAAGCTTTGGGAGACCTTGTTCGAAATGACCCGCGCGGATCGCGAGGATCCCATTCAGGCATGGAAGGACCATCAAGAAACCTTGGATGAAAAGCTAAACTATTTGAATGCCAAAAAATATCATAAGCTCCATTACACAGCGCCAGGAACAGATCTCACGATTGAATTTCCTAAAGGGTATCAGTGGGCTGGAGGTGCAGCTGAGAATGCTAAGGGCATCAGTTTCTTTCCGAACATCCCGACAGAAGAGGTCTTTACATTGCCGCTTAAAACGGGTGTTAATGGAACGGTGACAAGCACAATGCCTTTAAATTACAGTGGCACATTAATTGAGAAGCTATCGCTCACATTTAAAGACGGTCGAATTGTTGATTTCAGTGCGGAAAAGGGCTATGAAACCTTAAAGCGCTTGGTCGAAACGGATGAAGGCTCGCATTATTTAGGCGAGGTCGCTCTTGTCCCAAATGATTCACCCATTTCACAATCAGGCTTGATTTTCTTTAATACACTGTATGATGAAAATGCTTCATGTCATCTGGCCATTGGCAAGGCCTATCCGAAATGTCTTGAAAACGGGGTGAATATGTCCCGGGAAGAACTGGATGCTCATGGTGTGAACAAAAGTCTGACACATGTGGACTTTATGATTGGATCAGGGCAGCTTGATATTGATGGGATTACGGCGGATGGTGAAGAGGAGCCTGTTTTCAGAAATGGGTTATGGGCTTTTTAAGCAGGTATTGTCGGGAAAGTTACGCAAACCAAATATCTCAAATAACCCCCATGGTGGCTTGTCTCCATGGGGGTCTAATTCGTTGCTCTAAGCCATGATCATTGTTTCTGAAAAGGCTTTGATATCACGATATTTTTGTGAAATGGAAGAAGCAGACACGTCATACTTTCTACTCAATTCCGCTTGCGTAATGGCATACTGTTCCGACAGATTGGCGGCTAAATATTCCAAAGCAGCAGCATAAAGATTTGGTCTTCTGACGATATGCACTTCCTTCTCATTAAATGCCTGCCAAATGTTAAGAACTGTTTCCTTCACCTTTTCTTCAATGAGAGCGCCACACTTCTCTATAAATATGGCACCGACGCCAGACTCCACGAAGGCTTTATAGAAGCTTTCCGGGGAATCTTCTTGTGCATCCTTTGTTACTAGGGTATGTAGGATCTGTGGGAATTGCTCTCTGAAAGCCTTCTGAACATCTTCAGGTTTCCCGCTTGGGAAGTATTGGCTTTGAATGTTAGTTAGATCAGAATCTGTATATTCCTCTAATTCGTAGTACCCACCAAAAAGCTCTTTGATTGGTCCAATGTCAATCAATTGACCAATGATAAGGTAAGCGGGATTAAACTGTTTTTCTTGAGTTAGAGTTTTAAAGGTTTGCTTTGTCCAAACATCTTCTAATACAGCATAATGTTGATCAGTATGAATGTCCTTTACTCTATAGACAGAGTGGGTGGTATGTTTCCAGCTTTCAACCATTTGAATAGCAGAGGGTCTTGTCTGCGTTGATTTATATTTGTCTAAATAATAGCTGAATACAGGCTGTTGTTTTGGTCCAACAGGTTGGTTAAAGAGCTGCCAAATTATTAAAAAGATGGTTTGATCCTCGACAAACTTATCATCCACATTGATGGTTTGAAAAAAGTCATTAAGAGGTTGTGATAATTCATCCTCATATTTGGTTTGGGCATAATTAAAGATATCGACGAGGACGCGCTCATACTCTTGGAACAGTATTTTTTCTTGTTCCTTTTCAACGGATTCTAATTTGTTCATACAACATTTTTTATACTTTTTACCGCTGCCACATGGACAGGGGTCATTTCTTCCTATCTTTTTCATAGTGCACTCCTTTTCCTCTTACTATTATAATAGCACTAAATCTACTTAAGGTTCTAGAGTGATGATTACTTTCAGAAAAGTAAGATGGTTTATTCAGCAAGAACGATGAAATGCAAATGTAGAAGAAGAGCGTTATGATAGATGGGAAACTTAATCATAGAGAGATTATTTGGTATGGAGTGATCAAGCATGAATAAAGAAACAAAGACGGTAAGTCAATCGCGGGTGTTTAAATCGAGCCATGTTCTGCCACCAGATACGAATAATCATGGGACACTTTTTGGTGGGAAATTAATGGCCTATATAGACGACGTTGCTGCCTTGTGTGCTCGGAAGCATTCTCGGTGCAATGCAGTAACAGCGTCAACAGATTCTATTGACTTTATAAAGCCGATCAAAGTCGATGATGAGGTATGTTTAGAAGCGTTTGTCACTTGGACGCATAAAACCTCAATGGAGATTTTTGTAAGAGTCCTAGCAGAAAACTTGTTTACTGGGGAGAGAATTGTGTGTGCCACCTCGTTCCTCACGTTTGTTGCTATAGGGGATGATGGCCAGCCAACAGAAGTTCCGAAAGTTATGCCCACCAATGAGGTTGAAAGATATCTTCATGAGACTGCGCCAGAACGCGCAGAAAATCGTAAAAAGAGAAGAATCAATAGCAAGGCGCTCATAGAAAAAATTGGGTCATCCTTACTTTGGGATGATGATTATAATGAAGCAGAAAAAAAGTAACGCATAAAGGAGCAAGACGAAAAAGGATGTCCTGAAAGCAACTCACGTTTAGGACATCCTTTTTATGGTTTATTTTTTAATAAATTCTTGCACCCAATAATTTTGTGATCCTGTGTGGCCAACACCGATAAAGGTATAGTCTTTATTTAAAATGTTGGCACGGTGACCTGAACTATTCATCCAGTCCTTCATAACGTTCTGAGCATTTGTTTGTCCTTGGGCAATATTTTCACCCGCATTCTTGTAACTAATCCCAAATGCTTTCATCATGTCAAACGGGGAACCATAAGTTGGACTCGTATGGGAAAAATAATGATTGTTAAGCATATCCTTAGCTTTGGCATCCGCCATTTTTGTCAAAGAAGAATCTACTTTTAAAGCTGGAAGTCCATTTTTCTTGCGTTCGGTGTTGACTAGATCGACCACCTGTTGGATGGCTGTATCACTGCTGACATTGCTCTGGTTATTTTGATTGGTGGCATTATTAGTAGGAGCCTGAGCGGATGGTTTCTGTTGCTGCTGTTGAGCGTATGGTGCATTTGACCCCTGAGGACGGTTAGTGTAAGAGGGACCTTGAGAATATTCCGTTCCGTTACTATAAAAGCGATAATATTTTTTGACTCGATAGGTCATCGCTTGTCCAGAAATCCGTCCATGCTTGGTATAAACAACTTGATTCGTTTGTTGGGGTTTGACACTGTTTTGCAGCTCGGATTCACCCATATTTTTATTGCCATTATTGTTACAGCCTGTTAAGGATAAACTTATAAGCAAACCAAACGAAAGCACGCTCAGTTTTAATTTGTTTAATTGCACATTCATCACCCTTATATAATTTTTATACTATCGGCATTTAAAAATTTTGCTGGTGTGACTCAAGGAAGACAGTATAAGTTCAGGCTTTGGCCTCTCACCACCTGAAGTTGGGTGGATGCCAAGTTTTCTTTATTGGGTAATGTTAGTATGTCAAGGCATAAGAAAAGAACACATGGGAATGTGTTCCTTTCCGGTATTGTAGTATGAGGACCTCGTTAGTCGGAAAATCAGATATCATTTGAAAGTTATAGGGCCTTGCCTTTACCCGTTTTGATTTTTAATTCATCATTTTCGTAGCCGACCGTATAGGTGACTTGATACTTAGCATCGGTTGTTTCCCCATTATTACTCAATTCTTGGGCGGTAATCTTGGCAATGACTGTTACCTGTTTACCGTCTGTTGACAGTGAGCCTGTGACATTATCCACAGTGATTTTCATGGTGGACAAATAGCCTTCACGAAACGTATCGTAAGCGACTCTTTTTTGCCAATCACTCCCTAAAAGTGCATAAGCGGACACATAATCATGTGTACTGAGGTCCTCGTAAAAATATTTGATAAGATATTCGGCGTCACTTTTAAGTGTGTCGCCAGTTTCCTGCTGTGTTGCATTTTGAGTCATACTGCCATTAATCCCATTAATGGTTTGTGGATGTTCTGACCAGTCGGTGACTTGATCAAGAACACTTTTAATGGGAATACTAAAAGCAATATTACCTTCCTCCATACCGGCAGAGTTAATTGCAATCACTTTCCCGGTCTTTTCATCGATTAAGGGGCCACCGCTATTGCCATGAGTAATCGGTGCAGAAATTTGATAGACATGATGATATTTAAATGGGTCAATTGTGAAATCACGATTAGTTCCACTTATAATCCCTGGTGTAACCGTATTTTGAAGACCTAATGGGCTTCCCAAGGCAATGATATCGTCGCCAACTTGGACATTCCCCTTTGCCTCTAATTCCAAAGGGGGAATATCGGTCATCTTGTCGACGCGAACGACAGCCACATCCGTGGTTTGGCCGATACCGATGACTTTTCCTTCATAGGTTTTAGCATCAGAGGTTTTTACCGTGACGGTTTTAGCGCCTGATACCACATGTGCGTTTGTAATGATATCTCCGCGTGAATCGTATAGGAATCCAGAACCTATGGTTTCACTATCACTGTTTTTTACTTGAATTTGTACCACGGCTTTTTGACTATCATGAATGATCGTCTTAAGTGTTATTTTTTTTGTGGCTTGGGCGGTGGTTTGCTTATTGCTCAGTTTAACAATGCTAGATACGCTTCCAACATGGTAATGGCTGTAATGCTTAGTGATGAAGTGATATGCCAAGCCGCCTAGTAAGAGTAAAACAAGAGCGCAGCAACTCGATAGTATCAAATGTTTATTCTTCACGATTTTCTCTCCTAATTATCGACATACCAAGTGAATCCTGTGACTGCCACTTTTAAGGCTTTATTTTCCATCATATGTGTATAGTCGAAATGTCCAGTGTCTCCTGGGTACAGTTTATCAGGTGTTGCGTATACTTTGTTCTTTGTGACTTCTTTACCGTTTTTATCTGTTAGTGTATAAGCTACTTCGACCATCGAAATGGGTACAGTTGCATCGCTTTTTATGGTTCCACTGACGACGACATCGCCATAGTCATTAAGCTTTGTATGGACTTTGACGAGCTGAACGGCATCATTTTTATTGTGCTGGCGCTCTTTTTCAGCGGCAGCCAATGCTTTTTCTAATCTTTGTTGCTCCGCATCGGCAAAGGCGTTTTCTGCGTTCTTGATTGTTGTTTGTAGCTTGAGTAACTTTTTATTGTCCTTATCGTAGCTTAAGCCATCCGTTACGGCCTTTAATGCTTCTGAAAATTGGTTATCTTTTAATAGATTACTTGCCTTATTATAGGCGATTTCAACGATTTGTGATCGGACCTCGTCAGCAATTTTCTTGGCTTCTGGAACATTTAGATCCTCTGCCTTTTGCAAGATAGGAGCCAGAGCATCGATGGTTTGCTTATTTTTCATTTGTTGTCTTAATTGCGTAACCATAGTATTGACACGCTGAGTTGACAGCCTTTTTTTCAGGTTTTGAATCACTTGACCGTCATAACTCTCCAGCTTATTTTCAGATTGATCGATTTGGGCAAGGGCTTCTTCGTAATGCTGGGCTTTATTGTATTGGTCTATCTTAGTAAGATCTTTATTGATTGCTAATGCTAAAGTGACAACTGTTTTATCCAAAATGGCCGTGGGAAAGTTTTGGCGTTTGTTTAAAGCCTCGGTAAACAATTGCTGCGCTTGTTGATATTTCCCTTTATTTGCCAAATGCTCCCCCTTTTTAAACGCGTGAATCGCAGCTTCGGTTCGCTTTTCTTCCGCCAGGATGATGCCGAGTAATGCACCAGTTAGAAGTAAAAAGATGAAAAGGGGAATGCACCACCATAGGCGGGCTTTTTTTGCAACGTTTCTGGTTGATACTTCATTATAGTGAAGCCTGTGCCCACAGGAGGGGCAGAAGCGGGCGTCCTGTTTGCAAGGCGCTTCGCAATGAGGGCAAAGCATAGTGTAACATCCTTCCTCTTAATAGTACCTCATCAGCTTTAATTCTAGTTTGCCATAACTCAATGGGCATGAGAATGATTTTTGTAGAAACATGTAGAATTAATTTTAACATAAAATGATTGCAGTGTTCTGGCCTTATTTGTATCGTCTTTAAGTTGAAATACTTTGAAATAAATGTATAAAGCGTGGAAAGAATAAAAAAACTAAATCGACGATGAAGGAGGCGCATGATAATGGTGGATCCACAACAAAAACTGAAAAATCGAGTAGCTGAAGCCTTGCAATCCTTACAGCAAGCACAAAATAGCCAAAATCCACAACAGTTTTATGAAGCGCAGAGACAATTGTATTTAGCTGAGCAAACACTTCAAGCGACCCTAAGCGAAACAGAGCTTGAAAATGAAGCATTGGATGCTTACAAGGCACAAATTAGTCAGGCCCAGAATGTCATAGAGCAACAAAATTTTGAATGAGGGAACGCACGAAAGGAAAGGTGGGACGCAATTCCGATGGGATTAAACGTGGCACAGAAGCTCATTAAAGAGCATTTAGTAACAGGACAAATGGCTCCTGGTGAAGAAATTTCCATTAAGATCGATCAGACCTTGACCCAAGATGCAACAGGGACAATGGTCATGTTGGAATTAGAGGCGATGCAGTTAGACAGGGTAAAAACAGAAACGTCCGTACAATACGTTGATCATAATATGCTGCAGGTCGATTTTAAAAATCCGGATGATCATTTATTTTTGCAAAGCGCCTGTGAGCGATTTGGTATTTGGTATAGTAAACCGGGGAATGGTGTGAGCCACCCCACCCATATGCATTATTTTAGTAAGCCAGGCAAAACATTGTTAGGCTCAGATAGTCATACATGTGCGAATGGCTCGATGGGCATGCTGTCCATCGGTGCAGGTGGCTTAGAAGTGGCGATGGCGATGGCAGGGGAACCTTTCTATGTCAAAATGCCTGAAATCTGGGGCATTAAGCTGACAGGGCAGCTTCCCGACTGGGTCAGTGCCAAGGATGTTATTTTAGAAATGTTAAGACGCCATGGCGTGCGTGGTGGTTTTGGTCGCATTATCGAATATTATGGTCCAGGACTTAAGCATCTCTCAGCAATGGATCGTCATGTCATTGCCAATATGGGTGCTGAGCTTGGGGCGACAACGACTGTTTTTCCTTCCGACCAAGAAATCAAACGTTTTTTAAAAGAGAGAAATAGGGAAGGGGACTGGGTGGAAATCATAGCTGACGAGGATGCCACTTATGATCATATGGATGAGATCAATCTCTCGGAGCTCGAGCCACTTATTGCTCGGCCAACAAGTCCTGGGAATGTAGTGACCGTCCGCGAGGCGGCAGGGGAGCCGATTTATCAGGCTTATGTTGGTTCTTCAGCCAATCCAGGATTCCGCGATTTTGCCATTGTGTCCAAAATGGTTGAAGGCAAGCAAGTGGCTGAAGGGGTCTCCTTCGATATTAACCCTTCCTCCAGAGACGTGTTAGAACAATTGACTAAAGAAGGATATTTATCTCCTTTAATTCATGCCGGGGGTCGCATTCATCAAGCAGGGTGTAATGGCTGTATTGGCATGGGGCAAGCCCCTGCTTCAGGACGAAATAGCCTAAGGACAACCCCCAGAAATTTTCCTGGACGTTCAGGAACACGAGAGGATAGCGTCTTTTTATGCAGTCCTGAAACGGCTGCGGCATCAGCATTAGCGGGTAAGATCACAGATCCGCGCACGTTAGGGATGGACTATCCCCACATTAAAGCCCCCCAGCCTGAAATGAATAAAGAAGTCTTTATTGCGCCACTTCCTGAAGAGCAGGCAAAAAGCGTTGCGCTTGTAAAAGGGCCCAATATTGCTTCAATTCCAGAAATGAATGCCTTACCAGATCATTTAGAAATTGAAGTGTTATTAAAGGTTGGCGACAATATATCTACAGATGAAATTCTAGCCGGTGGGGGTAAAGTGTTGCCCTTCCGAAGTAATTTGCCGGAAATTAGTAAATTTGCTTTTGAGATCATCGACGATGAATACTATACCCATGCGATGAAAACGCGGGATGTAGGCAGTGCGATTGTTGGTGGCAGCAACTATGGACAGGGGTCAAGTCGAGAACATGCAGCTCTTGCGCCAAGATATCTCGGATTAAGGGCGGTCATTGTTAAAGATTTTGCCCGCATTCATTGGCAAAATCTCGTGAATTTTGGTGTGTTACCGTTAACCTTTAAGAATGAAGAGGAGTATCGAAAAATTGATCGAGGAGACATCCTCATTTTGGCCAACCTCCATGATCAATTAAAGAAGGGCAGCGACTTGGTCATAAAGTTGAAAGAGAAGAACATCGACATTCCTGTCCAACATGCCCTCTCACCACGACAAATTGACATCGTTATAAATGGTGGGTTGATCAATTGGACGAGAAAAGCTGTGCATTAATTAAGTCACGGAGGGTGGGACAAAACGAAAAGAGATCCCCCTCATACCGAACGCTAAGATTTTAAAGGAGCTAACATCACTCACTTAAAAATCCGAACGCGTGTCTTCAAAATGGTGAATGCGTTCGGATTCTCTATGAGCTGAAGACTTCTGTCTCAGCCTCACTAGAGAAATTTCCTGTCAAAACGATAAGACGCCGGAATGTGGGGCTATAATGTGGCCCCATAATACGATAAAAATCGACTCGAATTCTGTGGAATTTGAGTCGATTTTCTTATACTATCAGAATTTATAATTTCGCTGACGCTCCAAAGGAAGAGAGTATAAGTGTCACTTTGGCTTTCGCCATTAAAGCTTGGCGACAACCTAAGTGTGTGATTGGCAAAAATCACATCAGGAGTACCAGCGGAGTGGTGCAAGCCCAGTTTTCTAAATAATAAGCAGGTATAACTTTTCGTTGCTACTTTCTAGGGATAAACTGATGGTATTTGTTAAAAAGCCTACATCTTTTGTTTCTTTGAGACAGAATTTGTTATTTTAACCCAGCCTTTTGTTACGCTCACATCTGGATTCGGAAACTTGCAGCCCGGATTTGTTCTCTTTTTGTTATTTTGCTTAGGTCTTTTGTTCTAACACCAGAATCTAAAAGTGGAACGCTTTACGGATAGCCTTTTTAATCCTTTTGCTCTTTAAAGGCGGATTTTAGAGCATCGGCAAGTGGATTATTAAAAACTTCTTCTTTTTGACTGTACTTATTTAAAAGCTGACGTTCTTCACGCTTTGACATTTTTTTCTTTTTATTTTCGGCTTTTTCGACGAGGTTGCAGTGTTTACATTGAAAATAAAGACCAGCCTTCCCGTTATGGATTTCCATTCGTTTATGGCACTGTGGGCAGCGGCGTTGAGAGAGCTTGGGATCCTTTCGTCTTCTATAATGGCATTCATGGTTAGAACAGACGAGTATTTTGCCATCTTTTCCTTTGATCTCCTTGAGAAAAGAACCGCATTCAGGGCATTTGGAGCCTGTGATGTTATGGGCTTTATAGGATTGGTCACTTTGTTTGATCTCTGATACAAGAAATTCAGCCTTTTTGCGAATATTTTTCTTGAATGTTTCTGGATTGCCATGGCCACGGGCGATGTCTTCTAATTGCTTTTCCCATTGTGCAGTCAGCTCAGGCGATTTAAGGTCATTATTAACCAGATCAATAAGCTGCTTGCCTTTTGGCGTTGGAAAGAGACGACCGTTTTGACGATCAATCGATTGGGATTGAAGCAATTTTTCGATGATGTCTGCGCGTGTAGCAGGCGTTCCCAAACCGTATTTTTCCATCCTTGCTAAGAGATCAGCTTCGCTGAGGCGCTGAGGCGGCTCGGTGAGCTTTTTTTCCACTTGGGCCCCTTTGACAGGGAACACGCTTCCTTTAGATAAGGTTACGGCTGGCTGTTTTGCTGAATCACTGGTTTTGCCTGTCACTTTTTTAAATCCGAGATCAATGACGAAGGTATCGCGGGAGACAAAAGTCTCGCCTTCAATATCAAAGGTAGTCTGGACAGTTTCATAGCGATAAGCTGGATAAAACAGCGCTAAAAATCGCCGAACGATTAAGTCGTAAATCTTACGTTCATCGCCTGCCAAGTCATTAATAAATAATGTTTCTTCCGTTGGAATGATAGCGTGGTGATCGGTGACTTTGCTATCATTAAAGACTTTATTCGCCAACACTTTACCCTTGGTTTTTATAGCAGGAGCTGCTTCTGTTTTGTAGGCAGAGGCGATACCTTTTAAGCGATCAAGCATTGTTGTCTTCATATCTTGTGTCAGATAACGTGAATCCGTACGAGGATAGGTGACCAGTTTATAACGTTCATAGAGCGTTTGTAAAAGATTGAGCGTGCGTTTCGCTGAGAAGCCAAAACGCTTGTTAGCATCTTGTTGTAGTTCAGTCAGATCATAAGGGAGCGGCTGTGTATCGTGCTTCTCTTTTTTGATAATGGAAGTTATTCTCCCTTTTTGATCTTTAATGAGTGCTAAAAGCTTTTGAGCCTTTTCTTCATTGAAAAGGCGCTTTTCTCCCTGATTTTCCCACTGGGCTTTTAATGGACCGATGGTTGCTTGAATTTGCCAATATTCTTTCGGTTTGAACTGTTGGATATGCTGTTCTTGCTCTAGGATCATAGCAAGAGTAGGCGTTTGAACGCGTCCTGCTGAAAGGGGGTCGTTATACTTTGTCGTCAGAGCACGTGTCACATTTAAGCCAATCATCCAATCAGCTTCAGCTCGACAAACTGCAGAGGCATAGAGTTTATCATAATTTTGGCTGGGCTTAAGCTGTTTAAAGCCCGTACGAATGGCTCCATCCGTTTGGGAGGAAATCCATAAGCGCTGGATCGGTTTTTTCCAGTGAATTTTTTCGATAATCCAACGGGCAACAAGTTCACCTTCTCGACCAGCGTCTGTTGCGATAATCAGTTCTTTAATATCCTTGCGTTTTGCTAATTGTTCAATAGCCCTGAATTGGGAACGTGTTTTCGCAATAACCTTTAACCCCATTTGTTTAGGCAAAATAGGGAGGTCTTCCATCCTCCAGGTTTGATACGCTTTATCGTAGTCTTCAGGCATTTTAAGCTCAATAAGGTGTCCAAGTGCCCATGTAATAACATAGTGTTGTCCCTCAAGATAGCTTTTCTGTTTATGGTTACAGCCGAGGACTCGGGCAATTTCCCGAGCGACACTCGGCTTTTCTGCTAAAACTAAAGATTTCATAGTTAACTCCTTCCAATCGAACACGTGTCTACTCTTAAAGTATAGCTTAAATGGGGGTTATAAAAAAGGAAAAGCAAAAGAGCGGTTTTAACTTTGTTTGCCAATATTGTAAAAATTGGTTGACTATTCATAGGGGGACACATACAATTAAAGTGAAATAAGCTTAGAAAATTACAAAAAATAGTGAGTAGAGTGGTAACAGGGGAGTGGGTCTCTTCATGGAGGTTTACGATGATAGATAAGTCTTTGCACGAAGAGCTATACAAATGGGTATTTGAAGAGACGTTCATCGGTATGGCGGTACTGGACCGCGAAGGCCATGTCATGATTTATAATTCTGGGATTTTAAACATACTCCAGCAAGATGATAAAGAGATCTCTAATAAAAATATGGTTGACTTACTCGTACATATCGGCATTGAAGAGCATTTGAGTATGGAGCTTATGCATCACATGCAAAAAGGAACCAGCCAAGATTATAAGGTGAAGCAGGAGGGTTCTAACACTAAGTGGTATCACATTGATGTATTGCCACTATTTAGTCAAAAGATTCTATTTCAGATCCAAGATATAACGAGGTTCAAAACCTCTGATAAAAAGATAACAGAATCTGATAAAGGCTACCTTTCAGCTAAAATGGCAACGGGCATTGCTCACGAAGTAAGAAATCCCTTAACATCTATCAAGGGATTTCTTCAATTAATTAATGATCATGTGAGTGAAGAGCAAAAAGGTTACCTCCGTGTCGTCAATGATGAAATTGATCGGATGGAAGCTATCCTTAGCGAGTTGCTTATTTTAGGGAAACCAAAAAAATTAACATTATCACCTGTAAAAGTGTCATCCCTCTTCAACCATGTATTACAACTGATTGAAATACAGTCTATGAATCATAACATTAGTATATTTACGTCATACTTATCTCATCTTCCACCTCTAATCTGTGATGAAAATCAAATCAAGCAAGTCTTTCTTAATCTTTTAAAAAACGCAATGGAGGCAATGCCTTCAGGTGGCCATATCACCATTCGCATTTCAAGACAAGCAGATGATATTAAGGTAGCCATCAGTGACCAAGGTGAAGGTATTCCAAAGGAAATCTTAGCGCATATGGGTGAACCCTTTCATTCAACGAAGGCAGATGGTACAGGGCTCGGGTTAAGTATTTGTCATAAAATTATTGAAAATCATGATGGAAAATTAGCATTTACTACAGGTGATACTGGGACAACGTTTACCCTATTACTGCCAATCGCCGGGCCAAAACAACGCTTAAGCAAAGAAGAAGAGTAAATAAGTAGCAAAAAGGGGGCCGTGATGGCTCTCTTTTGCTGCTTATTCCTGATCCAGAAGGAGCGTTCCTAGAGTCGACCAATTGTCTTCCATAAGTTGAAGGGCTTGGTCTAGATCCTCATTTTTTATGGCTTGTATGATTGAGGCGTGCTGTTGGACAGAGATTACACTATGAATGGACTTAAATTTTATGAGTTCTAAGCGACGGATTTTCGGTGTCATCCGTTCTAAAGCAATTTGAATTTCTGGATTATCTGCAGCTTGCAAAATAACATTGTGGAATTGTGTGTCCGCTGCAATCGCGGCTTCTGGTAGGCGTTTGCTTAAACTATTGTGTAAGTGTTCATTGTGCTGAGACAGCTGATTTAAAGCCTCGGAGTTAAGATGAGTGAAAGCAAGCTTAAGTGCTAACACATGGAGGGTACCGACCACTTGCAGTAATTGTATCGCTCCCTTCTCATTAATAGCCGTAACCCGTGTCACTGCGCCTGGAAAGGTTTCAACCAAGCCTTCATCTTCAAGGCGTTTAAGTGCTTCACGAACAGGTGTGCGGCTGACATCAAATTTTTTGGCCAACAATTGATCATTTAATCGTTGTCCTGGCTTTAAATCGAGATGAACAATGGATTGTTTCAATGCTGCATAAATTTGATCTCTAAGCGATATTCTTTTAACGGGTTTTATCCATTCTTTTTCCATAACCACACTATACCATAATCTTTTAAAGCGTATAAATTTTTTGAATCTGATTCCTAACCTAGAAGGCTCTCAAGAATAGAGAGAACCTTCGTCAGTTAGGGAGGCTTTGACTTTATTTTTTAAACACATGGTGGCCGATGACGGTTGTGGTTTCTAGGCTAGAAAACCACTGGCTATCTGCAGCAATTTCAGGATTAAAGAAATAGAGTGATCCGTCTCCGTTATTTTCTTCATTAAGAGCTGTGTCCGCAGCCATATAATCAGAAGCACTTGGCGTATTTTGAATAGAACCATTGGCTACAGGAGAAAATTGTCCCTTTTGCATAATGACATTTCTTATAGAATTAGGGAATTGCGGGCTTTTAACTCTATTAAGGACAACTTGGGCAACTTTTACTTTTCCTCTAAACGGCTCGCCACCAGCCTCAGCATGGATAAGTTGAGCCAAAAGTTTTCGATCCTCTGCAGACACCGTCATTTTTTCGAGATGAATCGCCTGTCCAATAGAAATAGCATTTGGATCGGTTATTTGTGGATTCATTGCTAGCACTTGATGTACTGTCATGTGATGGGCTTGGGCAATTGTTGATAGCGTATCACCGGAATGGGCTGTATATGCAAAGCTTTTCGCGCCTGGCCCTATGACACTTGTACTTAATGCGATCATCATTAACCATTTTTTCATGCAACATCCTCCCACTCTATACTCTATGTCCTGTCTCTCATTTAAAGGGTATAGGTGGAATGGCTCTTCACCTCTCCTATGTATTTGCTCTTCTTTACAAAAAAGTAGTCTGTCCGACAGCGCCTATTAATATTCTTTTTTCAAAATGAAAAGAGTTAAAAAGAATGAAGGAACGCGTCAAGTGACCTTCATTCTTATATTGTCTTCTTTAGTTTTATTAAGAGCCATTTCAAGAGTAGCCCAACAAAAACACCTGGTAGAACGCATAATATGGGGAAGAAAACAGGTCCAGGCTGTTTATTCAACAGAGTGACCATGGGAGAATAAATGACACCTAGAGTTACACTGAAAGCCGTAAATACAAAGGGTAAGGCCGTGTAGTTTGATACAGGATCGCCAGAGTGCTTGTACGCGTCCCACATAGAAAAAAAATAGACACAAGGGTAGAACATCAGCCAGTCAATTTGGGCTTCCTCAAAAGCATGCATGATCTTCCCTTGAAAGCTATAGGCAATAGTCATATTAAAGTGTCCATTGGTATTGATGAGGACTTCCAATAGTATGAATATAATTCCTTTAATATAGTGACGGTTAAGTAGTTGGCCGAATCCTGGGAAGGCAATCGACCAGAGGAGGCGTTCAAACTTTTTCATTTTAACAGTCCTTTGCCAGCATATATCCGGTAAAGATGCTTAATATGTAAATTGAATGGATCAATCCGAACGTTTGTTAATGTGTATAAATTTATTATGGTTAGTAACGCGTATAAATATCCTAAAAAACGTAAAAAAATCATGGATTTAACGCTCTCCATAAGGTGATGGAGAGCGTCGACTAAAGTTTATAGTTTTTTACCAAACGTAGGCGGTTCCTACAATGATGAGGAGAATGAAGAGGACAACGATTAAGGCAAAGCCGTAGCCGCCTCCGGCGTATCCACCACCACATCCACAGCTGTAACCTCCACCGTATGCTGCATTTGCTCCGTATGCTGCATTTGCTCCATAACTCCATGGTCCGTATGCCACATGTATCACTCCTTTAAACTTAATTCACTATATCATATGACAGGGGTAGGGAATGGGAAGTCAATCATTCTAAAAAAAGAAAAAAGGGCGGATACCCGTTTTAATTGGTAATGCCTTCATGCTTAAGCTTAACTTTGACTTTTAAGCGAATGTCAGCATGTGGATAATAGTCCATCCAGGCAGCTTCAGACCAATGCCTTTGGAAGCTACGCACATGAGAACCAATCTGGAGAGGATCGGTACGAAGATTTTTAAAGTTTTTAATAAGCGTTATCCCGTTCTTTTGTAATTCCTTTGCCAGCCTTTTTTGCAGGTTGGGGATGCTGTGCTTGCCTTTAAGGACAGACGCAGATTCCCGGACATAGCCATTTTCTTCAACGGAAATCTTAACGATGGGGTGGCGTCCATCTTTCCCACGCGGTTCGACTTGATAATCCACTTTTGAGGAAATGTTCTCAATGGATACATATTGAGAGGCATTCAAAGGGACAGCATAGTTGCCCTTGCTAAAGCTCTGATACAGCATATTAAAGACGAAGGCTTGGGAATAAGGGACATAATCAATGTATTTGTCCCCTTTGAACAAGGCGATACCAATGATCTTAACGTGTTCGTTTTCCTTTTTTATGAGAGGGAGAAAGGGATCCATACCTTTTCCAGCATATTGATACAAAAAGGTATGGAGATTGGTTTCAGGAAAGTTATTGGTAGCATGTTTTTTAAACATGTTGCTTAAATATTCGGAAATCAAAGGATCACTGGCATACTGGCCTTCAAGGATTTCCTTTGCAGAACCTTCAGTAATAGCTAAATTTGTAACGATACCAATATCTGGATTTCTTTTGAGCAAATCGACATATTGGAAAAGCCCGTCAGCAGCGATTTCATTGCTATATAGGCTGACAAGTAATTTCCCGGGTTCAAGCTGATATTCAGATTCAGATTCAAGCTCGGCATTCACCTCTGTTCCTTTTTTTACGACCACAGACATGACATCGGATTTGGGTGGCATAATCCCGCTACCTGCTGATTGTGAATAGACAGGTGAAGTGATCGTGCCTAATAAATAATTTTCTTTATAATAATCATAACCGATCGCCTGAACAAGATGTACATCATCGACAATACGTGGTTTAGCGCAGCCTGTCAGGCATAGGCTTATAAGAAGGAGTGCAATCAGTAGTCGTTTAGCGTTGTTTTGCATGGCTTTTCCTCATTTTTCTATGGACTAGATTATAGAAGTAAAGGAAGGGAAGATACATTAACATCACACCTAATCCGAGTAAAGATTGATATTTATTCCAAATGTCTAATTCCACTTGGTTACTTAATAGATAGCCAAAAAGCACAATGAAGATGATAAGACAGCCGACAATGATGCGTTGATTGAGTGAAAATAAACGCTTGATGATGCGCGAAGCCCCCCACAATGTTAAGCAGATATTCGGCAGGATAACAAAGATCCATATGGTGATACCGATATATTCAAATCGTTCCATAAACGGGAGATCTACAATTTTCCATAAAGACATCGTTGGCCAAAGATATTGATCCAATTCCTGTGGATTAAAATAAACAATGGTAACAAGATACACGACAAGGTATACGACCGTCGTCATGGATGTGGCATAGAAAACCCATTGCTTTCTATTATCTCTTGATTCCGTTTTTTTTATAAATGGATAGACTAGTAATAGTATTGATATCCCTTCATAGTTAAGCGACATCTGTTTGCCTGCATTGATGAGGGCGGGAACAGAATGATTGACTAATGGCAGGAGATTATCAAAATGTGCATAATTTAATGGGGCGATCAATGCTAATATTAAAGGAATAGAGTAAATGGAACTTAAAAAGGCAATGCCGGCAATGGAGCGTAATCCCCCACTAATATAAGCATAGGCTACAATTGAAAGCAGCGTAGCGATTTCCCAATAGGACATTTGTGGAAACATCCATACTTGGACGAGTAGGACATATGTATTAAGCACCGTGATGGACATAGTCAAAAAATAAAGGGAAAAGAGAAAGGATAGGAAGCCACCTATCCATTTTCCAAATAAATGATGGTGGATAGTGATTAAATCCCCCTGATGCTCTTCAAGAAGCTTTGTCAGCATCCACATCACCACAAAAATGATAAAGCCCATGATGAGAATGGAGAGCCATGCATCATACCCAGCGCTATTGGTAATGGGGCGTTGGTAATTGATGACGCCAATACCTGTTTGTATCCCGTAGATGATGAAGAAAAGAACGTAGGGAGATACTTGTCTATTCTCTTGGATTTCTAAGGCCATTTCTCTCTCCTCTCCTTAATCATCAATATCATGCTTTTTACTTGCTCTCTGCGTATTTACGCGCCCAGGATCTTGAGGGCGCAGGAGCATTGGGCGGAGCTTCTGTTTTGAAAACGGCAATCGAAAAAAGGCATCCTTTAAATCCTTTATCCGTAATGGAAAAAACGGCTCAATATAAGGTCTTCCTAATGACTCTAATCTGAGCAAATGTGCGACGACAATCGCAAAGCAACAGGCGATGCCGTACATGCCCCATAACCCAGCAAACAGCAGGAAGGGGAAACGAATTAGCCGCACCGTGTTGTTCATGCGATAGTTAGGGGTAGTGAACGATGCTAACGCAGCCATGGCGACAAGAATGAGTAAGACATTGCTTGTTAAATTGGCTTGTACAGAAGCTGTACCGATGACAATACCTCCAACAATACCGATGGTTTGACCGACCTTCGTTGGCAGGCGAACACCGGCTTCACGAAGGACTTCAATGGTAAATTCCATTAAGAAGGCTTCAGCCAAAGGCGGAAAGGGGATACCCATCCGTGACGATATGAGGGTGGCTAATAGGTTTTTAGGAATCAATTGATAATGAAAGGTCAATGTGGCTACATATAAGGGCGTTGCCAATACAGAAAAGGCCACAGACATCAGCCGGATAAGTCGAAAGGCTGAGGCAATATACCAATTGAGCGTATAATCATCAAAGGCACTAAAAAATTCCACAATGGTTGTTGGGCCCATAAGAGCGAAAGGGGAACCATCCACTAGGATGGCAATTTTCCCCTCAGATAAAGAAGAGGCCACACGATCAGGTCTTTCGGTATCTACGAGTTGTGGAAAGGCTGAATTATGGTCATCCTCAATCATCTGCGAAATGAAAGACACGTCAATAATTTGATCATATTCGATCGCGGTTACTCGCTGCATGACTGTATTCACATTTTCTTCGTTGGCAAGACCGTCTATATAAATAATGGCTGTACGTGTTTTTGTTAACTTACCGACCGTGACCTCTTTTATTTTGAAATTTGGCAGTGGCAATCGCTTGCGCAATAGATAAATATTAACATCAAGAGATTCAATAAAGCTTTCATTCGGTCCTAAGACGTTGTATTCAACTTCTGGAGGGGACACCTGACGATCATTTTTGGCCTTTACGTCTAATAACAGGCCTTGTTCGCTATTTTTTTCAAGTTGAATAAGGACGTGGCCTTGCAATACCTTTTCTTTTATTGTATTGACATCATCTGTAAGGATCACTTCTTCAAACGGAAGACTCGTTCGCAATTCCTCAAGAGTTGTCCCCTCAGACTGTTGGATGAGTGGCGTTAGAATATCACGCTGCAGCATATCAGTATCCACGATGGTCCGGATGAACGAACAATAAATGGCTGTCTTTTTTAATTGATGCTTTTTTGAAATATAATCTCCAGAACCCTCGAGCATTGTATAGATATTCTCTAGCTGCTTTTCTCTCATGCTTTGTTGGCTTTTAGAGAACCATTTCATGGCTTGTCATCCTTTGATGTCTTGTCTTTGGCTGGATCATGCACGATTTCATCAAATAATAGAATGAGAAAGGGAGCAAAAATCATATAAAATATCATAAATAATAAAATGAGATAGGTAATGCTGAACAATCGAAAATAAAGTAAGACAAAAAAAATGCCTAATAAGGGGTAAAAGCTGAGAATGGTTAGTGTCTTCATATGCTTCAAAGTTATTAACATCCTTAAAACGTGTTATCATGCTATAATTTAGTATGACCAAGCCGTTTTGAAATAAACATTGGAAAGCATCCCGTGGAGGTGGGTTATGAAAACAATCGTTTTTGATTTTGACGGTACACTTGCGAATACATTGCCTATTATTGTGTCTACTTTTCAACACCTTTTCAGGACATATAAGGGAGTGACAGCTTCTGCTGAAGAAGTGATGGCGCTTTTCGGGCCGACGGAGGAAGGCATGCTTCATGACTTGTTGCCAGAAGAGGATTGGGCGCAGGCGGAACGGGATCTTTATACATATTACCGTCAATACCAAAGTCAACAGGGGGAGGCAGACCCAGATATCATTGCGTTGCTTGATTATGTAAAGAAGAAAGGGGTTAAGCTGGCTATCTTTACTGGAAAGGGGAGATGTTGCCTCGACATTTCTTTGGAATACCTTCAGATCGAGCATTATTTTGATGTGATGATTACCGGAGATGATGTGGCGCGACCCAAACCGAATTCAGAAGGGCTGAGAAAAGCGATCGATTTATGTGATGCAACACCTGCAGAGACGATTTATGTTGGAGATAGTGACGCGGATATTGCGGCGGGCAAGAGTGCAGGTGTTCTGACAGTTGGCGCGTGTTGGATGGAGCGCACCCAGTCTGAGCATTTCATTCAAGCCCCAGATAGAGTCTATCAACAGGTGAGTGATTTCCTGAATGATTTAAAACACCAGCATATTTAACTGAGAAAAAGGGGAGAGGGTGAGACAAAACGAGAAGAGATCACCCTCATACCGAGCGTTAAGATCTTAAAGGGAGCTAAGGAAACGGGAAGTCTTGTCAAAATGTGGAGACTCCTACGAGGACAGGTGCGAGGGTTACTTCATGAATAAACGACGCGTTGTGCGGAGAAAGCTGACAACGAAGCAAGTCTAGCAGACGCAGGAACAGGGGATTCTTGGTCTAAGCATCTTACAATTTTCAAGGCACTTTGGCTAAATGCGTCACATCTATGTGACACCATCGAAGCTAGCACATCACTCCCCCAAAAGTAAAGCGCACTTTTGGGGGACCCCTGATTGCATGCCTGAGGCTGGCCTGTGGAATGCGAAGTGTTTTGACGGAGCGCTTCATGCCTCACTCAAAAAGCCGAACGCATGCTTCGAAATAGTGAATGCGTTCGGCTTCTCCATGAGCAGAATACTTCTGTTCCGCCTCAAAATAATTAAGGCAGCAATAAAGAGGGCTGACCTTGATAAAGTACACTAAGATTGTGAAGGGCACGTGTGCATCCCACATAAAGCAGCTTAGAATGGAAAGCGTCGGTCGGAAAATTTTCCACATTTGCGTTAGTGATAATCACCGCCTCAAATTCTAATCCCTTTGAAAGATACATAGGGAGGATAGAGAGCCCGCCATCATAATTATCCTCTTCACCAGTAAGCATGGCGCCGTCCACACCGATGCTTTTAAGTTGGCGCTGGAGCTCTTCAGCCTCAAGCTGTGTTCGTGTTAAAATCCCTACGCTGTGATAGCCTTTCTCGGTCAGATAAATGAGTTTTTGCTGGATGTGCTTCAGCTGCTCAGTTGATGAGCAAGAGATGACCGTTACAGCTTCGCCACTGCGAAACACGGGTTCTGCCATACATACAGGCTGATAAGCTTTGGCTAAAACGGTGTTGGCAAAAGCGATGATCTCTGTGGTGGAACGATAGCTTTTTTCTAATTTGAATAATTTCACTCGTGTCGGATCAAATAGATCGCTAAAGGCTTCCCATTGATCTATTCCTTTATAATCGTGTATGCCTTGAGATAAATCTCCAAGAATGGTAAAAGACTGATTAAGCGTGAGTTGCTTTAATAAATCGATTTGAAACGGGGAAAAGTCTTGGGCTTCATCAACAACTACATGATGAAATTTTTGGCCTTTATCAATGCCGTAAAAAGTATGTTGAATCATAAGCAATGATGGTAGATCATCCGCCTGCACGCTGGACTGTTCCAAATGTTTTAAGGTTTGTTCTTTTTGCTTTTGCGCCAATTGTGGATGTGCGCTAATGAATTGTTTGTAAAAAGCTACGGGAGATAGAGGTAGAAGTTTTTTAGTATATGTACGAAGCGTTTGAGTGACTTTCTTTTTTTGTACCTGCCTCTCTTTGGGAGCATAAGACTTCAGCGCATTGTCGATTTCATTTTTGATCCGATTCATCATCCGTTCTTTTCGCTTGAGCAAGGGATAGGACTTATAATCTGTGTTAAACCACGATTGAAGTGTTGCAATAGAAAGCGTTAAGACATCACCAAGGATGAGAGGGCGTTCAGGAATCGCTTGGGCTTCGTAAGCGTCCAGCGCCTTTTTCAGCTGTTCCTTAAATTGACGGGAGCCTTTATAGCGAAGGGAGTCGATCGCCTCCCTAGTTGAGGTTGTCTCAAGCCAACTCCTTTTAAAAGCGGTTTGCTGGTCTAAGGTGACCGGTTCTTCAAGCTGATGTATTGCCCAATCGTTGAAGGTGGTTTGTTGGATGTTGCCCACACCTAACTCAGGTAAGACATCAGCAATATAATCAAGGAATAAGGTACTTGGAGCAAAAATAATCATGCGTTCAGAACGCAGGCGGTCTTGATGCTCGTAAATCAGATAAGCCAATCGATGTAAGGCAATGGTAGTTTTTCCACTCCCGGCAACCCCTTGGATAATCAGGGCATTATTTTTAGGGGCACGGATGATGGCATTTTGTTCAGCTTGAATCGTTGAAACAATGTCTTGAAGCCTTGAGCTTGTTCGCTCAGAAAGCCGATGGAGTAAAAATTCATCCACTCCCGAAAGGTCAGCCTTTCCTTTAACATAAGCGTCTACAATACGTTGCAGCTGTTGCTGTCTGATGACTATATTGCGCTTGAGATGGACGGTTCCTTCAATGAGGCCTTCCGGCGATTCATAATAGGCGGGTTCATCGCCTCCGGTAAAAGAATAAAATAGACTTGAGATAGGTGCACGCCAATCGATAATAAGCGGCTCTCCGCTACTATCAGCAATCCCAACTTTCCCTATATAAAGGCGTTCGATCTCAGGCGATAAATCTTCCTGGAAATCAAGGCGAGCAAAATACGGTTCTTTTTCAGCCGTTTTTAAATGCTGTCTGTTTTTTTCTCTCATCTCCTCTAGCACTTGCTCGGTGATATCGTCACCGACATAACGTTCTGTTGTCTCTAGCTTTTGGCTTTGTTCGGCAATTTGCCTTAAGACATCGAAAAGCCGTCGTTCTTCTTTAATGTGTTCGTCCATTCTCAATCCTCCAATCTTATGTATGGATAGCAGTGTTTCATTTAAAGAAAGCGGCACCAAAAACAGCAAGGGGAATTAAAAATTTTACTATTATTCAGTTAAAAAAGCAACAGTTTTTTTTAAAGATCAGAAAGTATAAAATTTCTGGTCATGAGGCCGGTGCGGATTTCCGCTCCAGGCCGCTCGCTTTCCGCGGGGGAGTGGTAAGCCTCCGCGCGCTGAGTGCTGGCACCCTTAGTGTGTCTTTTCAAGGCAGTTCTTCGCTTGGCCATTTTAAGGGGTGAAGATCAAAGTCTAAGCTTATGAGATCTCCTTTAGAGAGCTCCACAACCAAAGCTGATAAATTCTAATCATATGAAGAAAGCCGGAGAAATAATCCCCGGCTAAGTAAGTGTTGTGTTCATGTTGTCGCTTATTTCTTTTGGACTTTTCTTGTTTAAAAGCTTTCATTAGTGAAACAATGAACAACAATAGGATGAAAGGAAAAAGTCACAATAATGGTCGCCGTGTGAGCCTACGAGTCCATCTGAGAAGAGGAGTACCACTGCAACAGCAATCTGAATGATATCTCAAGTGATTTTAATCCAACGTTTGGGTTTAAAACTGCTATGGGTTGCATGCCGAGAACGAAATCGCAGAGTCAGCCAAACTAATTTTTAGATGGTCTGGAGCAAGGGCTTCTCATAACAAGCACCATAGGCAGTGGTTTTTTGAGCAATAGTTGTTGTAAAAAATTCAGTTGAGTTCTATCCTAGCCTTTTCTGAATGGTGGGGGATATAGGTTTCAAAAAGTGCCAGTCGTAGACTTAGACCTGATCTTCATCCTTTTGCTTAAATCGCTCAATGGAAACGGCAAGTACCTTCGGAGCGAGCATTGAGGCATGCGATTTTAAACGATTTCGCCCACCAGGGTGCATGATCGCTAGAAGCATGCGTAAATAGAAACGCTGAAAAGCAGTATTACCACCTTGTGGAAGGTCAAGGACATCGAAACCAAATTGCTTTGCTCCTCTATGAAATAGAGAAATACCATAAAGCGCTTTGGCTTCTTGGTACTTAGGCATGGCAATATAGGTCTGCATCCGATTAAAGGTTGCTTTCATCATGTGAAGTAATGTTGTAATCATGTGTACAGTATTCTTCGTTTGTAAGGCTGTATGTAGAAGAAGCTCGTTATTAAAATGGAGCTCGAGAACCCGATCACCTTTACGGATGACTGTACCATCACTGAGAGTAAGCGGGCTTCCTTTGTAAGTTATGGTACGAAACATAAGTAAATCCTGTTCATCCTCCAGCTGGACGCGATGCGTAATATGGTAAATATGCTCCCAAATACTATACATTTTCATGAGTAATCTTTTTTTTAAAGGAATGCTTGGCATTTCTTGATTACGTTGTTCCATCATTTGTCCCTCCAACTTTTCGATCAGACTAGAGGCAGACTCTCGTTCATATGGGGTCATTATATCATTAGTTACAAGGCGCTTAAAAGCTTTTTAACAAAGCGAACGAATGGCGAGCGAATTCTTTATATTTTTTTCATTAAAATTATAAACTATAAATAAAGTAATGATGAGGTGGCGTTACCATCGTGAGCACAATCACTATCAATCATATGAACATTTATTACGAGCAATATGGTAGACCGATTCATGAGGCAGAAGACGTGCTCGTCTTGATTCATGGGTATTTATCTTCAAGTTTTAGTTTTCGGTTTCTAATCCCTTATTTACAAGAAGAGCATGCTGTTCTGTCTATCGACCTTCCTGGCTTTGGTCAAAGTGATAAAGCGTTGCATTTTAATTATTCATTGCACAATTATGGCCGGCTTGTTCTAGATATTCTTGAACGGTTTGAGATCCAAAGGGCTATTTTGATCGGCCATTCTATGGGCGGACAAATTGCTTTACAAGCTGGCTTGCAGGAGCCTAATCGCATTAAAAAAATCGTTGGCTTGGCAGCCGCAGGCTATATGGGCCCAGTTAAGCGTTCTTTGGTTTGGCTCTCGTATTTGCCATTTTTCAGCTGGGGACTAAAAGTTTATTTTACTAAAAAAGATATTATGGAAAACTTCTTAGCCGTCATTCATAATCGTACGATAATTAATGAAGAGATGGTAGAGGGGTACCTCAAGCCGTTGCAAACCAAAGCATTTTACCGATCGTTGGTGCTGCTTATGCGCCACCGTGAGGGCGATTTATCAACTGCTCGTGTTAGAGAAATTACTCAGCCAGTACTATTGATTTGGGGAGAACAGGATAGCATTGTTCCCCTTGCCGTTGGAAAGCGTTTTGCTAAAGAGCTTTCCGCTGCCGACTTACAAGTGCTCAAACAGACAGGACATTTGCTGCCAGAAGAAAAACCGAAAGAGACGGCCCTGCTGATTAAGGCTTTTATTAAACAGTAGCTGAACCCGAACGTATAGAAAAAGTGTTATCTATGTCTTGGCTGAAAGGGAGAGGTGTATGAAAAAGCTATTGGGTATACTAGGGAATTTGTGTGTGCTTGTATTGCTCGTCTTTTCTATTGTAGAGCTTGTGAAAAGCCTCGGATCCTGGACAATCCTTGATGATTTGTGGGCAATTGCTGTGATTTTGTTAATCATTGGATTTATTGGCGATCTGTTGCAGGCAAAGAAAATGAAACAGAGTAAAAACAGTGAACACATGTGAAAATGGTTAAGTAGAAGACCGTGAACGGATGGTTGTTTTTGGGGGCTGACTTTTCATCTTCACGTCGTCTTTTGCTTTTTTGTATGCGGACTTTTCCTTCTTTTCTTTTTCCGTTAATGGTTCTGTCGTCCCATAATTGGCTCCGATATTTAAACGCCCTTCAAGTGATTTAATCCCCAGTGCTCCAAAATTATTGCTTTGCTTATAGTGTTCAACGACGACTTTATCCACGTGGATGTGCTCGATAATGGTTGGGGATTTCAAGACTCTTTCTTCCTTATTACCCTCTAATTTGTCGAGCAACTCATACAGCTTTTGGATGGTTTCCTGCTGCATTTTCAGCTGTCGTGTTGCCGACTGCCATTCTTTGCTGTTTCTAAATAGATAATCCATAAGCCTATGAAAAGCCATTGTCAAGCATCCCTTTTCTCTTGGTTGTCCTTAAATAAAGTGTATTATTTTGAATGCATTTCATGCCACTAATCGTATGGAAAGCAAAGTTTTTGCATACACATTTGATAATAAAAGGTGGGAGATGCATAAATGAAAAGGATCAATATTGCGTTTATGAAAGTGAATAGCATCGGTGGAAATTGTACAATGAGTTTAAGTCAGACCGCACAAATTGGACGACATTCAAATTTAAAAAGGAATGCAGGCTTTGGTGAAGCATCCAGTGATGGGAGCATCTATCTTATGCCAGAGTCAAGGGTTTATGATCAGGATATTTATGATGATAATGAATGGTGGTTGGATCTGGAGCGTCGCAAGTGATTATTCAATATTTAAGGTGTGCTGCTCAACGTCATGAAGGGGCATGCGGATTTCGAGTAACCCGTGATCGAATTTGGCGACAGCCTTTGAACTGTCAGCTTCAGATGGAAAGGGAATCGTTCGCTTAAACGGTCCATTTAGACGGTCGCTTTTAAGCACTTCAACAGCGTCATAGAGCGGACGCGCGTGACCACTGATTAAGAGGTGGTTTCCGGCAATTTTAAGCTGAATATCCTCTTTTGCAACACCCGGCAGGTCGATCACTATAATGATTTCAATCATCGAGCGATAGAGGGCATAAAAAGGCCGGTCAAGGGCATTGACATCCTGTTTTAAGGACTGCTTAACTTCGCTCATTTTTGTTATTTCATTAGGATCTTGATCTTTTTGCTCATCAAAAATATCATTCCAAAAATCATTCCCTTGAAATTTTTGTGCGACTTCAAGCCATTGTTTGAGCTTATCGACATCCATGAACCAGACCTCCTGACATACTGCGTGCTGCCGTTCATATAGTGAATTAAGGGGGGATACAATGGTTAAGCCTTCTATTTCCATTAATATTTTTCTTTTTAAAATTAATTCATTTGAAAATGCCTCCGCAGTCAATATCGGAGAAAATTTTTTAGCGGATTGGAATAATAGTTCAAAAAAAAATCAAGGATTTGGTCAGAATTTTGGAGATGAATCAACATTTGCTTCCAAAAGTGGTGTGGATGATCGCGATTTATGGGATTCTAATTCTCTGCAAAAATCAAAGCTTCCAATTGGTATCGAATGACGACTATTAAAGGAGGAACAATATGAATTTTGCCCCAATGGCAGTGAATATTCTGGGGTTTAAGGTGAATGTTATGGAACGTTCAGCAACCTTAAGCTTTGGCCCCATCCAGCAGAATGACGTGTTTAACTCAACAAAAAGGAATCAAGGGTATGGAGAAGAAAACGGTGACCTAACAGCAGTTTACCTGCCTATCAATTTTGTCAATGATATGGATATTAGTGATTCTAATTCTCAAAAAACAAGTGTTATATGATAAAAGAAAAGGTCAGAAAGTATAAAATTTCCGGTCATCAGAACGGTGCGCGTTTCCGCTCCAGGCCGCTCGCTTTCGGCGGGGGAGTGGTAAGCCTCCTCGTGCCTTCGCACTGCTAAGGTCTTACCGATCTCCCAC
Organism: Pullulanibacillus camelliae; assembly: GCF_014642655.1. Taxonomy (GTDB): domain Bacteria; phylum Bacillota; class Bacilli; order Bacillales; family Sporolactobacillaceae; genus Pullulanibacillus; species Pullulanibacillus camelliae. The sequence goes on from NZ_BMIR01000002.1 coordinate 279,211, forward strand.
GTCCCGCAGGACTCTAGTCTCCGCATCATGAGTCAGCGGCGCTCGAGGAACATACGATTTTAGAGTGTTCTGAATCTCGCGCCTTGCGCTCCCATCCACTTGACCAGGCAACGAGGCCTCTTTCATATTGGATGATGCTCTACAAGGACCGGGCATGTTTTTCGCCCGGTTTTTCTTATATTATCAGAATATATAATTTCGCTTACGCTCATAAAGGAAGAGAGTATAAGTGTAGCTTTGAAGAAATTTTGAATGCGCTATAGAAATGAATGGATGATAGGATCAAAGCAGTATCGGCTTGAGCCTTGGATTTGCGGGAACTATGGCTGTCGCTTTGATGGTCCTATCATGAGTGTCTTGATGATGCTCAGTCAAGTTTTCTTATCTTGTGATCAGTGGATAAGAGCATGAGGAAAAGGAGAAGCTGATGGAAGAAGAGATGAAAGTGTATCAAAAGGAAAGGTGAAATGGGAATGGACGGACGTTTACAATGGTGGCAATTATCCTTACTTGGCGTCGGCTGTATTATTGGAACGGGTTATTTTTTAGGATCAGGATTAGCCATAATGATGACGGGCCCATCTGTTGTTTTCGTCTTTATCCTTGCGGCTGTAGGTACTTATATCGTCTATGATGCGCTTGCGACAATGACCACTCAAGACCCACAGCAAGGCTCATTCCGCGCATATGCTAAAAAAGCGTATGGGGGCTGGGCGGGCTTTAGCAGTGGGTGGGTGTATTGGTTGTCAGAAATGTTGATTACCGGCAGTCAGATGACAGCGCTTGGAATCTTCTCACGCCTTTGGTTCCCACATGTTCCTTTGTGGCTCTTTGCAGCTGGTTATGCCGGGCTAGCCATTCTTGTTGTTTTAGTTGGTACAAAAGGCTTTGATCGAGTTGAAAATGTACTGGCCGTCGTAAAGGTTGCAGCTATCCTCATGTTTATTATTCTCGCTATTTGCGTGCTTACTGGAGTTATTGAGGAAAATCGGGACGGCAATTTGCCAAATACTTTAAAAGCAATGTTTCCGAAGGGTTCTGTGGGACTGTGGTCGGCTTTTATCTATGCCTTTTACGCCTTTGGTGGTATTGAAATCATGGGAATTATGGCCATGCAGCTGAAAGAAAAGGATGAGGCGCCTAAAGCAGGGACGATGATGCTCATATTATTGGGGACGGTCTATGTTGTCTCAATGGCTTTAGCTGTTGTGGTGGCACCGTGGCAGACCTTTAATACAAAAGAGAGCCCCTTTGTTATTGCCTTAAACGATTACCACTTACCCTTTTTTTCAGATATTTTTAATGGAGCGCTGATTATTGCTGGTTTTTCGACGATGGTAGCTTCTTTATTTTCCGTAACGACAATGCTTGTGACCTTGGCAAGAGATGGTGATGCCCCGCATTTTTTTGCAAAAAAGGCTAAAAAAGAGGGCAGAGTGCCCTTGCGTGGTCTCGGACTGACCCTTTGTGGGATGATTCTATCGGTCATCTTAGCGCTCTTGATGCCCGGGAAGCTATACGAATATTTGACAACAGCAGCGGGGCTCATGCTCTTATATAATTGGCTCTTTATTTTAGTGTCTGCTTTTAAATTAACTCCATTGACAGTGTGGGGGAAAGTTAAAAATAGCTTTGGGATACTGCTTATCCTTTTGGCTGTATCGGGAACCCTTTTTCATTCAGGAAGCCGCCCGGGATTTTTGGGCAGTTTAGGATTTATTGTGATTATCATGGGGGTCATCGTCATCAGGCAAAGGTTCAGAGCCAGTAAGCATGCCCATTAACTAAAGAGGAGCTTATAGGCCTGATAAATAAAATAGAGTCCATAGCCAATAAGGGCGCACCCTGATAAAAAAGCAATGCCGTTTAATAAGCGATCATTTAAAAATCTTCTAAAAGTGCTAGAGAAGGCTGCCATTGTTATATCCCATAATAAAACACCGCTAAAAATGGTGGCGCTATAAAGCCATAGCTCATGCGTATTTTCTGTGGTGGATTGAGCGAGAATAGAGCCATAAATGCCGAGCCAAAAAAGAATGGTTAAAGGATTAAATAGAGACATGAGAAATCCGGAGAGCAGCGTTTTAAAAAGGGGTTCGTGATGTCGTGCATAATACACGGTTTCTATTTTAACAGTGGATAAGCTCTCTATCCCGGTATAAATGAGCACAAATCCCCCGAAGGACCATAGAAAGGTCTTGACCGCGGGGATGTCAATAACATGGGATAAACCTAAGTAAACAAGAAGGATATAGAGCGCGTCAGCAAGGGTTGCTCCTAATCCAATAATCCAAGCGTGTAAAAAACCATATTTCAGCCCGCGATCTAGCTGAGCGGCATTAATGGGCCCAATAGGGGCTGCGAGTGATAGTCCCAAAAGCAAGTAGCTAATGTAAACTTGCATAATATCTCTCCTCAAATCACTGTGCTTGTACAATATATTCAAAGACATCAGCTTGTACCACGCTTTTTTGAAGAGAGTTTGAAAAAACTTCTGTAAAATAAGAGAATGCGCTTGACAGCCAATCTGTGCATTTTCTGAAAGTAAGAAAACCGGGAGACCCCGGTTTTTATAGCTTATGCAGCAACATCGCGTTTTTTAAAGATAATCCAAGTGAAGGCTATGAAGAGGAGATAATAGACAGCTAAAACAGTAGCGGAAAAACCAAGTGTCATTCCTTTTTGAAAAGGGCCATTGCCATTAAAATAGGGGGACCAATCGAGATTAGCAAATAATACATATTTGGACCAGCCAAAACGCGCAAGGAACTGTAAGACAAGACTTCCTGCCATTAATCCAAATATCGATAGGCCGATGGCTAGGGCTGTGTTACGAAATACCGTTGAGATTAAGAAAGCAACGGTGACAAACATAATCGCTGGGACCATTTGGAGGCCATAGAGGCCGAAGATGTGTAGTAACATGCTCCCTTCATGAACGGCACCTTCACTGTAAAAAAGATAAGGTGAAGAAAGACCATCAAAGCCAAAAAGTGCAGCAGCAATCAGACAGGAAAAGACGAAACAAGCAACACCGAATACGAGCAGGGTAAAAAGGGTTGACACATATTTTGATAATAATATGGTCGAGCGACTCACAGGTCGAGTTAAGAGCAATTTGATAGTTCCTGATCCAAATTCACTCGAAACAATTCCTCCGGCAATAATGATGGCAAAGATCATGACGAATTGCATGCCATTTACCGCATCCTTAACGCTTCCCCAAAAAGAAGTCGAATCAGTCGGTTTAAGAGCGTGATCAAGGCGATAGGTATTGATGGCCAGCGCTTCTTTTGTGTGCTCATCGGGATTGGCCTTGAATTGCTTTTGTAAGTCGTGATTCTCTGCTTGCAACTGCTGCTGCCACGTCTTGTTGGAATCATGGGTTTCATAATGCTTATTGACCACGCCGATAAAGACTAAGGCACATAAAAGCATGATAAACATTACAAGGGTGGAAAACCTGCGGAAGCTTTTCATATTTTCATTTTGTACGAGCTTTAAAAACTTAAACAATGTCTTGACCTCCTGTCACTTCAAGGAATCTGTCCTCTAACGATTTTGCCTCGGCGTGAATGCCATAAAGCTTGATCTGCTGTTGAATTAAACGCTCTGCCAAGATGGGAATCGCTTCATTCTCCATGCGGATAAAGAGATCATGCCCTTCTTTTTTAATGATCTTATAATCATATCGTTTCACAAGTTGAACGGCTTGATCGATAGGATCTAATGTTAAACGCACTATTATCTCGGCTTCTTCGCCTACGAATTCTCCTACGGAATGCACACCGACAAGCTGCCCATTTTGAATGATACCAATGCGATCGCACATCAGCTCCATTTCACTCAGCAGGTGACTGGAGACAATCACCGCTAAGCCCTCCTCGGCAGCTAAGCGCCGGATATATTGACGAATTTCACGAATGCCTGCTGGATCTAAGCCATTTGTGGGTTCATCTAATATTAAGATTTGTGGAGAGTGCAGGAGAGCCTGCGCCAATCCCAGCCGTTGCCGCATGCCTAAGGAATATGTTTTGACCTTTTCATGGATACGAGGGGTTAAGCCAACAAGATCGACGACTTCATCGATTCTTTTTTTCGTCACACCGCGCACCATACGCGCGTAATGAATTAAATTGCGATAGCCGCTTAAATGCTTGTAGAGTTCAGGATTTTCTACTATCGCTCCCACATGCTTGATCGCTTCTTTATAGTGGCTTTTGATGCTTTGACCAAAGATGAGAATGTCACCTTCAGTCATGTTCATCAAACCAACGATCATGCGAATGGTTGTTGTTTTCCCAGCTCCATTTGGGCCTAGAAAGCCGAAAACTTCTCCAGGAAAGATATCAAAGCTAAGTTCCTTAATGATCGTTTTATTTCCAAATTTCTTTTTGACCTTTTGCAGTTGGATTACAGGTTGTGTCATGTTAGGGCCTCCTTATTGCCATGTATTAAAGGGGTGTTTGATCATTTACTCATAGATCTTCGTCATCCATTCAACGATAGTCATATTCTGTTCATAGCGTAAATCGTCCACATTACACTGCCCGGCGATTTCTCCATTTTTGATGACAATGACTTCATCAAGCAGGGTTTCCACTTCCTTAATTTCGTGAGTTGTAATGAGAATGACCTGATGCTCCAAGTCTATAAAGGAGATTAAGCCTTTAACAATCGAATCGCGGACCATCGGATCGAGACCTGATAAAGGCTCATCCATGAGAATGACAGGGACTTCTCTTGCTAGGGTCAGGACCATTTTAAGCCGCCCGCGATTCCCCTTGGATAAATGCTTGACCTTGCTTTCAGGATCAAGCTTCATATAGTCACGAATGGTTTCAGCTTTTTCGCGATTAAAGTCTGAAAACTGGGAGGCAAAAAAGTCAATGGTTTGTCGCACGTTATAGAACCCGTAATATTCATCCAGCTCTGATAGGTAAGACACCTTGGCGGCGATTCGACGGTCAACCCTTATCCCATCGACTTCTATACTTCCTTTTGTCGGCTGGATCAGTCCAGCAATGAGCTTTAATGTCGTTGACTTGCCACTTCCATTCGAGCCGATTAATCCATAGATTTTTCCAGTTTCTAGAGTGACATGGATAGTCTTAAGTGCAGTGGCTTTTAAATAGCGCTTCGTTACGTGTTCGAGCTTAATCATTCAGATTCACTTCCTTCCGCGTGTGTTAAAAAGGTCTTTAATCCATTCATAATCTCATGTCCTGAATAGCCCATGGCTTTCATGCTTGCCACAAAATGAGAAATTTCCTCTTGCTTCAGTTGTTCACGCATGTTTTGGAGAATCTCATGATTTTCTGTCACAAAGGTTCCTTGGCCTCTTCTGGTTTCCACAATCTTCATCCCTTCAAGTTCCCGGTAGGTTCGACTGACTGTGTTCGGATTCACACCAGACTGGATGCCCATGTCGCGGACGGAGGGCAGTTTATCTCCGGGTTTGAGTTCACCTCTTAAGATTTGGCGGTTGATGCGCTCGACAAGTTGCAGATATATAGGTGCCGACGAATTAAAAGTTTCAACCATGGTCTACACCTCGATTTTTTTATCTAAAATCCAACTCGTTATACAAAAAAGAATGGCAACGATGATGGCTTCAAATACATAGCTTCCAATGTAAAAAACGGTTGTGTTATCAACAGATAAATGCGAGCCATGATTTAAAGAAAAATTAAAATTAAAGCCCGTAAGAATATCAACAAGTGAGACTTTGCCCCAATGGGTAAGCCATTCATAAAAGCGTGTCCCACTCAGCAGGTTATCCAGATAAGCGAGCACACCAAAAAGCACCAGGGTGATGATAAAGCTCAGAAATCCGCCAATACGGCGTGTTAACATGCGATAGAACACCCATAAGAAGATGAACCAAATGGCAAAATCCAGCGCAAATAGATAGATATTGATAACAGAAAAAATCCCTGTGCTGAAAATATTTGACCAAGAAAACGCATGGAATATTTCTTTATTATCACTAGAAAATTTTAAGCCAAACAGCACGATCACACAGGAGAGAAACAGTGTGATAGACATGGCGATCAAGGCACTGACTAATTTTGCTAGTAAAAGGCTATAGCCAGGCAGTGGATTGTGCAGCCAAAGGTGGAGCTTTTTTCTTTCTTTTTGCAAGCTATCAAACATGTAACAAAGTAAATAAAAGATGTGTATCGGGATGAGTACTAAAGCCGCAATGGCAGCTGCGCTAATGCCATGTCCATGTCTAGCGCCGAAATAGCCGGCGAGTCCGACGATGAAAATAAGGGCAATGACGGTAAACAGCAAAGCGGGAAGTCCCAATCGAAATTCTTTTTTAACTAAACTTATCCATGCAGACATTTATGTTACCTCCAAATGAAACTTTGTATCTGTATCATAGTGTACTGATATAATAATACACTATGACGCGGAGTGTCAAGGATTGAAATGACTGGATGTTTTAGTATTTACAATTTAAGCGTTTTCAACGATAATAAACCTAAGAGATCACTTAAATAAGGAGTGGTGAAAGATGGGTAAAAAGGTGCTGTTAATTACAGGCGATGCAGTCGAGGCATTAGAGGTTTACTATCCCTACTATCGCTTATTAGAAGCAGGGATCGAGGCGGTGATTGCTTCACCTGAGAAAAAGGTGTTACATACGGTCATTCATGATTTCATTGGCTGGGATACCTATACTGAGAAAGCGGGTTATCTATTGGAATCTCATCTGTCATTTAAAGAGGTAAATCCCGAAGAGTATGATGGCTTGGTGATCCCTGGGGGACGCGCACCTGAATACATTCGGCTTGACAAGGATATCGAACGGATTGTAGGGCATTTTTTAAGTCATGATAAGCCTGTAGGGGCTATCTGTCATGCTGTTTTAGTGTTGGCCGCTTTACAGGATCACTCATATTTTGAAGGGAAGACAATGACAGCCTATACGGCATGTAAGCCAGATGTCGAGCACCTTGGAGCGACGTATACAGAGAATACGTTACATGTAGATGGCAAGCTTGTTTCTGGGCATGCTTGGCCAGATCTTCCAGGTTTTATGCGTGAATTTCTACAATTGCTTAATACGTAAGCAGATATGCGCTTAGAAAATTAAAAGGTGGGAGCCCACTCCCCTTTTCTTATAAATTTATCTGATCCCTTAAAAAGGGAGTGGCTTTCATTAGATGCACTTATTCTTTGAATGCTTTTGTAGTGACAGCTTTTTAAACGCCACATGCTGCTGAAAGCATGTAGAAGTATTAATTTTTCATCCTTCTTAGACTTGTCCAATAAAAAATTCTCCTTGATGTCTGAAAACTAGTGGCCATTCGACAAAATCACCCCGTTCAGAAATGCTCCATTCTATGGGAAAATAGAAACAGATAACAACGAAAAAAAGGAGTCCGAATCAACATGAAAAACATCGTTTCTTTTAATTTCCCTATTCGCGATTTTACACTTGAAAAGCTCATTGACTTTTATTTTATTTGCAGCCAATCGGGTCAAAACGTTTATTTATATAAAGATGGTAAAACCTGCCGTATTGAGCGAATGACAGAACTCATTGCCTTTACTTTGACGTCTGTTGAGGAGCGACTGTTGGTCGTTGTTGAAGGAGAGCAGGCGAAAGATACATTGAAGCGTATTATTCAAAAGATGTATGTGAATCGCCAGGATGCGCACGTGATTTAATACTCTAGCGATTTGCTGTGCTAATAGCACTATAACAATTTTTACTCTTTATGGTGGATCAGGCTTTTTTCACAATATATGCAATAGAACCATGATCTATTAACCAATGACAAGCCTATTTTTTAAAAGTTTAAGTTTGTCCCATGGAATTTGGTGGCATGACGAGGGTGAGACAAAACGAAAAGAAATCACCCTAATCCGAAGCGATAAGTAATAAGTAGCCAGGGAAACGGGGAGCGTAGTCAAAATATGGAGACTCCTCCGGGAACAGGCCAAGCGTTACTTCACGACTAAACTTCGAGTGGTTCCGAGGAAGCTGACGACGAAGCGCTACGAGTAGACGCAGAAACAGAGGATCTTTAGTCATAAAGAGTTGGGAACCCTTAAAAGGTTTGTCGAGGTGCCTTACATTCTTCAAGGCACTTCGACTAAAATTATCACATCTATTAAGGAGCTTTGGCTAAGTGCGTCACATTCATTAAGGCACTTGGCTAAAAACATCACAGCCATGTGATAACACCGAAGCTAGCACATCCTGTGCGTCTCTAGGCGGTGACCGCGGAAAGCAAAAGCGCTTCATGACTCACTCAGAAATCCGAACGCATGCCTTCAAAATGGTGAATGCGTTCGGATTCTCTATGAGCTGAATCCTTCTGTCCCAGCCTTGTCTTTTAAAATTGAGGTGCGAGATAAAGCAATCATTTCATTCTTGCGTCTGCTGATGTGTTCCTCCGTTACTTTCGGCAATGCCATTGCCACCTTCAAACGTACGACGACCAATATAAACAATTATTCCAACGAGAATAAGGAGAACGCCTGATAGGATAAAGGTAAATACCGCTCCAAATAGCTTGGAGATGATCCCGCCACTGAGTATGCCGATCACCGCTGCTAATGTTGTGGCACTGCCAATTGTACCGAAAACGCGACCAGTAAAGTGATTCGGAGTTGTTTTTTGAGCCATGACATTAAAGTGAATGACCCCTAACCCAAAGCTGAAACCGAGAATGGTGCCGACGATTGGATAGCTAATCATGAGGATCATGACAGGAATATGAATAAAGGCAGCACAGAGAATATAGCCTGTACCGACCAAGCAAGCGCCGGTTGAAAGCGCTTTAAGAGCTGAATGGATTTCTTTGTTATTTAAATAGAGCGCAGCAATCACAGTTCCGAGCCCACTTCCCGCCATCACCCACCCTAATAGCCTGATGGGATGACTCGGAATCTCTCGAAGTAAAATTGGGAATTGTGAATCACAGATTTGCAAGGAGAAGAGCATTATGCAAAATACAATCATTCCCGTCAACAGCTGTGGCTTCGTTTTAATAAAGTGGAATCCCGCAGAAAATTGTGACCAAAAGCCGTTGCTTCCTTTTTCGTTAGTTGTCTCTATCGCGGCTTCAGCAAGGTGTTTGCCAGGGATCAAAAGCAGAAGCAGGGCTGAGAGAATAAAGGAAAAACTATCAAGATAAAATGACCATTCAACACCGACGGTTGCTACTAGCACCCCGCTTATCATCGGTCCAATTACTTTAGTCCCGTTGTTGATCAATTCACTTGTTGCTACCGCTGACTGAAGCAAATCGTTGTCAACAAGCTCACGCAGTTTTCCCTCTTTGGCCGGCTGAAAGAGGGAGGAGAAAATGGTTAACAGACAAAGCAGGCTGTATACCTGCCATAAGTGGTTGGAAAAGATAATACCAATAACAACGATAGCGCGGAGGATATCCGTAGCAATCATCAAATATTTGCGATTGAAGCGATCAGCAATGACGCCAGAAAGTGATCCTAAAAAAATATTGGGGACAGCGAGACACAGCATGGCAGCAGATAAGGCGAAAGGCGATGCATTCCATTTTAGCGCTAATAATGTCATTAAGGCGAGAATATTAAACCAATCGCCCATGTTAGAGACGGTTTGTGCGGAAATTAGGAAAACAAAGCTTCTATTCTTTAATAATGCCCGATTCATAAGTAGTCCTCCAATTAAAACGACAAGAATGTCATTTTCAAGAAATAGTGTCTAAATTTATTGTAAATGGAAGACCGTTGTTTTGAATCCAACCAAGGTGACGACCTTTCTCAGCCTACAGACGGAAATGTAGAAGGGGATGTATGAATGCAAAAAAACAGGCAGAAGGGGGATCTGCCTGTTTTTTGGTTTGAAGGGTTTATTCACCCCGTTTAAATGGCCACCAATTGGCATTGCCAAACGTTCGAACCATCACTGGGATGAAAAGTGGAAGAATTAAGAGGTTGTATAAGATCAATCCTGTGATGATAATCGTTGCGATTTCCATCAATTCCGTCACTCCTGATGGCATCATCGCAGCGAAGGTTCCACCAAGTATGATAGCTGCAGATAAAATGACAGAGCCCATGTTTTGCATGGCGTGTAAAATCGCTTCTCTAACGGATATTTCCTTATACTCATTAAAGCGATCCATTAGAAAGATGCTGTAATCGACGCCGAGTGCGATGAGCATGACAAAGCCAAAGAACGGAATCGCCCAGTTAATCCCACCGTAGCCAAAGAAGTGTTCAAAGATCTTTTCTGAAACACCCATTGATGTGTAGTACGTGAGAATGAGTGAACCAATAATGTAAAGCGGCATGATCAATGACCGCAATAAGAAGATCAGAACAATGCCAATACCAATAAGCATTAACATGACCGTTCGATTGTAATCTTTGTCAGAAATATGACTAAGGTCATTAAACGTACTCGTCGAACCGCCAATATCTACTTTCGCATTTTCTAAAGGTGTTCCTTTCGTGGCACGTTTAACGGCTGTTTTAATAGGATCAATTTGCTGCAGAGCCTCTTGGGAATAAGGATTCACGTCAAAGATAACATCTAATTTCGTGATTTTTCGATCCTTAGACATGTAGTTATCCAGTGATTCAGTAAAATCCTTACTTTTTAGAGCTTGATCAGGGATGTAGAAGCCTTCAAGAGCGCTGTTGTTTTTGGAAAGCTCTTCGAGAAATCCGCTGGCATCATCTAGCCCGCCGGAGACTTTATTTAAGCCCTTCACCGAATCGTTAAGGCCGCCTACTAATTGATCCATCTGATCATTAAGACCAGAGAAGCCATTCTTAAGCTGCTTTTGTCCAGTGATCACACCATCAAAACCATTGGTGATAGAAGGAATGTTAGAAATGGCTTTGTTTTGTCCAGAGGCCGCTTGATTCAAGCCACTTTGTAATTGTTCTAACCCGGTGACAAGCTGTTGCAGACCTTGATTGAGTTTTTCTTGCTGAGCAACAAGCTTGGAAAAGCCTGAATTTGCCTGCGCCATAGTATTGTCTAACTGCTTTATGCCGTCGCTCAATTGCTGCATAGGTGAGGCTTGGTTAGCAGTACCGCTTAGCAGGCCATTGAGTCCACCATAAGCTTGCTTAAAGGTAGAATCATTCATTGCTTCTGGGTGGGCTTGAACATACTGAGCAAACCCATTTTTAATATTTTGCAGGTTTGACAAGATCGTATTGTAATTCGTGTGGATATCATCTAGCCCGCCGTGCATTTGCTTATAGCCATCTAAGAGCTTTTGGTTTTGCTGCTGCAATGCCTTAGCACCAGCGACAGCCTTTTGCAAATTCTGTTTGAGCTCACCTGCTCCTGATGCACCACTTTCGATACCATTTTGAATTTGTTGCAGTCCACCCTGAAGTTTACCAACACCAGATTTTAATGATTGTGTGCCATTGATCAAGTCATCGATGCCTGAGGTGGCTTGCTTGAGCTGGGGGGCCGAATTGTCCAGCTGTTTACTGGCGTCACCTAAACCATTTGCGATCTTATCAACCCCATCTCCTGCATCCTTTAATCCTTTATCAAGCGTTTGTGCTTGGTTGGGAACAAGAAAATCCTTAAGCGGTTTGCCAAGAGGCTGTGTCGCGCTGCGTACAGTATCGACATGATCAACCTTTTTTACCTCACGTGTGACCGCTTCGATGGTTTGTAAATATTTCCGTTGATCCATTTTTTCATCGTTTTTCATGACGATGGTTGTTGGCATGGATTCACCAGGATTAAAATTATCGGAAATAAGATTGAACCCTTTGACAGACTTGTAGCTGTCACTCATCTCGCCGACCGAATTAAAGGAACGGTCACCGTGATACGTCAGAAGAAAGGGAACGGTGATGACCGCGACGATGATGAGGGAGATCAGCGGTCTTGCAAGTGCAAAGCGTCCCATGCCCCCCCAAAAACGACTTTGGCTGTGACTGAGGTTCTTTTTCACCGGCCAGAACAGCTTTTTACCCAAAAGGGACATGATGATCGGGACGATGGTGACAAGTGATAAAATTAAAAAGGCAATCCCGACAGCCACACCAACAGCGGATTGATAAATGTTAAATGTTGAGAGTCCGATGGAGGCAAAGCCGATAAAAACGGCAAGGCTACTAAAGAAAACGGTCCGTCCGCCATTTTTAAAGGTATGGATAATGGCTTCATCAAGGGTTTCGTGTTTTGGAATCTCTTCTTTAAAGCGATTGATTAATAGAATACAGTAATCTGTGCCTATTCCAAAGAGAACGGCGACGAGAAAGATCTGCGTAAAATTCGATATCGGGAAATGAAACCAGTCAACAAGAAAGGCGACAACCGCTTGCGAGGTTATGAATGAAATCCCGACAGCAATGAGTGGTAAGAATGGTGCTACAATCGATCGAAAAACGATAAAGAGTACAGCTAAAATAAAGATGACTGTGAGATATTCCGTTTTATGAAGCCCGTCTTGTGTGCTCTCCATGGTGTCATTATTGATCATCCATTCACTGGTATAATAGTGATCCACTTGCACATGATCTAATGTTGCATATAGCTGATCTGTTAGCTTTTTCGTATCCTTATCGCCCAAGGACAGATCAATATTGACAAGCATTGTTTTGTTGTTCTTGGAGATGAGTTGATTTTTTAGATCAGGCTGGTCGAAGCTATTTGTAATATCGGAAATGCCTAGCTTCGCTTTGTTTTGCTTTAATGCCTCTATCCCTTTTTTGATGTCAGCCTTATCCTGCTTGTTTAAGCCGTGTTTATCATAAAAAACAAGGGCAACAGAAGAGGTATCGCCATTTCCTGATTGTTTGTGCCACTCATCTAACAGCTTGGTTGCTTTGGATGAAGAATAATTGTCTGGAACTTGTGCATTGCCCTGGTCGCGAACAAGGTTCGAAATATTAGGCTGAGTCAACATTAAAACAACAATGAGAACAACCCAGGCAGCAAGAATTAGCCATTTTCCTTTTAATATAGCTCTCATTATTCAACACCTTTCTCTTTTCGTAAGGCTTCGTCTAAAAACAAAGCGATTTTTTCATAGGTTTGCATAAATTGAGAAATTTCCTGATCATTAAAACGGGTGATAAGATCTGCTACCAGCTCATTTACCTTCTGATCACATTCTTCAGATAGCTGACGCCCTTTTGATGAAAGTGATAAGTGAACAACGCGGCGATCGTTATGCTGACGCTCACGTTCAATCAACCCTTTTTCTTCTAATCGATTGATTAAAGCCGTAATCGCACTTTTTTTGACATTCAGCATTTCTGCCAGTTCGCTTGAAGTCACAGTTTGTTTTTTATGTATATAGTTCAAAACAAAATGCTGGTCATGGGTGAGATGTTCACTAATCTGTTGATGAATTAAACTTTCACCACGCCTATGCACCATAAAGCTGACTTCAAAATAGCGCTTGACGAGTTCATCCAACCTCTCTTTCTGCATTGTTTTCCCTCCCTTGAAAGGCTTGTCGCATTAGTTAACAGGGTGAATAGTTCACGATATTAACTATATAAAGGGACACACGGGATGTCAACTCATTGCTTCCCAAAATGGCTATTTTTTTAGTTAGTAAAGCTGCTCATACATTTCATTTAATTGCCCAAGGCGTACAAGGTCATCCTCTTCTTTAGCATGGTGCATTTCTTTAGCTAGCATCGCGTTCAAATAACGCTTTTCATGCTCATCAAGGACTGTCGCAAACGCCCCCTCATTTGCATAGTCGTTTGTTTCTAATTTAAGATGAATCCGATAGGCTGTTTCATTTTCATCCATCCAGTTAGACAGTGCTTCTTTTAAATAAAGTAAGGTGTTATCCATAAACGCATGCCTCCATCACAAAAGTATGAGGATAGTGTTTCCTAAGTTATCCTATACTATTAAACGCTTGGATATGGAAAGATCAGAGCAAATATGCCTCGTTTGTGCATTGGACATGTTACACTGTTATATGAAGAAAGCTGTGAAGGAGTGGGTAAGTATGTCAACCTTGATTCAAGATCCAAAAAAAACAGCATTGGTTGTTATTGATCTGCAAAAAGGTATTGTCGGTATGAAGGGACAGCCAAATGATATTCAGAGTGTGGTCGGAAATAATGTAAAATTAGCAAAGGCAGTTCGCAGTTATGGTGGTCTTGTTGTTCTTGTTCATGTGGATTTTATTGATGGACAAGATGCTTTAAACCCCATTACAGATGCCCAAGGTGGAGCTGGCGGAGAGCGTCCTGAAGGCTTTTCTGATATCATCCCTGAGTTAGGACCAGAACCCGGCGATTTGGTTATTACCAAGCGGAATTGGGGAGCATTCTTCGGAACGGAACTTGATCTGCAGCTGCGTCGCCGTGGTATAGAGACAATTCTTTTAACAGGCATTGCCACCGGGATTGGTGTCGATACGACAGCAAGGGAAGCTTTCCAAAGAAATTATCAACAAATTTTTGTTGAGGATGCCATGAATGGCTTAACAAAGGAAGAACATGAGTACACCATTAAACAATTGCTGCCAAAAATCGGACGAGTACGTGCAACAGAAGACGTGTTGGCTGCTTTTAAATAAGCTGCTCTCGTATTTAGGCTTTACAAATGATTGCTTTATTTGTAAAGCCTTTTTCTGATGTGAAAATAGTGGTCAACAAAAAAGTGATGGGGAATAATCAACATACTATATGTTAAGATAGGAAAGGCTAAAAAAAGAACACTGAGGAAGAGATAATTTAACCAACATTTCATTTTTGTAAAGATTTATTAAAAATGATTTGTAAAATGGACAGGTTTTGCTAAAATAATAACGGTTGAGCAAAAAGTATTTACGTTTATACATAATTGTGTTGTTTTTTGTAACACTTTTAAGCATAACGTGTCCGATCATTGCTTAAAGACGTGGAACAATAGGGGTTTTCTATTATTAGCTCCTCGTCTCGGCATATTAGAATGAGGTGGATTGTGTGATTTTTACGTCTAAAAACGATAAGTTCTTGAACATGCTTAAACAAATTTCTACAAATTTAGAGGAAGCTGCTCAATACTTTGTTGATTACAAAATTGAATCAAAGGATCAGTTAGAAGAATTCTCTAAAGTCATGAAAAGTTATGAAAAAAAAGGTGACAGCTATATTCATGAGCTTATTGTTGCTTTAAACAAAACCTTTATCACGCCATTAGAACGTGAAGATATCTTGGCACTGGCGATGAAGCTAGACGATGTTCTAGATGGTTATGAGCAATGGGCCTCACGAGTAGAAATTTATGAATTTACTAGCTCAGATGATTATATGATTCGCTTTGTTAATCTCTTGCTTGAGGCGACGAAGGAAATTGCAGAAGCTGCGCATCATTTATCGAGGAGAAAGTTATTAAATATTAGAACTCATGTGATTAAAATCAATGATATTGAGTCCGAATGTGATGACCTCTTACAAGATAGTATTCGCGAGTTATTCAAATCGGAGAAGGACCCCATTAAAATCATCCAATATAAAGAGCTTTACGAAATGCTTGAAACCATTGCGGATAGCTGTGAAGATGTTGCGAATACGTTGGAAACCATCATTATGAGAAATGCATAAGGAGCATTTTAATGGATAGCTTACTCTTTGTTACAATTTTAATCGTCATCTTCGCTCTTGGATTTGATTTTATCAATGGCTTTCACGACACAGCAAATACGATTGCCACATCTGTATCAACAAGGGCGCTAAGTCCAAAAATCGCCATTGTCATGGCAGCGTCGATGAATTTTGTTGGTGCTTTGACTTTTACAGGTGTAGCCAAAACCATTGGTGAAGGCATTATTGATCCGTTCCATATCGAGCATGGCTCTATCATTGTACTTTCAGCATTAATATCAGCAATCATTTGGAACCTTATTACGTGGTATTATGGGATTCCGAGTAGTTCAAGTCACGCCATAATTGGTTCCCTAGCAGGGGCGGCGATCTCAGCCCTTGGTTTTTCAGCCTTAAATTATCACGGATTTATTAATATATTATTAGCGCTGGTCATTTCACCGGTACTCGCGTTGACCATCGGTTATATCGTCATGACCATTTTTCAGCTCATTTTTCGTAACTTCAATTTAGGGAGGACGAACAGAGGGTTTCGTGTCTTTCAAATTTTTACTGCAGCGCTACAATCATTTACACATGGAACCAACGATGCCCAAAAGGCGATGGGGATTATTACCCTCGCTTTAGTCAGTGCCGACTACTCCAGTGCGATGGATATCCCGATGTGGGTGCGCATTGCTTCGGCTACTGTAATGGGACTTGGAACGTCCATTGGTGGTTGGAAGATTATCAAAACGGTCGGTGGGAAAATCATGAAGATTAAGCCTGTAAATGGGGCAGCAGCGGATTTGTCTTCAGCAGCAATTATTTTTGGAGCGACGCTCATCCATTTACCTGTCAGCTCTACACATGTTATTTCTTCTTCCATTATGGGGGTAGGCTCATCTGAACGTTTAAAAGGTGTCAAGTGGGGAACGGCGGTCAATATTGTGTTAACCTGGATCATCACCCTGCCTCTCACGGCGATTCTATCTTTTATGATCTATAAATGCTTTGAATTATTTATGTAAGAGAATGTTTAACGTATATCAGGCACTTGTCCAAAGACAAGTGCTTTGTTTAATAATAAGAAAGCATAAAATTTGTGTGTTGGTGGAGTGGATCGTGCACGTTTTCCACAGGACTCTAGTATCGCATCGTGAGTCAGTGAAGATTCGGGAACACACAATTTTTAAAGTGTTCCGAATCTATCCTACCTTACGCTCTCATCCACTTGACCAGACAATGAAGCCTCTTCCAAATATGATGATGCTCTAACCTATACAAGGACCGGGCATGCTTTTAAGCCCGGTTTTTTCAAAATAATAAGGAAGTATAACTTTTCTCTGCCAATTCTCAGGGATAAGCTAATGGCATGTGTTAAAAAGCCTACGTCTTTTGTTTCTTTGAAACGGATTTCGTTAACTTGCCTCAGCCTTTTGTTGCGTCCAGACCTTGATTCGGAAGCCTGCCACGTGGATTCGTTCTCTATTCGGAAACTTCAAGCTTTATTTGTTATTTTGGTCGAGGATTTTGTAAAAGGAGCTGGCCTTTTGTTAAGTTGAAATACACTTTTGTTGCGCTCATCCATGGATTCGGAAACATGCCCCGCGGTCTTGTTCTCTATTGGTTAACTTCGTGCTTCATTTGTTATTTTGGCTGAAGAATTTGTTAAAATGCCTACGGCTTTTGTTGCGTTGAAACCGGTATTTGTTCTTTTACCTCTGTCTTTTGTCACACCCTCACTTTGATTCGGAAGCTTGCCTTGCAGATCGTTCACTATTCGGAAACTCCGTGCTTTTTTTATTGCACCACACCACGGATTTGTTTAAATGACCACGTTTTTGTCCGAGTATCAAAGTATAAAACTTTCGGTCATGAGTACGGTGCACGTTTTCCGCTCCAGGTGCTCGCTTTCCGCGGGCGCGGCCTCAAGCGTACAATCAGGGGTCCCGAAAAGTGTTCTTTACTTTTTGGGTGGTATTGATGCGCAAGCTTCGGCGTTATCACATGGATGTGACGCACTTAGCCAAAATTCCTTGAAATGTATGAGGCTTAGATTAAGATGTCCTTGTTCTTGTGTCTGCTAGACTTGCTTTGTAGTTAGCTTCTTCCTCGGAACAACGCGTCGTTTATTCGTGAAGTAACCTTCCCGAGGGAGTCTCGCGTCTTTCGCTCCAATCTACTTGGTGTTGATGGTGCATTTTGGGATTAAAAACCTTTTCAGTGCTTTTAACCACCTTGCGCTCCAATCCGCTTTACTTATGGTAGCGCCTCAGTGAGTCATGCGTGTTAACTTTACTTCAATCAGTCATTATGAAATGAATTTATCTATATAGGTTTAAATTATGAAGCGTGTTTTCCCCTTCATAAAACCGTGTCTGTCCATTAGTCGCATCAAGAGATTGAAAAGTATCAAGCATGGCATTCAGTTCTTGAATGCTAAAGCGCCCGGAAGCGTAGAGGCTAGACAGCATGGCATAAGCAAAGGGCCGAGTATCCACTTGGACAGTGACAATGGCATTACCACTTTGATTAACAGATCCAGTAGACAATCTATTCACTCCTTTTTTAAATAGAAAGGCACGGAAACGAGAGGACCTCGCCTCCGTGATCTGATGTGTTCAGCTTAACAAGGATCGTCCCATTCATAATCACAATCGTTGTTGTCATTTGTGTCAGATTCTGGGGAAACTGAATTAACATTTCCCGAATTGAATGGAAAGTATTGGGCTAATGCTTCGGCTAATGCACGGGCACTTGCAGTGGCTTCAACAAAAACATAAGAGTTGCCGCTATTAGAAATTCTAGATGAACCTGGGTCAGCTTGACCTTGGTGTTGCTTTCTACTATTTGTATTGGCTCCCTCAACAAGATCATTCATAGTGCCTTTACGACTCATAGTAACAATCCTTTCTATATTGGATTCCATATAGAATATACAGATTGTCTGAATATGTATCGGCGAATATAAGTATTGGTAAGAAAATGATAGAGATGTCTCTATGAAAATACCCTATCTTTTAGCGATTGGGAGAATCTTAATTTGAAAAATAGCCAAAGCACTCACGAAAGGTGAAATACTGGGATTAAAAGAAAGCGTGGGGGAGAGATGGCAGTTATGTTATCCAATATTTTTATAGACTGGTGAAGAGCTTACCTTTTTCACTTGTTTTTTTTGATAGGTGATAATGAGCTTGTCCAACTCCTTACTACACTTAATCGTCTTTGCAGAGCTGATACCGTGAAGTGAAGCAGTGTGAATGAGTTGTTGACGTTTTTGCTCAATTGCTTCGAATAACATAATGGCCACTCCTTTAATCGGTTGATAACATTATCGTATAAAAAGAGTTAAATTTAAACCATTTCGTGCAAATCATACATAATCCGACATCTTTGTTTTGAGTAAAGCCCTTTCATTCTTTGGATTTTAGAAAATATCCCAAAATGGTCCAAATCAATACGAACGATGTTATAGTTAAACAAGCTATATTTACATAGAAGAAGCTTATTCCTATTTCATAAGGAACCGATGACGAAACAAGTCATTCTGTGTTAAACTTGGATGGAAAGGGCTTACAATATCATTGTTTGGACCAGAGAGGTTGATTTCTTTGAAAAAGATAACAAGTGAAGATGTGTTAACAAAGGATATTATGGATTTGATATTGCCGATTGATGAAGTCGCCCATGTTCAATCGATGAATCCGCTTGAACATGCATTGCTCGTCTTAATGAAAACGGGCTATTCGGCTATCCCTGTCCTTGATAAGGACACACAACTCGAAGGCGTTATTAGCAAGACAATGATATTAAATGGTGTTGTTGGTATTGAGCGCATTGAATATGAAAAATTAAGCGAATATACTGTGGAAAAAGTGATGAATACAAAGGTACCCGTATTAAAAACGACCGATAACTTGCTCACTGCCATAAAAATGTTAATTAATGAGACTTTTATTTGTGTTGAAAATGAGGCAGGGATTGTCCAAGGTATCCTTCCTAGAAGCACGATTTTAAAATATCTTAATCACTATCTGCGTGGCTTGGGGCACGATATCGTTCAACAGCCTTGATTAAAGGCTGTTTTTTTAAATAATCAGGGAGTATAAAATGTTTGGTCACGAGGACGATACACGTTTCCAATCCAGGCTGCTTGCTTTCCGCGGGGGAGTGGTAATCCTCCTCGCGCCTTCGCACTGCTAAGCTCTTACCGATCTCCCACTTCCCACAGGACTCTAGTCTCCGCATCATGAGTCAGCGGCGCCCGCGGAACACATGATTTTAGAGTGTTCCGAATCTCGCGTCTTGCGCTCCCATCCACTTGACCAGGCAACGAAGCCTTTTTCATATTGGATGATGCTCTTATAGCCAGACAAGGACGGGCAAGCTTTAAGCCCGGTTTTTTTCTTATGGAATAAAATGTAAATCACTCCGCTCCATCTCGGGTGTTGAGCCGGTTTTTAGGCAACTGCAAGTAAAGAAGCTCTTTTGCTCCTTTTTTCAAGCGATGGAAAAGTGAAAATGTCCATTATAATTGAAGGAGCTTAGGGCGTTGCTTTCAGCTCCGGAGCGCTCGGAGCAGGGGGACTTCAACTTACTCGCTTTTTCGCAACCCCTATAGTTCAATTCGAATGCCTGTTTGTCAGCATTTCCCCATTGCGGTCGAAGAGTGCTTTTTTCTTTTGCTGAGAAAAGTATCAGTTCAAGGCATGAAGGTGGGTAAAGGCGCATAATGGACAGTGCTAAGCTTAAATTTCGTCAGAATAACTCTATTTAGTTGTGTTTCTTCCATGCCTTACTATAAAATGGAGTATATTTGTCTTAAACAGGAGTGACGTTGAATGAACGAGGGAGCAGTATTGACAGATCAGGGGAGAAAAAGGCGAGCCTATGTCCTAGCGGCATTGGTATTAGGGATGTTCATGGCCTCAATAGAGGGGACCATTGTCGCCACCGCGATTCCTGCCATTGTGGGTGACTTGGGTGGCTTTAGCCTATACAGCTGGGTTTTCTCCGCTTACCTGTTGATGAATGCATTAACGATATTAATTTATGGCAAGCTATCTGATCTTTACGGAAGAAAACCTGTCTTTTTATTCGGACTTATTGTGTTTCTTATCGGTTCCTTATTAGCAGGCTTTGCTAGCACGATGAAGCTTCTGATCGTATTCCGACTGGTTCAAGGCATTGGGGCTGGAGCAGTACAGCCTATCGCCATGACGATTGTCGGTGACTTATATACCATTGAAGAGCGTGGGAAAATCCAGGGATATCTGGCCAGTGTGTGGGGGATATCCGCTATATTTGGGCCTGCTTTAGGTGGCATATTTGTACAATATTTAAGCTGGGCATGGGTCTTTTGGGTGAATTTGCCTCTCGGTCTGTTATCGGTGATTGGGATAGCTGTTTTCTTTAAAGAAAATGTGAAAAAAGAGCGTCATGCGATCGATTACGTCGGGGCATTTCTTTTATTTGTCACGATTACCTCGTTAATGATTGTGTTAATTCAGGCGGGCGTTGCTTGGGCTTGGGATTCTATTCCAACATTGTCCTTTATAGTGCTATTTATTGTAGGCATCATTTTATTTATCTGGCGTGAGCGGGTGGCGCGTGAGCCTGTTGTCCCTTTAAAAATATGGACAAATCCTCTCATTGCCATCGCCAACATTGTAAGTCTGACAACCGGTGTCGTTATTATTGGCTTAACAAGCTTTTTGCCGTCCTTTGTGCAATCAGTGATGGGACAATCAGCAATAATTGCTGGCTTTACGCTGACAGCGATGTCGGTCGGGTGGCCTTTATCTTCAACGCTTGTCGGCCGTCTACTCTTAACACGTAGCCATCGAATGCTTCTTTCAATCGGAGGAACAGCACTCGTCATCGGTGGACTCTTTTTCTTTCTAATGACCGGTGATAAAGGCCCAATATGGCCCGCTATCGGTTCATTTATCATTGGGATTGGTATGGGGTCAACGAGCACGCTTTTTATCGTGGCCATTCAGAACAGCGTTCCATGGAATTTGCGAGGTGCTGCAACTTCATCCAATATGTTTATGCGGATGCTGGGGAGCGCGGTGGGAGCTGCCCTCTTAGGTGGACTGTTAAATACCCATCTGAAAAGCTTCATTGCCGCTCATGGTGCTGCTGAGCATTTAAGCATTGATTCCGCAAATGCTGTGTTAGAAAATCGGGATGTTCATCTCTCGACTCACGCTTTACACATTTTAAGCAGGGGATTAGAAACCGCTTTACATTCTGTATATATTGGCGTGTTTGTTTTTACGCTTATCTCGTTTGTATTGATCTTGGTCATTCCAAAGAAATATTTGGCATTCCGCAGAAAATAATCAGAAGTCGTGTCAGCTTATAGCAGCATTTCCCGGTGAAGGCTTTTAAGAAGAAGTATATTGAATTATAATGAATATAGATCATAAGTAAAACTTATGATGCGCGTTATTTTAGTGATAGCAGTGGAGGAAATGGCACGTGCAAAGAAGTGATTTTCAGATCATCTCCGTTTTGGGTGAAGAAAAGAATATGCGCAAGGCGGCTGAGCGGCTCTTTGTTTCACAACCTGCTCTCAGCCAAAGGCTGCGTTCAATTGAACAAGAGTGGGATACCCCTTTGTTTGTACGTTCAAAAAGAGGTATGGATCTTACCCCAGAAGGTGAACGGATTGTAGCGTTTGCAAGGGAAACGTTAGAGAAGGAAGAAAAACTGCGAGAAAGTATTGTTGCAGATCAGTCAGAGGTCTATGGAACATTAAAGCTGGCCGTCGCTACAATCATTGGCCAATATTGGTTGCCCAAGGTACTCAAAACGTATGTCGAACGTTACCCTTTAGTTAAAATTTCTTTAGTGACAGGATGGTCTAGTGAGATTCTTCACAACATGTTTGAAGAGGGCCATATAGGAATTATCAGGGGAAATCCAAAATGGCGGGGACCGAAAACACATTTGTTTACTGATGTCCTGCATCTTGTGGATACAACTATTACGAGTCTTGACGAGTTGGATCATTATGAAAAACCGTTTATTCAATTCCGCAGTGATTCCACATATTATCAAGAAATACAAGATTGGTGGCATAATCATTATAAGAAGACGCCAAAGCGGACCATCATTGTTGATCAAATTGAAACGTGTAAGCAAATGGCTGTCAATGGGATTGGCTATGCGATCCTCCCATCAGTGAGTCTTACTGATCGTGATACAGATATCCATAAGATCCCGCTCATGGATCAATCTGGAGCATTTATTGGACGTGATACTTGGCTATTAACGCATGAAGATGCTATGAAATTGAAACAAGTCAAAGCTTTTATTGAGCTTTTGCAGGAACAAGCATAGACTTTCATGACAAAATTCGATAACATAAAAGCATTCAGTTTATAGCTGGAGAAACATAAGGAGGAGATTGTCTTGAAACAGATGGATGCCAATGAAATCATCTCTTTCATCCAAAATAGTAAAAAATCTACACCCGTTAAAGTCTACATAAAAGGGAATCTTTCTAACATAGACTTTGGTCAAGAGCTGCAAACTTTTATTAATGATAAAAGCGGCGTTATTTTTGGTGAATGGATAACCGTTCAAGAGATACTTGAAGCACATAAAGCGGAGATTGACGATTACGTCGTAGAAAATGATCGTCGTCATTCTGCTATTCCTTTATTAGACTATAAAAATGTGCAAGCGCGCATTGAGCCTGGTGCGATCATTCGTGATCAAGTTGAAATTGGGAATAATGCCGTGATTATGATGGGGGCAAGTATTAACATCGGTGCGGTCATCGGTGAAGGTACAATGATTGATATGAATGTTGTGCTTGGTGGACGAGCTACCGTCGGTAAAAATTGTCACATTGGTGCAGGCTCTGTCCTAGCCGGTGTCATTGAACCCCCATCGGCAAAACCGGTCGTCGTTGAAGATAATGTCACAATTGGTGCCAATGCTGTTATCTTAGAAGGGGTGACAGTTGGCGAAGGGGCTGTAGTTGCTGCTGGGGCCATCGTTATCGAAGACGTGGCTCCAAATACAGTGGTTGCTGGAGTACCTGCTCGCGTCATTAAGGAATTAGATGATAAAACGCGTGCCAAAACGGAGATTAAGCAAGAGCTTCGTCAGTTAAATGAAAATTGATCATCTAGAGATAGGGTCCTGCTTAGGACCCTATTGTCCTATTCTTAATGCTTAAGTCTTGTAAAAAAGGGTGATAATTATGGGATTAGATTTGATTGCCACGCGAAGGCAATTGCATCAAATACCTGAGCTTGGATTTCAAGAGATAAAAACTCAAGCCTTGATACTGACTACTCTTGATCAGTTTGAGGGGAAGGAATATATGACGATCAAGCGATGGAGAACAGGTGTGCTTGTCAAAATACATGGCAAGCAGCCCAAGCGTACGATCGCCTATCGCACGGATATTGACGGTCTTCCCATTCAAGAGAAAACGGGCTATGCATTTCAATCGAAGCATGAGGGACAGATGCATGCCTGTGGCCATGATTTCCACATGACCATTGCTCTGGGTGTTATTGAAAATCTATTAAAGCACCGTCCAAAGGATGATGTGGTCATTGTTTTCCAACCAGCGGAGGAAGGTCCTGGTGGCGCCTTGCCGCTTCTCCACAGTGATGAATTTAATGCATGGCGTCCTGATGAAATCTTTGCTCTTCATGTCGCACCAGAGTATCCAACAGGAACGATTGCGACACGTGAAGGGCTATTATTTGCCAATACATCAGAGCTTTTTATTGACTTTAAAGGCAAAGGCGGACATGCGGCCTATCCGCATTTAGCCAATGACATGGTTGTTGCTGCCAGTCATTTTATCACGCAAATCCAAAGCATTATCTCGCGGCGATTGGATCCATTAAATGCCGGTGTCGTGACAATAGGCAAGGTAACCAGTGGTACAAAGCAAAATATCATTGCAGATTCAGCACGAGTGGAAGGGACCCTGCGCGCCTTAAATCCTGAAACCATGCAGGTGATGAAGGAGGCCATTCAAGCTCACGTTGCGGGAATTGAGACGGCCTTTTCTTGTCGTGCAACCATTGACTTTGGTTCCAATTATTATCAAGTCCATAATCATAGTGAACAAACTCGGGAGTTTATACAGTATTGTAGAGACCATGACTATGATCTAGTGATTTGCAAGGAAGCCATGACCGGAGAGGATTTTGGTTATTTTCTTAAAGAGATTCCGGGCTTTATGTTCTGGTTAGGCGTGAGCTCCGAAGCCGGCTTACATGATGCGCATTTTCAACCGGATGAAGCAGCCATAGAAACGGCAGTCAAACTAGTTACCGCTTATATTTCTAGGGGGGCATAACAGCCATTAAAAGAAATTTTTCGCATAATCCTTCCATTAAATTGGCACTATAAGGATGTAACAGGCCATAATGATGAGGAGGTGCAGACTGTGGCAAAAATTGCGGTCGAAGAAGGCTTGACAGATGTTCAAGAAGCCCTAAAAAGCAAAGGCTATGATGTGGTCACATTAAGGCAAAAAAGTGATGCCAAACAGTGTGATTGTTGTGTTATCTCTGGCGTTGATAGAAATGTCATGGGGATGCAGGATATTGCAATTGAAGGACCTGTTATTGATTGTGATGGTATGGATGCCAATCAGGTTTGTGAAGAGGTTGAGCACCGCTTAAGTCATTAATACCTTGAACCGCTTTTGAGCAGCCATTTAGGCTGCTTTCTTACTAAAGGTCGATTGCTTTTAATAAAGTGGAAATTAATATTTAGGGGAAATGAACGTGGTTATCAACTTATTGATTGTTGTTGTGCTCATTATACTTACAGCTTTTTTTGTAGCCTCTGAATTTGCAATTGTGAGGGCACGAAAACTGAAGATTGATATGATGGCTGAGGAAGGACATCGCCAGGCACTAGCGGCTAAGAAAATCATCGAACATCTTGATGAATATTTATCGGCCTGCCAGCTTGGGATTACGATGACCGCTTTAGGAATTGGCTGGCTGGGTGAACCAACAATTGGCCATCTTTTAGAAAAGCTGTTTGGGGTCTTTGTGTTTTCAGGAACCGTATCATTGACCCTTTCTACGATTTTAGCTTTTTTGATCGTGACGGTTGTCCATGTGGTCTTGGGTGAGCTCGCTCCTAAAACCTTTGCGATTCAAAAGGCGGAAGACATTGTCTTGCTCTCCGCGCGTCCCCTTATTATATTTAATACAGTGGCTTATCCATTTATTTGGATTCTTAATGGATCGGCGAATGCCATTGCGCGTTTGTTTGGTGTCAAGCCGATGTCAGAACAAGATACAGTACATACAGAAGAAGAGTTGCGGCAAATCCTTTCAGAAAGCTATAAAAGCGGTGAGATTAATCAAGCGGAATACCGCTATGTGAATCGCATTTTTGAATTTGATAATCGAACGGCTCGTGAGATTATGATTCCAAGAACGGAAACGATTTGTTTATTTCTAGACGAACCTTTGGAAGTGAATCGCCAAGCGATGAAGGAACATAAATTTACGCGCTATCCAGTGGCCGAGAACGACAAAGATAATATCATCGGTTTGGTTAATATTAAAGAGCTTTACTTCTCACGCTTTATGAGTGAAAGTGGTGATGATATCACCCCACATATTGCGCCCATCTTACATGTTTTTGAAACGATCCCGATAAAACAGCTCTTGGTTAAAATGCAAAAGGAGCAGGTTCATATGGCGGTCCTGATGGATGAGTATGGCGGCACAAGTGGTATTGTCACCGTTGAAGATATATTAGAAGAAATTGTTGGCGAGATTCGTGATGAATTTGATAAAGATGAACGACCGATGATTGACGAGATAGAGGAGGGCCGGTTTATTGTTGATGGGAAGACCCTTCTTTCAGAAATTAATCGCTATTTTAATAAAACGATTGCTCATGATGATATTGATACCATTGGAGGCTTTATTTTAGCCAGATTCCCAGAGGCCCGAGAGCAAATGGAAATGGACATTGAAGGACTTACGGTTAAAATTGCGGAGATGTCAGGAACGCAAATCAAAAAAGTAGAAATACGGAATGCATAAACCAGCGCCCTAGTTCAAAAGGACGCTGGTTGTTCTTTTAAGCTTCTGCACGGTCTTGCTTATGAATAAGGACTTGGTGTGGAAAGGGAATTTCAATATTATTAGCGTCAAGGGCTTCTTTTATTGCCTTTTTGAGCTCTCTTTCGACCCCAAACTGTTCACCGTTTTTTGTTTGGGCAATGACTCTTAAAACGATGTCTGAACTATTAAGGGCTTGTACGCCGATCACATCAGGTCCTTCAACAATGTTGTCGTTCTTGGTAGCAAATTGATCACAGACGCCTTGAATCACACTAAGTGCCTCGTCAATGTCTTCATTATAAGAGATTCCGATATCGACGAGCGCTCGCATGTTACCGCGTGAGTGGTTGCTGACATCGGAAATGTTGCGATTGGGAATAAAATGTAAGACCCCATCAAACCCTCTTAATTGCGTGGTACGGAGTCCAATTTCTTCAACGACACCAGAATAACTGCCAATGTCAACCACTTCACCGACATCCATTTGTTTTTCAAGGAGGATGAAAAAGCCGGTAACAATATCACTAACCAATCCTTGAGCGCCGAACCCAATGGCTAAGCCGACAATTCCGGCACTGGCAATCAAGCTTGAGATGGGCAAGCCGAGGATGGTGAAAATCATGACCACCATGATGAATAGGAGAACATATGATAGGATGTTGTTTGCGAGCTTCTCCATTGTATAAATTCGTGCCGCTTCATTTTCGTTTTTCTCTTGATACTTTTTAAAGGCACTGTCGATCGCTTTTTTACCAATGGATTTAAAGATAAAAAAGAAAATAATCACGAGCAAAATCTTTATGATTTTGAAACTTAAATTTGTAGCAAGATATTCCCATAGATTATGAAAGGCATCTAAGGACATTAAAAAAACATCTCCTTTTTTTTATTTTCTATGTATAGTATTCGTATAGTATAGCGATAATGGTAGATAGGTTCAAATGTTTTTCTAGGGTAAAGTATAATTTTTCGCTAAATAACGGCATGAATTGACATAAAAATGAGCACAGATTATAATAATCAGCGTTGGTTATTGTACTATACATCTTGCAGATTTCTAGGAGGGACTTGATTATGCCAGAACGCATGGTAGGAAAACAAGCACCACGATTTGAAATGGAAGCCGTCATGCCAAATAAGGAATTTGGAAAAGTCAGCCTTGAAGAAAATATGAAAAATGGCAAGTGGACCATTCTTTTCTTCTATCCAATGGACTTTACATTTATTTGTCCTACTGAGATCACAGCTATGAGTGATCGCTATGAAGACTTTGAAGATTTTGATGCCGAAGTGATTGGCGCATCAACAGACACTATACATACTCATAAAGCGTGGATCAACACATCCCGTGATGAAAATGGTTTAGGCGATTTAAACTATCCATTAGCTGCTGACACGAATCATGAAGTGGCTAAAAAATATGGCGTACTAATTGAAGAAGAAGGCGTCGCTCTTCGCGGTTTATTCATCATTGACCCAGAAGGCGAGCTCAAATATGCAGTTGTGCACCACAATGATATCGGGCGTGATGTCGATGAAGTACTTCGTGTGCTTCAGGCCTTGCAAACCGGCGGTCTTTGCCCGGCTAACTGGAAACCAGGTCAAGAAACATTAAAAGTGTAATGCTTAGAATAATGAAAGAGCTAGGGAGCGATTGTGCCCCTAGCTCTTTTTTTATTTATACTATCAGGATTTGTAATTTCTCTGACGCTCCAAAGGAAGATAGTATAAGTGTAACTTTGGCTTTCAACACGATGGATTTGTGATTTGGACAGACGTCCGTTTTTATTTTTTCTTTTCAAAATAAGAGTCAATATAGTAGATAATGAATAGTAATGGTGGTATTATGTGTCTTGTAACTTTTTCTGAATAAAAACAAAACGATAAAAATATTTTTTTCTTTAGAAAATAAAATGACCTTAAATGAAGTGAAAAACGCTGAAATTTTTATTAAATTTAATGTTTTGTTGTGTAAAGAGAATTATTTGCCTTAAAACGTTTTAATTTCTTTAAATATAGCCTTATTATGCTATGGTGTATTATTTCGAAATCCGTTATATTAGGTGATGTTACAATTCTAAGCGATAAGGAGATTGGTGGTGTCCGTATGGAAACATTCAAGCGACTTAAGGAATATTATTGGCCTTACAAAGGCTATTTCTTCGGATCGCTCATTTTTTTACTTTTTGTCACAGGGATTACCGTGCTGTATCCGGTCTTTCTTCAGCAAACCATTGATAAGGTTGTTGATGAAAAGCACTATAACTATGCAGCGTTTTTAGCAATCGGTTTTATATTATTAATGATAATTAAAGGGGTTTCAGCTTATTTTCAGCAATATTGGGGCGCGCAATTCGGCGTCAATGCGACCTATGCATTGAGAAAGGACTTGTATAAAAAGCTCAATGCGCTGCCTTTTCGCTACTATGATAATGCAAGAACAGGTGACTTAATGTCCCGATTAACTGCAGATATTGAAGGCTTTCGCTTTTTCTTAGCACAAGGAATGGCCCAGCTCATTCGGTTTATTTTAATGGTTGGGTTGAGTTTGGTTATAATGTTTAGTTATTCATGGCAGCTGGCGATTATTACACTCATTATGACACCATTTCTCGCTTTTACCGTCATGAGGTTTGATAAAAAAGTCCATCCGGCCTTCCGTGCCATTCGATTATCTATGGGGCGACTGAATACTAGAGTTCAGGAAAATATTAGTGGGATGAATACGGTTAAGGCTCTTTCACAAGAAGATGAAGAAATCAATCGTTTTAAGATAAGTAACGAAGACTATAAGGTGAAAGAGATTTATACATCAGAAATTTGGGCAAAGTTTTTCCCTTTTATGGAGTTTATCGGCAATATTTGTGTTGTGATTTTACTGGCTATTGGTGGGAATCTCGTGATTTCTGGGGAGATGCAAACAGGGGAGCTCTTAGCCTTTTTTAGCCTTGTATGGTACATCATGGGCCCACTTCAGGATCTCGGATTTATCATCAACCAGTTTTCACAAGCCAAGGCTTCTGGTGAAAGGTTGTTGCAGATTTTAGATGAACCCTCTGAAATCACATCGCCAGAAGCTGCCTTTGTTCCTGATCGTATTAAAGGAGAGGTGAGCTTTAATCATGTCTCTTTTAAGTATCCAAATGAGACGGTATATGCGTTAAAGGATGTTAGCTTTGATGTTAAGCCAGGTCAGGTGATTGGACTTATGGGGGCAACAGGCTCGGGGAAATCGACGATAACACAATTGCTTTCACGCTTCTACGACGTTACCGATGGTCAATTGCTCATCGATGGGATGCCTGTCCATGAGTATTCGTTAACCTCTCTTAGGAAGAACATCGGCTTTGTGCTTCAAGAAAACTTCCTGTTCTCATCGACGATTAAGGATAATATTGCCTATGGCAATCCGGATGCTACAGATGAGGAAGTGATCGATGCTGCAAAGCGCGCTCAAGCCCATGAGTTTATTAGCAAGCTTCCAGAAGGGTATAACACCGTTCTTGGTGAGCGTGGCTTAGGCCTTTCTGGTGGTCAAAAGCAAAGGATTTCGATCGCGCGTGCTTTGTTGATTAATCCGAGTATATTGATCTTAGATGACGCCACAAGTGCTGTAGATATGCAAACGGAAGCAAAAATTCAAAAAGCATTTAGGGAATTGATGAAAGGGCGTACGACCTTTATTATCGCCCACCGCATTTCGTCAGTCCAACATGCAGATGAGATTCTCGTTTTGGATAAAGGGAAGATTGCAGAACGCGGTGTCCATCAAGAGTTAGTGAATCATCCTGATGGATTATACAGAAGAATCTATGACATTCAATTTAAAGATAGAGAGAGTATTCAATTGAGACAAAATGCACACTAGGAGGTGGAACAAGTGGCATTAGAAAAACCAGAATCAAAATCATTAGAAAATCGTGAGCGGTTTTACTATACGCGTGATCGTATGGCTGAAAAACCATTTAACTGGGCACAAATGGTCCGACTATTAAGCTATCTTAAGCCTTATTCAAAAACTTTACTCCCAGCGGCGATTATTGTTCTTTTGTTAGGCTCTGCGGTTCGCCTTTGTGTCCCGATTCTTATCGGGGTAGTTGCCTTTGACAAAATCATCGGTAAAGGGAATATCCATGGCCTGTATTGGCTTGTGGTTGGCATAGCTGCTATGTATCTGCTTTCTTTCATCAGTAACCACTTTAGAATTAAATGGACCAACCGATTAGGACAATATGTGATTTATGATCTAAGAAAAGCACTCTTTAATCACGTGCAGTATCTGTCGCATCGCTTCTTTGATTCCCGGTCTGCAGGCTCAGTGCTCGTTCGGATCATCAACGATGTCAATAGCTTACAAGATTTATTCACTAACGGGATTATCAACACGATGATGGATTTGTTAATGCTCATTGGTATTTTTGTGATCATGTTTAGCTTAAGCTGGCAATTAGCGATCGCGTGTATGATTATTGTCCCTATCATGTTCTTTCTTTCAACAAAGTTTCGTCGAAAAATCAGGAGATCCTGGCAGGTTGTTCGTGTCAAACAATCTAAGCTTAATTCGCATTTGAATGAAAGCCTGCAGGGCATGCGTGTGACGCAATCCTTTAATCAGGAAATTAATAACCGTGCTTTCTTCGACGGTGTTAATAATGAAACAAGGGAAGCGCAGCGTGATGCTCAACAGAAAAATGCGGTGTTCAGTCCATTTGTGGAATTAGCTAATGCGGTAGGGTCTGCCATCCTTATTTGGTTTGGCTCATATTTGATTCTCCATGCCCATATTACAACAGGGATCTTTGTATCCTTTGCTTTTTATTTAGGGATGTTCTGGGACCCGATTTCTAGACTTGGGCAAACCTATAACCAATTATTGATGGCCATGGCATCATCAGAGCGGATATTTGAATTTCTTGATGAACAACCCAATGTGAAAGATAGTGTCCGTCCAGTGAGTATGGAGCAAATCAAGGGAACTATTGATTTCGAAGATGTCGTCTTCTCTTATGATGATAAGCGCAATGCGCTCAACCATATCAATCTGCATATGGAAGCAGGGGAAACCATCGCTCTTGTCGGCCATACTGGGTCTGGAAAGTCTACCATTGCTAACTTAATCGGTCGCTTTTATGACCCGACGGGCGGTACTGTGAAATTTGATGGTATTGACATTAAAGAGATCAAGCTTAGTGAATTGCGAAAAAATATCAGTACGGTCATTCAAGATACCTTCATTTTCTCTGGGACAATTATGGAAAATATTCGTTTTGGTCGCCCAGGTGCGACAGATGAAGAAGTCAAAGCAGCGGCTGTTGCTTCTGGCGCCGATACATTTATTCGACAGCTGTCTCATGGCTATGATACAGAGGTTGAGGAGCGCGGAAATATCCTTTCTGTTGGCGAGCGCCAATTGCTTTCCTTTGCGCGGGCACTACTTGCCGATCCAAAGATATTAATCCTTGATGAAGCAACCTCAAGCATTGACACAGAATCAGAATTAAAGATTCAAGAGGCAACGGAAAAGCTTTTGGAAGGACGGACATCTATCATCATTGCTCACCGCCTCTCCACCATACGTGATGCCGATAAGATTATCGTTTTGGAAAATGGAAACATTCTAGAACAAGGAACACATGATGAATTAATGGCAGCGCGAGGGAAATACTTTGAACTCGTTGTCAGTCAATTTGATGCCTTGGATGCTGTTTAATACCCCCTCACAAACCGCTAGTAGGTGGTACCACCACCGACTAGCGGTTTTTTTAGTCTCAGATTGGGTAACCTGTCCTGATGCCCTTTTAGCAGTGATGCATTCAGGCTTTAACTTTTGCTTTTTAAAGGTTTATTGACAACTCTAATGATGATTAAAAGATCGCGTTAGGCGTACGAGATGAGCGATTATAAAGCTTAGTTTTTTTGAACAAAGTATGAGAATTGTATAATCAACCAGGCTCGTGAGTATGTGTAAAATAGTTCTCGGTGGTATTTCTACAAAATCCTAGCCAAAAAAGAAGAGGCACTCTATCATAAATGTATGCCTACCAGAGCAAATACATCGTAGA